>JAKSMG010000015.1 GCA_024400755.1 Bacteroidales bacterium | reverse complement strand
ATCCATTGGACTACACAACAAAGGAGGGGAATTATCATCATCTTCTCAACCTTCACACCTTTGCGCCTTCGCACGCCGCTGTAGGCCACCACGCATTCACAGCCCGTGCCGCACCGCGTCTCTACATTAGCGGGAAACCTTTCTTTGGTTACTTTCTTTGGGTTATAAAGAAAGTAACGGAAAAAATATTTTCGTAAAAAAATGCGATATTCTGACAGAATTTTTATAAAGTCGTACCCACCAAACCTTCACGCCGAAGTGATACTCGGATTTGATGACGATGGGGTGGAAAATGCCAATGATAATGAAGGTGGCGATGGCGGTGATGAGGCCGATGAAATTCATGTGCTTTTAATGGTTGTTATAACTGATAAAAAATGTCAAAGGGCAAAAAACATTTTAGTTATCTTCATTATACGGTTCCTTTCAAATAGGCCTTTCGTTCTTCTTCGGGGAATTTTTCGATGGCATAACGCAGCATCGTGCGAGGCATCGTTTGGTAGCGCGTGCCCAAAAACTCCCGAAGTCGTGCGGAATCTTGCTTGTAAGTTTCGCGCAGCAACCAGCCGACGGCTTTCTGGATGAGGTCGTGCGGGTGGTGCAACAAAATGTCGGCGATGGCAAAGCTGTCGTCCAGTTGGCCGTGTCGAACAAACTGCATCGTGCTGACAATGGCTATGCGCTGTTCCCAAAAGGTTTTGCCGTGTTGGGCAAACTGGTAGAGCAGGGTTCTGTCTTTATCCAGCAACCAGGTTCCTAAAATTTCATAACAACTCAAATCCACCAAGTCCCAGTTGTTGATGTACGCTGTATGCGACAAATAGAAATCTACGCACTGCTGCCGCGTTTCCGGTGAGCGTTTGGCCTTATGGAAAATCTTCACCAGCGTGAGCAGCGCGGCCAGGCGCACTTCGTGATATTCTGACGCAATGCACGCTTCAAGGTCGTCAAACGTGGTGTTTTGCCAATGCTGGTTGACGACAGCACGGGTTATGGGTACTTTGATGCCCAAAAACAGATCGCCTTCCCCGTATTGACCCTTTCCGGTCTTGAAAAAACGGGACAGATTCGCCACTTGCGATTCGTCCCGTTGTGCCAACATTGCTTGTAACAGTCTGTTCATTTATAAAGATGTATTTTTCACATGCAAAAATACGAAATTCCGTACAACTGCACGATGGGGAAGGCGTGTTTTCATCTGCTGCTGCCAGGGGTGAAAAAGGAAGCGGCTTTCTAAACCACTTACAGCAACTCCACCACATACTTTTCCAGTTCCTCCGGTGTCGTGGTGGGTTCAAAGCGCCTGACCACGTTGCCGGCCCGATCGACCAGAAATTTCTCGAAATTCCACTTGATGTCGCTGGCTTGTTTGCTTTTACCGTTGAGACGCGAGCTGATTGTCAACATCAGGTTTGAATTGCCTTCGCGGGTTTTGACCGCCTGTTTGAGGAAGGTGAATAGCGGCGACTCGTCAGGGCCGTTCACGTCAATTTTTTTGAAACGAGGGAAGGTGGTGTCGTAACGCAGGGTGCAGAAGCTGTTGATGTCTTCGTCGCTGCCCTTTGCCTGTTCCATAAACTGGTTGCAGGGAAAGTCAAGGATGACGAACCCTTGGTCTTTGTATTTGCGGTAGAGGTTTTCGAGCGCCTCGTATTGGGGTGTGAGGCCGCAGCCCGTGGCCGTGTTTACGATTAAGAGGACTTGTCCTCGATACGTGTTTAGCGAAACGTCAACGTCCTGTCCGTTTTCGCGTCTGCTTACGGAAATGTCATAGATGTTCATGGCGAAAATTTTTTATTTGTTTTATGGTTATTGATGGCGAAATGGGCTTTCTTCGACTCATTTCGTGCCGCAAAAATAGGTTTTTTTTTATATGATTTCATCAGTGACAGACCATTTTCTGCCCCGATAAGCCCATAGATAAAATCAATATGCCTTGTTAAAAAGGCTATTTTCCTTGGTTTTAATGATTCATTTTGTATTTTTGGGCGTTCCGGCTCCCTGCGGTCGCCGTCGGGCTTTCCGCACTAACTTCGGGCTCGTTCCTCGCCCTCGTAAATGTGCTCCAATCCCTAACGCGATTGGGGGAAGGATCTGCTGCACGGGCAATAATTATCCTGGCTTTATCTGTTGCAGGCTATTCCCCTTGCCCAACGATTTCCCAATGACCGCCGCGATTCGCACCCACACGGACAATCACACCGTCATTAACCAATTGGTTGATATGCTTTTGGGCATTCCTCTTATTCATTCCCAAAGCTTCTGCCATTTGTTCTACTGTTACTTTGGCATCTGCTGCAATTAATTCGAGGACGATGTCTTTTGGTGTCTTTTTTGGTGTCTTTTTTGGTGTTGCAATGTTGTCAATAGTACTTCTAATACATTGGAGCATGAAAAGGATGAAAGTCGAGCTGTCTCCAGCCTTATCACTGGAGGCAATAGCATCGTAGTATTCCTGCTGATGTTCCTTTACCATCGACTCTATACAATATCTGCGATTCTCGGGCATTTATTACGACACTTATTAATGGAAATGTCGTAAGCAACGTCTCTACGACAAATTTACATATCCCCTTCCCGGGTTTGCAGTCTTCGGAGATGAGTTTCGGGAACTCGCCGAAGTCACCGTTCTCGGGGTAGAACCGGTTTACGGTGGCGCAAGCCCTATTTTGCAAAGGCCCTAATTCTCTTCCGCTTGCTCATAATAGTATGAATAGTCAATACCTTTCATGAAAATTTCGCGGTCGTCGATTTTGTTAGTGAGGGCTTGTCGTAACAAAACTTTAATTTTGTTGCTGTTCAAATGACTTTCCCAAAAGGTATAAGCTTTCTTTTTGCTTTTGCCATCGATGGTGTTATCGCTGTAGGTGAACCAATCCAGAAAATCCGTAGCATTTTTGTTGGGAATGGACTTTACCAGATCTTCAATTTTATCTTGAGGCAGACAGTCTGTGGCATATTTCTTTCCATCGGCAGCGGTCAATTTCAGTTGACTACAACTTGTAGTCAACTCGTTTTCTGCCTTCTTGAGCCGGGTCTTTAATACGCTCCAATACTTTCGGGGATTTGGACTTTCCGTAATAGCGCCTACAATGTCCACTATCGAGAACCACCACAGATTCTTCCCCTCGTCCCAAATGGTTCGCACTTCGTGGTCCTTATAAAACCGTATGGATATTTTTTCGCTCATGGCATTTGCTTAATAATTGCAGGTGCAAAGATACTCTTTTTTATCGTATCCCCTTGCTCTCCACAAAACTTTCCAACTCCTTCAGCGTTTAACCTCATCGTGTTGGCTTTTCACTTTGCCGAGTTTGCAGTCTTCGGAGATGAGTTTCAGGAACTCGCCGAACTCGCCGTGCTCGAGTGGCAGAGACGGTTGAGGGTGACGCAGTTGATTTTGAGGTTGGCGTTGGCGGGGAAAAGAATCTATCTAATCGTCAACGGATAATTGTTGTATTCTGTTTATCCGTATTATGGGTGTTTTTATATATCAATCATTAATTTCCTCAATCATATCTTTAGCATCTTCTCGTTTTCCATCTTGCATATACTCTTCACTTAATTGTTCAAAAATCTTTGCAACAACAGGATAAGAACAACGGATTTTATCGGCATATCCTTTATACTTCTCGGACAACCCCTTTTCGATAAAACCTCCAGAAAAACATGGCCTACTTGTAACACCTCGTTTGTTAAACATACGTATTTTGTAACCTTGATTAATGTCACAATTGTTATATTCTTGAATGATGGAACAAATAATAGCGTTGGGGAATTCCTGGTTTTCTGGATAATTTGCCAACAAATGCCCAATTGTTTGAAAAACCATTTTTCTCCTATCAAACTCTTCTCCCATTTCAATCAACTTGCCAATATAATTTCTTAGTTCTTTATCATTAACCTGCCCTTCAGAATCAACATAAGGGCATCTGTCTAAAGAATATAAGACACTAAAACTTAAATGAGCATTCAGTCTTAAAATATCTGTATTAGCCATTTCTATTTCCTTCTTCCGTTTTTCTTCGCTTTCTGGAGCATAAACCATAGTCAACAACTCCATCATTAATTCAGGAGAAGTCAATATGGCTTTGTGAAATCTTAAATCATCAGCATAATGTTTAAGAAAATCATAACAAAGGAATTCCAATGGCACAATGTCGGCATCATTAACGTCAGGTCTTTTGTCGAGATGTTCTATGATTTTACTTAAATCATATTGGCTCACTTTGTTGGAACTTGTATTTGAAAAATACCCTTTAATAGAATCAAGGATTAGCTGAGAAGATATTTGTTGTTTATCATAAAAAGACAACTTAATTATTTGTAAGGAATATGCATATCGTTTATGTTCGTTGATTTTTTGGATGATAAATTCTATCTCTTTTTTGAGATTAGATGCTGGCCAGCGAGTCACAGTTTCCCAATATTGATTCTGAACTTTCTCTGGAAGAGTATTCAAATAGTCTAAAACTTCTTTGAAAATTGCAATTGATGTCAATGGTAAATATAATAAATCAAGATAATTTTGTTCTAAGGATTTTGTATGGCAAATGAAACCATTAAGATTATTTTCTCTTAGAAAAGCCGAATAAAATCCCCTGACGAAATCCAAATTAACTTTGTTTTCTCTATAGGCGCATAAAACATCCATAAATGCGCAATCATCGCACATCACCGCATAAGTTTCCCCAACAGCCATTGAGCATTGAACTTTTTTTGAAAATTCGAAAATGCCTTCTTTTCCAAAAGCATCTTGAATTGTTTTTAATGCATCTCCTCGAATTTCGAGTATCTTTTTATGTGTTTCTTCATAACTCTTTATTTCAAGATGCTTTATCTCAGGTATATCAAGATGCTCATTTGTGAACAACCAAATATTTTGATCCATTACGTTTTCTGGCGTTATTACTTTCAAAAATGCCTCTAATTGTTCAATATCCGCTTGTGGTAAACTCCATTTTGCATTAGGAAATGATTTATGGTGATTGATTTCCTTGATGGTTGCTTCGTAGATTTTGACATTGTTTTTCAGTTCGGCTTGGTGGCAAACCAAGAATGACATAATTGTTTGACGATTTACGCTTCCTATATTCTTGTCTCCAAACAAATCAATAAGATTTATTATTTGTTCGTCAGACATGTCGCAAGTGTTTGTCAGAATGCTGATTGCATTATTGACACCCGAATACAATTCATCCCAAGTAACAGAATCTTTGGATTCCTTATCAGACAATCTCCATTTCATTTTAGGAGCGCTGATAACAGTTCCTCGTAGTGATTTTAAAAGTTTTACGCATAGTTCAAAACAGTTATTTGGATATTTTTTTGATAGTGTATTGAGAATACTGTTTCTTCCATCAACATCCACATAAGTTTGCGGAAACCAAACATTATAAATATTGCTAAGCGTATTTATCGGTGTATTCGAATAATTTGATTCATTTTTCAAGTGAACAATTTCAAATAAAATTGCAGTTACTTGAGACAAATAATGTTCATCCCATGCCAATTTTTCCAAAGCAAAGATAATGTTTGTATAATGAACACCATCGCCAAACAACACATCTGATTTGTGTTCCACAGTGAACAACTCCTTTATAATGGAATCGCTCTTGAATAAATCTTGTTGCACATAATCAAGAAACACTTGTGGAGCAGCTTCTGCCATGAGTGGAATTTGATGTTCAAATGAAAGCCACCATTCTAAATTAGAACTCTTTAGAATGGACATAACTATTTCGTTTATCCAAGCATCGCCTTTTTTAGGTGTATTGGGAAATAGAGAATTTTGCCAAGAAATTAAAATAGCATTATTCAAAATACCATCTTTAATTCTGCCTGAAAAAAGTTGTTTGTTGGACCAGAAATGCAAGCCTGAACTTTTATATCTTTCAATGGCTTTAGGATTGGTGTCTTCAAAGATGAGTTTGAAAACTGTTTCAAAATGTTGCCAAACATCCGTTGTTATTCTGTCTGCTAAATACATCAATGCCTCAAATGGAGATATGATTTTCCAATAATTGTCAATATGACATAATGGACTGTCTTCTATATGTGAATAATCAATAAATGTGGTGGAATATTGCTTGTAATCTATACCAAATTCTTCAAATAATAAAACGTCATTAGAGCCATCATTATCATACCATTGTCCGATCAGAATAGCAGGAATCAAATCTCTAACACTTTTTGATTTCGTCCAAGCTGGTGCATTATTTTCACATCTGAGTTCTCTGCGCAAAATTGTGATGTTACCACAAGTTTTGCTGTACAACTTGGATGATTTGTCATAATCCAATCCACTGCTTTGCAAAGATGCAATAAAGGATTCTCTATCCATTGGGGGTAAATCAATAGCATCTCTAATTTGATCTTCTATGCATGTAGCATACAGAATAGTATGACCTTTTGACGTGGCATATTTATGGCTAACATTAAGAATATCTGTAATAATGATTAGATGTTCGTAGCAATCCAATATTTCAGTTAAGGTTTGTTCGTTTTTTATAACGATACATCTGTCAAGACACGGAGTCCCTTTTTCTAACAAGAGTGCCAAACAGAATGCTAATGATTCCGTTCTCGATTGAGATTGAATTATTTTGATCGAAGGAGCGTCTAAATTGCTAATGATTTCATCAGCAATTTTCATTCTTCTTTTGCCTAATAAAATGGTAGGTTTAAGTTGAATGTTTTCTCCTGCAGACCAGTGTTCCCACTCCAATTCAACGGTTGACAAACCATTAGTAGGTATTCTTATTTTTTTAGCTAACCAAACCGCAACTGAATAGTTTCGCGCTAACCAATCTTCTAATTCAATAGCTGTTAAAACAATAACATCTTTCCAAAAGTTCTCTTGTTTCTTTTCATTTACCCATTCTTCTGCCTGTGTCCATCGTCTGGGTGTCACAAAGACAAAAATTGAATCGCTTGGAGTAAAGCCATGAGTATTATCTTTCCTGTTAGAATAATCACCATTTGCTTTACCCTTAACATCTTCGGTACAACCAAATTCCCATAATGAAAGTCCCTGAATATTCCCATATATACGTTCCGAACACTCCAAAATCCCATCCCAACCGGGAAGATAGGTGCTATCGCCTGATGGAAAACGAAATTTGTTAGGATTGGAGACTGAAGAACGAATGAGTTTAGCTACAAGTTCAGGAAGATAATTTTGGCCGTCTTTAGTTTCTGCCCATTGAGCAAGATGCGTTGCTGTTATAAGTTTATTCATGGCTATTATTTTTTTGTCCCCCATTTCTGAGGTTTATGTTGTCTATTGATTTTTCTCATTCATTTTAATGTAATCCTCCATCCTCTCTTCTTCATATCCTCTCCGCCCGCAGTCGAAAGGCATCGGTATCCACGACCATTTGATAAAGTTTGATTTGTGGATTCAATTCCTTTTGAGTATGTCGTATGATTTTTTCTTTTTCAGATTGATTTGTTTTGACACCAAAGTAAATCGATTCAAAACATTCTCCATTCAGTGGCATATAATGATGTATCTCTCGCCAATCCCAAATTTCTTTAGGATGATTGAATTGTTCGGATGTAAAGGCTGCATACATAGGTGATGGTTCAGGTATGACCAATCGAACTTCCTGCTCGTATTCCCATTCCTTTGCTTTGGTTCGCCATTGGTAGTAGAATGATTGTTTATATCCGTTAGGACGTTTTATGATATCTTGGTATTGAACCTCTAACACCTCTGGACTAAGATAGATTTCACCAAACATTGGAGGAACGGATTCCAACACTTTGTCTATGTTGAGACCGATGCAGATACCTTTGTGATTATAGCAGTAATGACTCCACATAAGTATTGAATCATTGACTTTTGACAAACTGCATAGCCAGGTATCGTTGCGCAGATTGAGCGCCTTATTTTCTTCTATCTCTTTCCGCCATTCTTGTGGAATTCCACCACGCAATTCAGTTTCCGGCACGTTGGAATAGTCAAACAACTTGGGATGACAATCGAACGGGTCGTTCAACTGCGATGCATTGGTGAATTGGAGATCTTTGTTTCCAATCATACACTTTGCGCCAACTATATCCAAATATTTATAGAGTATTCGTGCCATTTATTTGATTTTTACCTGCCCCGTCATCAACAACGGCAAAAGCTCGTCGCGTTGATTCTGAAGCAAAGTGATTTCTTTTTTCAATGCCTCTTTTTTAGAAAGAAGATTGTCAAAAAAAACTTGGTATTTGGAAATAAGATTGTGCGGTGGAATACTCCATTTTGTTTGAAGGAAGGAGTCTATTTGAAAATTTTTGATGCCACTCGTTTTCCCTTCAAACTTGAACATATTATCATTTTTATACAATAAATCCCAAGTCATATATAAATACGAGGACATTTCATAATCTTGAACTCTTACGACTTGGCAGAAATTGGAACAAACTAATTTTTTCCCTAAACGAGAAAGCAATGCTTCAGAAATATAGGAACATCTGCCTGTCGCTTGAACAGGACTGCCACCTGAAATTTCAACCATAATGTCTCCCTTCTTCATTAAACGATCCAAATGTGACTTTGAAATGTATCTATGTGGAAGATCCTCCATTTGGACAATATCAGCGCCTCTAGCACATAAAACTTCAATATCATTTGTAGCTGTTGGATTTTCTTCTCCCCAATCACCGTTTTGTTTGGAAACAAAATCTGCAAAGCTTTTCACCTCCCACCCCTCGGGCACTTCTCTTTTCAGCACCGGGTTGTAAACCATAGCGCCGCCGGAGGATTTGTACGGGCGGCCGTTGGCATCCGGAAACTCAAACTGCACAAACCAGTAATCGTATATCTCCTTCGCCATCCGCTCCAACTCCGCGTTGATAGAACGGTTTAACGAGATTTTGCGGTCAAGGGTGGATAATATCTTTGAGATTTTTACTTGTTCAGAATAAACCGGAACCCTCGCGTTGATATTCCCAATAATTTCTTGAGTAAGTAGGGGTTGTGCAGCACCAACACGTTTTGAATTTAGGTTTATTAGTTTAAGAAGATAATAGATATAGTCTTTGTCAAACCCTTCTTTTACTGTAACAGAAATTGCATTATCAGAAACCCAGTTTTTCCCGCTGCATTTCTGAATACTTCCACAATTAGCGCCAACTCGACCTATGATAATATTGTCTTCATAGTTATAATCATCAACATAATCAATGATGCCATTACCTCCATATAAAGGAAAAATACCGACATTATTGGGACGAACTCTCCCATTATAAAAATCGAGAGCCTGTTTTAATTGGATATCTTTAAACATAACTAATTCCACTTTTACTAAAAACATCCTTTATTTCTTCCTCCAACTTCCTGGATTCTTCAAACTTCTCCTTCAAGGAAGTTTTGTGTGCGGCGAGGGTTATCAATTCCCCTAACTTACATTTTTTCAGTTCCATTGTTTTTCTTTTATATTCTTAACTTTTTCCAAATAAGATTGAATGATTTGGATGTTCATTTCAATATCTTCCCGTTGTGCAAGCAGATTGTCCAATTTTCTCTTACGTTCTTTCTGGTTTTCCAGTTCTTCAATAACCTCTATT
Source organism: Bacteroidales bacterium (assembly GCA_024400755.1). Taxonomy (GTDB): domain Bacteria; phylum Bacteroidota; class Bacteroidia; order Bacteroidales; family WCHB1-69; genus RUG11690. The sequence continues at coordinate 34,530 of JAKSMG010000015.1, read as the reverse complement.
CGAGGCGCACTGTACAGAAAAGGCTTGTGTATTGTTTCAAAGTCTTCTTGCGCATTTTCTATTTGCATATCCAAAGAATTCTTTTGACTAATATATTCACAAAGTGCATTTTTGATATTCAGGTTTTGCGAAGCAATAAAAACATCCAGCAAGTCATATACTGCATCAATCTGTTTCTTTGCATCCTTAGTGGATCTATTAGCAATAATAAGTGCTACGATAACCGCGATTGCACTGATTACCGGACTTAAGATTGTTGCCCATAAAATTATATTTTCCATTATTCTTTTCCTCCAAATTTCAACAAATCCAACTGCTTCATTATTTCTTCCTCCAACTTCCTCGATTCTTCAAACTTCTCCTTCAAGGAAGTTTTGTGTGCGGCGAGGTTGGCGTTGAACTCTTCTTCGGTGATATCGACGTACTCAATCTTCACATCGAAGTACTGGCCGGCAGAGAGCGAGTAGCCCTTCTCTTTGATGGCCTCGTAGGTGACCGCCACCGAGAACTCGTCTTTCTCTTCCTTGTTGCGGAAGGTGGATACGATGGTGTTGATTTCCTCGGGCGTGATGCGGTGCTTCTTCAAGCCGTTCTCCTGATAGTCTTCGCCCATCTTGGAGGCATCAATGAGGATCACCTTATCGTTCTGCCGCGAGTTGTCGAAGAAGAGCACCGATACGTTGGTGCCCGTGTTGGCGAATACGTTGGACGGCATCGATACACAGCCGAACACGATTCTATCATCTACAATCTTCTGCAATATCTTCTTTTCCACGCCTGACTTGGCGGTTACAAAACCCGTTGGGATGACGATAGCGCCCTTGCCCGTCTTCTTCAGCGAGTTGATGACGTGCTGGATGAAGCAGGTGTAAATGGCCATCGATTCTTTCTTCTTGGCGGGGATGCCGGGAACGCCGGCCCAGAAACGAGCGGGCATGGCGGCAATGGTTTCGCGCGTGTCGGAGAAGTCCATCTTGAACGGCGGGTTGCTCACCACAAAATCGAATGTTTTGAGTGACTGCCCATCCACCGACTTGTGGTAAGGGGCTACGAGCGTATCGCCTTGAATGGCATTGTCGAGCGACGCCACAAGGTTGTTGAGGATGAGATTCAGTTTCAGCATCTTGTTGGAGCGCTGCGAGATGTCCTGCGAGAAGATGGTGCAGCGGTCTTCGCCAATCTGGTGTGCCAAGGCCATCAGCAGCGTGCCGGTGCCGGCGGAAGGGTCGTAGCACTCCACGCTGTGCAGGTCGGGATTGTCGCCCACGAGCAGACGTGCCATGATGGTGGCGATGGCGTGCGGCGTGTAGTATTCGGCATACTTGCCGCCACCGGCGGTGTTGTAGTCCTTGATAAGGTACTCGAAGATGGCGGAAAAGAAGTCGAAGTGTTCGGCAAACGCCTCCTCAAACGAGAACTTGGCGAGGCGGTCCACCAGTGCGCGGGCAAACGGCGCACGCTGTGCGGTGTCGGTCACAAAGTTGGTAAGACTTTCAAACAACGGAATCTTGGTATTGGCGGAGGTTTGCGTGGAGAAGATGTCGATGTTCTTTTCGGCAATGTCCGTCATCGTGGCATCAAAAATCACGTCAAAGTCGCCCTTGGCTTGTTGGTTCCAGAGCGAGGCGATGAGGTGCTCGGGCTGCAGTTTGGGCACGTCGGGCGACACGGCCATCAACAGCAATTGTCGCTCGTTGGGCGAGAGCTCGGCGTAGGCGGTTTCCCATTTCTCCGCATTTCTAATCTTTGCCGCGAAGGAAGAATGGGCGTTCTTGAGCTCGTAACCGAACTTGTCGTTAAGGAACTTATACAGGAACACCTGCGTGATGATTTTATATTCGTTGCCGTCGTTGCCCATACCATAGGTCTGGCAAGTGGCTTTGAGGTCGTCAATGAGTTGGAAGGTTTGTTGTTTTATCATAGGGGAGATTTCAATGAATCAATTATGTTCTTAATTATTTTAAAACAAACATGAGTACAACTAAAACAATAATACCCGCAATCAATATCCATCGATTGATTTTCACGTCTTTAAGGATCTTCTCTGAAGTAGCTTCTTGCTGATTCTTCAATGAATTAAGATTATCCTCAAGGGTTTTAATCTTTGCTTCAATGGTAGTAAGTTTGGTCTTGAGTTTGTCTGCATTCTCCTTACAATTTTTTTTGACTTGATCTATCGCTTTTTTAGATTCATCAGTAATCTTTGTTTCAAGAAATTCAGATGTGTCAATCAAAGATTTGGAAATCTCTTTGCAAGTAGAGGTAATGTCGTCACTCTTGGTGGAAAGGTTGGTTTGGCCTGTTTTGAGTGTGGACAGAGATTCGTCTTGGGTCTTTTGTGAATCTTTTAATTTCTTCAACAACTCGTCATGCTTTTTAGCCAAATCTTCACAAGTAGAATGAATCGTTTCAGTTCTTTCGCCAATGTTTTTAATTCCTAATGTTTCTGTCTGCTTTTTAAAGTCTTCTAATAATAGAGAAAGTTTTTTGGTGGCATTTTCAATATCGTTTTTTCTCTCTTTTATCGAAGAGCTGAATTTGCCAGATTCTTCACTAACTGTCTTCGCAACATCTTTAAGACTATTTTCTACGTCTTTAAATTTTGTTGAAAGATTAGACAGAGAAGAAGAATAGCTTTCAAGGTTTTTATTGATGGTTTTATCTGCTGCGACAACAGCTTCCACTTGTTCTTTGGCAGACTTTATTTCCGCCAATTCTTCCTCCATATCATGGAGTACTTTTAATACATCGTTTGCCATATCTATTTATTTTTTATATTTTTTACCAAATGTGCGCAACCATTCTGAATGAATCTCTAACTCAGCTTCTATTTCATATTCTTCAAAGCTCCTTAGATTGTCATCGGATGCCACGTGACGATTCTTCACATTTAATTCACTCTTGAATTTTTCTATTGTATTTTGAAATTCGTTATAATCAGCATACTCTTTATATAATGCCAAATACGCAGATTTATAACTTTCCTTAAGTTCATTTTTGAGGTTTTCATTATCACCGACGCCCAAGAATAACAGACAAAATACATTTAGAAGGTCTATGGTGAAATTGGTATCTGTAAGAGAGCGTCTAATCAGACGAACCGCACCTTGAAGGTGTTTAGCATTATCTATCTGAGAACTAGAATCAAGCCCGGTAATATCGTCGTCAATAACACGCATATATTTATAAACAAGTTCGATAGAAGATTGTTTTCCTTCTTCAGTATCGTTGGTTAAAGAAAATGATTTGTCATCTTCTTTTAAATCTTCGTACTCAAAATCCCTTCTTGCATACTTTGAGTTGAAGTAGTAGTAAATGAAATCTTTGAGTTCCTCGTTCTTTTCAAGCCAACTACGTCCTTCTTCTGCTCCAAGCATACAGAATGTTCGCATATCATCAATAGCACGTTTGCGTTTGACGGCTATTTTATCGTAAATAAACTCCGTCAAATAGCCGAGGCACTTATGTACTTCATTATCTCCTTTATAATCTGGAACTTTTGCTATTTCTTCTGCAGCTTTCTCTTTTGAGTAATATCGTTCCAAGAATTTTTGAAGTCCTTTATAATATTCTCCGTCTTTTTTTCTTACAGTTACGATGCGACATCTGTCTTTTCCATAGTCTTTAGTAAAGTCGTCTATAAGACCTATGCAACACATACGATAAATAGCCTTTTCTATATCAGCTTTGTCTCGGTAAATAGAAACACTCAACGTTGGAACAACTCGTGTTCCACCAGTGTTTATATCTTCAATAGTAGTTGTCTTTTGCGTTTTGTTTTTTTTATTTACATAAACAAACTGATTGTTGTATATTCCAATTGTCCTTGTCGAAATAAATGCTACCAATTCTGTCCCTACTTCAGAGCGAAGTAGTCTTTCTAAAAAGTCTGGTACTTCTTCTAAATCATCTTTTTTTTCTTCTGTATTATTTCCAATGAACAAAGAGGTAGTGGACTTGTTTAGAAGTTCGTGCATTGTACGTTTCTCTGTGTTGACTCCTTTAAAGTTATTGTTAAAGAAATACATGACGGTATCACTATCCGCTGGATATGTTGAAAATAGAATAACGGAAAGAGCCATGTGTCTATCTCTTCCAGCACGACCTGCTTCTTGTACAAAACTTTCGAGAGAACTTGAATAGTTCATATTTATTGTGAAGCGTACATTGGGTTTGTCAATACCCATGCCAAATGCCTTAGTGGCAACCATTAAAGGGAGTTTGTTGTCTCTGAAAAGCTCTAGATTCTTGAATGATTCTTCGTCAATTTTATTACTTTCTTCGTCATCTCCATCACTACTACCCATAAAAGTACCAACCGTTATGCTATTACAAAGATTTCTTGCATTGACATTTACGGAAATACCTGTGCTGTATTTATGAGGACAGAAGACTATACCAGATTCTGTATAATTTTCTTTTTTTAAAGAAAAATCATCAGGCATTGCCACTATTAAGTTTTCTACAGCAGAATGTTGTTTATTTTGTCTATCAAAAAATCGATTGATTATAGTTTGTTTAGCCGTATCCACTTGTAGTTCCCGAATATATTGTGGAATTTTGTAAATGTAATTTTTTAGAAAATCTTTTTTTGCATTAAATACATCAAATTCGTTTCTAGGGTATACTACAGGAACCTTCTCTATCTTATATTGTAATTCAAGTCTATTGGTATTTTCATCTCTCACTATTGTGTCAGAATCCAATGGAAATTGATCATTGCCAGAAAGTTCCCGTTCTACATCTGCTAACACATCAAACGATGCTGTAGCGGTAAGGCCAAAGAGTGTCAAATGCTTTCTGTCATTTGTTTGCTTTGGCAATACATAATTATAAAGATTTCGTCCTAAATGTAAATATGTAAACCTAAAGTCATGACCCCATTCGGAAACGCAATGAACTTCATCAATAACTCCATACGAAAAGTACACACCTAACTCGTGCATATTTTTAAGTTTTTCCCTAAAACTGTAAATACACAACCGTTCGGGGGATAAAAAAACAAATTGGAGAAGAGAATCTTCCATTGCTTTACACCGCTTCTCTTTTTCGTTGGCATCCACGGTGGAATTAATGAATGTACACGCATCTATTCCGGCTTTGAGAAGACCATCGTATTGGTCTTTCATCAATGAGCGAAGTGGATCGACAACAATTGTAACGCCAGGTTGTAACATGGTGGCAATCTGGTAGGTGAGAGACTTACCTCCACCTGTCGGAAGCAAACCTATGACGCATTTATTCTGTAAAGCCCTGCTTAAAATCGGCAATTGCCCCGGTCGGAAAGATTTCTTCCTAAACAGTGTTTGCATGAAGTATTCAAGATGCACCTTCAATCCATCAATATCCTCATATTCTCCATTGGATTTTTTTGTAACTAATGGCTTGTAATCTATTACGTCACTGGTGTAAATCTGCCTTTCACTATGGATATAATGAGACGAGCGAATATTGAAATAGCAATCATTTCGGCTCTTGAAATCGCTGAAAGAAATGTTTTCCAAGTTGGCTCTTCTCATAACAGAGACATCTATTACCAAATCAAACGTATGATTTTTAATAGATGCACTTGGTTCAAGAAGAATTGAAACAGAAATGCTATCTACTTTATGAAGAGGAGATTCTTTGAATTCAGGAGAACTGATAATGGTTAGTTTAACATTAGGGAATTTTAATTTATCGTATTCTTGACTTAACGCAGTCAGATGATCAAACATTTCTTTGAGTTCTGCTATAGCCAATGCCGAGCAAGGCACGTCACGTTCTTGAACTAAAATATCCCAACTTGGTGCATTGATATCCAATTTCCCTATCAGTAATGCTTCTACAATGGTTTTCTGAATTCTGGCAATACCAATTGGAGATAATGTCAGTTGAAGATTCTTCTTCCAGTCATCATCGAAAGTTTTATTATAGGCAGTTTTGACATTCTTTAAATACTCACTACCAAAGCAATTGAAATCAGAATTAGATATTTCTGTTTCATTAATTCTTTCACAATACCATGCATTTTGTTTGAGTACTTCGACTCGAGAAATGTCATTTGCTTTTTGGTCGGCAGTAGAATGATATTTGTTTCCATCCAATTCAAGAACAAAGCCTTTCCGTCCGTTTGCGTATGGGAATTCGCAAGCAAAATCCACTCTTTGTGATTGATGGCCAGGCTGATTTGTAATAGAGATAAGTTTTCTTTGAGGATATAGCAATTGCTGAAATATTTTTGGGGCAATATCACATATATAATGGGATTCCAAATCGGAATCAAGAACACCTCTATTATATGTGTTTTTTGTCAAACTCCATCTGCTATCAATAGCATGAAGTGCCAAAAATATATCATCCGGACTCATATTCTCTAATGAATACTGTATTCCACCTAAGTCATCCGTTTGTTGCTTATTACCAAAGTCGGCAAAAGCTTTTTCAAGTCGTTCACTACATTTTGTGGGGAGTCCTCTTACAATAATATTGTTGAGAACTGCAAAAACAGGATTAACATCTTCATATATACTGGCACCTATATCAAAGGGAGTAGCAACTTCAAATGCCGACAAATACTTATATAAGGCATCAACTTTATCTTTAACAGTTTTTTGCTCTTCTGAAGAAAAAACATCTTTAATACAATCAAGTCGGTAAGCGGCATGAAATTGTTTTGGAGGATTGTATCTTACAAGTATAGCTTCATTTTCAAAGCGTTCTATTTTAAAGACCTTGTATCTGGCAGTGTAATTATGTGTCTCCTTATTATGATTGGCCGTCCAAATCAACTCGGGATTTTGAAACCAATTATAAAAAGCCTCAATCCTTTGATTTCCAGCGTTCATTGGCCCAACGCAAATAAAATAATGTTCACCACAAATAGCATCTGCGACAGTTTGTGCCAATTTTTGCACATCCACGGATTCAACATCAAGAACATTTGAGAAAAAATGAATTGTTACATCAACATCAGAAACGATGTCTTCTGCAGTTATTTCATTTGCGAATTTATTTAAGACGGCTATCTTCTCTTCATTAATATATGCTCCGACATGCAAATTAGCACGTTCCAATGCGCTCTTGGACGGCTCGATAAGTACGGCACGAGAAATTTCTGTGCTGACATTATTTGTTTTAAGAAAATCTAAAAAACAGATTGTTGCCAAACCTTGACCACATCCCCAGTCAATTATCTGAATATTCTTATTGCTATATGCTTTTATTTCCAAATGATTTAGAGCCGCTAAAATCTTAGCTTCATGCATATTGCCATAAGAAAACAAGTATTGGCACATTTGTTCGTGTGTGTCGAGGAGATTGATTCCTCTGCCAAGCGAGCCAAATAATGATTTCCTATCTTCGTCAGATAGAGACGATATGGCGTTACAAGCAATCCTTCTTATTCCTTGAAAAGAAGGATTTTTCAATGCTTGTATTTGTGCTATATATTCTTGAATTGATGTCATTTATTTCCCTGTTATTGTTTCAGATTCTTTGTTGTTACAATACCTTTTATAGTTTGCCAATGCTATCTCTTTTGTAGTGTTTGCATAACAATATTCACATTGATGGGGGCAGGTATCATACTCCCCAATATCCTTGCTGATACAGCATCCACAAGCTGTTCTTTGCCCAGCATCTCGATTGTTTTTCTTGATGATTGCATATTTCCCTCCTCCAAGTTCTATTGCATCGGAAGGTATTTCTGGAGAGCCAAACAGGTCTCCCATTGGACTAATGACTTCTGCTCCTAATAGTTTGAGAAGTTCTGTGGATTTGTATCCATATCTGACAATCAGTCTGTCATCGACACAATGATTGGGAATGATACCTGGATAACGACCAGGCTCGCCACAAGTTGCCAGTTCATAGTTCCATCCTTTCTCGCGATTCATCTCAACTAGCTTTTGGGCAAATTCTACCATCTGGTCTTGTCGCCACTCTTGGTAGTTGATTCCGTTGTTATCAAGGTTTCGTTTCACCTTGGTGTAGTTAGCAATATCGGCATAACTGAATACTAACCTCTCCGTATAACCTTTCAATTGGTCTCCAATCCTTTCGATTTTGTCCAATAGCTGGTTTATGTTGATTTGGTCAGTAAGGATAAGCGGGTCGTGTCTCCAAATCACTTGTCCTGCACCACCGAAATAATCTACCAATCTTTTAAAAGTATCTATTCTATCAATCAGTGGCGGTACGCCTTTCTCCAAACCCTCTTTGTCATAATCATTCATGGTGTATTGGATGTAACATCCTATGCCTCCATTCAATGTTTTGAGTTTATCCAAATGGTCCAACAAAGGACGTGGATTCTTAGACCAGAACACAATGAACTTGGTCTGATGATATGACACGTATGAATACTTCCCGTTGAACGGGTTTTTCCATGCCGAATATCCTTCCGACAGTCTGTGAAAGAACCAATCAGAATAGAAAGCAGGAATGTCAGTGCTTCTGCTTGCAGAAACAATAATCGGAGCCATGGCAGAAACCTGCTGGCCGTTCTGAATCGTTATATCGTCTTTTTTCCAAGTTGCCATTTTATCTTCTTTTTATTCGTAGCTAAATGTTTTGTTGATTTAACATACTCTGACAAAAAATTAAAGTAGTTGAAATATCTATTTTTCCATTGTCCCTTCACTAATAATTCTTTTCAAATCTTCAAGATTGGGTAATGCTTTCCGTAAGTCTTCAGGCATATCAGCGGCTGTTTTATAAGTGGCCACGCCCATAGGACTTGTATATTTCTGAATAACATATTCCACAAAGTCCTTGTTGGCAGATTTGCATAGCACAATTCCTATGGAAGGATTTTCGTGTGGTTTGCGCACGTGGTCGTCAAGGATTTGCAGATAAGTAGTCAGTTGGGCAAGATAGGCAGGTTTGAATTCGCCTAATTTCAGCTCAACAACTACCAAGGAATTTAACTCGCGATTAAAAAACAACAAATCGGGGAAAAACTCAACGCCATACACTTCCAAATGATATTGATTGCCAATGAAGGAGAAATCCTTCCCGAATGTCATTATGAAATTTTTGATATTCTGGACAATCCTTTGTTCAACAACTCTCTCGTCAATATCCTGACGATCACGTTCTCCAATTTCTTCCGTATTGATAAACTCCAATGCGTACGAATCTTTGAACATCATTACCGCCTTGCGTGCCATAGATGAATTTGTAATGGTTTGAGAAAAGTTGTTGGGTAGTTTATCCCGATTTTCAAACGCCTGTTGTTTGATGATTTTTTCAAGCGCATCGACTGAAAGATGCTCTTCCGCAGTGCGATGTATGTAGTAATATCGAGCCGAAAGGTCTTTGCACTTTGCCATAATGCGAGTATGATGCGTAAACGGGACTCTGAAAAAATCTTCAATTGGGAAATCTGCTATGTCTGGAATTTTAATGGCCTTATAAATATCTATCTGATTATTAACCATCTGCAATTCGCCGGTTGTAACCGACAAATCACATTGGTTGATTTCGTCGGTCGCAACCGACGAAATTTCAACTGACAGATTTTTGCATTGTTGAGTGCTTGCATCAAGGATTTCCCAGCCTTCATAAAAACTGCGCATTTCTTTAAGTTGAGTTTCTGAAAAACCTCTCAATCCTGGCAGTTCTTTCTTAAGTTGCAGACTTATTTGTTTTAATGCACCAGTTCCCCAAACACCTTTACGCGTATTTTCTGATAAATATTTTCCAATCGCAAAATAAACTGCGAGCTGCACGCGGTTAACATCTTTCAATGCCTCGTACTGGCCTTGCAAAATTGCAGTTTTGATTGCCTCAACCGCTTCGGTCAATGATATTAATGATTTTTCTTTATCCATAACGTTGATATCTTTCTTTGTAATTCGTGTTTTGTTTTCGCTATTCCGTCATTCAGTCTGAAAGCCAGTGCGTTAGTAGGCCTCTTTTATCGGGACTGGGAATGGTGCAAAATTACAATATTTTTACAACAGAAACAATTTACAAAAAAAAGAAAATACGATATTTCTGACAATCATCCTTATCTCTTTTTATGCCAATGCGTAAGTGTCATGATATTGGTTGAGGTACTGCTGAGTGATGCGTCTTTCGATAAACTGGTAATCTTCATATTCGGGCTGGAGGTTGGGGAAGTGCGCCACCACGCAGTCGTTGATCAGCATTAGCACGGTTTGCTCGAAGTAGGCATCCTTTTTCAGAATGTCGTTGCGGTCATATACTTTTGAGTCAACATCAGTCTTGATGGTGATAAGCATCTGCATAATGTCGTCGTCGTATTGGGAGAAGAGCACTTGCTTGTTTTCCTGCTTGCGTTTTTCGTTCTCCTCGCGAATGCGTTTGTGTACGCGGGCGAACTTGGTGTCGCCGTTGTATTTTTTCAGCAGTTGTCGGTTTTTGGTTTCCAATGCTTTCAGTTTCTGGAGGATTTCATCCAAGGCGGCGGTCTGCTCGTTGAACTTCGCCATACTGTCGATGGTAAATCCGTGTTCCTTGAAACGCTGACGGAAGGCTTCCTGGATGGTGATGAACTCCGGATCATCGGGGTCCATATTGTCGATGAAAGCGTGGATGGCCGTCTGGAACTTCAACTTGAGGTCGTCGCTGGAGCCAATCATCTTCATCTCCTCCGAGCCGATACTGGCAAATCTGAATTCGACATTCAGCATCGCTTCGTTGATGTGGAGTTTGGTCTCTTCGGAAGTCTCGAAGGCCTCTTTCTGGTTAATCATATCTATTCTGCGCTGCACTTCCTGCAAAAGAGCGGGCAGCTTGGTGATTTCCACCTTGGCAAACTTCTCCTTCATATCTTCGTCGCCGAAGGTGCGGACGAGGTTGGCCATATCCTTGGCAGCGTTGAGTGCATTCTTCAACTCTATCAATTGTGCCTTGTCTTCCAATGTGGAAATCTCCGACGAGAAATCTTCGGCATTGTCGTAGGAATAGTCGAACAGCACCTGTTTGATTTCCTTCATCTGGGCAATAATGGCGTCTTTGTCCTCGATAACGGAAGCGAAAGTGTCGGTGATTTTTTGGCCTTGCACATCCACTTCGTTGTAGCGGTTGAGTTCAAGCATATAGGCCTCGTTCGTTTCCTGGAAATTTTGCTTGATGTCGGCAAAATCGATGAGAAAACCGTTCTTCATACTCTTATAGGGACGGTTGACGCGCGTGATGGCCTGCAACAAGTTGTGGTCTTTGAGTTTGCGACCGAAGTAAAGGCGTTTCAGACGGGGCGCATCAAAACCGGTGAGCAACATATTGAAAACGATAAGAATATCGATGGTCATATTCTTCTTGAAGTCCTTGACAATCTGTTTGCGTGTCTCCTTGTCCTCCGAGTCGTGGAGGATAAGTCCGGCCTTCATATTCAGTTTGTACTTGCGTGTTTGATTCAGTTCATCCTGAATTTCATTGAAATATTCGTAAAGTTTTCGGGCCTGGCCGCTGGTTTCGCATATAATCATACCGCCTAAGGTTTGGTCGCCCTGAATGTCGCGGAAATTTTGCAGGTCGGTAATCATATAGCGCAGCAGTTCTTTCACGTATCGCTCGTGCTCAATGATGTCCGCCTTTTGGATTTCCTTCTTTTGGACGAGTACCTCCAGTTTGTCGAAGGCCTCGTTGATTCTTTCGCGGTAAGAGGTTTCAATATCCTCCCGAATGATTTTTAGAGTATAACCATCCTGAATGGAGCGGTCGTAGTAGTAGGTGTGCAGATAATCGCCGAACACTTTGCAGGAAGAGCGTTCCTCTGCCAAAAGCGGCGTGCCCGTAAGTGCAATTTTGATGGCGTCGGGGTCGGCATCGAAAAGGTTGGCGAGGAAACAGCCGCCGGGCTTGTAACCTCGGTGCGCCTCATCCATAATGAAGATGCGCTGCAAGTTGGTGGCGTAGGTGTTGAGGTTCACCTTTTCCTTATCTTCCGCAAAACGCTGAATATTCACAACGGTAATCTCGGCCTGACCGGAAAGGTTGTTCTGGGCCTGGTTGTCGCGGAACTGTTCCATCAACTCTTTTCGGCTGTTCGCCGTTGAAACGACAAGGCCGCGCGCCTCGAACTCCTGCGTTGCCTGCTCCAGAAGGTCCAAACGGTCCACGATAAAGTAAAACTTGGGAACCTTATTCTGTTTGGCGTAGAAATCGGTGAGGATGTAAGAGAGGTAGAACGAAAGGGCCGTTTTTCCGCTGCCTTGCGTGTGCCATACGATGCCCGACTTCACACCTTCGCTCAGCTTTTGCCTGATGGCGAGAGCGGCAAACAACTGCTGGTAGCGCATAATGTGCTTTTGGTCGGTGGATTCAATTTTGCCATCCACTTCGCGTTCCATCTTCACGTAGGCAATGCCGTATTTCAGCAGAAACAGCAAACGTTCCTTCGAGCACATCGAGGTGAGAATGCGGTTAGTCGGCGTATTGACGTTTAGGTTAGACTGATACTCTGCGTGCGTATGGATGACCTGGCAATTGAAGTCTTGTAAGATGCGCAATTCTTGTTCAGGGTCGATTTCTTTGTATGGAAAATCTTGAATGAAAGATGCCATTTCCTTGTTTCCGACATTCTCCTCGCGGAAGCAGTTGAAAGGGGCGTTGTTTCTTGCACCGGTGCAGTAGAATGCACCTTCAATGGGCACAATGCCGCCTTTGGCGTCGTACTCCATATTGTTGGAGAAAATCATCAGCTGCGTGATGTTGATGAAGCGGCGGTATTTCTTGTTGGGGAAGCGCTGAAGCGTCATTCGGTTGGCTTCGGCCACCATGCCGCCGTGATTGTTCGGTTTCTTTACCTCTACGAACACAAGCGGCAGGCCGTTTACAAACAGCGTGATATCGGGACGGAAGTTGTCCTCTCCGTTCCGGCAGGTAAACTCTGCCGTGAAATGGAAGGTGTTGTTTTGCGGATTATCAAAGTCAATGAGACGGACCGGCGAAACTGATATCAATCGTTTGTAGAACGAGCGGCCAAGGTCGTCGTTGTTCAGCTCCAGGCGGATGTCCTTCAGTGTCTGTTCGGCAAGACCTTCTTTGCCTGGATTCAGTTTCACGAATTGCTCCTTGAACACTTGTAAAAGGATATTGGTATCACCGTCGTACACGGTTCCGGCATCTTCTTCGTGAATCTTACCGAAGTAGGTATATCCCAAACGGGTAAGATGTACCATTGCTGGCATCTGCACTCTGGTTGCTTCGTTGAAGTTTTCCATACAAAGGTATCTTTTAATTTACATTCGTTAAATTATGATACTATTCTTTCCCTTTTTTATCTTGATCGATGAAATCGGTAAAATGTACTTTTGTGCTAATATTTAATATAAATGGCAACTATAATGCAAAAATAGTCAAAAAATCAACAGTTAATGACAAAAGAGCAAAAAACGCATCATTTTTTGCTCTTTTATGCCCATAATGTTAGAATTGGAGTAAAATCTTTGGTGCACCACTGAACGCCAACGGTCATTCATCGCCTGCATGGCACAGGATGTCGGCAATGCTCCCCACGGCACTTTATATCCTCCGTCTTCTAAGCGGATTGCGTGACAAATCAAGGCGGGTGGCGGCGTTAAGAACGCTGTCTGTTTGAGCTGGCCAAGCTTGCGAGGCCAGCGAGTTTCAGCGTTTAGCCGACAACTGCCCGATTTGTAGCAAACGCTTAGGCAGCGGGAAACCTTTCTTTGGTTACTTTCTTTGGGTTATAAAGAAAGTAACGGAAAAGAAAAACAAAATTATCCCCTTTAATCTTGCAAAGTTGCAATTTTTATCTAGATTATCCCGTTTAATGTTGTTGAGATTCCGAAGTTTCCTCCTTACGTCGGAAACATCGGAATGGCGACATACCTTGTGGACGTAATGGCGGCGGCGCAAAATAGCAAGTTAATGCGCGTATGGGATGCCGCCGCCACTTCTTGCCCAATGACTCATCGCCATTCCGACGAAGCATAGCGAAGTCGGAATCTCTTTCCAAGACTAAAAGGGATAATTCCGAACCTTTGTATGATTATTTCCCTTGGGCGGCATAAAAGCAACTCCGCATTTTTTGTGCCACGACCCAGGCACTGGCCCAGGCAAAGAAAAGGTTGTAGCCGCCGCAGATGCCGTCAATGTTGAGGGCTTCTCCAATGGCAAAGATATTGGGATGCCTTTTTAACTCAAAGTCCTCATCGATTTCGTCCAAAACGATGCCTCCGTGACAAACTTGCGCAAATTCCAGTTCGTAGGGTTCGCTGATTTCAAGCACCAAATTGCGAAGGTCGAAAGGTCTTTGTTCGTAAAGCCGGTTCAGCTTGGGATGAATGAGACCGCAAAAACTGTGGAATCGCTGCCAATGTCTAGCCACGTCGTAGGCATTGTCGTCATACATCAGATTGAGGTGGATGGAACAGCGGCTCTTGTCTTTTAGTCTGTTGTAATAAGCTGATAGATTGAGAATTACAATTCCTGAAATACCTTCGTCCTTAAAGGTTACTTCGCCGCCTTCCTGATGAATGAGCGTCTTTTCCTGATAAAGTGTACAAATGGCTTTGCAACGGCATCCGGACAAAAGGGCTGGGTAATTCTTGATTTTGAATCCTACCAAAGAGGCAAGAAAGTCTTCCTTTATTATATTTAAATCATTTAAATATAGATTGAAATTTTTTCTGTTCTTGCCAATCATCCCGGCGGGACTTCCTGAGGCAATCACTACCTTGTCGAAACGGGTAGGGTAGTCGTTGATTTGGTATTGTTGCTTTTCCCGCTGGATGTGTTGTACTTCATAATTATAGATAAAATGCACTTTTTCAGATAGTTGGTATAGAAGTACGTCTAAAACTGTCTGGGAGAAAAAAGTGCTGGGATAAACCCTGTTTTCTTCGTCAACGGTCATCTTGAGACCCATTTTTTGAAATTCGGAACGAATGGTTTCATAGTTGACGCGAGATAATAAATTAGCGATGAATGCCGGATTGTTGTAGCATTCACCGCTAATTTGGGTATTGAGAATATTGGCTTTTCCGCCACCAGAAGCCTTGATTTTATAACCTGGCTTGCTGTTTTTTTCAAAGACGAAAATATTGGCGTTTGTTGATTCCGACAGCAACTTGGTCAAGAAAAGACCAGAGGCGCCCGCTCCAATTACGGCAATATTTGTCATCTCGGATAGGGGAAATTACTTTTGAATTTCTTTAGCCAATTTTTCAGTCAACAAAGGAATAACCTTGTTCAAATCGCCAACGAGTCCAAGGTCTGCCACCTGGAAAATAGGGGCATATTTGTCTTTGTTGATGGCGATGATGTAGTCAGATTCTTCCATACCTGCCAAGTGCTGGATGGCACCGGAAATACCGCAAGCAAAATATACGTTTGGACGCACGGTCTTACCGGTTTGACCCACTTGACGGTCGTGAGGCATAACGCCGGCATCGACCATGGCACGGGAAGAAGAAACCTGTCCGCCGAGAACGTCTGCGAGGGCTTGCAATTTCTTGAAACCTTCAGCGCAGCCAACGCCACGACCACCGGAAACCAGAATCTTGGCGGCTTGGATATCAACAGCATTCTTGTCTTCCTTCACTTCCTTCAATAATTTAACTTTGAATTTTGAAGAATCGAAGTTGGGGGCGAAGTCGATGACGGTGCCTTTTCTGTTGGCGTCGCGAGTCATTTTCTGCATCACGCCCGGACGAACGGTTGACATTTGGGGACGGTGTTCGGTACACATAATGGTAGCCATCAGGTTGCCGCCGAAAGCGGGACGAGTCATCATCAATTCGCCTTCTTCGGAGATTTCCAACTTGGTACAGTCGGCGGTAAGACCGGTTCCCAAGCGGGCGGCCAATCTTGGAGCAAGGTCACGACCAATGGTGGTGGCACCAAACATCAAGATGCTGGGTTGGAATTTTTGAACCATCTGGTAGATGGCTTGAGAATATTGTTCTGTGAGGTAATCCTTCAATTCGGGAGCATCCATGCAAATTACTTCGTCAGCGCCCATTTCAATTAAGTACTGAGCGTGTTTTTTCACTTGATCACCGGCAAGGATGGCAATAACTTTTTCGTTCAGAACAGAGGCCAAGTCGCGGGCTTTGCCCAACAATTCCAATCCCACGGACTGGATTTCGCCGTTGCGTTGTTCAACGAAAACATATACGTTCTTATAATCTGTTTTTTCCATAATTACAATATTATTTTATTACCGACGAAAGCCGATTAGATGATGTGTTTTTCTTTTAATTTGCTGATGATGATGTTGACAGCTTCTTCGGCATCCACTTCGAAAGTCTCGCCAGCACCCTTCTGGGCCTTGGTGAATGACTTTTTCACGCGGGTTGGAGAACCTGACAAACCTAATTTGGCTCTGTCAACGTCAATCTTGTCGGCGGTCCAAATTTCCACTTCCTTGTCGAAAGCTTCCATAATGCCGGCAACGCTCATATAACGGGCTTTGTTGGCGGTGGCCAAAACGGTTAGCAAGCAAGGCATTTCAACAGAAAGCATCTGATAACCGTTTTCTGTTTCCTTCTTCACTGTCAAGTTTTTCTTGCCGTCATATTCCACGTTGGTAACGTAGGAAATCTGAGGAAGTTGGAGGTGTTCTGCCATTTCGGGACCTACTTGAGCGGTGTCGCCGTCGATAGCTTGGCGGCCGCCGATGATCAAGTCATAGTCAATGCATTTCAGAGCGCCTGCCAATGCGTTGGAGGTGGCCAAGGTGTCGGCACCTGCGAAAGCACGGTCGGTAAGCAGGATGGCACGGTCGGCACCCATGGCGAAAGCTTCGCGAAGGATAGCTTCTGCCTGAGGAGGACCCATGGTGATAACGGTAACTTCTGCACCATATTGGTCTTTCAAGCGCAGAGCCATTTCCAAACCGCCTTTGTCGTCGGGATTCATAATACTGGGAACACCATCACGGATAAGTGTGCCGGTTGCCGGGTTAATTTTGATTTCGGTAGTATCCGGAACCTGTTTTATACAAACTACTATTTTCATAATTTCTACTGGATTATTTTAATAATTTACCTGCGATAACCATACGTTGAACTTCGGAAGTTCCTTCGTAGATTTCGGTGATCTTAGCATCACGCATCATTCTTTCCACTGGATATTCACGGGTGTAACCATAACCACCGTGTAATTGAACGGCCTTGGTCGTTACTTCCATGGCAGTTTCCGCGGCAAACAATTTTGCCATGGCTGCATCTACAGAGTAGGGAAGGTGCATGTCTTTCTTGTATGAGGCCTGACGAACCAGGAGACGAGCGGCTTGAACTCTCGTTTCAAGGTTGGCCAACTGGAACTGGGTGTTCTGGAAAGCGGCGATGGCTTTGCCGAACTGTTTACGTTCCTTGGTGTATTTGATGGTTTCGTCCATCGCACCCTGTGCGATACCGAGGGCCTGTGCGGCGATACCGATACGGCCACCGTCGAGGGTCTGCATGGCGATTTTGAAACCTTTTCCGAGTTCACCCAAGAGATTTTCCTTTGGAACTTCGCAGTTCTCGAAAATCAATTCGCAGGTCGCTGAACCACGGATACCCATTTTCTTTTCCATCTTGCCGATAGAGAAGCCCTTGAAACCCTTTTCAACGATGAAGGCGGAGATGCCTCTGGTGCCTTGTGACTTGTCGGTCATGGCCATCACGATGAAAACGTTGGCAAAAGCGGCGTTGGTGATGAAAATCTTGGTTCCGTTCAAAATCCATTTATCGCCGGCGTCAACAGCCATCGTCTGCTGCATGGCGGCATCGGTACCGGCATTGGGTTCGGTCAGACCGAAAGCGCCAATCCATTCGCCCTTGGCCAATTTAGGCAGGTATTTCTGCTTTTGTTCTTCGGTACCGTATTCCAAGATAGGATTCATACACAAAGAAGTGTGTGCGGAAACGATAACGCCCGTTGTGGCACATACGCGTGAAAGTTCTTCGACAGCCATTCCGTACATCTGGTTTGTACCGCCTTGACCACCGTATTGTTTAGGGATTGGAATACCCATAATGCCTATTTTTGCCATTTTTTCGACGGTTTCCATAGGAAATCTTTCTTCTTCATCGACTTCTGCTGCCAAAGGTTTAACCTCGTTTTCAGCAAATTCGCGAATCATTTGCAAAAACAGCGTTTCTTGTTTTGTTAAACTGAAATCCATAATTGATAATCGTTAGTTATTTTTTTAAACCTAAAATTTCTCTTGCTTCGGCGGATGTGGCTACGCCGCGGCCTAATTCGTTGGCGATTCTGACAACCTTGGCCACCAATTCTCCGTTTGACTTGGCTAAAACGCCTTTGGAGAGGTAGAGGTTATCTTCAAATCCCACGCGTACGTTTCCGCCCATGGCGATAGCGGCGGCTGCCATCGGAAATTCGTGACGGCCGATGCCCGTAACGGTCCAGGTGGAACCGGCGGGAATGTTGTTGACCAACCAGCAAAGGTTGCCAACGGTGGCCGGCGTACATCCGGGAACGCCTAACACGAAGTTAAACTGCATTGGAGCACCGGGAACTTCGCCCTTGCGTGCCATCGTGAGGATAGTGTCCAAATGACCCATTTCGAAACATTCATATTCGGGCTTGATGCCGCGTTCCATCATACGCTTGCCAAAGGCACGCATAGTGGGCATCGTGTTGTCGAAAATCTCGTCACCGAAATTGCAGGTGCCGCAATCCAAGGTGGCCATTTCCGGAAGTGGGGTGGTGTCGGTTGACTGCAGACGTTCGTCTGGTGTCATACCTACCGCGCCTCCCGTAGAAGGAATAAGGATAACGTCTGGACAAGCCTTGTAGATGGCTTCTTCGCATTCCTGGAAGCGTGCTCTGCTTTGGGTTGGCGTACCGTCGTCCTCGCGAACGTGCAAGTGAACGATGGCTGCGCCGGCGTCAACGGCAGACTTGGCTTCGCGAACGATGTCGGCTACGGTGTAAGGTACCGCAGGATTCTGTTCTTGTGTGACTTCCGCGCCGCAGATGGCGGCTGTAATAATCAGTTTATCCATACTTTATTTGTTTTTACGTTGACATTGTTTAGGAACTACGCAAGTGCCGCTGGCACGGCAAACCACGATGGGTTCGGGAAGTACGTCGGCAGCAGAAGCACTGATGTCGGTGCGTGGAGCGATGATTTTACGAGCTTCAAAAACCATCTTGCGGGAAGTGTTGCCCACGTGGGTGATTTCGCCAACGGCTTCAATGTAGTCACCGGCAAAAACGGGAGCTAAAAATTCCACATTGTCGTATGCGCAGAACAAACCTTCGTCACCGTCCTGGATAATCAGCAATTCGGTGGCCACGTCGCCGAACAAAGCCAGCATGTGTGCGCCGTCAACCAGGTTTCCGCCGTAATGGGCGTCTTGAGAACTCATTCTCAATCTTATCATTGATGTAACTTTTTCCATAGTTTTGTTAATTTTGAGTAGGTTTTGAAACCTATCTTGTTTTTAATTTAGTTTGAAATTTGTAAATGCTTCTTGTTTTATATCTTGCTGTGAACTTTACAAGCCGAAGCCCATCACATCTCACTCCCGCGATTCATCGGCACCTTCTTGTAAAGACGTGGCGCGCCGCGTCTCTACAACAGTTCACTGTTCACAGATCACTATTTCACGATGTAATCCACGAAGATTCCCGGGGTGTGTACTTGTTCCATTGAAATGGCTCCCGTCTTCACCACTTCCTGTGCCTCAACGATAACCACGTCGGCGGCGGTGGCCATCATAGGGTTGAAGTTCTGAGTGGTTCCTTTGTAGATGGCGTTGCCCGTTTCGTCACAGATGTTGGCACCAATCAACGCGATGTCGGCGTGAAGTGGCTTTTCCAATAAGTATTCCTTGCCGTCAACGGTAACTTTTTCCTTGCCTTCTTCAATAACGGTACCCAGACCGGTTGGAGTCAATACGCCGCCCAAGCCGGCACCACCGCAACGAATGCGTTCTGCCAATGTGCCCTGCGGAGAAAATTCGACAACGAGTTCCTTGTCGTTGAACTGCTGAATGGTGTTGGCATTGGTGCCGATGTGGGAGGCAATAACCTTCTTTACCTGCTTGTTGGTAATCAACAAACCAATACCTTTGTCAGGATAAGCAGTGTCGTTGGCAATGATAGTCAGATCCTTGACGTCGGTTTTGGACAGCGCTTCAACAATTCTGTTGGGAGTCCCATTTGCCAAAAAACCGCCAATCATCAGGGTCATACCGCTTTTAACTTTTGAAACGGCTTCTTCTACAGTGATAAATTTACTCATAGCTTGTTATTTTAGATAATAATTTTGTTCTTTATATATAAGCGTGCAAATTTACAAAATTTTTTTCACATAACGCAGAGAAATTCACGTTGTTTATAAATTTTTCTTGAAATGTCTTTTGTTTTTGGGCGGCCCGGCTCCTGACGTCGCCGTCGCGCTGTCCGCTTTACTCCGCTTGGCGCCTGCCACGCCCGTGATGGCGGAAAAGTAGCTCCTTCCAGTCGCTCTTTCCCGCCAACGGCCGTAAGGCAGCCGCCGGCGCTCCGTGCCCGCTCCCATCGCTCCCGCAGTTTAGGGTTTAGGGTTTAGACGTGAAGGTTGCCAAGATGCTGTTTAATTCCCCTCCTTTTAGGAGGGGTGGCCGTCAGGCCGGGGTGGTTGCTGAAAGTGCGGAAAATAGCTGGTGCCCGCAGGCCGGTTTTAGACGTGAAGGTTGCCAAGATGATGTTTAATTCCCCTCCTTTTAGGAGGGGTGGCCGTTAGGCCGGGGTGGTTGCAGAAAGTATGGGAAAAGGTTGTGGCCGTTAGGCCGGGGTGGTTGCTGCCAACAGGAAAACGCTTCCTGTCCGCCTAATAACTAAACTTGCTTCCTCCTACAAATTCACGAAGAATGGAAGTACCGGGAATGTTCTTTTCGGGTATGACCTTGAAATAGGACAGGAATTTGAGTAGCCGGTACGCTTCCGCAAATTCGGTGCTTGTTTCGGGAACGGCCAATAAAATGGGAACGGCGTATTGTTTCAGCACGCCCATTTCACATATCAATGATGTGTTGAACATGGCATCGGCATTTTCCTGATATGGGAAAATATTCTTGTTTTCGCCACGTCGTACGCTTGCCCACCTGCTGATGGTTTCCTGGGCAGAATAACCGCGGTAGTTGTAATCCCGTATAATCCTTCGTATCAGTCTGTTGTCTGTCGTTGGAATCGGGTTCTGCCGGTCAATGGATATGCTGGTCAGGGCCGAGACAAACAATTTGAATTTGAGCGAGTCGTCAATTTGCTCGGTGAGTCGCGGGTTGAGGCAGTGAATGCCTTCAATCACCAAAATGGAATTCTCCTCCATTTTGATGGTGTTGCCTTTCCAGACTTTGTGTCCCGTTTGGAAGTCAAAGGTGGGTAGTGGAACTTCTTTGCCGTCCAAAAGGTCGTTGAGGGTCTTGTTGAACAGCGGCAGGTCAATGGCGTCAATACACTCAAAGTCCTTTTCGCCGTTTTCGTCCAATGGCGTGTCTTCCCGTTCCACGAAAAAGTCGTCAACGGAAATCTGAACCGGGTTGTAGCCCAATATGGACAATTGTACCGACAAGCGTTTGCAGGTCGTGGTTTTTCCGGAGCTGGAAGGTCCGCTGATGAGGACGATTTTGTTGTCTCGCTCGTGAATCGTGTCGGCAATCTTCGCCAGTAATTTCTCGTGGTATGATTCCGTGACGAGGATGGTGTCCTGGATTTTTCCTTCCGTAATTTTCTGATTTAGTTTATAGACGTAAGGAACGCCAATCTTGTTGGCCCAGATTTTGTAGTCTTTGTAAATGGAAAACAGCTTGGGCACCGGGTGGTTGAGAGACAAGGTTGTGGGGTGGTTGGGCTGAGGAATCTTGAGCAGCATTCCCGATGCGTATAAATCAAGTCCGAAGAGGTAAATGTATCGGGTGGAGGGAAGCAGGTTGCCGTAATAATAGTTGTGCGCGTCGCCTAAACGATACACGGAAGTGTAGATTTGGCGGCGGTTGCGAAGCAGTTCGTACTTGTCTTCCAGTCCTTCTTCCTTGAAAATTTCCACGGCCTCCTGGGTGGGAAGCACCAGGCGTTCAAAAGGAAGGTCTTGCGCAATAGTGGCTTGAATGTGTTTCGTCAGCTGATTGACTAAATTTTGGTCCAAAGGCCGGTCAAGGTTGTCCAGTTCGCAATATTTTCCTCCGGAAATGGAGTGCGAGATCCTCAATTTGACTTCTTTCGGCAAAAGGTCCTTGACCGCTTTGTACAAAAGGAAAAACATCGATCTTTCGTACATAAAATGACCGTAGGTCGAGGTCAAGTCAAAGAATTGGATGAGACAGGGTTTGTGAATACGGTAGGAAATAGGTCTGTTCTTGTTGTTGACCAATGCCCCTACGATGGGAAAGTCCATTTTGATGCCTTCGCTCTCGGCCAATTCTTGTAATGAAGTACCAAAAGGAACTTCTTTGCTTGTATTGTTATTTTTAATCTGGATGGTAATCATAATCGAATTTTTTTTTTGCGTGCAAATATACCTAAAAAAATCGTTATTTTGTCATCCAAAGAAAGGTTTTCCGCTGAGGTGGAGATGCAGTACTCCGGAGGTTCCTTAAGGGGACTTCTATTTTTAACATTTTCGCACTGTCCCTCTGAACTTCGTGAAGTCCGTTAGCCAAAATTCAAAGTGAACAACGCGGCAAAGATATAAATTTTCTTCTATTTTCTAACTTTTCATCATTATTTTATGGGGGGTAAAGTTGTTGTATATCAATATATTACACAAATCAATTCATTCCTAATCGTACTATTTGCTCATATCGGCACACGTTGTAAACCAGGTTGGTCAAGGTGTTTCTGGCGGCATTTCGCGCCAAACCGACAACGCGGCTGAACATCCCATGCAGGTTCAACTCGCAATAGCCAAACACATGCCTCCTCTTGTTGGCCTTTTTCTTCTTATCATCCTCAGGGTCACCTTCTTCCTCGTTCCAAAGCTCGCTGCCGTGCCCCTCCTTGATGGCTTTGTTCTCTTCGCGGGTGTTCCTTTGCCGGGGAACCTCCACGAAACTGCCGTCAATAATCACGCCCCGGTTCAGAATCAAATTGCTGTCTCTCAATAATTTGTCGAAATCATCAAAGAGCTTTTCAAACAAGTGCCTCTCCGTCAGCTGGTTCCTGAACACCCAGATGGTTCTGGCATCCGGGACCTTGTCGCCGCTTGCCAGTCCGAGGAAATTCCGGAAGCTCGTCCTGTCAACAATCTGGTTTTCGGTCTGTTCATCGCTTAGATTGTACATGCGCTGCAGTACGAGAATCTTGAACATCAGCACGTAATCGTAGGGTTTTGCTCCGGCATTCGTCAGTTTCTCTTTGTATAGCCCCAATTCAAGGGTTTCTCTAAACATCTCGAAATCAACCACTTTCAACAATTTCTCCAAGGGATTGCCAAGTGAGTCCAATTTTGCGGCATTTTCTTCCAAATCAAATAATCCGCGGTTTCCAGTCCGTTTGTAGGTTTGCCTTTTCATTTTAATGTCGTTGAAATTTTCTGCAAATATACAAATAATTATTTGATTATCAAAGATTTACATCAGATTATTTTTAATAAAAAAACGTTTGGAGTCAAGTTGCAAATTGCAGTTGGAATCGGCTCGAAAACATCGATTCTGTCAAATTGATATTTTTTTAACAAAACAGAAAATACAATAACGAAAATTGTGCGATTTTATGTTTTATATTGCTGAAAATCAATTAGTTTTAATTAGAAGTCACCTGCAATCTATCCATTGCACACGTATGAGCCGTCTAGTGTACGAACCTATGGGAATATTGTACGAGGGTTGACTAAAGGGGAGAAACAGCAGCGGAGAATTCTCATAAATAGCTATTTGCGAATATATTTTGCATCCACAAATTCGGTCATCCAAACGCCGTTACGGCTTACGAGAAACCTAATTCCATCCTCGCTCATCCTACGGGCATCGATTTCCAAAACAGTGGGTTCTCCGTGTCGTTTACCCACTTTAATGGCTTCTTCCACAGTTGCGGACAGATGGACATATAATCGGCTCATCTTCAGAATGCCCTGTTGTTGAATGGATTCAACAAAACGTTTTGCTGTTCCGTGATACAGGACTGCAGGCGGAACTGCTTCAGGCAGTTCAACATCAACCTTCACGCTGTGCCCGTATCTTGCCCGTACAAGAAGTTGTTGTTCGTTGAAGAATTCAAAACGGCCCTTGTCATCCGTGGCCACTAACTCACGCAATTCTTCCTTTGTAAACCCATGATTAGCCACTAAATCATTCACATCCCGATATCCGTGCTCCAAAAAGGCATACGTCTTGTCATGCCTCAGGAGAAATGCAAGAGTTTTGGATCTTTCTTCGATATAATTTTTATCCTCGTTTTCCATATCATATCTTTTTATCTGATTTTTAGTGTCAAAACTGTCAACGCAGCGAGAATGAGCGTGACGATGCAAAAACGCAGCACAATTTTCACCTCGTGATACTTTTCATTACTCCCTTTGAAAATAACCGCGCATTGGGGATCCCTTCTCCGCACATCATCCATAGAGGTGCGGAAATGGTCGTGAATGGGGGTAGCTTTCCAGATTCGCCCACGACGTCCGTGTTTTTTACAATACTTGTAATACCTCGTTTGCAGAATCACCGAAACGCTCTCCATAAAGAACACGCCGCAGAGGAGTGGCATCATCAGTTCCTTGTGGATGACCATCGCACAGACGCCTATGACACCTCCGATGGCAAGGCTGCCCGTATCGCCAAGAAACACCTGCGCAGGAAAACCGTTCCACCACAGGTAGCCCACTAATGCACCCACGAATGATGCCAGAAAGACCACAAGTTCTTCGGAACCGGGAATATACATCACATCGAAATACTCTGTCAAAACAACATTGCCGCTCATATAGGCCAACACCAAAAGGGCTATGGCAATGATGGCCGAGTTGCCTGCACACATACCGTCCATCCCATCGTTGAGGTTCGCCCCGTTGCTTAGCGCCGCCACCACGAATGCAGTCAGCAACACAAAAAAGATCCAGCCTGCGCGGTACATGTTCTTCTCGCCAAGCCACGAGAACAAGTCCGCATAGTTGAAGTTATGGTGCTTCACAAACGGGATGGTGGTTTGGGTCGATTTGATTTCCGGGCTCTTCTCCACCACCACGGTATTGTCCACGATGCTGCTGCTCACGATTTCGTTCATCGTCACTGCGGGACTGAAACGAAGGGTCAGCCCGACAATCAGCCCGAGCGTCACCTGCCCGGCAATCTTCAGCCAGCCATTCAGCCCTGCCTTGTTCTTGCGGAATGTCTTGATATAGTCGTCCAAAAATCCGATTGCGCCCATCAGCAGTGTAGTGACCAAAAGCAGAATCATATAGATATTCGACAGTTTGCCCAACAGCAGACAGGGTACAAGGATAGCCGCGATGACGATGAGGCCGCCCATAGTCGGGACATCTTTTTTCTCCTTGCCCGCCGGATCGATTTTCTCATCGCGTTGGGTTTCATAAAATTGATGACGTTTCATCCAACGAATGAACCACTTTCCGAACCAGATGCTGATGCACAGAGCAAGCACCCCAGCGATGATGGCGCGGAAGGAGATGTAGGTGAACAGTCTCGCTCCGGGGAAAGTGTTGATGAAATGGGTAAATAGTGAATAGAACATAATCCAAACAATTTTTTACACTTAATAATGACTGATTGAAAAACAGCGGCAAAAGTATTATTTTTTGTGGACGAAACCACTCTCCACAAACTCTTTACCATTCCAAACATATTTCCAATAGCGGTCAGTTATTTTTGTGATACAACCACATTTTTCAACCATCTCTTTGTTTGCAATCTCTCGAACATAAATGGTAGATTTGTTTTTGTCAAAATAGAACAAATCCTTTCTAGACACAGTGTCTGCATTAAAGCAGATTTCTATATTTAAAGTATGTTGTTCCCACAAATAATCGACGCACGTGGTATCTGTATGGAAAACAAATGCGGGATGAAAATCCTTTGCATCCAGTTCATAAGCCATCAAACCATAACAATGTCCATGTCCAGTATAACCAATATACCCTGACACAAGATACAATGTGGATTCTCCTATACTAAAAGAAAATACTGTATCTGGAGCAAGACAATAGTAGCAATTGTCGGACGGAAAACCTTCTTCCGCAACTCGAACCCCATCTTTAATTCTATATTGAACAATCATACGAGGCACAGCATGACCCGAAGGAGGATATTCTCTAAAGCAACGCATTTTTCCATCATTGGATTTGACTTCAGGAGAACATAACCCGCAAAAGGAACCATTACGGAAAAGTGAATCGAACGGATAATCCATCGATTCGGGAACTGATGACAAGAACCTCACAAAATCATCATAGTCAGGCTTTGCTTTCTGCAACTTCCATTCAGCTTCTTCCATAGAAGAGAAAGTGAGTTCGGTGGAGTCGTTTTGGCCTTGATGTACCCAAATGCTTTTTTGAGGGAATTTCTGCTCAAACTCGGGCATATTTTCCAATCCCATTGGCTGTTTGGGGTTGTTTTGGCAAGAAAACAATATCGCGGATGCCAAAACAACCACGACAAGCAAACAATTCCTTTGTATTTTTACGATTTTTTTCATAACTCATTCATTTTAAGATTGTAAAAATCAACGACTGGATTCAAAACAGCGGCAAAGGTGCCGTTTATCAAAAATGGACTTTTGGGACAAACAGCTGCAATGAAATGGATTTATACGCGTTTGCAAAAAGACATGCTATTTGCTTCCTTTTTTTATTCTTTCTTGCATTTCCAACAATCTCTGTACTAAGTTTTCTTTTTCTTTAGATATTTCTTCCTCACTAAGTTTGATAAAATGTTGCACATGCACGTCTAATTCACCCTGCGTTAAAATCCCGAGGTCAAATAACTCTTGATATTCTTCTAACTTATGATTATATTTTTTTAGGATTGACTCTACTCTGCTATCAAATACTTTTTGTTCTCGTTCTGCTCCATGAATCTTTAACCATTCAACATACTCTCTTTCGACTTTTTTTTCTTTTTGATGTTCAACTATTTTATAAATCAACTTCCCTGTCCCATACACTACTCCTCCTGCCAATACCAGAGGAAGCGCAACCGCGCCAAATACACCTCCAAGTGCAGCCAAACCTGCACTACTTTCATCGCCCGAATACCCACTATCCGTGTGGGTGTGAGTGCCCCATAAATCAGTTTTGGTAACACGTTGGCGCCCCCACCAATCAGTTTCTGTTGTCACTGTGTTTGAATTTGAATCAAAAGAGCGTTCATACTCACCTTTGCTCACCTCTATATTTCCTTTATAATAGTTTGTTTCTTTCGTAGCCATAAAATCGTGTTTTTATTGCCTGACTCTGATTTTTTTTTGATGAATTTTCTTTAAAAAACTTTATACATATTACAATGTCCCAAGCCATTGTTCTATATCTCTTTCTCTTTCATCACTTCTAAAAAAATAAGTTCGAAGCCTTTTGTCTCCAGAGACCAGATATAACTTACCTTGATGTTTATCTAGGACTGTATAATCATGGTCTATACTAACAATTTTACCATTCTGACCCTCAAATGTCAGAATCACGTGAGGAGTATTTAACCCTGATTTCTCCTTTAGATTAAAACCTTTTGACTTCAGCAATCTAATTAACCATAGATAGTCCTCTACTTTTGTGTTAGTTGTACTTCTTTCTATACGTTCTTGATTTTTCTCGTGTTTAGAGTACCAAATAGGGTAAATAATTAGCCAAGCCAAACCTAATATAACAATAACAGTAAACATATTTATAATATTTAAAACCTAAATTGCCCGCAAAATTACTCAAAAATTTGACACACACCAATTATAGAGACTCTATTTAATCATCATCGTCATCATCTTTTATCCAACGATTTAATTTGTCAATTAGTGCGACAAAACACCAAATAATTCCCAACCCGATTACAGCACCCACAATTATAGCAACAGTTGTCATATTAATATTTTTTTAGAATTCAATACTAACAGGTGTTAAAATATTATTTGACAAGACGAACAGATAAACCGGAACCCACTCTGCAATTAATCACATCAACACAATGTGATGCACACATTAGTGCACAGGGCATAGGAACTTTTCTATCTTCCCCAGCATCGTAAAATTCTTCATATGTGGAAGACCAAATCCATCCGCCACGACCTTCATTATATACAACGTTAGCTTCGGCTGGACGATTACTTAAAGCAGGAATAAATATCTGATTCCCATTACTTCCTGTTACAGTGTAACCTTCCCCATATTTAGATGTCCATCCCCAGTTCCAAGTACAATATTTTTTTAGTTCTTCACATTGAGCCTTTGTCGGTAACTTGTCACCAAAATTTCTTATAGCCTCGCCATAAGAGAAAAAGCCTGCGCTTTCATTTTCTTGCTTCCATAGCGTACCACTTGGTAAACCTAAATCAACATACTGTGCATTAGCAGACATAGCCATTAAGTACATAAATAATACAGTAAACAGTTTTTTCATCTTTCTGCAGTTGTTTTCTATTTACATTTAGATTTAAGACGCATTCATTTATTGCAACAAACTCTTTCTAGTCTGCGTAATTCAATTTCACATGGATAAAAAAAGCAAACAGACAACAGCGATAAAAGCAACAAATATTATTAAGTACACTATGCCGGCACCTAATCCGCCTTTTACTGCATCCTTAAATTCTTTTTTTGCGTTCTTGCGGTTTTTCTTAAATGCCATTGAAAAAAACCATCCTAGTAACGAAATTGCCAAAAACACAAGAATAATATCCATAATAATAACAATTTAACCTATCACTTCTCCGTGATAAAGCAATAAAAATAAAAAAATAAGTGCTATCGCTACAATAATAATAACAGGTAATAAACTAACCTTTCCTATCGTAAATAATTCTTTAAACATATTCTCATTCGATTGGCCATGCCTTTTCCCTGCAGCAAAACCAATCACAATGAGAATAACACAAACTATTAAAAGAGGTACAAGAATCATTCTTCAATATTAAAAATTTTAAACACTACCCATTTTATTAGTTTCCATAATAATATAAAGGGCCAAAAAATTAACCAAAAAAGACCGACAACTAAACAGGAATTATTTTCATCTTCTATCATAAAACTAAAAGTATTACATTAAAACCATTCTGCTTAACAAATTTAGTGCCCACCCTTGCCATAAAAAAAACAGAACCATCAAACAAAGACAAATATTGTGAGATAAATTGTTCTATGGTGTGTTCAGACATTATCTTATTGCTATCGGGAGACTGATTGATGTGATTGTAATAGCAATATGTACATTTTAAATTACAACATTCTCCGACGACCTTTATAATAGAGGTTGTTCTTGTTGCTGAACTTGTTAAAACTACTTCTTGCATAGTAATACCTTTACTCCATCTTTTTAACACAATGATAATACGGACAATCTAATTTCTGTTTATCCATGTCATCAAAACCTTGCGACCATAAAAAGAATTTGTTAGCATCTATATCAAGTGTTCCATCAGGCAAAAGTTTTCCTACGTGGTTTAAGGGACTGTTCATAGCAACCGTACATTTTATTATAGAGCCGTTGGATCTGATTGCAAATGTATTTGGCCTGGCTGCGTAACAAATATAATCTTTCCCAATTTCTACGAATTGTAAATAAGAATACTTTTCTTTTATTTCAGTCATTAATATTCTTTTTCCTTCTGAAGATAGCAAACACATTTTGTCGTCGTTTTTTCCACCCAATGCAGAAACTTCTTTTAAATGGACAAAATATCGTGTGTCATTCCCAAAAGTTTCATAAATCTTATGTAGCAAACTCTCGACACTTTCTTTATTAATAGCCGTTAGATGACATCTGATAGCTATTGAAAATTGCTGCGAACTCTTTCTTGTATTAAGTAGATTGTCCCAAATTTTATCAAAAGTGCCTTCAGAAGAGTTTTTGGCCAACATCCTATATTTATCGTGATTCTCTTTGTTTCCGTCAAATGTGATTTGGAAAGATTTGATTCCAAGATTTACCAATTGTTCAAATGTGCCAAAATCTAAATTGTAACCATTAGTGGTCATCACAGAAACAAAAGTAACCCCATATTCTTTGCAAAGTGTTTGTGCAAAAGAAGTTATTTCAATGACAATACTTTTTTCCAACAATGGTTCACCACCAAACCATTCAAGTTCAAACAACTTCAAAAGCGGAATCTTGAACTCTAAAAAACGTTTTATGCTATTGACCAATTGGAATGACATACGTTTTCCCACATGATCCTCATAGCAATATACGCATCGAAAATCGCACTTCTCTGTGGGATATAATATCAATTTAAAGCGTTCATTATTCAACGCTTGAGCAGCATTTTTCAACAATTCTTTTCCCATAGCTTAAAAAAAATGCAGTGTATCAAATAAATTGTGAAACAATTTATTTGATACACTTGCGAAAAACAATCAACTGCAATTAGAGTCTCCGCAACTTCCGCCACAAGACTTAAATGCAAAGATGTCGAATTTCTCTAATGCGACTTTTTCTTTGAGTTGCTCGGCTAGAGGATACTTGGAGTAATCCACTTGACCTAACTTGTCAATACTTAAATTTTCCATAATAAACTAATTTTCATCCTGCTCTTAAGGCTTCGCAGGTTTTGCCTAATAATTTTATGCTTCTATCGTTCTCTTTCATTTACTTTTATCTCATTAAAACATTTGGGACAATAGCCACCAAATTTTGTGAGAATGGATATTGAAAAGTAATTAGGACAGCCTTTGCATTTTGCTGTTTGTTCACTCATAATTTTTCGCCGCGTTGTATCCCATCCGGCTCCATCGGTTCTTGTTCTTATTTATCGTTGCAAAAATACATTATTTTTTTTATTTGACAAGCCACTATGAAAAAAATATTTGACCAGCAGTTCCCTTTTTCACCTATTCCTAACCCTCTCAACGCATAATTCAATCTCTTCCTGCCGAACGTCTCGCCTGCTTCTCCTCCCACCATTCTCGAATCTCCTCCCAGTCCCGTTTCTTGAATGTAATTTCATAATCATCTTCATCGCTCAACCATGGAACAGGAACTGGATTGGAGGTAAGCACTGAATCCCAATTCGAAACATGACCAGACAAAACGAAAGCGTAGGCGTCGCCTGTCCGACCTATGTCGCCTCTGATGAAGGAGAGTTCCAGGTACTGATTTTTATAACCATCATAATAGTCGGTGCCATACCCAACGTACGTTGGCTCTTCACCGAGTGGAGGATAGCGCATTGCCCCTCTGTACCAATATTCAGGTTCAAATATCAACGCTCTGTATGAGCAACCCAAAGAATCTTCATACAATTTCTCTAATCGCAACACATAATTCGAATCATTGCTTAAGTAACAGCTCCACGGATGGTCGCTATCCACATCATACATAAAGGTGAACTCTTTCACTTCCATGTTATCTTCCCACAAGGAATCTGTCGGCATCACTTGTTCTGAATCGGATTCTTTGTTTGAAGCCTTCTGCTTTTTTTGTTGATACCACAGAGCAAGGCAAGGTAATAACAATGTCACGATGGAAAAAGCAACAATTCCGAGTATCATGTCCTTTTTGCATTTCTTACAGGATTGACTTTCATTAGGTTTTGGTTTTTCACCCTCCTGTTTCATTGCTTCAGATATTGTCTCTTCTTGCTGTTGAATCACCTCTTCCTCTACCTGATATTCTACAAGAACCACTGTCACATTGTCCTTCCCACCTGCTTCGTTGGCAGCATCAATCAATGCCTGCACTTTTTCTTCAAGCGAAAGAGGTTGCTCTAATATTTCCAGAATATGGTGAGAAGTGACCAAATCTGTCAAGCCATCGGAACATAGCAAGAAGGTAGAATTGGGCAACAATGTAAACTCTTCTGCTTCCAGAAAACCAAGGTCGCTAACCCCATGTTGTCCCTCTCCCACTGCCCTACTGATTTCATTACGCCGGGGATGGTGCATAGCCTGCTCCTCAGTCAGCTCGTATTTTTCCTCACAATATCCCACAAAAGAGTGATCGTGTGAGAGCTTGCGAAGATTCCCTTGGTGAAACTGATACAGTCTAGTATCTCCCACGTGTACCATGTCAATCACTTTGCGGTTTGCATCTATCAAGGCAGAAGTGAGTACGCAACCCATGTGAGGCCGTGCCGTATCAAAACGCCGACGGTCGTAAATAGCGTTGTTAGCACAAACAACCGCCTGCTTCAATAACTCAAGGCGCTCGCCACGGTTAAACTCTTTCAGATAAGAGGGAATTTCCCTCTGGGCGATTTCCGCCGCCACTTCTCCGCCTTCGTAGCCACCAATACCGTCAATCACAACAGCAAGGACCGTGTTTTCGTCCAATTGTTCAGCCACGAATGCATCTTCGTTGTTGGTGCGTTGTCTTCCAACATCGGTTTTGCCGAAAAACCTTATTTTTTCACTATCCTTCTTCATATCAAATCGGTATTTGCTTTAAATCTAATAACTATGGCATTGTTCAAAACGATGGTGGATTTCGGATTCAACTTTTCCCACTTAACATGGGTAGTGTCAATACTCAAATCCACATACCTTTCATTAAGCATTGTTGGTCCCCATGCTGCCAGTTGAAAGCCATTGTCCTTATATTGGATTACAACATGAGTTCGTTTTACTTTTTTGCTGTTAAGTTTGAGGATGTGTGATTCATTGCGAGTCTCTTCGCTGCCGGAAATCTCTATATAAGTATCATACATCGACCACTCAAGATTATCCCACTGCAATGTAGCCAATTCTTTTTTCTTGTTAGAGTTCTGTGTGTTAGAGTACACGCCACTTATAGCAGAGGGATTGTTCTGTAAGCTATTGTCAAACATGTAAATGCTAATCCCTTCTCCCAGAATCTGAGAGGAATCCAAAGCCAGTTCCTTCAATGCTTTGGTTTCAGGGTCACGTGTCATCAACGTGCTGTTGGGGTTGTGCACTATTCTCGGAGAATTTTGAGCATATTCAATTTTGAAGGGTATGGTGTAACTTAATATCGGATTGATTTTCCCCCTTCCTAAGTTGTCACCCGTTCCTACAGGGGCAAACTGGACACACCATCTTGCATCCGTTGGCGTATATTTCACTCCGGGATACTTTTTCCCAAAATAACCCATCACCCTATGCTTGAATTCCACCCAATTTTTTTTTCTTCTTATGATACTGTAAATTCTTGCCAAGATAATCGGTCCCCATCTTTCAAAAAAGGCTATCCTGGCCTGATAGTCATCCGGATGCATCATAATGTGAAATGATGTTGGGAAAATCAACTCGCTGGTATCATCGTCAGACTCCCAATCCATCTCTTGTTTGAACATCTTCCCCAAATTTTTCTTGATATATCCTATAGTCACCCTTTCGGGTCTTGCTTGTGATAGTCCATCAGGGTCAATGGACAAATTTCTCATAATATCCATAATATTAATTGTTTAACTCGTTAAAAATCAAAATCGTTTCTATTTCATCACTGTTTTTCACGATAATCTTGTCACCGTCCCGTAATTGGAATGAGGTATATACACAATTGCAATCTATTTGCCTTCCTCCATTTATCAGGACTGTTTTACCAGGTCTTGCGCCACCCTCATCCACTTGAAAGATGAATCCTTTAGTCGCATCAAACCCGATATGGGCATGGTTCCGGCTCACACAACGGTTGTGTTCAAGCAGGGGTGAATCAAGGCTGTCATCAAAAACAATGTAATTCTCCCGGAAAACACCTTTTTTCTGAGTGAAGTTCCCTCGACCAATATTGTAAGCTGGAATTTTTCCGCTTGTGATCATATCCGACGATAGCACATATTCCTTTTGAAGAGGAGAAACTTTGCCATCAATAAACCGAATGATGGCATTTCGGGTTAAGGAGGGTTGAATTACATCACAATCTACCACCTCCAGATACTCAAGATCGTTGTCACATATTTTGAAGGCATGTCGTCCTTCGGGTGGTATGCCCCTTTCGAATTTCACCAGTTCGAACTTATAATCCCTCATATTAGACAAATCATTGAGAATCAGGTCTCGATAGTCCTTGGTGTTGTATTGCTCGAAAACAAATGGTTGGTCACAATTGAGCCACACAACTACTTGTTTACCTTTTGTCGTATCTATTTCTTCGACAACTTTGTTGAGCGTAAGGCGGATATTGCGACACAGGGCTTCTCTGTCGTCCAAAGAAGGCACCCCTTCTTGTTTGTTATTGAACCATTTAGTGAATATTTTAAACATAATTGTTGGTTTTTTGAATTGAGACTGTTATTTGTTGGTTTTGCCTCCGATCACGTTATTCAAGGCTTTAATTTCTTTATTTTTTTCTTCAATTATTGATTCAAGATCTTTGATTCGTTTGTTTTTTTGATCTATCTGATTGTTCAAACGGGTGATTTCTGCAGAATTATCCACTGGCTTTTGCTTAGACAGTTGATTTTCGAGTTCCTTGATTCTCTTGTCTTTTTGTGAAATCAAGTTGGTTAAACGAGTGATTTCTGCAGAATTATCCACTGGCTTTTGCTTAGACAGTTGATTTTCGAGTT
>JAKSMG010000014.1 GCA_024400755.1 Bacteroidales bacterium | reverse complement strand
TAATTACAGGAATAAACTTATTAATAAACAGTCCAACTTTTAGGGTTCGCCTCACATGCCACGTCTCTACAAATTTTTGTGGCGTGTATTTAACCACCCCGGCCTGCGGCCACCCCTCCTTAATAGGAGGAGAATTGATAGTGGTACACCGCGTCTCTACAAAACAATAAATAAAAGATGTTTACCCCCAACAAAATTGCTGTTATTGCCGATCCAAAAGTAGAACAACTGTTTCCACATTATTTGGATTCTATTTACCCTAAAATTCCAAAGATTATTTTCCGCATTGACGCACAAGAACAAAATAAATCTATAGAACAGGCGGCTTTTCTATGGCAGCAGCTTTTGGACCATCAATTGGATAAACAAAGTCTGATTATCAATTGGGGCGGAGGCATTATCAGCGACTTGGGAGGTTTCGTGGCATCTACTTTCAAGCGTGGAATCCCATTTATCAATGTGCCAACAAGTTTATTGGGAATGATAGACGCTGCCATTGGCGGTAAAAACGGCATCAATCTCAACCAGGTGAAAAACTCGGTGGGAACAATCAACAAGGCCAAAGACGTAATCATTGACTTTAGATTCTTAGAAACATTACCCCAAGAACAATTACTCAATGGTTTTGGAGAATTGGTAAAATACGCGCTGATAGGTAGCAAAAGCTTGTGGAATGAAATAAAAAATATGCAATCTATTCATTTTCAAGATATTAAGAAAGAATGGATTGATTTTTGCATTGACTTCAAAAAGGAAGTGGTGGATAGGGATTTATACGACCTCAGCACGCGCCGTATTTTGAATTTTGGACACACGCTCGGCCATGCCATCGAAAGCAGCCTAATGTCTACCGAAAAGCCCATTTTGCATGGTTATGCCGTGGCGATGGGCTGTGTGGCGGAAGCCAACTTGTCGTGGCAGCACGGTTTTTTGTCCGAAGCAGAATATTGTGAAATCAAAAACGTGATTTTCAGACTGTTTGACGGCGAATCATTGTGGAAAGCCATCCATTGGGCAACGACAGTGAAATTCTGCCAGTATGACAAAAAGAATGAGAGTGGGCGCATCAATATCACGATGCTGGAAGGTATCGGCAAAGCCACGCCGAATCATTTTGTGGATGCGGCAGAAATCAAGTTTTTTTAATTTCTCCGTTACTGAATGTTAACGAAGCACATAATCGTGCAGATACTCTGCTGCCGTAAT
Organism: Bacteroidales bacterium; assembly: GCA_024400755.1. Taxonomy (GTDB): domain Bacteria; phylum Bacteroidota; class Bacteroidia; order Bacteroidales; family WCHB1-69; genus RUG11690. The sequence continues at coordinate 51,352 of JAKSMG010000014.1, read as the reverse complement.
AGTCAATATATCGTTCATTATTAATTGAGGAGGTTCGATATTCAACAATTTTTTGTTTTGTAAAGATAATATTTTATTTATTTTCTGTCAGATATTGTTGAGCAATACTAATAGCCTTGTTTAATTTATCGATAAACCACTGTTTATCGGGAAGATAGGTTAGAAATTGAGCAACTTTGATGTTTTCTTCGTCAAGCATCATCAGTTCAATATGTTCAGTGTTTCCTTCACTGCATAAAAGAAGTCCGATAGGTGTTTCCTCACCAGATTGCATCTCGTGTTTCTGCAAATATTTGAGATAAAGTTCCATCTGTCCTTTGTATTCAGGTTTGAATTTGCCCAATTTCAAGTCGATAGCGACTAGCCTTTTTAGCTTTCGATGATAAAAAAGAAGATCCAAATAATAATCAATACTGTCAATGGACATTCTTTTTTGTCGTTCTAAGAAAGCAAAACCTTGTCCTAATTCCAAAATAAAGTTTTCCAACTGGCTGATAATGGCATTTTCAAGCTCTTTTTCTGAGAAAATTCCTGAAAGCCCTAAAAAATCTAAGACGTACGAACTTTTGAATACAACATCCGGAGTTATGTTTTCATCATTAATTTTCGTTAGTTGCTCCGAAATTTCCGTTTCAGATTTTGTGGCAATCATAGAACGTTCGTAAAGCATAGTATCTTGCTTTTGTCGCAAAACCCTCAAACTCCAATGCTCCGACAAACACATTTGTTGATAAAATAGTCGTTTTGTAGTTTCTTCAATGGAAGCTAATTCAACAAAATGACTCCAACTCAATGTTTGCGACAGTGTTGCAAACATTGACACGTCTGGATATTTTCGTGCAACTTTTACCATTCTCGTTAGTGCGGTGTAGGTATAGCCCTTTCCAAATTTTTCTGTTAATCTTTTCGACAATGTCGCAAGAATTTGCCCTCCATACTGAGAATAGGTTTCATAACGGACTTGTGTAGTAATATAGTTACCGATACTCCAATAAAGACGGCTTATTTCCGCGTTTAGCGAAACAGCAACCTTATGGCTCGTTTGCGCAATTAGTTGAACGATTCCCTGAAATAAAGAATCGCTATTTGCCACATCCGACTGCACTTTATTTGTTGAATCGCTCAATGCTTCCATATTTGTATCCTGCACCGTCATAGTCTTCAAATTAGGTGTTTAAACGTCATATCCTCTAATTTGCTACAAAATATGTAGCAAATATATTTTATTATCTCGTTAGGGTGTCCATTAGTTCCGACGCTTTCGTTTGAACGTAAAATAATAACTAATGCGTTAACTTATAACACACATTCGTTTTCTTCGTCTTATCTTTTTGCCAAATCAAAAACGGTCTTGACAGGGTTGAAGGTGGCTAAGGGAACTTCCACAAAAACGGTAATCCACTTTGCCATGGCTCCGTTCCACAAACCAGGCAGCTCCATCGCTTTCAGCGTTCTGTCGCCATACGATTTGGAAGAGATAAAGCCCATATTTTCATCCACATAATCTTTCAAATTGAAAAAATCACCTTTGTAATTTTTAAAGGCACAGACCATATCTACAGGATTGAAATGGGTGGCTTGACGTGCAATGGCCATTTGCTCTTCGTCGTTTTTGTCCATTTGAGAAGACTCCACAATCTGTAAGCTTTCCTCGCCTTCATCATTGATAATCCAGAAGGGGCCGCCGCCGGGTTCGCCCTCGTTCTTCACCATACCACAAACACGAATCGGACGGTTCATCTTTTCAAACAGGGCTTCTGCTGAAGGATCGTCATCCACGTTGATCATCAATTCAGTGGAGGCAAAATCAAGCATTTCGCACAAATCCATTTCATCAAAATCACCGTTTTCGATCTTCTTCAGATAATGGAAAGTCTTGTTCTGTAATTCAATCAAATAGGAAGCCAATGCCTTTTTGTAGAGGAAGGTTGTTGCGGCCTTGTCTTCCGTGATAACATTGTCAATATTTTTGACAAAGACGATGTCGGACCGGATATCGTTGAGATTTCCAATCAACGCGCCGTGTCCGCCGGGACGGAAAAACAAATGCCCGTTTTCGTCTCTAAACGGCTGATTGTCAAGTTCTGCCGCCAAAGTGTCGGTGGCTGGATTCTGAATAGAGAACGAAATATCGTATTTCACGCCAAAGCGCTGTTCGTAATGGGGCAGTACTTGGGACAACAAAGCTTCAAACCCACTTTGATGCTGTGGGGAAACCGTGAAATGCAAGCGGCAAATGTGGTTGGCGGCTTGCGCATATTGGGCGGCTTCCACCAAATGTTCTTCCACTGCGGTACGGCAACCGTTGTCATAGCGATGAAACTTCAGCAGGCCTTTAGGTTGACTTCCGTAGTTAAGTCCTTCAGCATTAAGGATATAACGAACAATTAAGGGATAATTTTGCTTGGCAATTTCATCCGATAAATGATAGCCGTCATTGGCCATAACCCGACACAAATCATCATAAAAGGCAAATTTTTCCAGTTTGGAGAGGAAATTTTTTGCCTTAGAGGCGACTTCTTCGTTATCATTCTCAAGATAAGAATACAATTCCTTGAACATTCTTGAGGCGGCGCCGGAGGCGGGAACGAATTTGGTGACGATTTTCTCTTTAATGAGGTTTTCGTAGTCACCAGCCAATTCTTCGATTTGTTCCTCTTCAAGAGCGACGATGCCGTCGTCGATGGTGGCGGGCCGGTCTAAACTGGCAAAGTCGAAACCGTTTTCAAAGAAGGAAAACTGTTGCTGTACGGCATCAGGATTGCTACCGCGACTTTGGATGAAGTGCAGGTCTTCAGAAGTAAATTGAATCATATCTTGTCAATTTTTATTGTCTTTTGGTTGCCGTGTTGGTCATGATATAACCCCAATCCATATCATACGTGGGAACATGGCGTTCGGTACGAAACACAAGCGGATTTTGAAGAGCAATAGGTCCGTATGTAAAATGGTGTGTAAAATCACTAACCAATGTACTAGGTTCAGGAAGCAAATTTCCATTAGCATCTAAAACTGCCGTTGTATTATAATACTCCATACTATCTGTACCAACCAACACTTTACCAATAATTTTAAATGTGCTGGCATTCTCTTGGGTGATAGTCAAACGACCATAAAAAGGTCCTTCATGTTTGCCAGTCATTGTTTCATAATACTCACGAGAATACCAAGTTCCATCACTGCCGAGACTATCGGTGACAACTTTTAAGTCATAGGTTCCCACAAAGGATAAAACCGGAGTAGGTTCTTCACTTGGAGGAGTAGTGTTATCTTTTTTAACCTCTTCCTTTTTGCAGGAAACTAAAGTGCAACAGGCAACAGACAGTAGAATCATCATTAATTTTGAACAAACTGATTTCATAAATTTAAAATTTAGGTTTAACATATTCACATTTCAAAATGAGAAAGACAAAATATTTTTGCCTTTTAACGTTTTATCGTCTGCAAAGATACTCAATTCTTTGAAAAATTCACCAAAACTGCCAAATTTCAAAGCAAGAAAAATTTCAACAAAAAAAGGCAGAATTAAAAAGCGACTATTTTTATGTCAAAAATCATCAAAAAAATTTCAAAAATGTATTTATAACACACTGAATAACAATTAATTAGATATTTCGGTTTTGTGTCAGACGCAGTATCTTTGCCTTTTGAATCCTTATTTACATTAATTTGTGTAATTTTGCAATTTAATATACAAATACACACTTTGTTATGAAAAGTAAAAGAACTATTGCCATCGCCTACGACTTCGACGGAACCCTTGCTGCCGGCAATATGCAGGAATACAACTTCATTCCAGACATCAATATGGATAAAGGGGAATTTTGGGCGGAGGCCAACCAAGTGGCCAAAGACAACGATATGGATGAAGTATTGGCTTACCTCTATTTGATGCTGACAAAAGCCAAAGAAAAAAATATTTCCATCCACAAGGACACCTTCATCAAATATGGCGAACATATCACCTTTTTCAAAGGCGTGGAGACGTATTTTGAGCGAATGAATCAATATGCGAAAACCAAAAATCTTACTTTAGAGCATCACATTATTTCTTCAGGTCTTCGAGAATTTGTCCAAGGAACTTCCATTGCCAAGTATTTCAAGAATATTTATGCCTCTGGATTTCAATACGATAAAAATGGCGTGGCTTGCTGGCCAGCCCTTGCCGTAAACTATACTAATAAAACCCAATTTTTATTCAGAATCAACAAGGGTATCAATAATTCCTACGATAACACGCTGATTAACAAAATCGTACCGGAAGACGAAAAACCCGTTCCCTTTTCCAATATGATTTATCTCGGGGACGGCGAAACAGACGTCCCAGCGATGAAAATGGTAAAAATGCAAGGCGGCAATACCATAGCCGTCTATAATCCGGATGCCAAGAGACCTGCGGGTCCACGTCGCTCACCCCGCGAAATCTGCCTGGAAATCATACGACATAAACGTGCGGACTACATTGCTCCTGCCGATTATTCAGAAGGTAGTGAATTAGATATCATTATTAAAAAAGTCATCGACAAAATCGCGATGGAGCAAGATTTAATCGAATTAAAGAACAAGATTATGGATGAAAGGTAGTCCTGATTTGTTCCATTGCTTTTTCCAATGTTGATTTGGGACAAGCCACGTTAATTCTAAAGCAGCAGCGTCCTTCTTCTCCAAAGATTTGGCCGTCATTTAGGGCCACACGAGCCTGATCTGCCAATTTGCGGAACAATTCCTCGTGGCTCATCCGAAAACCGCTGAAATCAAGCCAGGGAAGGTAAGTCGCCTCGTGACGGAAAGTCTTTATTTCCGGCAAATTTTCTTTTATATATTGCTGAACAAAATCCACATTTTTCTTTAAATAGACTAATAATTGTTCCAACCATTCTTCTCCGTAAGTATAACAAGCTTCCAATGCCAATTCTCCAAAAATATTTCCCACAAATAGATGCACGCCGTCGTACATTACTTTTTCGAACTGTTTACGTAAGTTTTCATTAGGGATGATAATTTCAGACGTGGCCAAACCGGCAATGTTAAAAGTTTTACTCGGCGCCATGCAAGTAATGGTATTTTCTGCGATTTCCTTAGAAATATTAGCCACCGGGGTATGCTTGTAACCCGGCATCATCAAGTCGGAATGAATTTCATCGGACACAAGCAGACAATGATATTGCAGGCAAAGTTCGCCCACCTTACGCAATTCTTCCTTGGTCCAACAGCGGCCCAGCGGATTATGCGGATTGCAAAGAATCATCATCTTAACTCCCGCCTTCAACTTGGCTTCCAAATCTTCGTAATCCATTTCAAAATGATCTTCTACCAAATGCAAGGGATTACGGACAATTTCCCGATTTTGATTTTGAACGACATAGTAGAATGGGTGATATACGGGCGTCTGCAACAGCACCTTATCACCAGGGGCAGTAAAGGCCTGAACAAGAAAAGCCAAACCGGGAACAATACCTGGAGCAAAATAGATCCAGTCCTTTTCAACTTGCCATTGATGCCTACGCTCCATCCATTGAATAATCGAGCGATAAAAACCATCAGAATGAATAAAATATCCCAACACCGGATGATTGAGGCGTTCCTTGATAGCATCAAAAACAAAATCTGGAGTCTTGAAATCCATATCCGCCACCCATAATGGAATAAGCCCATCCGCTCCATATATATCCTGATAGCCGTCGTATTTCACGCAATTGCTATGTTTTCGGTCAATAATTTCATCAAAATTGTAAGTTTTCATCTTATCGAATTTTTGGAAATGCAAAGTTAAGATTTTTTCACATTTTTACATTCATTAATAGCTTATTTTTGTAAATTTAAAATTCTAAGCATAATGACTAAAAACGAAAGAGAGCAAATCATCGCCTTAATCCAACAGGAAGTAGTTCCTGCCATTGGCTGTACCGAACCCATCGCCGTAGCTTTAGCCGTAGCCAAAGCTACAGAAACCTTAGGAACAACTCCTGAACAAATTGACGTTTTATTAAGCGGAAATATGCTCAAAAATGCTATGGGCGTTGGTATTCCCGGCACAGGTATGGTCGGTCTTCCCATCGCCATCGCCTTGGGAGCGTTGGTTGGCAAGTCAGAATATCTCTTGGAAGTTTTAAAAGACACTACTCCCGAAGCCGTTGAACAAGGGAAACAATATATTCAGGAACAACGAATTCATATTGGTCAAAAAAAGGATACGGAAGAAAAACTCTATATTGAAATTACGGTTAAAAACGGGAAAAACAATGCCACAGTCATTATTTCGCACGAGCATACCCACTTCAGCTTCATTGCCAAAAACGGCAAGACTTTATTAGACCAAAGTCAAGTTTGTGCAACTGCCAACAATAAAAATACCGTTGAACTCAGTTTACGCAAAATATATGATTTTGCGACAACGGCACCATACAAGGAAATCAGTTTTATTCTTGAAGCTGCCAAACTGAATTCAAAAGCGGCAGAATTAGGAATGTCAAAGGGATGCGGCCACGCATTGGGAAAAACCATTCTTCACCAACCCAAAAAGAAATTCTTTGGACAACACAGTCTGTATGCCAAGATTTTATCGGCTACCTCATCGGCTTGTGATGCCCGTATGGCCGGCGAAATCATTCCGGTTATGAGCAATTCGGGCAGCGGCAACCAAGGTATTGCAGCCACTATGCCGGTGGTTGTCTATGCGCAAGAAAGAAGGAAAAGCAAGGATAAATTAGTTAGAGCTCTGATTATGAGTCATCTGACTGTCATTTACATTAAGCAAAGTTTCGGCCGTTTGTCGCCGTTATGCGGTTGCGTCGTTGCCGCGACAGGTTCTGCTTGCGGCCTAACCTACCTTATGGATGGTAATTACGAACAAATCGCATTCGCCGTCAAAAATATGATTGCCAATATTACTGGTATGATTTGTGACGGTGCCAAGGCCAGCTGCTCCCTGAAAGTGGCCACCGGTGTTTCCACAGCCATCTTATCCTCTATGTTAGCTTTGGAAAACAAAAGTGTTTCCTCCATTGAAGGCATTATTGAAAACGACGTTGACCAATGCATCCGGAATATGAATGCCATCGGTACAAAAGGAATGTCCAAAACCGATGAATTGGTTTTGGACATTATGACACACAAAAAATAAGTCTAAACTAATTATTTAATACCCAGTTTTTGTTTCACCTGAGGAGTGATATCTTCGCCCTGAGCATAATAAGTAAGTGTTGAAGTGTCAAAGATATAGGTAAAATTGTGTTCTTTGGCGACTTCCTTTACAGCTGCCAGCAGATTATCCTGGAAAGGTTTCAGCAATTCCATTTGCTTGGCCTGCATATCCTGTTCGGCAGATTGGGTAAAATCCTGTATTCTTTGATACATCTTGGTCAATTCGTCTTCTTTAATCTTAATGACGGCGGCAGAAGCACCTTTTTGACCTAATTGTTGATATTCCTCTTGCTTTTTCTGAAATTCCTTGGCCATTTCTTCGCCAGTGGCCTGCAAATCGGCCTGAAAATCTTCGACGAGTTTTTGCACAGAATCTATGCCGGGCATTACCTTAATAACTTCACCATAATTGATATGTCCAAATTTCACTTTTTGCTGAGCAAACGTGGAAACCGGGCACAAAATGGCAATAACAAATAAAATAATGAATGTTTTTTTCATAATGATACGCTATTATTTTTTAATACCCAGTTTAGCTTTTACCATAGGAGTCACATCGACGCCATTGTCATAAAAGAGAAGCACTTGTGTATCAAATATGTAGGAAAATCCGTTTTCCTTGGCCACCTGATTAATGGCTTCCTGGATTTTATCTTGGAAAGGTTTGGCCAATTCATATTGTTTTTCTTCAATATCCGTTTGAACACCGCTTTGAAATTCTTGAATACGAGATTGCAAGTCAACCAATTCCTTTTCCCTGATTTGTCTTACAGAAGAACTCATTGTTCCGGCTTCCCTGTCAAATTTATCTTTTTTTGCCTGAAATTCTTCCACCATACCCTGATAAAGTTCCTCTAATTCGGTAGTGAAGGCCTTTAATTTAATCTGTAACGAATCAACACCTGGCATAGCTTGTAATATTTCACCTGAATTGACGTGCCCGTACTTTCCTTGTGACTGAGCTTGAAGAGAACATACCGAAATACCACAGATAACGGCAACTAACAATAAAATCTTTTTCATTCTTATAACTATACTTTATATTAATTAATACTTTTATTCTTCACTTTCTGAATTATCATTGGGCGTGATTCCCAATTTCTGCATAATTTGATCATTGATATCCCATTTGGCATCAGCATACACAATGGTCATATCGCCAGCCACGTCGAAAACAAAAGCGAAACCACGATCCTTGGCATATTCTTCAATGGCGGAAAACACTCTGTCTTGGATAGGTTTTACTAATTCTTCTCTTTTCTTGAAAAGGTCACCATCGGTACCAAAACGTTTCTTTTGCAAATTTTTTGCGGCTTGTTCGGCAGCGATAATGGCGTCTTCTCTATTTTTTTTCATTTTTTCAGGAAGCGTGATGGCTTCAACCTGATATTTTTTATACATAGAATCGATAGATCTGAATTGAACTTCGATTTCGTTTTGCCATTCAACGGCCAAACGATCCAATTCTGCCTGTGCTTCAATATAATCAGGCATATTGGACAAAATGTATTCAGAATCGATATAAGCATACTTTTGACTAAAGAGTGGGAAAGCAACTAAAGCCACTAAAACTGCAGTTAAAAAAATCTTTTTCATAGTATTTACTTTTTAATTATTGATAACGATTTTAACACGAAATATATTGTATAGACTATTAATCAATCGAAGAGTTTATTGAGATATGGAATCTTCCCTTATTAGCGTTGGGTAAGCCGGGCACCTCATCAAAGCCATAACCCCAGTCAAATCCCAACAAACCAAACATTGGCAGATAGATTCTCACGCCGACACCGGCAGACTTGTACATTTTGAACGGATTGTATTCTCGAGCCGTTAACCAAGATTTACCGGCTTCCGCAAATGCCAACAGGTAAATGGTCGCACTTGGGTTGAGCGTGATAGGATAACGCAATTCGGCAGTGAACTTGTTATAGACGGAACCACCAACTTCCGCACCATCGACATAGGGAGACAGTGAAGAATCGTCATAACCACGCATACCAATGACTTCGCGAGCATCCATCATTGTATAGGTTGACAAACCATCACCGCCCAAATAGAATCTTTCAAATGGTGAATAACCGATTTGCTTATTATAGAATCCCATAAATCCCATCTTCATTCTTACAAACAAGACAAAATTCTCCACGATACGCGTGTACCAGGAAATATTGAATTTCCATTTATGGAATTCCAACCATCTATATTTTTCCTGTGCCGTCATACTTGAGTAATCCGCACCCTTATTAAATAATGAATACGGCGGAGTCAACTGGACAGAGAACATAATTTCCGAACCTTCGCGCGGATAAATGGGAGCACTCACCGAACTTCTCGCCAAAGTGAAAATATAGCTCAAATTATTGGCGTAACCCGTTGAGAAAATAAAGTATCCATAGTTCTGCACCTGATAACGCTGATAAGACAATGTATGCGATATCTGGAAATAATCGTCAGGCCATTTCACTTTACGGGCAATGGACAAAGAAGCACCGATTGTCCTGATTTCAACGTGATTATCTACCGTTCGCTTTGTACCGTCGCTTTGTACCTGATAATAAACGCCCGCGGTCAAGGAAATAGGTTTTTTGCCACCAAGCCACGGCTCGGTAAACGACAAGCTGTAGTTTTGATAATACTTCGCATTGGTGGAAACCTGGAAAGACAAACGCTGGCCATCACCACCGGGAATAGGAGTCCAAGCATCTTTCTTGAAAAACTTCTTGAAAGAGAAATTATTAAAAGTAATACCCGCACTAATAACGAAAGTACCGGCACCATAACCTGCCGACAGAGACAACTGGTCGGAAGACGCTTCCTCCACCACATACTCAATATCAACGGTTCCATCGGCCTCGTTGGGCTTGGGAACCACATTCATCGTTTCCTGATTGAAATAGCCCAACGACAACAGCACCTGCTGCGTTCTAATAATGTCGGCACGATTGAACAACTGGCCTGGAATGGTCGTGATTTCACGCATAATGACATTGTCGTTGGTTTTCGTGTTCCCCGTAATGGAAATTTTATTGTAGCGTGCCTGTTTTCCCTCCCTAATACGGACTTCAATGTCAATAGAATCGTTTTCGATAAGGACTTCCACCGGATTGGCCTGGAAAAACAAATATCCGTCATTCATATACAAAGAACTGACATCGTTACCCACGTCATTCTGCATAGGGTTATTCAAATTGTTCATCAACTGCGTCTGATTATAAACATCGCCTTTGTTGATGTTCAACAACTTGCTCAATGTAGAAGATGGATATTTTGTATTTCCGACAAAAGAAATATTTCTAAAATAATATTTGTGACCTTCATTGACATTAATATCGATGTAAATATTATTTCCCTTCAGATACACGGAATCGCTGATAATATATGCGTCACGATAACCAAGTTCGTTGTATTTATTAACCAGGGCCACTTTATTGCTTTCGTATGATTCCTCAATAAATTTCGAGGCCTTAAAGATACGCAGGTGAACACGGTCTGAAAAATAATCGTCCAAATGTTCCAAGATATCTTTAGACTGGTAATAGCCAGGATGCTTGAAACAATAAGCGATAGCCGTATCCATTTTGTAGAAGGGCCAAAACTTCAACTTTTCCTTGGTTTCCTTCATTGCCTTCATCAACTTGGCCTTTGACACCTCTTTGTTTCCGTTAATGGTAATCTTGGCAATCTTGACTTTTTTACCCTTATTGATGTTAAACAACAAGCGAACGCCCTTGGAAATTTTTTCATCTTGGCTTTCCTGGACATCCACCTGACAATTGTAGAAACCCTTTTCCACGTAATAATCCGTGATGATGTTCATACAGGTTCTCTTCATATTGTCATTGACAATATTGCCCTGGGTCAACTTGATTTTCTCACGGATTTCATTTTCCTCGTTTTTGGTGGTTCCCTTAAAGCCGAAAGCCACGAGGCGGGCACGTTCTTCCAAATAAACATTAAGGAACACCACGTTATCAATTACTTTCGTGATGGTAATGTCGATATTTTCATAATAGCCCGAATTCCACAGTCGCTTAATAGACTTTGAGATATCGTCACCGGGAATTTCTATGACGCTTCCCACACCAAAATTGAGCATTCGAGGATCGAAATTAGCATTACCGGAAGAGGTAATTCCTCCAATTTCATATTTTTTAGGTACCAAATAATCAATTTGAATAGGTGCGCCTGCCTCTTCAGAAGAGACAATGACCTGAGCATAACTTCTTAATCCACAAATAGATAATAAGAAGATGACGACCAAGACAAATTGTTTTTTCAGTTTCATCCTATTTTAATAATATAGCTTGCAAATATACGGAAAAAATTAATGGGAACGGACTTGTTCCCCCGTTTTTCCAAAGCGGCGTTCACGTGATTGAAAATCATAGATTACCTGCCACAAATCTTCTTTTTGAAAATCCGGCCACATCACAGGCAAGAAGAACATTTCGGTATAGGCGATTTGCCATAGCAAGAAATTGCTTATTCGGCATTCGCCACCCGTTCTAATTAAAATATCAGGATTTGGAATAGTATCGTCGTACAAATGGTTTTGAATGGTTTGAACAGAAATTTCCGAAGCTTTCAGCTGGGCTTTTTCCACCTTTTCTGCAATTTGTCTGACAGCGTTTTCAAGTTCTGTCCTTCCGCTGTAACTCAAGGCAAGCACCACGGTTAGCCCCGTGTCGTCGGCAGTTTCGTTCAACGCCTTTTGCAATTCCTCATAGCAGGTTTGGGGCAAGGCCGATAAGTCGCCTATGGCCTTCAAGCGAACGTTGTTTTTTTTCAATTTTTCCAATTCGGTATGCACTGCTTTAACAAGCAAGGACATTAATGCATCCACTTCTTCCTTGGGACGATTCCAATTTTCCGTAGAAAAGGTGTAAAGCGTCAGAAATTTCACGCCGGCCTGTGCGGCGGCCTCAATTACCCTTCTCACGGCTTCAACGCCGTGCTGATGACCGAAAATACGTTGCTGGGATTGTTTTTGAGCCCAACGGCCATTACCATCCATAATAATGGCGATGTGGGATGGAATACGAGATTTATCTATTTGATTTATAATATTTTCCATATAATATTATCTCTTTCTTCCTAATTTATGACGTACACTTTCCTTGTGTTTGATATCGCAAACCCTGCTTTCATTTCCAATCTTAAAAGTGACGGTGGCACCACAGAACGAATAGAAATCGGTAGTATTGAAATTGCCGCGTTGCGAACCAGCTTCGTGAACGGCTCCGCCAATTTCAGGAGATCTATCGGCCAAGTTGGCCATAATATCTCCGCGTTTAAAACGCAAGTCGGCATTATCGTGATAAGTCGAGCTGATATCATCCAAATAATCGGTACAGGTAAAGCGCATTCCCCATTCTGCTCCAATGGAGACAAAACGACCAATATTAACTTTTAAGCCGATGCCAAAAGGAACCGCAAAACTACAAAGTGCATATTCCTTTTTGGAAGGATCCAATCCTTGACCTTCCGTTCCCATTGGCTGCAAATCGTATGTTTTTCCATTATATTCCGCCTGTGGATTGAACGAAAAAACAGCCACACCGGCAAAGACGTAGGGAGAAAAACGATTATATCCTTTTTGGTTGTAGATTTTCAGAAAATTCAACTCGGCCTGAACAGAAAGTTCCGTAATTGGGGACTTGAAACTCAAGTTTCGCTCATAGTTGCCATTACTTTTGGCATCGCTGGCGTGCACTTCCGCAAAAATAATGTTGGCTTTCAAAGCCCAACGGGGAGTGAAATTATATCGATAAACCACACCACCGGAAATACCGCATTCGGAAAAAATAGTGGAATGACTCAAATCGCCAATGTAAAACGACGTGCCGACAAAAGCTCCAATTTCCGACTTTTGCGCAAAAGCAGTACCTAAAGACAATAGAAACACGAAAACCGCAAGGATATATTTTTTCATAGCATACTATTTTCAATAATAATCTGCAAAAATATAAAAAAAAGGTCAAACTACCTTCTTTTGAATTGATTTTAAATCAATTATTGAAAGTAATTTGACCTTCTCAGTAAATAATTGGATTATTTATCGAGGCAACAAACAAGATTTCTATCGCCGTATGCGTCATCAATCTTGCTTACCGTTGGCCAATATTTATCTTCGTGTGCCATTGGGAATGCTGCTTGCTGTCTGGTATAAGGTCTATCCCAAGTATCGGCACAAACCACCGCCATTGTATGAGGAGCTCTCTTGATTACATTGTTTTCTCTGTCTGCCTTACCACTTTCAATGTCAGCAATTTCCTGACGAATGGCAATCATTGCGTCGCAGAATCTATCCAATTCGCTCAATGGTTCGCTTTCGGTAGGTTCAACCATCAAAGTGCCGTGAACAGGGAATGCCACTGTTGGAGCGTGGAAACCATAGTCCATCAAACGTTTAGCGATATCGCCAACCTGTACGCCTGCTGTTCTGTCAAATTCATTGCAATCCAGAATCATTTCGTGGGCACACATACCATTGGTGCCGGTATAAAGAATCTTGTAATGACCTTGGAGACGGGCACGAATGTAGTTGGCATTCAAAATAGCATATTTGGTAGCTTCTGCCAAACCTTTGCCACCGCACATTTTGAGATAGCCGTGGGTGATAGGCAACAAATAGGCACTGCCATAAGGAGCCGAAGCAACCTGGCTTCCGTTTTTGCCACCAGTTTCAATCAAAGCGTGATTTGGCAAGAAGTCAACCAGTTTTTCAGCCACGGCGATAGGTCCTACGCCAGGACCGCCGCCACCGTGAGGCATTGCGAAGGTCTTATGCAAGTTGAGGTGACAAACATCGGCACCCATTGTTCCCGGAGAAGTCAAACCAACCTGGGCATTCATATTGGCACCATCCATATAAACCAAGCCGCCATTTTCGTGAACAATCTTGATGATTTCGAGAATAGCTTCCTCGAATACGCCGTGGGTAGAAGGATAGGTTACCATTAAGCAAGACAAACGGTCTTTGTATTCAATCGCCTTGGCACGCAAATCTTCCACGTCGATTTCACCGTTTTCTGTTGACTTAACCACCACGATTTGGTTACCGGCCTTAGCAGAAGAAGCAGGATTGGTACCGTGTGCGGAAGCAGGAATCAAGCATACATTACGATGACCTTCGCCACGAGAAATATGGTAATTTCTGATAACGGTCATACCGGCATATTCGCCAGCGGCACCAGAATTAGGTTGTAAAGACACAGCCTTGAAACCTGTGACGACAGCTAACCATTGGCTAACTTCGGCAATCATTTCCAAATAACCCTCGGCCTGGTCGGCTGGAGCAAACGGATGGATATTGCAAGTGTTGGCCCAGCTCAAAGGAAGCATTTCGGTAGCGGCATTTAACTTCATTGTGCAGGAACCCAGTGGAATCATAGCTCTATTCAAAGACAGATCCTTGATTTCCAACATCTTCATATAACGCATCATTTCTGTTTCAGAATGATATTTATTGAAGATTTCCTGCTGCATAAACGGAGATTTACGCAATAAAGCAGCTGGAATATTCAAAGTTGGATTGGCACAACATTGACAAACATACTCATTAAATTCTTTGTGAGCAGCCTGGGCCAAAACCGACAAAATATCATTGACGTCTTCCAACGTAACGGTTTCATCCAATGCGATGCTAAAGCAGGTGTCGCACCAATAGTTGAAATTCATTTTCTGTTCTAAGGCAGCTACTTTTACATCATCAGTGGTCATACCTGCGGGGACTTCAAAGCAAAGGGTATCGAAATAAATTTCATTATGCTGTTTATAACCGTATTTTTGGGCTTCAGAAGCCAAAACACCAGCCAAAACATTAATTTTGGTGGCTTTTTTCTTTAATCCTTCGGCACCGTGCCACATTCCGAAGAAGCCTGCCATAATAGCAGTCAACGCACTGGCGGTACAGATGTTAGAGGTTGCCTTTTCACGTTTGATATGTTGTTCACGCGTTTGCAAAGCCATACGAACGGCACGATTGCCTTCAGCGTCAACGGTCACGCCGATAATACGACCGGGCATTTGACGTTTGAAAGTTTCTTGGCAAGCGAAGAAACCGGCGGCAGGACTACCAAAACCCATTGGAAGGCCAAAACGCTGGGTTGAACCCATCACACAATCAGCACCCCATTCTCCTGGAGGAGTCAGCAAAGTCAATGCCAGCAAATCGGTAGCCACACCCACGAAAATATTGTGTTTTTTGGCTTTTTCAACGAAAGCGGAAAAATCGTGGATTTCACCGTGTTGGTTAGGATACTGAACCATCGCGCCAAAGAACGTATCGTCTAATTCCACCTTATCGGCATCTCCGATTACCAATTCGATACCGTGAGGAGCAGCGTTGGTTTTCATCACACCCACTGAATGAGCAAAAACATCTTCCGAAACAAAATATTTCTTCACATCATTCTTTACCTGTTCGCGAGAACGGCTGTGGAAGAACATCAGCATCATTTCGCCGGCGGCGGTAGCTTCGTCCAATAAAGAGGCATTGGCCAGCGGCATACCCGTCAATCCACTAATCATCGTCTGGTAATTCAACAAAGCTTCAATTCGGCCTTGTGAAATTTCTGCCTGGTACGGAGTATAGGCAGTGTACCAACCTGGATTTTCGAAAATGTTGCGCAAGATGACAGAAGGAATACAAGTATTGTAGTAACCCATTCCAATGTAAGATCTGTAAACCTTATTTTTGAACAACAATTTGTTTACTTCATTCAAATATTCGTATTCGGTCAGTCCATCGGGCAATGCCAAAGGTTCTTTCAAGCGGATGGCTGCGGGTACTGTCTTTTCAATTAATTCATCCATCGATTTTACTCCGATGGTAGCTAACATCTTTGCGGCCTCTTCTTCACTCGGTCCGTTGTGTCTTCTAATGAATTCGTCTTTTATCATACTGATTGTTATTTATTTAAGTTAATATTCTTCTTATCGTAAAGAAACTGCAAAGTTACATTATTTTTCTCAATTCTTTTATTTTCTGACTATTTTTTCCAAAAAAATCAGATTTAACAATTTTGGCTCCAAAGATGGATTTTTAAAAACATACCATAAACAGATCAAACGAAAACATTTTTCCATTAAAAACTACAAATTTTCAACAATCTGTATATCAGCATTTTAACATATTTTTCAACCATTTTTATTTTTATATTTGTACGCTTAAAATGATTTAGATGAAACTTCACAACTACCCTGTCCTACTCGTGCTATTACCATTTTCAATCGGTATTGGAACGGCCTATTTTTCCTCACTGTCTTTTTCCACAACCCACCTGATATGTATTTTGTGTTTCTTATGGATAACGGCTTCCCTATTTCACGCCCTATCAAAATACAAAACGCAGTGGATTTCAAGCATTTTCATTCAATTATTGTTTTTGATAGCAGGATTTCAACTCACCAATTTTCGTTTCCAAAACAACATTTCCGCAACAGAAGAAAAATTGTTGGAAAACAACAAATATTGGATTGCGAAAATCGTTGAACATCCCATTGAAAAAGAAAAAACATATAAAGTCGTAGCGGAAATACAACAAGACCTCAACGAACACGATTTCAGACACAAGATTGTATTGTATTTAGGCAAAAAAGACTTGGTACGGCCCCAATACGGGAATCTATTGATTTTTAATGCAAAACTATCAGAAATAGAAAACAATAGCAATCCATATTCTTTTGATTACAAAAGTTTTATGGCAAGAAAAAGTATTTTTTACAGCGCATACGTTCCTCTAAAGCAGTGGCAAATCATCGGGGATTTTGCGGTTAATCCCGTAATAGACTGCAGTTATAAGATACAGCAGCATTTATCACAAATTTTTGCGGAAGCGGGAATGAGCGGAGATGAATACGGCATTATCACCGCCATTTTATTGGGCAACGACGACACGATGAATCCCGAATTAAAGCAAAGTTACGCGGCGGCGGGAGTAAGCCACATACTTTGTGTTTCCGGTATGCACGTTGGCATTATCTTTATGATTTTGGATTTTTTGCTTCGGCCATTGGAAATCAATCCTAAAACCAAGATTTTGAAAACCGTGATTTTAATGCTGTTTATCTGGATATATGCCTGTATTACAGGATTATCACCTTCTGTCACACGTGCCGCCAGTATGTTTTCATTTGTCAGCATAGGCAGTTTATTGCGAAGGAATACCAATATTTTTCATAGTCTTTTCGCCTCACTATTTATTTTACTTGTAATCAATCCATTACTACTTTTTGAATTAGGCTTTCAATTAAGTTATTTGGCGGTATTCGGCATTGTGATTTTCCAAGGAAAAATTGTCGCATTATGGACTCCGAAAGGAAAAATCCTGCAATATTTTTGGAATTTAATTTCTGTTTCCATCGCGGCCCAACTCACCACTTTTCCGTTATCCATTTATTATTTTGGACAATTTCCCAATTATTTTCTACTTGCCAATATGTCGGTCATCGCCCTTTCTTTCATTGTTGTGGTCAGTGGGGTTATTTTATTGGCTTTTTCGTTTATTCCAACCATTTCAAATATAGTTACCTGGATTCTTACTCACGAAATCAAATTAATGAACTTTATCATTTGCTCGATTGAAAGTTTGCCGGGGGCGGTAACCCGGAATATTAGTATTTCTTGGATACAAATGCTGTTGTTTTATGGGATTATCATAGCTTTTTTTCTTCTTTTTCAACAGAGAAAAAAAATTTATTATTGGTGTGGAATCAGTGCGTTTGCCATTATTATCTTACTCTTTGACATCGACAAATACCAAACGCAACATATTGAAAATTACACAATCTACAATATTGGCAAAGGAACAGCGGTAAGTTTTAACTATCACGGGAAGACTGTCATCTTCAGTGATTCCATTCGCGACAAAAGTCATCCCAACTATCATTTTGCCATCGAAAATCAGGAGCGAAAAGAACGATTTGAAAGCATCATTATTCCTTTTGACAGCGTTTTTTATCAAAATGAATTCTTAGTCAAGCAGGGAGATTGGGTTTATATGAATGGGAAAAGCTATTATCTTGCCCATTCCAAAAAATATTTTTACGCGACCTCCGATAAATTTCACGTGGATTATTTTTTACTCTTAAATCCTTATTTATCAACTAAATATATATCATCTACCTTTCAATGCAAATACTTGGTTGAACATTAAAAAAGTCATCAGAGATTCACCAAAGTTCAATAAAACGCATTAAATTTTCTTCCATTTTTTATTATACAAAATTTAGTATGGCAATTAAAAAAGATTTTGTATCTTTGTCGGTTATTAAGATATTAACCAAAATAGACGCATCATGAAAAATATTGTTGTGGGAATTGACTTTTCCAAAAATTCGTACAATGCGATGAAACACGCCGTCGCAATATCCATTAAAACCAACGCAAAAATACATTTGGCTTGGGTAAAGACAGCTGCTATGAAAACGGATTTTGCAGTTACAACCGCTGCCAATGATTTTTTGGACGCCATTCGCAAGAAATTAAGCCAATGGGAAGATGAATGCAGAGCTGAAGCCCCGGAAAGTCCTGTTAGGTCTATCATCCTTGAAGGCAGACCGAGCACGGAATTGTGCAAATACGCGGCAAACTTGGAAGACTCAATGATTGTAATGGGAACACACGGTGTTTCAGGTTTTGAAGAATTTTTCATTGGAAGCAACGCCTTCAAGACCATCAACTTAACCACAGTTCCCGTACTGATTTTACGGGAAGGCATTGAAATCAACCGTGATTTAACCGAAATCTTGGTTCCTATTGATACCAGCTTTGAAACCCTGCAAAAAATCAAGCTGAGTGTTAGTTTTGCCAAGGCATTTGCGGCCAAGATTTGTTTATTGGGCGTGATTAATCCCATCAACAACGAGACCAAGCACGTTATTAACATACAATTACAGCACGCTGCCGCAATGTGTGACAAGGCCAACGTGAGATATGAAATCCATACCGTTGACGTTCCGGGTGATTCTATTCCTGCCTTGTTGGAATACGCCAAGAGACTGGATGTCAATTTGATGGTCATTATGCGTGAAGAAGAAAACGATTTGTCGAGTGTTTGGATGGGTGCCCACACACGTCAAATTGTCAACAATTCACCTATGCCATTGTTGGTCATTCCCAACGTCAATCAATTTTTATTAAACAAGTAAACTTTATCGATATGAAAAAAATCACAGCTATTATTGCTGCCTTGTTTATCATTGGCAGTTTTCAAGCCATGGCGTGTACCAATTTTATCATTACCAAGGGGGCAAGTAAAGATGGTTCCTGTATGGTTTCGTATGCGGCTGATTCACACACCCTTTATGGAGAATTGTATTATCGTCCAGCCGCCGATTATCCACTGGGTACCTTAATGGATGTCGTAGAATGGGATTCTGGAAAACTGCTCGGACAAATTCCCCAAGTAACCCATACTTATTCCGTGGTGGGCAATATGAACGAACATCAGCTTTGCATTGGGGAAACCACATACGGCGGTCGTGAGGAATTATGGCACACTCCCGGCTTAATTGATTATGGTTCATTGATTTATATTACTTTACAAAGAGCCAAGAACGCTCGCGAAGCCATCAAGGTTATCAATTTTCTCATTGAATCCTACGGTTACTGCAGCGAAGGTGAATCTTTTTCCATCGTTGACCCTAACGAAGCGTGGATTTTCGAACTTATCGGCAAAGGTGCCGAAATGAGAGACGCCAAAGGTAAAATCGTAAAAGGATGGTCCAACGGTGCCGTTTGGGTTGCTCGCCGTATTCCTGACGGATACATTTGCGGACACGCCAATCAAGCCAGAATCACCACTTTCCCATTGAGAGACGGTAAGACCTCCATCACGAACAAGGACATTGACAAAATGATTTTCAATCCTGAAATTGAAACGGTTTATTCCGCCGATGTTATTAATTTTGCAAAATTAAAGGGTTATTATGATGCCAAGGCACCAGATGCCGAATTTAGTTTTTGCGATGCATACGCACCACTTGATTTTGGTGGCGCCCGCGGATGTGAAGCCCGCGTTTGGACTGCTTTCTACCGTTGCAATCCCGATTTAATGGCTCCATACGAAGATTACGCCCGCGGTGAAAACCTCACCCACCGTTTTCCTCTTTGGATTAAACCCGTACAAAAACTTGACGTTACGGACGTAATGAAACTGATGCGTGACCATTATGAAGGCACTTCAATGGATATGACCCAGGACATTGGTGCCGGTCCATACGCCTGCCCTTACCGTTGGCGTCCTATGAATTGGGAATATAACGGCAAGAAATACATCCACGAAAGAGCCACTGCCACCCAGCAAACCGGTTTCTCATTTGTGGCCCAGGCTCGCGGCTGGCTGCCCGACAAATTTGGCGGTATCTTGTGGTTTGGCGTTGACGATGCTGCCAGCAACTGCTACATTCCAATGTTTTGCGGCATAACCGATATTCCCGAAGCCGTTCGCGAAGGAAACGGTTCATTGGTTGACTACTCACCCACGGCAGCTTTCTGGATTTTCACCAAGGTAAGTCAAATGGTTTACACCAGATATTCCGATATGATTAAACACGTAAACGAAAGACAAGAAATGTTTGAAAACGGTGCCGTTAAAAACATTCGTGCAATGGAAAACGAAATGGTTGAACTTTTCAAAAACGACCCTGCCAAAGCCGAAAAACGCATCAATGAAATTTCAAACCGCTGTACCAAAGAAGTTTGCAATGCTTGGAATAACTTATACGAATACTTGCTTGTTAAATATAACGATGGCAACATCAAAAAGGAAAAAAACGGCAAATTCTTAAAGACAGACACACAAATTCCACAATGCGAATTTCCAGATCAACCTGAATATCCTGCAAAATGGTATAAAATCATCGTTGACGATTGTGGAAATAATATTCAAGAAAAATAATTTGATTTTAACTCATTATGGAAAAGAAAAGGGCCGATAAGCCCAAAACTCGTCAATTTGGCACTAAAAGAAGTGCCAAAAGTGCAGAAACTAAAGAAAGAACTCCGAGAACTCGTCGTAGCAAAAGCACTGACGACACCGAAGAACTAAAACCCAAAAGAACATACAGAAAAAAGACCGAGGAAACAACGGAAAGCAAATCAAAACGTAGTTTCCGCAAGTCCAATGAAGATTCCTTTGACGCACCAAAGCCAAGAAGAAGCTTCAAAAAGAAGGAAAATGATTCTTTCAACGAGGAAAAACCGAAACGCAGCTTTAGAAAAAAAGACGAAAGCGAACACGGTTTCTCAACTCGTAAATTCGGAGCCAAAAGAGGCGAAAGAAAAAGTTTCAGAAAAAATGAGGACGACAACGAAACACCAAAGAGAAAACGCAGAGATGTAACTGCCGAATCCGCCATCCTCAGCGAAATTGTCGCGAGACGTATTCGTGAAGGTCGTCAAAGTCCCCAACGGCAAAAGGTTTTATCCTTAACGGAAACCGAAAACCAAGGCCTCATTCGTCTTAATAAGTACATTGCCAACGCCGGTATTTGCTCTCGTCGCGAGGCAGACGTGCTAATCACCACCGGAGCCGTTAGCGTAAACGGAGAAATTGTCACCGAATTAGGTTATAAGGTTCTGCCTACGGACGAAGTTCGATACGGGGACAAAATTCTTCAGAATGAAAAACCCGTTTACCTGCTGCTCAACAAACCCAAGGACTACATCACCACCACCTGCGATGAAAGAGGAAGAAAAGACGTGATGGAATTGGTTCACGGTGCGTGTAAGGAACGAATTTATCCCGTAGGAAGACTGGATAAAAACACCACCGGTCTTTTGCTTTTCACCAATGATGGGGACTTGACCAAAAAACTCACCCATCCCAAACACGGAATTGAAAAGACTTACGCAGTTGAACTAAACAAAAACTTCGCCAACATTGATATGTGCGCCCTACGCCAAGGCATTGAATTGGAAGACGGAATCATCACTCCTGACGAAGTGGCTTACGTTGGCGAATCCAAGCGTGACGTCGGTATAACCATTCATTCTGGAAAAAATAGAATTGTAAGACGTATTTTTGAATTTTTGGGCTATGAAGTCGTTAAATTGGACCGTGTTGTTTTTGCCGGCCTGACCAAAAAAGATCTTCCACGTGGTAAATGGAGATTCTTGACCCAAGCAGAAATCAACATCTTGAAAATGACGGTTAAATAATTTGGTTTTT
Source organism: Bacteroidales bacterium (assembly GCA_024400755.1). Taxonomy (GTDB): domain Bacteria; phylum Bacteroidota; class Bacteroidia; order Bacteroidales; family WCHB1-69; genus RUG11690. Next base: position 29,030 of record JAKSMG010000014.1, on the reverse strand, counting down.
ACAATAACTTCCTATGAATAAATTACTTAATGCACGACTTTTTGTCGAAAAAAAAGCTGGTTTTCAGGTAGAAGCCCAAGATTTACTGGACGACCTCAACCACAATCTTGAACTTCATATTCAAAATTTACGTCTTATCAATGTTTATGACGTATTCAACATTGATGAAAATCTGCTTGAAAAAGCTCAAAAATCCATCTTTTCGGAACCTGTTACCGATGAGGTTTTCACCCATCTCAACTTAGAAGGAAAAAACTATTTCGCCATCGAATTCCTTCCCGGTCAATTTGACCAGCGTGCAGATAGCGCTATGCAATGCTTGTCATTGATAGATCCAAAAACCACTGCCACCATTAGAAGTGGCAAAGTCATTATTTTGGACGGTCAATTATCCCAACAAGATTTATCCAGAATTAAAAAGCATTGTATCAATGAAGTAGAAGCAAGGGAAAAGGATATGTCCATCCTGAGCTCTTCAGAAAACGTCACAGTCAGCGATGTCGTGGTCTTTGACACGTTCAACGATATGAATCATGAACAAATTGACACATTCAGAAAAGAATTGTCACTGGCGATGTCGTTGGAGGACATTCTTTGCATTCAAGATTATTTCAAGAATGAAGAAAAGAGAAATCCGACGGAAACGGAAATCAAGATGTTGGATACCTATTGGAGTGACCACTGTCGTCACACCACCTTTGAAACCCAGTTGGAAAACATCACCTTCACGCCGGGAACATTTTCTTCCCAACTTCAAGAAGCCTTTGATCAATATCAAGCTATACGACAAAATGTGCACGGAGGCAGAAAACCTCTCACTTTAATGGATATGGCCACCATTTGCGGCAAAAACGAGCGAAAACTGGGCAATTTGGACGATATGGAAGTATCTGAAGAAAACAATGCCTGCAGTGTTTTTGTCGATGTGGATGTGGATGATAAAATAGAAAAATGGTTATTGATGTTTAAGAACGAAACACATAACCATCCAACAGAAATTGAGCCATTTGGTGGAGCCGCCACCTGCGTTGGAGGAGCCATTCGTGACCCGCTGAGCGGAAGAAGTTATGTATATCAAGCCATGCGCGTAACCGGAGCTGGCAATATCAATGAACCCCTCCATCAAACGATGGAAGGAAAATTGCCACAAAGGGTTATTTCAAAAAGTGCGGCCGCAGGTTATTCTTCCTACGGAAACCAAATCGGCTTGGCAACGACACACGTTCGTGAAATTTACCACGACGGCTACAAAGCCAAGCGTTTGGAAATTGGTGCCGTGGTGGGAGCCGTTCCCGCAGAATGCGTACGCCGCGAACAACCTCAAGCCGGAGACATCGTGATTATGTTTGGCGGCAGAACCGGTCGCGACGGTATCGGAGGCGCAACGGGCTCTTCTAAAGAACACACCGAAACCTCATTGGAACTCTGTGCTGCCGAAGTACAGAAAGGCAATGCCCCTGAAGAACGTAAAATACAACATCTTTTCAGAAATCCGGAAGTTACAAAACTGATTAAAAAATCCAACGATTTCGGTGCCGGCGGCGTAAGCGTAGCCATCGGCGAATTGGCAGACGGATTGATGATTGACCTAGATGCCGTGAAAACCAAGTACAAAGGACTCAACGGCACTGAAATCGCCATCAGCGAATCACAGGAACGTATGAGTGTGGTGGTGGATCCTAAAGACGTGGATGCCTTTTTCGAATTTTGCCGCAAGGAAAACATTGAAGCTACTATCATTGCAAAAGTAACCGACAATAACAGACTTACCATTCGTTGGAAAGGCCAAAACATTGTTGACCTGTCCCGCGACTTCATCAACACCAACGGCTACCGTCAAAAAACCGATGTCGTGGTTTCTCAAATAGGAGACAACTTCCCTATGAGAATCCCAGAAGCCGCTGAAAATCAATCTATTTCAACAGAAAGCGTATGTAAACACTTGGCTTCTCCCAATGTGGCTTCACAAAAAGGTCTTATTGAAATGTTCGATTCTACCATTGGCGCTTCCACCGTATTGATGCCTTTTGGAGGAAAACATCAATTGACCGAAACGCAAGCCGGCGTGCAAAAATTACCTGTTCTGAATGGAAAAACCAACACGGCCAGCATTTTAGCTTTTGGCTACAATCCCTATATCGCTTCATTTTCACCTTTCCACGGGGCAATGTATGCCGTGCTGGAATCCATGGCCAAAATCGTGGCCGTTGGCGGTGATTATAAAAAGATCAGATTTACCTTCCAAGAATATTTTGAAAAATTGGGTAAAGACAGCACGAAGTGGGGAAAACCTTTTGCCGCCTTGTTAGGTTCAATCTATATGCAAAACGCTTTCCACCTGCCCTCTATTGGTGGAAAAGATTCTATGAGCGGTACATTTAAAAATCTTAATGTTCCGCCTACATTGGTTTCCTTTGGCATCGTAACCGAAAATGCCAACAAAGTGATTTCTCCAGAATTTAAACAAAAAGGAAATCATATCTATTTGATTAACAATGTTATTGATGATAATCACAGACCAACGATAGAACGAGTCAAAAAGATTTTTGACTATGTTCATCAACAAATTCATAATGGAAAGATAGTTTCTTGTTTCACCTTACAATTCGGCGGAATCATAGAAGCACTTTGCAAAATGAGCTTCGGAAATGATTTGGGATTCAATATCAATACCAAACGACCATTATTTGACTATGGTTATGGCAGTTTTGTGGTTGAAACTAACGAAAAATTAGATTTCGAATATGCCGAAGAATTAGGTCAGGTTGACGACAAATTTATCGTCAATGGAACAGAAATCGACAAAACGCAATGTTTGGCCGCCTGGAGAGGCACATACGGCGCCATCTATCCAGAAGTTAAGATTAACAGCGAAAGCATGCCAAAAGTCGCAAAAACGGCATTAAAAGCCCATCGAGAACTACATCCGCAGAAAACAGACAAGGTAAAGGTCGTTTTGCCCGTATTCCCTGGCACCAATTGCGATTACGACACAGCCAAAGCTTTCAGGGAAGCCGGTGCCGAACCCGAGATTTTTGTCTTCCGCAATTTGAACGAAAAAGAAATCAACAGTTCTATCGATGAATTGGCACATTTGATTGATAATGCCCATATTTTGGCATTGAGCGGCGGATTTAGTTCTGGGGATGAACCGGATGGCAGCGGCAAATTCATTGCCAATGTTTTGAACAATGTCAAAATCAAAACTGCCATAGAAAAACTTCTTGAGCGCGACTGTTTGATTTTAGGCATCTGCAATGGTTTCCAAGCCCTTGTAAAATCAGGTTTATTGCCATTCGGTAAAATTGGACAGGTAACGGCCGAATCTCCAACCCTTTATCGCAATGATATCAATCGACACGTTTCACACATTACTAAAACTGTAATTGCTTCCACCAATTCGCCCTGGCTCAGTTCCTTCAAACCCGGTGAAATTCACCGTGTAGCTATCAGCCACGGAGAAGGTAAATTTGTCGTTTCGAAAACGATGGCACAAGAACTATTTGCCAATGGTCAGGTGGCTTTCCAATATTGCGATTTTGAAGGTCATCCAAGTATGAACAAATACGATAATCCCAATGGTTCAAGCTATGCCATCGAAGGCATTGTTTCTGATTGCGGACGTATTTTGGGAAAAATGGGCCACAGCGAACGAAAAGGCGAAAACTTGTATAAGAATATCCCGGGCAACAAATGTCAGGATATTTTCTACAATGCGGTCCAATATTTCAAGAAATAATTCTGAAATTCAACCTTGTCACTACAAAAAAAGCTGATTCACAAGAAATTATGAATCAGCTTTTTAATTCATCAAAGTTCGTTTATACTCCATCAACAATGGTCAAAATCACTGAAGATTTACCTATGTGGGCCCTATTTCGGTAATTGCTTAGGCAAATGAACAACAAATTGTCAGAAGGCCGATACATCATAATATGATTAAAACCGTGCCACAAGCCCCCGTGATAAATCAAACGTCCGTGACAGGGATCATCTTCAATATGAAGACCATAACCATATAGTTCTGAAGGTCTTGCCCCATTATGCAATTTGTTTTGTGGGGACATCGCTTTAACAACCCACTCTTTAGGTATGACGGAATATTCATTAAAATAAGCAATTTTCCATTTCATCAGGGCCTCGGGATAGGAATACAAGCCTTTATCTCCCAATGTTCCATCCAAGGGCTCAAAAGCCACTTCTTCACCAGAGCCCAAATGGCCACGGGGAAAAACTATCCCTTTTTTTGAAGCTTTTTCCGTATAATAGAACGTATTTTTCATCCCAATGGGCGTAAAAATACTATCAGCCATATATTTTTCAAACTTAATGCCTAAAACTTTCTCCACTATATCGGCCAACAACAAATAATTGGTATTGGTATATTTATAGTTGGCGCCGGGCTTAAACAGAATTTTATTTCTACTGGAGAAAAGCTTTGCTATGGCAAAACTATTGGATACAAAATTCGTATCACTCCAATATTCATCAGGAAAGTTAAAATATTCAGGCAAGCCCGAAGTATGGCTTAGTAAGTGATGAATAGTGATTCCAGAATACGGATTTTCAGGATAAAACTTTGTCAGATAATCGGTTAGCTGTAATTTGCCTTGCGAAACCAACTTCAAAATGGCGGCGGCGGTAAATTGTTTTGACAACGATGCCAGTTCGTAAGGCGTAGTATGCAACAGTTTATTTTCTGATTTGCCGCGAGCACGAGTCAATTGTTCCAAAGTCATTCCTGCCAAATCTTTACCTTTTTTGTACAGACGAGCGTAACCATAAGTCCTTCTAACGACAACTTTGTCATCCAAAGCAATCAATATGGAACCATTAAGATTCATATTGTCGGACATTTCTTGGAGGGCTTTAATTTTAAGCCACGGATTTGCCCTGTCAAAAATAGCGTTAATTTCGCCCGTGGAAAGACTTTTGAGTTCTTTCCCAACAGGATGTTCAACCCGTATCGTTTGGGCTCCAACCGGCACAAAAAAGGCCAAAAACAGCAAGAATGAGAATAAGTGACGCATTTTACAAATTAAATTCCTTTTTCAAGCGATCAACGTAGTTCAGTTGTTCCCAACCGAAAAAGCGCACCTTTTTGAAAAATTTGGTTTTTCCTTCTGATTTTTTTGAGAAAGTAGTATCATCTTGATAGAAAACTTCCACTTCACTTTCGTAGGTGTCACGACCAAAATGCCCGTAAGAAGCCGTAGGTTCAAAAATAGGATTTTTCAATTGGAATCTTTCCACGATATCGTATGGACGCATTGGAAAAATTTGGGCAACTTTTTGTGCGATTTCGCCGTCTTTCATTTTAATTTTAGCTGTACCATAAGTATTTACATTGATACTTACCGGTGCTGCCTGTCCAATGGCGTAAGAAACCTGCACAAGGGCCTTGTCGCACAACCCCGCGGCCACCATATTCTTTGCAATATGACGAGCGGCATACGCAGCTGAACGGTCAACCTTAGAAGAATCTTTTCCCGAAAAGGCACCGCCGCCGTGAGCACCATGACCGCCGTAGGTATCAACGATAATCTTTCTTCCAGTCAAACCAGTGTCGCCGTGAGGTCCGCCGATTACAAACTTACCCGTTGGATTAACCAAAAGTCGGTAGTCGTTTTTAAATAACGCCTTGACTTTTTTCGGACAAGTTTTGATAACTCTCGGAAGCAGAATTTTAATAATATCCTGCTTGATGATTTCCTGCATTTTAACTTCATCTTTTTCAAAATCATCGTGTTGGGTGGATATGACAATCGTGTCGATACGCTTTGGCTTTCCATTGTCGGCATATTCCAAGGTAACCTGCGATTTGGCATCCGGACGGAGATACTTCATCTTTTTTCCCTCTTTGCGAATAGCGGCTAATTCCTGTAAAATTCTATGCGCCAGTTCAATGGTAATGGGCATATAATTTTCCATTTCGTTACAGGCATAACCAAACATCATACCTTGGTCTCCAGCCCCTTGGTTTTCCTTTTTCGCACGTTCAACGCCTTGATTGATGTCGCCAGATTGACCGTGAATGGCAGAAATAACCGCACAAGAATTAGAATCAAATTGGTAATCGCTCTTGGTATAACCAATTTTCGCAATCACTTTTCGTGCAACGTCGTCTATGGGAACGTAAGCATTGGTTTTAACTTCACCTGCGCAAACCACTAAACCCGTGGTTACTAATGTTTCGCAAGCCACTTTTGATTCAGGGTCCTGAGCAAGGAATGAATCCAACAAAGCGTCTGAAATTTGATCACTCACCTTATCGGGGTGTCCTTCAGATACTGATTCAGATGTGAATAGATAGCTCATAATACAATTTGGTTTATGGGTTAAAATTATGTGAACGAAAAAAGTGGAGATTTGATGTTTTAGCATTTTTTCTCGTGGTTGCAATCATGATAAATCTATCCACATTTTTTCAATGCAAAAGTACAAAAAAAATTTGAAAATAATCGAAAAATTCAGACTTTTAAAAAGGACAAAAAAACCTTGTTGATTTTCAATAAGTTATGTAAAATATTTGATTTAAGGCACAATAATGAAAAATAAGATTTACGACTCGTTTTTTTTAAGAAAACGTCTTAAATCAAATATTTATCATAAATGGTTGATTATTAATCATTTATCTTAAGTAGATCATTAAAGCAGCAATGTCCGATGGACTGACCCCGCTAATTCGTGATGCCTGGCCCAAATTTTCCGGCTTAACGCGAGAAAGTTTTTCGCGGGCTTCCAAAGACAATGAAGGGAAATTTTTATAATCAAAATTTGGAGAAATTTTGATATTATCCAAATTGGATAATTTATCGGCCATCTCTTTTTCCTTTTCGATATAGTTGGCGTACTTGATTAAAATTTCTGTATTTTGTTGTTCAGTAGATGAAATATTGTTATCCGTAATAAATTCTTGAATATTGGAACAGCAATTTTTCAGTTTTGACAATTCAACTTGCGGACGCAATAAAAGGTGAGCATATTTTGTTCTTTGCTCGATGATGGATGTCTCGATGGAAGACAAATAGTCATTTACTTCCACAGGTTTTGCATGATGAACGGACAAATATTCTGCAAAGGAAGCTTGGCGTTCATATTTTTGACACATAATTTTATACCGAGAATCATCAATTAATCCAATTTGATGTCCTATTGGAGTGAGGCGTTCATCGGCATTATCTTGACGAAGCAGGATTCTATATTCTGCACGCGAAGTAAACATACGATATGGATCTTCTACACCTTTTGTCACCAGGTCATCGATTAAAACTCCAATATAAGCTTGCGAGCGACTTAAAACCAATGGTTGTTTATCATGCAGAGAAAGGTGCGCATTGATACCCGCTATCAATCCCTGGCAAGCGGCTTCCTCGTAACCGGTAGTACCATTTACCTGACCAGCCAAATATAATCCGGACACCAATTTTGATTCCAAGGAAAATTTAAGTTGGGTAGGATCAAAATAGTCATATTCTATGGCATAACCGGGTCTAAACACTTTGGCATTTTCCAAACCGGGAATTAAATGCATAGCATCAATTTGAACCTGTTCAGGAAGCGACGATGAAAAGCCATTCAAATAATATTCATTGGTATAACGACCTTCGGGTTCCAAAAATAGTTGGTGTCGTTCGCGTTCGGAAAAACGATTGATTTTATCTTCTATAGAAGGGCAATATCTTGGTCCCACGCCTTGGATTCTTCCCTGAAACATAGGTGAAAATTCGAATCCTGTTCGCAATATATCATGAACATTTGGATTAGTATAGGTAATCCAGCAACTCATTTGATTCTCTACAGTACTTGTATTAGTGAAGGAAAATTTGTCAGGATTCTCATCGCCCTTTTGTTCTTCCATTTTTGAAAAATCAACAGTGCGCTTATCTATTCTAACCGGGGTTCCTGTTTTCAGTTTTTTTACAGTAAATCCATAGTCCTTTAATTTATCCGAAAGAAACAGGGAATTGCTCTCCCCCATTCTTCCCCCAGCAAAGTTTACCTCCCCGATATGGATTCTGCCATTCAAGAAAGTACCATTAGTTAAAATAACTTTTCTTCCATAAATAATGTTCCCCTGCTGTGATTTAATACCTATCACTTGATTCTGTTCAAACAAAATATCAATCACGGTATCTTGACGCAATTCCAAATTTTCCTGTTGCTCAAGAATCTGTTTCCAACATTGAGAAAAAAGATATTTGTCGTTTTGCGTTCTTGGACTCCACATAGCAGGTCCTTTGGATCGATTGAGCATTCTAAATTGGACTGTGGATTGGTCAGCAACTATACCCGAAAAACCACCGAGTGCGTCAATTTCTTTTACAATTTGTCCTTTTGCAATTCCACCCATAGCCGGATTACACGACATTTGGGCAACCAATCCCAGATGCATTGTGATCAACAAGGTTCTGCTTCCCAAGCGGGAAGCTGCCACCGCCGCCTCACAACCAGCATGTCCGGCACCGACCACAATTACATCAAAAATATCCTCGTTTTTCATGTGAAACATTGTTGTAATATTCTGATTATTTGGAATTTAATTTTTTATAGCATTGAATGGACCACGATTCTTTTTGCCGCATCACCGAAGCATCCTCTGCCGTTTTATCCTTATATCCGCACAAGTGCAAAACACCGTGAACCACCACCCTGAGCATTTCGTCAAAAAGAGCTTGACCCATTGTTACCGCATTTTCTCTGATTCTTTCTTCACTAATATAGATTTCTCCCTGCACCAAATTTGCTTCACCATAATCAAACGTAATGATGTCCGTATAAGTATCGTGATTCAAAAACTTGAGATTTACCTCAAGTAATTGTTCATCATTATAAAAAAAATATTTGATGTCGCCAGGCTCAAATCCCTCCTGTCTGATTATTTCTTTAAGCCACTGCTTAAGTTTGAAATTAACTCCTTCTAACTCTAATGGAAGATTGGTAAAACTAATCATTAATTATTTTTTTTGACGAACCTGTAAAAATATTTATTTTGCTTATTATCAGTAACTTGCATTAAATATAGACCATTTTGCAAAGATGAAATATCAATATTTATCTCATTAGAAGTAAACGCTTTCAATGAATGCGTCAATTGACCCAACATATTATAAATCGAAATATTTGTAGGTACAAAATCAGCAACAAGTGAAATATTATTTGATGCAGGATTCGGAAAAAGCTGAATAGACGATGTAAAAGGTACAGCCGCAATAGTCATTGGGACATCGACATACCACTTTGCCAAAGAATCATACACCACTTTTTCGGTGGCAATTCTTATCTTATTTGCCACATCGTGAGAAAGGGTATAATCATTATTGATTATACAAGGATTCTTGTGAAAGAAAACCGTATAAAAAGAACACGCCGCAGCGTATGTTCCAGCCAAGCTGGGATGACTTCCGTCTGAAGCATACAATTCAATATTAGGGTTGTTATCACGCAAATAATGCCATAACGCACCAACGGGCGACACTTCCGCTTCAAAATCTCGAGCCATAGTCATATAACGCAAATAGAGCAAACTGTCCATTCCCCCATACGTACAAAGAGGCGGAAAATAAGGACAATTGTCACTATCACCATTCTTTCTACCCCAGGTCATATAAAAAACCACTTTGGCGGAAGGATTGTATTGTCTTACCAGCTCACACAGCTGCTTGGCAAACGGATAAGTTTCGTTCATAAACTGACCATCAGGGAAGGACGGTTCCTGGCTCTGGGCCTGTAAAACCACATAATCCCAATCTCCCTGTTGAATTAACGCATTGGTCGTCGCATTATTCAAATGCTGCCTAAAAGTATATCCACCAGGCGTATTTGAATCATAAAGCAAAGTGTCACCTGTAGATTCAGCCAACGTGGCAATAACTTGCGGAAGATTATTTACCTGAGTATAGCTATTGCCAATAAATAAAACTTTATAGCCATCGGCAACGCATAAAGGGAAAACAAAAAATATTGCAAGAAAAAAACAAATAAATTTCCTCATAAAACCGTGTTTGTAAATGCCTGATTTTAAACTTATTCTATGACTGTTTCACGTGGAAAGAAAATTACTCAATATTATAAAAGTAGCTGTTTACTTTTTCCTTGTAATAGTAATTCAAATTGACGGGAACAGTTTTGAGCATCTCTTGCTGTGATTCCTTTGATTTATCCAGATTCCAATCCTTGGGAGGATTATTGTTGAGAATGTCTTTTCCTTCCGTAGATTCACGCTTTTTCTCCTCATCTTGTTTTCTATCCGCCTTTTCACTTTCCAACAAACGAGTTTCGATGTTTTTCTGTCTATTGATTGTCTGCTGATTTAGTATTCTATTTACCAATTCTTTCTCAGTCTTTTGCATATCCTCAATCAATTGATCCAATGACTTATCTCCTACTCCATTTTGAGATTTCAATTGGTCTTGATAATCTTGCATCATTTTCCGAATGGCTTCCTGCTGAGCGGCCATTTTGGCAAATTGTTCACTCATTTTAGGTGTTCCAGACTGGCCTTGCTGCTGCTTTCCTTGCTCCATGGCTTTCTTCATTGCCTCCATTTGGCGATTCAACTGCTGCTGCATTTCTTTCGCACGCGTCTTTTTACTCTTGCCTTTTCCTCCGGGATTATTACAAGAACCATTACCTTGCTTCTTGCATTTCGATTTACATTCGCTTTGCTGCTTCTTCATTTCTTGCATTGACTCAGCCAACATCAAGGAAAGATTATTCATAGAGGTTAACACAAACTGCTGATTTTGGGCCGCCTTGGACATTGATCGCGTATCCAATAGGGCCTGCGAAGATTCAATATAACTATTAATTTTAGAGACTTCCTTAGTAATAAAAGGTTTAACCGACATCTGCCGGCGTGCCAAAGCCAATAGAGAATCCTCAATAAGCGACATATTTTCCCTTATTTGGTGCTGACTTTGAAGAATGTTGGAAACATTGGGCGACCTTTTTCCAAGCTTTTGTGTCTGCGTAAGCGCATCCTCTTGATCAAAGGAAACTTTAACCAAATTATCCAAAATCTGACGAAGAACCGCAATGTCCTCCGTTATTTCATCCAACTCACTTTCATTCATATCCTGCTCAAGCTGATCGGCCAACTCTTCCATTTTCTGTGCCGCCGATTTTTGATTTTCACTGGCTTTTGAACGATTATTCTTCTGCAATTGCTGTTGAGCGTTATTCAGGTTTTGTTCCAAACGCTGCTGTAATGAATCGGTATTGTGCAATTTATTGGGTTGTTCCAATTCTTTATTCAAATCTTGGATTTCCTTCAAGTCCTTCTTCAAGTCGTTATACTTGTTTTGAATTTCCTGCTGCTGATTCATCAAATCTTCCTTGCCGATCTCTTTCTTATTGGTTTGCGTTGATAAATTCTTTTGCTCTTGCGACAATTCCCGTGTTTTCTGCAAAAAGTCATTCACCTTTTTCTCCATCTCCAATTCCTTGTACAATTGCAATTGCTGATCCAAGGACTGATTAATGTCTTTCGCATCCATTTTCATTTTATCAATGGAATTCTGCATTTGGTCCTTGTTCATATTTTCCATCATCTTTTGCATTTCCTGAAGCATTTGCTTCATTTCGTCGGAAAGCATCTCATCCATACGCTTTTCAAGTTCCATCTGCTTTTTCAGGATATCTTCAGAATAGTTCTTGTACTGATCTTCAATTTTATTGTTGATACTTTGCTGTTTCTTCAATTCATCCAATTGGTTTTTCAAGTCATTGAACTTCTTCATCAAATCTTCCATCTTCTTTTTATCCTGCCAAGACGGATTATTGGTTTCCTTCAATTGACGATTGAATTTTTCTATATCCTTTAGAATTTGAGATGATTCCTTCATCAACTCATCCATTTCACTCTTAGATTTCGTACTGGACCTTTCAATATCCTTGTCAATTTCTTCCTGAGTCTTGACTTTATAGTCAAATTGTCCCGTCTTACTCATCTTATGACCATTGACACCATCATTGTCATAAACTTCAAAATGATAGGACAACGAATAACCAGGATTCATTTGTAAGGTAGAAGCATCAAAAGAATAGTAAAAATCTTGAATTACAGCGCTTTTTTCTATTTGAACAGGTATTTTTACATTGGATTGCAACAATTGGCCTCTATCGTCAAATTTTGAATAAACAAAGTATAAATTGGAAAAACCATAATCATCCTTAATATTCCCCTTGAAATAATAACGATCCATAAAAAACGAATCAACCCTACTTTCAACGTAAATTTCAGGATATAAATCTTTAATTACTGATATAGAATGATTTATGGTATCTCTTGAAATGTAAAACTTATTTTTGTTGATAATAGAATAATCAAATGACGCCTTTGCTGTTAAAGCAAGCGCAAAATTATCGTCTTCCGAAGTTAGATTAAACTCATTATTCTGGTAAAGAAATTGAATATTGTCGGTATTTTTAGTATAAAATTGCCAAGTGATTTTTGTTCCCTCTGGAACTGAAACACTACCCACATTATCCAAAACCTCATCATTTTTACACAGATAGGAAGGATATTTCAATTTCATTGAAAATCCAATCGTAACTGGTTTGGGTAAAACATTCAATGAATAGGTTTGAGAGGTAACTTCATCTGTATATAATTGAAATTCAACATCTTGTTGTAAATTGGAAAAAGTGTACGAAAATTCAGAATTACTTTCTTTATGACATTTATAATTCTTTTTGTTATAAAGAATGAATAGTTCGTTGGGCAATTCTTCACCTACTATTTTCATTTTAACGGTATAGTCGTCGTGTTGAAAACTAACCAACTTATTATTCAGCAATTCAATTGAATAAGGAGCTGGCTTTTCGTAGGTTTGGTTATAATTGACAATTCTTTTCGTCGGTTCGGTAATAACTTCACTTTTTATAGAAAAAATAAGGAGAAAAACCAATACGGGAATAATGGCCCATTTCAAGTATTTGGTAGTCTTTTCAAAATGGATGGCCTTAATGAAAGGAAATGGTTTGATTTTCTCCGTTTTCGTGTCAATAGCCGTCCTTAAAAGCTCATAACTTTGATAATCTCCAGCATCTAATTGATTTTGAAGCTGCAATAAATTTAATAACTTATCATCGATTTCAGGAAAATAAGAACCCACCATCTTGGCCACTTGCTCATTGGAAAGCTGGCGACCCAAACCAAGATATTTTAGCAATGGAATGATGATAAAGAAAATCAGGGTGACAATAAAGAATACAGCGTACGAGAAAAATAAAATTTTTCTGACGGTCGGGGTAAAATAGGAGAAATATTCTAAAATGACATAAAATAAAAATGTCAAGATAGTAACAAACAAGAATATCAAAGCACCCCTATAAAGAATATTGAGTTGATATTTTCTACCAAACTCCTTAATTTTCTCTACTAGTTCTGTATTAGTTTGCATTTTCTTCTGCTTTCGATTTAGTCAAGTTATAAAAGTCCTCTTGTTGACTCATATAATAATTTAGAAGTTTTTTATTGTTTTTGAATAGTTTCTTATTGAGAAAATAACGTCGTATTTTACCATTAAGTTTATTTATCTTTATTCGTTTGGTATTTGCTTTACCAAAGTCTTGCCAAGCCGAATTGTGGTCATGGCTGGTGATAGCCTCCATCTCTGAAATAAACAAACGGGTAAAAGGAATTAAAACTGGACAAACCTTATCGCAATTGCCACATAAAGTGGTAGATTCAAAAATATCTGAATTTTTAGTATTGGTGGCAAAGGAATTGTTTTTAAGTAAATCTATAGGACTATGTTTATGATTTAACTGATAAATTGGACAAACCTGCCTACATTTTCCACATTTTATGCAATAGAGTGATTCTCTTAATTTTTCATTTTTGAGGGTGTCGGTTATTCCGTTATTATAGAGCAAAACCGTAATATCTACTTTCTGGGTAGAATAGGAATTGGATTGATCAAATTGGTTGTTATTGGCCACAATCCTATCAAAAGGTTGAGAAATAATATTGACCGATTTTTGATTACCCTGGATCATCTCCTTATCATATAGAGAAAGTATAATACCTAAATCCGAACTTTTAACGATAAGGTTATTAATGTCCAAAATAAATATCAGGTGATCAACCTTGTTAAAGCAGTTTTTTGACTTATGGTTAAACAAAACCACAGAACCGGTATCCACCAAGCCAAAATTGGCATCGGCAATTAGATAATCAGCAGCTGCGGAATTATTATCCAAATCTTCAAAAGAAACTTCTTTTATGAGATTATTGGCTCCGTTTTGGAGTTCTTCAGGAAAATGAGAAACGTCAAAACAGACCTTGTTATAAAAGTTTTTGGCAAAACTGGATTTTATAAAAGACACTAATTCGTCTTCATTCATAATCCACTTTACATCAATTCCATTGGATAACAATTTATTTTCGAAAGCCAATAAATGATTACCCATATTCTCAATGTAAGAATATCGAATAAAATTTGCTCTTTTATGAATCAAATTATCCATAATCTGAAAAACTATCGAATATTAATTTTCTCTACCCTACGCTGATGTCTTCCGCCTTCAAAAGCAGTACTGAAAAAAGTTTTAACCACGGCAAAAGCATCTTCGTCGGAAATAAACCTGGCTGGAAGAACTAAGATGTTGGCATTATTATGTTGTCGGGCCAATTCCGCAATTTCCTTTTTCCAGCACAAAGCAGCTCTAACATTGGCATGCTTGTTGGCGGTCATACCTATACCGTTTCCAGTTCCGCAAATCAGTATTCCATATTCAAATTCACCCTTTGATACCTTATCAGCCAACGGATGTGCAAAATCAGGATAATCAACGCTTTCTGAAGAAAAAGTACCATTGTCCACCCATTCAAAGTCAACTTTAAATTGGTTGATGATCTTTTCTTTTAACTCAAATCCCGCATGGTCAGATGCAATAATTACTTTCATATTTTATACTTTAATTCTATGATTGCAAAAATACAAATTAGTTGTGAGTTTTTTATCTCTAAAAAAAAATTATTTTTTATTTGCACTTTTTTCTTTATAAACCATTATAATTAAGTAAATTAACACAAATTTGTCAATAAATGTGTATAATCTGATAAATTTATTCACATTTTTGTTGATAAAATTTGAAATTAAACAGAACAATATAGAAATTGACTCTTTTTTAACCGAAATTTTGAATTTTCAGCTATGTTTTTCAACTTTTTTACCATAAAATTTGAAGGAAAGTTATCAACTAATAACTCAATTTGAATTTTTTTAAAGAAAATGAATTGATTTATGACACAATAATTTATCATTTTTTGAGTTGTTAAAAAGGTGTTGATAAAAACAAATAACCAAAAAAACAAAAAAAAGGACAGAAAAAAATAAACTTTGTCAACACGATTATATCTTTTAAAAAATTCTTTTTTTTAATAAAATTGAAAAGATATAATCAAAAACACTAAATTTGCAGCATGAAAAAATTGATTGCCTTATTGTTATTGTTTATGTTAAGCTATGGAGCATTTTCACAGCAAATAGCTTTTCACGGTCGTGTGATCGACGGTATCAATTTTATGCCCATTGACGGTGCAAATATATACAATTCTTCCACAAAAAAATTTGTTTTTAGCGATAAGGACGGTTATTTTACCATTAACTGTAAAAAAAACGACACTATTATTTTGTCGCGATCCATTTATAGGCAAGTGATTGTGGTGATGGATGACATATTAATTAATAAAAAGCAGGAAGACTTTTTTCTCTATTATAAAGCGGTATTATTGAGAGAAGTCAGTGTAATTTCCCTCAATCCCACATATGAGGGTTTCAAGCGTGACTTGGCAAAAATTGAAATTCCGGAAATATATAAGACTATTAGCGGAACGGAAATCACCGAGCAAGACAAGGCCAATGCCGAGTACAATAAGGGACCCAATGTGTTTAGAAATACGCCCATCGCCCACCCTATCAGTTTTTTATATGAAACTTTTAGCCGTAAATGTAAAATGAAGCGACTTTATAATGAAATGGTTCAGTATGAGGATCGCTTGGATGAAGTTCCTTTAAAATATAACAAGCAGATAGTGAAGGACATCACCAATCTTCCTGATGATGAAATTTTAAATTTTATGATGTATTGTCACTTTAGTTATTATGATTTGGTTCGTTGGTCTCCCACCCAGGTTATTAATGCCATTCAAGACAAATACATTAATTACGAATATCAAAAGATAAAGAAGAATTGATGAAAGAATTTTTTAAGAAAAACTTTTCCATTTACCATTTAGTGGGAATGATTCTATTTGCCGGATTAGCTGTTTTCTATTGGTATAAATCGGGTCAATTTAGTGAAAATTTTTTGCAGAATAACCTGTTCTTAATGATAATATGGGGAGTGTTGGTTGGATATATTACCGCGGATATGGTAAGGAATGCGGTGAACAGAAATAACAATCCATCTTAAAAAGATTTTTATTTGACTTTTATATTCAAAAATTAGTTATCTTTGCAATTCTTATTTGAAATACATAAATGTATAATATTCAAAACTATAAAAAATGAAAAACATTGATTGGAAAAGCCTCGGTTTTGGTTATGTAAAAACCGACTACAACGTACGTTGCTATTTTAGAAATGGCGAATGGGGAAAATTGGAAGTCACTTCTGACGAAAATATTCCGATGCACATGGCTGCTTCTTGTTTACACTATGGTCAGGAAGCATTTGAAGGTATGAAAGCTTTCAGAGGAAAAGACGGTAAAGTTCGTTTGTTCCGTTGGGAAGAAAACTGGAAGAGATTAAATAATTCAGCTGATACGATTATGATGGCCCAGCTTCCAAAACAATTATTTTTCGAAGCTTTGGAAACAGTCATTAAATTAAATGCCGATTTTATTCCTCCATACGGTACAGAAGGTTCTTTATATCTTCGTCCATTATTGATAGGTACTGGTCCAACTGTTGGTGTAAAGCCAGCCAATGAATATTTATTCCTTGTTTTTGTAACGCCGGTAGGACCTTATTTCAAAGAAGGTTTCAAACCAACGAATATGCAGATTGCAAAAGATTATGACCGTGCGGCTCCACTTGGAACAGGTCATGTTAAGGTTGGTGGTAACTATGCTGCTTCTTTGCGTGCTGGTGAAAGAGCTCACCACGAAGGTTTCAGCGCTTCCATTTTTGCAGATGCCAAGACTAAAACTTACATCGACGAAGCTGGTCCAGCTAACTTCTTCGGTATTAAAGATGGAAAATATGTTACTCCAGATTCTGGTTCAATCCTTCCATCTATCACCAATAAGAGTTTAACTCAAATTGCGGAAGATCTTGGTTTGGTTGTTGAAAGACGCCATATTAAATTAGAAGAAATCGGTACATTTGAAGAAGCTGGTGCTTGTGGTACGGCAGCTGTCATTTCTCCTATCAATATGATCCAAGATCGTGAAAGCGGAAAAGAATATGTTATTTCAAAAGATGGAAAACCAGGACCTTGGAGCACCAAGATGCGTGAAGTATTAATGGGTATCCAATACGGAGAAATTGAAGATAAACACAATTGGTGTACTATAATTGATTGCTAATCAGAATATTAACAATAATTAACAAAAAAAGCAAAATTAAAACATCCGAGTAATTATATTTGGAGTATTTTTGCGGCATTAAAAAAGACAACAAAAAACATTAACCAACAAATTAAAAAAGAAGAAAAATGAAAAAATTATTTGCTATCCTTGCAGTATCTGCATTCGTTTTCGCAGCATGTGGTCAAAAAGCTGAAACTGAAGAACCAGTTGTAGAAGAAGCTGTTGTAGAAGAAGCTGTTGTAGAAGAACCAGTTGTTGAAGAAGAAACTGCTGAAGTTCCTGCAGAAGAAACTGCTGAAGTTGTTGCTGAATAATTTTATTCCAGAACAAACAGAAAAAAGGGTGACCAAACGGTCACCCTTTTTTTGTATTATTTTTTTTCAAGGAAATTTTCTTTTGCAGCTTTCAATAATGTTATTCAAAAACTTCGCAATTATCCCTTTCCGTCTTGCAAAGTTGCAATTTTTATTTATAATTTTCCGCTACTTTTCTATCAAGAGAAAAGTAGCCAAAAGATCAAGCCGACATAACCACCCCGGCCTACTGCCACCCCTCCTTTTTGTTGTGTATCTCAGACTACTTTACATATTTCAATCCATTGAACTACACAACAAAGGAGGGGAATTGTCATCATCTTCTCAACATTCTCTTTGCGCCTTCGCACGCCGCTGTAGGCCAGCCCCCATTCACAGCCCGTGCCGCACCGGATGTCTTCATTTCTCCCCGCGGCACTTTATATCCTCCGCCTTCTAAGCGGCTTGCGTGACAAATCGAGGCGGGTGGCGGCGTTAAGAACGCTGTCTGTTTGAGCTGGCCAAGCTTGCGAGGCCAGCGAGTTTCAGCGTTTAGCCGGCAACTGCCCGATTTGTAGCAAACGCTTAGGCAGCGGCAAACCTTTCTTTGGTTACTTTCTTTGGGTGGCAAAGAAAGTAACGGAAAAGAAAAACATTTTCGTAAAAAATGATCTTATACAAGACTAAAAGGGATAATTCTGAAAAACTTTTGTTGATTGAAAAAAAATATAAAGACTTTACTCCATCAACTTTCTGTAATGAATACGCTTGGGTTCTATATTTCCTAAGCGTTTCTTCTTATTTTCCTCATATTCGGAATAAGAACCTTCAAAAAAGTACACGCTGGAATCACCTTCAAAGGCCAGAATATGGGTGCAGATGCGGTCCAAGAACCAACGGTCGTGAGAAATGACCACGGCACAACCGGCAAAATCCTCTAATGCTTCTTCCAAGGCGCGCAGAGTATTGATGTCAATATCATTGGTTGGTTCGTCCAAGAGCAGAACATTGGCTTCAGATTTGAGCGTTAATGCGAGATGAAGTCTATTACGCTCACCGCCCGAAAGCACTCCTGCCAATTTACTTTGATCTGTCCCGCTAAAATTAAAACGCGAAATATAGGCCCTGGAGTTGATTAATCTTCCTCCTAAGGTAATTTGTTCATTTCCTTCGGAAACCACTTCCCAGACTGATTTTTCAGGGTCTATGACGGTGTGTTGTTGGTCAACGTAACCTACTTTTACGGTCTCTCCTACCCTGAAATTACCTTTATCCGGTTTTTCCAGTCCCATAATCAATCTGAAAAGTGTAGTTTTTCCAGCGCCATTAGGGCCGATAACGCCAACAATTCCGTTTGGTGGAAGGTTGAAATTAAGATTGTCGAATAATAATTTATTTCCGTACGCCTTGGAAACATTTTCCGCTTCGATGACGTTGGTACCCAATCGGGGTCCGTTAGGAATGAAAATCTGCAATTTTTCCTCTTTTTCTTTTACATCCTCATTTAATAATTGATCGTAGGCGTTCAAACGGGCTTTTCCCTTGGCTTGACGGGCTTTTGGTGCCATTCTTACCCATTCTAATTCCCGTTGGAGAGTTTTCATTCGTTTTGATTCCATTTTTTCTTCCATAGCCAAACGGTTGGTTTTTTGTTCGAGCCACGAAGAATAGTTTCCTTGCCAAGGAATGCCCTCTCCCCTATCCAATTCGAGAATCCAACCTGCTACATTATCCAGAAAATAACGGTCGTGGGTAACGGCAATAACGGTTCCTTTATACTGTTGCAAGTGCATTTCCAACCATTGGACCGATTCCGCGTCAAGGTGGTTGGTGGGTTCGTCCAGCAGTAAAATGTCGGGTTCTGAGAGGAGCAGGCGGCATAAGGCGACACGGCGGCGTTCACCGCCTGACAAATTTTTCACGGGAGTATCACCTTCCGGACATCTCAACGCATCCATAGCGCGTTCCAGTTTGGAATCCAATTCCCAGGCGTCGTGTTGTTCTATGAGTTCAGTCAATTCACCCTGGCGCTCAATGAGTTTATTCATTTCCTCGTCGCTCATCGGTTCCATAAATTTCATATTGACTTCTTCGTATTCTTTTAAAATATCCACCACTGCCTGAACTCCTTTCATCACCTCTTCTTTAACGGTTAAATTATCGTCCAGTTGAGGTTCCTGGGGCAAATAACCGACGGAATATCCTGGAGAAAAAACCACCTCACCCTGATAGGATTTGTCAAGTCCGGCTATAATTTTCAGTAATGAGGATTTACCCGCACCATTCAAACCCAAAACGCCAATTTTGGCCCCATAATAAAATGAAAGGTAAATATTTTTAAGTACTTGTTTTTGAGGAGGATAGATTTTGCTTACCCCCACCATCGAAAAGATAATCTTTTTGTCGTCGGCCATAATTATATTGTTTTGATTTTCAGTTTAATAAATTACACGGATATTAGTAATGAAAGACTGTGTCACCTACTACCGTATATGGATTAGCAATATTTCGATAGAGGTTGAAATAGCTTTCACGATTAACATTAGGAATGCGAATTGTATAGGATAAACCATCGGAAATTGTTAGTTTAGAACTTCTTAGCCAGGGATTTAGCATTTTTAATTCTTTGTATGAACAGTCTTGATCACGGGCAAAGACATATAAATCTGGAATAGAACTCGTTACGACAACTTCTTTGTAGGGAATAGGATGATAGAGTTGAGCTTCGCAATAGTCATAGCCATAAATACGGGGATTGTCCATAATTAATTTATAAGCCAAGATACGATAAACGTAGCGGGCGGTTTCGCTATTCATATTCAGGTCCCAATAGTTTGAACATTCTTGTTTTGAGGAACAAATATTTACATTTCCATCGCCCATATTGTAGGCGGCGGCAGCAAGAGCCCACGAATTGTATTTTTTATAGGAATTTTTCAAATACTTGCAGGCCGCGTGGGTAGCTTTTTCCAGATGATACCTTTCATCCACCTCATCACGCACCTCGAGACCGTAGTTTTTGGCGGTAGTAGGTAAAAACTGCCAAAATCCGGCGGCTTTGGCGGGGGAAACCACATTATCCAACGCACTTTCTGCCACGCAGAGATACTTAAAGTCTTCGGGAACGCCTTCTTCTTTCAGGATGGGTTCGATAACTGGAAAAAATCTTCCCGAACGTTTGATAATCTGAAGCGTTTTGGAATGTTGATAACAGTTGATGATTAATTCCTTATCCAGTGCTTCACGCACGTAATACACATCCAATGGAACTTCTTCGTCGGCAAATTGCAGGCGAGAGGGCAGGGGAGGGGTAGAGCCCGAATTGCGGTAGTAGTTGGGAATCAAGTCGTTGTTGTTATGATGAGAGTATTGCTGCGTAATGGCAAAAGTTATAGATAAAGTGCTGATAATAATCAAGATAGATACAATAAGATACCAATATGTCTTTTTCATTTTAGGTAATGATATAGGTTGATGTTCTTAAGTGTTGACAAACTTAGATTTTTATTGAGTGATAAATGTTTGAAAATAAGCATATTATAATAATGCTATTTTTTTGTTTTGTACTTTACGGTTCTTAGACAGAGTGGTTTGGATAATGTCTTCTCCAAGGGCAGTTGAAATTTTAGCGATAGTAGCCATTGTCAAATTATGTGTTCCCGAGAGCCATCGACTAACTTCAGTTTCTGTTTTGCCAAGCAAATGAGCCAAATCTTTTTGAGTAAGTTTTTTTTCCTCTAAAATTTCATAGATTCGATTGGCTATGCTGACAGACAATTCCGTTTGTTTCTTTATTTCTGGACTTATAGTATCACGAATACTGTCCATTAATTTATTGGTTTTCATAATACTGCATTTATTCATCTATTTCAAAATGTAATGTACCTAATAACTTTGTACCTGATATACGAATTATCTTTTTCTTTTCCAGTTGTTTAATTTCTATATCAATTTTTTGCAAAGTTTGAACACATTTATTTAGAAAATCATCTTCTTGATATGTAGTTGAGTGTTTGAGACCACCATTTCCCAATATCAGTATTTTAGATTGTATGTTAATCTGTAAATTCCTCACCTTCATAGCGTGGCGAATAGAGTGAAACATTTTCATTATCTTCTAATAGTTCAATTAATAAATTCTTCTTCATAGTGTAGTATTCAAGGATGCAAAAATAAACATAAAAGTTGATTTATTGGCGAAATTAAATATTTTTTTCGTCAGCAAATCTCAGGATGCGATTAGACTATTAAATAGAACGGTTTGAGGTTGTATTTATTATATTAAAACAACATACCATTTCCCATATGTATTTGTCTATGAGTTTTGAAATTCCCGTTTTACGAAAAGAGTCTATTATTGAAAAATTTTTCCAAAAGTCTTGATTTTTCCGAATTTAGTTGTATTTTTGTCATCATATCACCCGTTTTCAGGTTTCGCAGCACAAAAGCAGGTGAAATTATTGAAAAAATGCAAGTTATTGTCAAGTTATTTGTTTATAATGGTTTGTCATTTTTCAACAATCAAGATTCAAGAATAATCTGCGGAATTTAATTTTATGAAAAAAGAAAATTCTAATTCTAAAAAATTCAAATGGGATTGGTCATCGTTTTTGACGAATCTGACTGCTGTTATTTTGGGTATTGCAATTACTTTTATGGTACAGAAGGCCATAGATGTGCGAGCGGAAAAAAAGGCAGTGAATGAGTCATTAAATCTGATCAAAAAAGAATTGGCTGTAAATTGTGAAGAGCTTAAAAATTGTGATGAGAAAATAAAACTGGAGCAGGCGGCGGCAGATTTCCTAATTAGTCACGAGCGGGATTACTATGCCGCACCGGTAGATTCGCTGTATTATTATTGCAATGTTCCGTTGTCAATCGGGAAGATGAAACCGACCACGGATGCGTTGGAATTGTCGAAGAATTCGGTTTTATTGCAAAAAATAAAGGATCAGGAATTGGCATTGAATATCATTCAGATTTATGGTATTATTGATGAAGACATAGTGTTTTTCAATGATTATAATCAGCAGAAGAATGATTTATGGCAGCAAGTAAATAATGATGAACTCAAAGCATTGATGTCGAAAGAGGGTTTTACGGCTCAGGAATTATGGACAACGATGGTTTCCACGCCGGAAGGAAAGGTTTTTCTGCACGAAATTCCCCGAAAATTTTACGGTTGCAGAGATTTTAACGAAAGCATGCAGCTTGTTGAGATGGTGATGTCGCAAATCGACGAATACATTGCCGAAAATTAGACATAAGAAATCCGTGCGATATTTAAGTATCTTTATTCAAATAAATCGGTCAATGTCAGTTCCTTTACCACATCTGCGTTGTAAACAGACGGTGCCAGACCGCTGGTGGTAATCATAGTCAACCAAATGGGACAAGCCAGTTCCGTTTCCGCACGGAAAGTTGCAATTCTATGCTGCAACTTTTCCGCTTCTTCTTTCTTCAACAAATATTTTTCATTGGAAAACTTTATTTCACAAAGATTTACAATTTTATCGGCACGCTCAATGATTAAATCTATTTGTGTGCGGTTTTCTTTCTGTTTGCTTCTCCAGGAATAATGTTGAGTGGCAATCCCGTCTATTTTCAATGCTTTTTTGATGGGAACAATGTGAGACAGGCATACCTTTTCAAAAGCCAAGCCCATCCAAGTGTTCAATTCGGGATTGCCCAAATGGTTTTGCCAATAATTGTTTTCTCTTTCAGCTTTCGGATTGAAAGTTAGATAAAAAAGCGAAAAGAAATCCACTAACTGATAGATTGCGGAAGTAGATTTTATTTTCTTTGTTCTAACACAATATTTTCTAATGATGTCACAATTGATGAGGTCTTCCAGTTTAGTGCTTAAATTTCCAGAAGAATCTATATTCAATTGATTTGCAATATCTTCACGTGACAATCCCGTTTTGTTTGTAGCCAAAATGCGCACGATTTCCATATAGATTGCCGGGGAATTAAACAAGGTTTCATACAATCGTTTATACTCGCGACGCAAAGTTGAATCTTCGGAAAAGAACAGGCGGTCGATATTTTGCGCGAAACTTTCATCTTTTCTCAGCATACACAAATAGTATGGAATTCCGCCCATTGCCATATAAGCATAGAGTATTTGTTTTCTATTCCATTGAAATTCATTATTTTGTAAAAGTTTTTCTGTTTCTTTCAGTGAAAAAGGATGAAGATGTATTTCGTGAGTAATCCTATTATGCAAACCACCTTTGTTATTGATAATGTTGTTGATCATCCACGACGTGGCAGAACCGCATACAATTAACGTCAAGTTGTCTTGCATACAAGCCCAACTGTTCCAAAAGTAACCCAATGCACGAACAAATCCCGAACGTTGAGTATCAAAACTCGGCAACTCATCTATAAAGATTATCAGCGGCTTTTCTTTTGAAATCTTGGTTTTCAGTAAGTTCTTCAGCAAAATAAAAGCATTCATCCAATTTTCAGGCACAGCAGGTACATCGCATCCGAAATCTTTGAGTGCCTCCACAAAAGAAGTCATTTGTTCATCGTAAGTACCTGACAATATTCCCGTTACGGAAAATGAGAAATCCTTTCCGTACAATTGATTCACCAAGTAGGTTTTTCCCACACGACGGCGACCATAAATGGCCACAAATTCAGCATTTGACGAATAAATATATTCATTCAACTGCTTTATTTGCGCCTCTCTGCCAATTATTTTCTGCATATCAAATTTTATTTTTTGAAAGTGCAAAGATAATAAATAAATCTGAGTTTTTTCCAAAACCATATAAAAAACACTAATTTTGGAAAAATCTCAATTGAGTTTTTTCCAAAACGATATAAAAAACATCAATTCTGGAAAAAACTCAAAGAAATCTCTTCGCATCCTCCTGTCGTCGGGCCTGCCCGCACGTGGGCACTTATTCCATTCTTTTTGTACTCGGTTTAATTGAGGATCAATATTATCAATAAAGTAAAATTATAACGGACAGTCAAAATCGGAGATTACATTTTATAAAAACTTTTTCCGGAAATCACAGTACCGTTTTGGTCGATGAAGACTTTTGAACGGTAATCTTGCAGTGTTGCGCAAAATAATGTTTTGGAAATCCCTGTAATAGAGGTATATATGGGCCGGGTGATGAACTTTCCCTGACTATTGATGAGACCGGAATGGTTTCCAACACGGTATTCGTAAAAATCAGGATTTCTTATTTCTCCTTTCATTGGGCGTCCGGTTTCAGCATCTGTGTAAGAAGTGGCGTAGTAAATGTCGTTAATGTCATCGATAATTCCATCTTTCAGAATGTTGCCATTATAATCGACCTGCTTTTTGAAATCTCCCTCTTTGTAAACAATGGCATACTCTTTGGTGAGGTCTATATCGTCATATAAAGGTTTCACAATCCATTGTCCTTTGTTATTAATTATTCCTATTTTATTGTTGCTATCTGCTACTACGCAATGTCCATTATGGAATACAAATTCATAAAGCGGATTGCCGCGAAAGGGGAAACGGAATCCAATGACCACTTTTCCGCTGGTGTTGACGAACCCGATGAATCCATTTTTTTCAACCGCAGCCAAACCCTCAGAAAATTGCCATGCTTTGGTATATTTCAAGGGTTCGACAATAACTTGATTGGTAATGATGTTGCAAAATCCGCGTTTGCCGTTCTTGGCAAATAAAACGATGGAGTCTTTATAGTCATCCCCTCCGTGATACCATTCGACGTCCTCTACAATGATTTTTTTTGTGGAAGGGTTGACAATATTAATTTTACTGCTTTCGTATGAAATAGAGGATGAATTGGGTTCTTCTACATATTCGGGAATAGGCTCCGCTTTGTGGTGGGATCTGCCCATATTTTTCCAAATTATGAAACTCAAAACTCCTAATAAAAGAAGTATAATTCCGCCGACAATAAAAATTTTTCTCGGTTTTTTATACCATTTTTTTCTGTCTGTTTCATTTTGCTCTTCTTCCGGCATATCATTGTCGGTAAAAACTGCTGTTTGAGATTCTTCGTTCAAGTTCTCGTTCAATTTTTCTTCTGTTTTGTCAAAATTTTTCATTTTATAAGGTTTAATTGATAAAAATTATTGGAATGTTCTTTTAGTCGCATTGTGTTTCCGTATGGTTTTCATTGAAAACCGCGACAAAATTACAAGTTATAATGCCCCTAAAATCATTTTACCCTTGTGGAATGTATGAATTATAGGTCAAAATGTATGAATTGAAAAAAACAGAAAAAAAGTGCAAATAAAAAAATGAGATTCTTGGAAAAGTGGAAATTTTTAATGAAAACATCTTGTAAAAATGGAAATTTTTAGTATTTTTGCATTGGAAAAGTAGAAGTTTTTCATTTGTCAATATTAAAAGAAAGGAATTTGATGCTAAAAAGGAAGATAGATACGTTTATTAGGAACTTTTATAAATCATCAAAAAATGCATTGCTTATTACAGGAGCAAGACAAATTGGCAAGACATTCTCCATTCGTGAATTTGGCAAGCAGTGGAAATGTTTTGTGGAAATCAATTTCATTGAAAATGAGGAAGCCGCATTGTTGTTGAAGGATGCCAAGAATACCAGTGATTTGTTGTTGAGATTATCCGCCCTGACAAATAAGAAATTGGAAAAAGGGAATACACTTATTTTTTTTGATGAGGTACAAGCTTGTCCAGAAGTTGTGACGGCGATAAAGTTTTTAGTTGAAGAGGGTTCATATCGATATATTATGAGTGGTTCGTTATTGGGGGTTGAGTTAAAGGATTTACGTTCTGAGCCGGTTGGGTATATGACTGTAAAAGAAATGTTTCCATTAGACCTTGAGGAATTTGTCAGGGCAATAGGTATTGGAGATACGGTGATTGACCATTTGAGAACGTGTTGGAAATTCCGCAAGCCAGTAGATGAATATATTCATATAAAAATGATGGAGTTATTTCGTCTCTATCTTATTGTTGGAGGAATGCCGGCGGCAGTAAGCAAATATTTGGAAACCAACAATCTTCAAGAGGTAATGGCAGTTCAGAAAGACATTATTGCGATGTACGAGAGAGACATAGCCAAATATGATCCTAAAAATAAATTGGAAAACAACGAAATTTTTGATTTGATTCCCCCGGAATTGAATTCAAAAAACAAACGGTTTATACTAAAGAACTTGAATGAGAATGCCAAGTATGAACGATACCACAACTCTTTTTTATGGCTAAAAAATGCAGGTGTGGCAATTCCGGTTTATAATGTGGAAGAACCCAAGCAACCACTGATGCTTGCTCGCTCACGCAATTTATTGAAGTTGTTTTTATGTGATGTTGGATTATTGGCGGCAATGTATGCGGAAGGCATCCAAATCCGGATAATTCGTGGTGACAAGGACATTAATCACGGTTCAATCTTTGAGAATGCCGTAGCCCAGGAATTAGTGGCACATGGCATTGAGCTGTTTTACTATAACAACAAGAAAAGAGGAGAAATTGACTTTGTAGTATCGCTTGCGGGAAAAGTGTTGCCCATAGAGGTCAAATCGGGCAAGGATTACGGTCAGCATCGCGCGTTGGCCAATATTATGGATTGCAGAGAGTATATTCTTCCTGAAGCACTGATTCTGTGCAACGACAATCTGAGTTGTTCGGGAAAGTTGGTATATATGCCGATATATATGGTTATGTTTATTCGAAGAAATGAATCTGCACCTGTGACATACAAGGTTGACCTGAGTGGAATCGTATAATTTCTAAGAAATGTTCTGGCCAGGGTAGGGCATTGTCTTCAACAACTTCTTTTTGCTTTGGTGTATTGCAGGATAAAAAAAGTAAAGCAACAGAAACTGCGATGGCAAGAAAGAGAAATACAGACATTATTTGGGTGATAATTTTCATCATTTTCATTTTATTTTGTTCATTATTTGTAAAGCAATTGATATTTAGCAATTTAGAATTAAACTCCGCATTTTTTCTTTTTATGAATACCAGTCACGAGTGCAAAAATAAACAATTATCAGACACGCCGAACTGCCGATAGCATCAATTGTCTGCTTATCGCTCTGGAATACGTCAATCGCAACCTGAAATCAATCTGGATTCTACAACACGGGCAGAAGGTGAAAAACATCTTCCGCCACGTTTGAAACATCCTTACCAAATTTTTTATAAGTGGAAGAAATGACTACCCAATGCAGTTCTTTGATTTATTGATAATCAATAAAATGCCGTTAAATGTGAAAGGATAAAAAATGTCATGTACAAAGAAACATTATATCAGTTTTTTTGATGTTTTGAACAATTGAATCCAAAGATTACTCCTCCATAACAAGTTTTATTGTTGTGATTTTTTTGTTCTTTGTTTAGAAGAATTTTTAGACGTTTTACGTAATTAACATTTCCAATAACCCATCTTTGATCATATTCATTTTCCCTATGAAGTATTTCGTTTTTAGTTATCAATTTTTTTCTTTGTAAAAAATATAAATAATATCGAGAAATCCATTCTTTTACAAAATATTGAATTTTTGGCTGCGTCTTTAGGCCAAAGGAATTTTTATAAAGTTCAATTGTAACAGAAATAAATTCATTAGTAGAAAAATGTAGTTCTAAATTGTTGAGAATTGTGTTTAAATTGTTATTGGAGTTAAACCAATTTTCCCAGTCTTTGTAATTATTCTTATGTAACATAAAAATTAAATTTAAATTATTGATATTTTGATACAAACATAATCAGTTATAATATGGTTGAGTATGCCTATATCGTTGTTTTTTTCTCGGTTTTATAATCTGTACTTATTTCATAATTGCAAAATTATCAGAGCTTGAGGTATAATGACCTTTGTCATTATTTATTACGAATATCTCTTATATAAGCAAGAATTTGCTCACTACCCCAATGCTCTTCCATAAACTCTATTTCATTCATAATTTTCGTTAGTTTAACCTTTAGTATTTCTTAGTTTATGTTGTTTTTCATGATGAACACAACTATAATTAGATATTTTCTCTCACATGATGAGCAAAGATATAAAATATATTGAAATAGACTGTTGTGGGTGAAACTTTTTTTTTGTGATTTTTTGCAAATGTATGATAACAATACTTCGGAACTTTTTAGTTCAACAATTTGATTATTAATATTTTAATTAGATATTTTTAACTTTAAAAATTTGGTCAAGTGGCTGAAAATGAGTATCTTTGTAAA
>JAKSMG010000013.1 GCA_024400755.1 Bacteroidales bacterium | reverse complement strand
AAGGCATTTGTCAACTTTTTAATAGAAACGCTGATGCTATTCGTTTTATTGCCCCGAAAAGCAAATTTTTCTCAGATGGGAATCTATGGAAATTACTGCGAGAAGACCTTCCGGAAGAACTTTTCCAAGCCATTCCCATGGATCGACTTCAACATCGAGCTCGGCAAGCATCTGTTCCAGTCCTCCACACGAAAGGCAATAGCCATAGACCCAAGCTACATTTCCAAGTCCGGGAAGCACACTCAAGGCATCGGTCAGTTCTGGTCAGGATGCGCACAGGCAGTCAAGCACGGACTGGAGATTCTGGGCATAGGCCTGATCGACATCGACCGCAAGGACTGCGTCTCTCTGCGAGCCGTGCAGACACCCTCTCCAAAGTCCCTGGCAGAGTGTGGGCTAAGCCTGCCGAAATGGTACCTCACAAGCATCCTTGCAAACAAAGAGAAACTGTTGGGGCTTTCACGGTACATCGTGGCAGATTCCTACTTTGCAATATTTGAATTCGTCGACGGCCTGGCCAGAGAAGGCTTCCACATTGTCAGCCGATTCCGCAGCAATGCCGCCTTGATGTATCTGCACGAAGGTGAGCCTACCGGAAAGAAAGGCCGACCAAGAAAATATGACGGAAAGATTGATTTCGACAATCTCGACATGGGGAAATTTAGGCAGGTGCACATCTATGCCGACGAAGGCGGCTTCTACACCGCCATTGTATATTCCAAGTCCCTCAAGCGCAACGTGAGGCTGGTGGTGTTCCAGCCCAAGGATGGGAAACACATCCTCTATTTCTCCACCGATACAGATATGAGTGCGAAGGATGTCGTGGAATACTACCGCACCCGTTTCCAGATCGAGTTCTGCTATCGCGACGGAAAGCAGTTTGCCGGACTCTGCGACTGTCAGGCCAGGGACTTTGCCAAACTGGATTTCGCCTTCAACGCCTCTCTAACTGCCGTCAATGTGGCAAAGATCGTCATCAAGGAGCACTATCCCACTTTCTCTATAGCAAACCTTAAGTCGCTGTTATACAACGCATATATCATGAACCGATTTTTTGTCATATCGGGTTTCCGTCCGAACAAGTCAATAAATGCCAAAATTGTCAAAGAACTCTTTAATATCGCGGCTCCTGCCGCCTAATTGTTAACTTTTTTCTACCGAACCATTGACCTATAACATGTCCTGGAAATGAAAGAACCATTGAATACTTTGCCACAGGTCAACCTCCTGTTTCTGCCACGTACAATTGGAGTACTCCACCATCACCAGAAGCAGCATACATGCATAATGTGACTTACACAGGTGACTATAGTGTAGTTGTGACAAACAATAATTATTGCGAAACAAGAGCCTCAATAAATGTTCCTTTCTTGAACAATCCTATCGCTTTGATTATACCCAAGAAATACCACTACTGCCCTGGTGAAACCATCGAACTATTTGGTGAGCCTGACAATTTTGGAAGTTATCAGTATTTATGGACTATTACCAATTTAGAAACAAACGAAATAACCACTTACACAACAGGGACTATTTCATTTACTGCGCCATATTGCACCAGCCAATGTGATTTTTCAATCCAACTGACAGTGACGGATGCCAATAGTCTATGCTCAGCCACCGCAGACCCTGTTACAATCAGTGTATTGCCCACTCCAGACGCTCCCACAATCCGAATAAGCGATGACAAATAATGCATTGCCAACCCTCCCGTCGCTCTAGTTTGCGACGGACCCGTGTGGGAAATTCATTGGAGCAATGGCAGCTATGGAGACATCGCTTATTATTATTACCCTGGTTACGCCACAGCCTACTACTATGACATGACATCAGGATGTCGTTCCAACCTGGCAGAAATCTATATTCCAGCCGCACCTGATTTTGATGCGTTACTTACCGGTTGCTATGAGGTGTGTCCCAAATTGTTAGATGAGAAACTGCCAGTATATGGTTTGCTACCAGTGGGACAGCAGTTCAACTGGTTTTGGTACTTTGACGGGGGCAACAACCATGACGAGGAGTATAACTCAACTACACCCATTCACTTGCCTTTACATGGGTATGATGAGTACTATCTTGACATAAACTATTTTAGCGATTGTTTTGCCAATTCCAAACCCTTGATATTACGCGAAGATACTATATGCAACTGCGATGGTATTTCTATAACCTATGACGGGAAATACTATATAGAGAACTGCGAACTTCACTATGATATGACCGTGGAGTTTGTAATAATTCTGACATCAATGTGTGTTTCTCCTCCCTAAATCCACTTTTCGACAATGGGAATGGGATATATCTATCATACACGGATTTCTCAACATTAAATTTATCGCCTAACGATTGCGACGATTTTCATATTCACCTAATTGTGAGTGAACTTGTCCCCGCAGCAGCATTCCAGTTGATTGACGAAAACTGTGCCAAATGTGATAAGATTTTTGGCATAGACTTGAAACCTTTGCTGGATGACCTTAATGTTGATTGTCTCCAAGAAGTGTCAATAGTTGAATTATTCCAAAACAACAGTTTAACCGATGTCTCCACCATGTATTACGATTTTCATTTTGACTTTAGCAGTCTATTTAATAATCCTAGAGTCATCGCTGTTTGGAGTGAACCTTCCTCAATTGTAGACTATACTTTTGATGGTTCTCACCTGTTTGGACTTGGGGCACTCAATTTGGACAATCCAAAACCGACAGAAACCATTTGCATTTATGCACTTATCTGTGACGAAGATAAAATATGCATTTGGTATTATTGCATTCCCCTTGATGAAATAATACCAAAAGCCCGTTTTGACAAACCTGCCAGAAATGGTGCGTCTGACAAAAATGGAAATATATTCATTGACAGCACCGACCCGCAACTCATGCCGAATCCAACTACTGGCGAGGTCAACGTCATTGGTACTAACGACGAGGTTGTCGAGGTGCTGGTCATGGACATGAACGGTCGCAAGATGGCCACCTTCGACAACACCTCCAACTTCAACATCTCCACCCTCTCCTCCGGCATCTACATTGTCCGTGTCAAGACCCATCGCGACAACACCGAAAAAGTCACCTACCTCAAACTCGTGAAGAAATAGACTTTTTCGTCACATTATTAGGTGCATTACTACCAGCCACGGCAAGAACACCCTTGCCGTGGCTCTTTTTTATAGTCTTGTATCCTGCACGGTGCATCATGTGAAATTTACTTTGATTCTAATTCCGGCCTTCGGGCCTATTGTTTCATTTAAATTTCATTATTATGTTTATGTACAAGCAAGATTTGGCTATGGCCTATTTCCCCGACCACAGCAAGGAGAGTGCAAGCAAACGCTTCGCCCACGAAATCCATTCCAACAAACCCCTCCTCGCCGCCCTCCAAGCCACCGGCTACTCCCGCCCCCGCAAAATCCTCTCCCCAAAACAAATCCAAATCATCTTCTCCTTCCTCGGCGAGCCGTAAACAAACAGTACCCCCCAAAACACAACCAAGGGCGAGATTAACCATCTCGCCCTCTCTTATCTTTATCCTTTCCACCATCACTAGAATAGTTCCCACCATCTCCACCAATACTGTCATCTTTACAATCTAAATCATCATCATTTTCATCAACAAAATGAAAATAAATTTTGTCAGTTCAAAAAAAAATCATATATTTGCATATTTAAAAAGTAAATTAGACTATTGATTAATAGCGTATAATACAAGTGTGTGAAATAGTAATTACATAGTGGTAAAACAATAAAAAGAGAATATCAATCCGTAATACAAAGAAATAATGATTCCTATAGAAATTCCTGATAAACTGAATGGCAAAACCTTTTACGATGAGATATTGCCTTCAATATATAAAAGAATCATTCAAGGAGATTATTTGATTGATTTCGATATGCATCGCACGGAGCTGGCAAACCCAGAAGGATTGGTTAATCTTTTGGCTGCTGCAGCCATGATTCGTAGAAAATCGGGTTATATACCTCAAATATTGTATTTGCCAGAAAAACCGAATTTGGTAGAATATATGAGGAAATCTGGTTTCTTTAGATGGGCAGCAGTTCCAGGGTGTGAATCGTTGAAATTCAATAGCTTTGTAGATGCTGATTTTTATGATGAATATAGTGGCAACAACTATTTTCGGCCACAATTATATGGTTTGTTTACCCATTCAAGCGAAGGAACTACATTCAATAGGCACATCAGGCATATTGAAGACTTTGTATTAGAGATAGCTGACTCTTTGGCTGAAGACAAAGTTGCTTCATCTGAAATAAGTCGGTATTGTAGGACATTATCATTGTCACTTGTTCAAGTGGTAAAAAACTCTTTGGAACACAACCATGGATATAGAGGTACACTCGCTTATTATATGATGCAAAAAACGCCATATCATACAATTGAATTTGCCTTTTCAGATATTGGACAAGGTTTTTTGGAAAGGATGAAAGAAATGTTGAAAAAGAAAGATCCAGAAGCAGTTGCAAAATATGGTCGTTTGGAACAGAAATTGAATAGCAAGGATTTGTTGTACAAGAATCACGTTGAAAATCCAAATCTACTTGCAATTACGCATGCGGTTAAATATAGAGAAGACTCAGAAATCCCAGGCTTACATAAAATCAAGGAATTTGTCCTAAAATATAATGGACGTTTTTCAATACATTCTGGAAATTACTCAGTGAATTACGAAATGGTGAAAGAAGAATCACTGATTCGTCCATTTTATCACGATAGCTCTTATTTTTCAGGGTGTCATTTAAAAATAGTTTTTAGTTTGCCACAACCTTCAAAGGATAATCAATATGGAGTCGAATAACACAAATTATGACAACATAAAGTATATCAATCTTGGATATATTTTATCTCAAATTGGAGGTTACTATATATCTCCAAAAGGAAACGCGTACACCTTGTTGGGGGATACTTCTAATTTATTAAAAGGCAAGTTAGATGGGTTTGTACCTAAAACAAACATTGAGTTGTTAGTTATTGATTTGGATGGGATTACTCCCACTTGGCAAAGTGAAGATAAGAAATCATCCTGGATGCAGTCTGTTTTTGAACACATCGTAGGAAGAGAATCTATAGGTTGTGTTCTATTTGTAAATTGTGATGAAGATACTGCCAACATGGTGAGAGAAAAAGATTTCTCTGATTCGGATAAAGTTTTGGTCTTGTCTTTTAATTATGAAAAAGAGTATTTAAAACCTTGCAAAAATGCGAGTAATGATGCGGCTCTAAAGAAAGTCAAGGGAATAATATTCAATGAAAATACAGAAACTAACAGTGTCCGGGCTTATAAGGGCTTTATCCAGAAAATAATCGGTAATAGAATAAAAGGAATGTTGTCTGAGAATGAATGCATTAAAGATATTACTAACTTCAACCAACACATTCTCTCTTCAACACCTGTACATGTAAATAAATATGTTAATCTGAAGCCCATATTAGAGAAACACGATTGTTTTCAGGAGGTATGCTATTTGCTCTATCGACATATTTACAATACTTGTCATGCCTATCCTGATTATGTGGTTGCTTCCAGCAGAAATTCCATGTACATTGCTTCAGGTTTGCTCAAGTATTTCCAGACCGTGGATATGATTGTTATAGATCAAGTCAGTCCAGTGACCAGATTGAGTAACTTCTCTAATTTAGATGATATAAAACCCAATCGTAAATATGCCATAATCGAAGATTTTTGCTGTATGGGGACAGAGATTAAAACTGTAAAAAGTGTCTTATGGAGTAGAGGAGTTGATGTTGACCAATACTGCTACGCGTTCCCTATTGTGAGTACAAATCTATACGGAAATACGACAAAAGATATGTTTGGGTCTCATAAAATATTTCCGTTGCATATATTAGAAGAATCGGAAAACTATTTGATGTTTACCGATAATTGCTGCCCAGTTTGCAATAAGTTCAATTGTAAACATAAAGATGCATTTAAGTTCTAAAATACAAGTATCGATGAAACAAACAATCGAAGAGAATTTCAGAGAAGAACTAAACAAACGTAGTACTGAGAAGGGGAAAAGTTGGTATGCTGATTTGATAGCAACGGAACATAAATTGCCTGACTTCTGGGAGCGCTCTACTACAGGTACATTTACCAGTCATGGAAAATCACACATTGAGTCAGTCGAGTATTATGTCGACACATTAATTGGACAAAGGTTGCAAAATATATATCCTGAAGAGCTCTATATTCTATTAATGGGCGCATTGTGTCATGACTTAGGAATGGTGTCAAATGATAGACCACTACACAATGTGATATCATATAAATATATAATCAGTGACGAAAGTGTCGGGACTATTGTTGTTCCTGATGATAAATATAAAGAACCTATCGCATTGCTCTGTTTAGGGCACCGTGATTACGAAGAAAATGGAACAGTGATTCATACGTTGACCGATTCATGTAACATAGACAATAAGGATGTTGAAATTGAGGAGGTAATTAAAATAAATCATACCGACATTCATCTACGATACCTTGCTGCAATATTAAGATTGGCGGATGAACTTGATGTGACAGATATAAGATCACCTCATAACGTTTTTAGATATTATGAATGGATAAATGGCATGTCATCTGATAGCAGGAAACATTGGCAAAAGGGTTCAATAATAAAGAATGTTAGTATTGAATCTATAGGATCCGCTACAACAATTCATCTAGTGCCAAATGTTGATGGTATTCGTGAATTATCTGGTAATGATAAAGTGTTAAAGGAACGTTATCTAAGTCTCATTTTCGAAGTTAAAGAAAAAATAGAGAAAGAAATTGGGATAATAAATCCTATTACATTCTCTACAAAATCAGTTGATGACAACATTGGTGTACGATTTGAGGTAGTAGTTGATTATGATAATGATGTCATATCAAATTATGATTATGACGAATATAAAAGAGCAAAGGAGAAGCAACTGAAAGAGCAGAGTCATATTGATATTAATAGAGGTATTGATAGTTCAGATAGTCTGAATAATGTGCCACAAGAAATAATAACTCCTCGGACCATTCTTTCGAGCAAAATCGAGGAGTTCCGAAGAGACAGGAATTTGTTGGAGACAGGCCGTTTTGTGTTTTCTTTTGGAAATGGTGAGGAAAAAGAAAAAACTGAGTATACACAGTATTTCATAAATACCCAATTGTTGCTTACAAACAGGGAAACACTTGATAGTATAACTGATATTTTTGTGGAGCAATTTAAGGATAGAGATATTGATTGTGTAATTGGAATCGGAAAGTCTGGGATTATTCTTTCCCCTAACCTTGCATTGAAAATGAATTGTAATAGTTCGTATGTGATATGTGACTGGGAAGGGACTTCTTCCATACCACAGGAAGAAAGCACATCGGTGATTAAAGAAGCAAAAAATATTCTTGTACTGCTTGATGTGATTTCAACAGGGACAGCGACTCGCCAGGGAATTGAAAAGATAAAAGGAATAAAGAAAGGAGCCGGTACAGATATAGAAAATATTTATATTGGAACTATTTTTTGCACGAATAAAGCTATCAAAGAGGACCTTGAAAAAGAAGATAAAGTTAAAGAAATGTTTTCAATCAGAGATGATTTCCAGTTCAAGACTTATACGCAAGAAGAATACGAAAAAGATGAGAATTTCAAAAAAGGGTTCGTTCTATTACCAATTCGAAAAAAATAGCTTATGAAAACAATAAAACCACAAGTCGTCATCGAGTCGCATGTGGATGGCGACTATATATTAAAGCAGATTGAGCTGGCGGGGCGCACTGCCTACAAAAGCGAAGACAAAATCACGCCCGATTCGGCAAAGGATTTTGTCAAAATGATACACGACCGTGGACATCTGTCCGTAATAGAGCATCAGTCTGTTACCGTGCGCATCATTTGTGACAGAGGTGTTTCGCACGAAATTGTGAGACACCGCCTCGCAAGTTACACTCAGGAATCAACCCGTTATTGCAACTACACAAAGGGCAAGTTTGGCAGCGAGATCACCGTGATAGAACCTTGCTTCTGGGCACCTGACGATGAAAAATATCAGGTTTGGAAGCAGACCATCGAACAAATTGAAGTAGGTTATAATAAATTGATAGGACTTGGTGCAACGCCGCAGGAGGCGAGAAGTGTTTTACCCAATTCGTTGAAAACGGAAATCGTGGTGACAATGAATTTGCGCGAATGGCGGCATTTCTTCACTCTAAGAACCTCACCAGCCGCACACCCACAAATGCGCGAAATAGCCATTCCTCTTTTGAAAGAGTTTCAAAAGTTGATACCTGTTGTATTTGATGATATTAATGCCAACAACGCAGAATGACACTAGATATTCAAACACTGACAACAACCCACGAGGGCCAAACTTTCGATAGAAAGAGTGCTCGCATCGACCCTAAAGGGTTGTCCGTTGTTCTTGTAGCAATGGCCAATGCCGACGGTGGGCGTGTGGCTATTGGTATTGAGGACGATGGTACGATAACGGGTATCGACCGTTATATTGAAAATGTCAATGACCTCTTGCGCGTCCCGATGGATTATTGTGTTCCGAGAATCAATGTTCACCCGGAATATATCGATTGCATAAACAACAACGGGGATGCCGACCATGTTCTGCTTCTCAATGTAGAACAGAGCAATCGGCTTCATGCCACCTCTGCCGACGAAGCCTATATACGTGTCGGCGACAAATCGCACAAGTTGGGCTTTGAGGAACGCATGCAGCTGATGTTCGCAAAGGGGGTGTGCTATTTTGAGGACGAGCCTGTCGCCAAAGCTGGAATAGAAGACCTCGACCTGAAGTGTGTCGAGGAATATTGTGCAAGGATCGGCTACGGTCGTGGCGCTCTGACCTATCTGCGTTCCAACAAAAACTTTATCACCGAGAAAGACGGTAGAGAATATGTAAGTGGTGCCGCCATCCTTCTGTTTGGCATAGCTCCCCAGCGATGGTTCCCGAGAGCGCG
Organism: Bacteroidales bacterium; assembly: GCA_024400755.1. Taxonomy (GTDB): domain Bacteria; phylum Bacteroidota; class Bacteroidia; order Bacteroidales; family WCHB1-69; genus RUG11690. Next base: position 51,042 of record JAKSMG010000013.1, on the reverse strand, counting down.
TGTGCGCGTCGTTTGCTATGATGGAACACAAGAGCTGACCGGCGCACAAATGAATGTAGTGAAAGATGAAATGTTTGAAGGACGTATCATCGATATGACGCGCGACGCACTCGCCTTCGTAAAAACCCAAATCCGCGAACATACTTTTTTAGGCGAAGGTGCCGTTTTCCGTACCGTCCCCGACTATCCCGAGTTCTGTTGGACTGAGCTTATTGTTAATGCCATTGCCCATCGCGACTATTCCATCTTCGGAACTGACATACAGGTCAAGATTTTCTCCGACCGTCTCACCGTCGAGAGTCCAGGCATACTTCCCGGCATGGTGAGGATTGGCAATTTGCGCACCACTCACTTTTCTCGCAACCCAAAGATTGCACAGATGCTTCATGAGTATGAGTATGTACGAGAGTTCGGAGAAGGAATAGACCGCATCTACAGAGAGATGGCAGAAGTCGGACAACCTGCTCCGGAGTTCAAACAATACGACTTCATGCTTCGTGCTACTATCAGGAAGGTTGTCCCTCAAGATAATACTCAAGATGATACTCAAGGTGATACTCAAGAGGGGGAAAAAACAGGTAATCAAATAAATAAAGTTGGCACTCAAGATGTCCCTCAAGGTGTCCCTCAAGCCATTTTAGAATTAATCTCAGCTAACAACAAGATAACTAGAGAATCAATCGCTGCACAATTGGGACTAAGTTCCAAAACTATTGCAAGGCATCTTAAACAAATGTCAGATAGAGTTCATTATGTTGGTAGCGGTTACAGCGGCCACTGGGAAGTAATACCATCCGAGAATAAAGATTGAGTAACCTTTTGCCTTTGGTGTATTGCAGGATAAAAAAAGTAAAGCAACTGAAACTGCGATGGCAAGCAAACAACAAGTTTTTGGAGGTTTTAGGAAATGAGTATGAGTTTTTGGAACTATTGTTTTGACCCTGAAAAAAGCCGAGGTGCTTTTTGTTGTTAAATGAATTCAAAAATCAATAATTTCAATAAATTGCCTACTTTTCATTATTTTTTAGCCAGTATAAATTCTTCTGTCAATTTCATTGTCTTCAATATTTCATTTATATCCCAATTCAAATCCATACAGAACATTCTAAACAGACAAAGAGCATCCTTCCTTTGACTTTCAAGAACAGGTGAATATGTATTTGTTATTATCCAATGTTGTACTTCGGAATTAGAAATGTCTTTAAGATGGGATACGATTTGAGTAAAGTTTGGCATAGGAAAATTTTCCATATCATCTGTAGTCAAATTCAAATCATCAAGTTTTACCTTACCACGAATTTCAGTGAGTTCATCCATTTGATTAAATCCTTCAAAAGTCATTATTGCTGACATAATGAAGCATCTTGTTTCTTTACTCTGTTCATAAAGTATTTCTTGCATACTTCTTGAATCTTTAAAGAGTTTAATTATGATACCTATAATGATTGGACCTACTGTATATACAAAGAATTCAAACCAATCATAACCACAACCACCATCATAATATTCATCAATCTCCTCACCATTAAATGGCCAAAAATTGGTACCAAAATTATCAATATTTCCGAAACATAAAAGTACAAAGTTTAGAACGCACCATGACAAATAGATTGCCAAATGTCTCTTCCCCTTTTTTGACAAATAGAACATCTTCTCCATAATATACATTACCCTTATCCGTGTCGGGCACAACTTTTTTTACCTACTCTATAATGCAGTTTTCGGTTTCCCTGCTTTTTTTACTTGTCAAAACTTTCTGTGTTAACCCCATCATCGTAATTTTTATTTTTTGTTGATTTTGCTACAATAGAGGGATCAAAAGAATAATTTAGTGCCCTAATTTCCTCAATAATTTTGTCAGAGCCTTTTCGAACACAATTTTTAACACTTATAAAACAAGCTGATTCTCTAGTTGAACTGAAAATAATTTTTCCATCCTTGTTTCTTAAGGTTAAAGTTGTATTGTTAAGAGCGTCAGGGACAGCTTTATGGAAGTATGTGCCATACAGAACATATATTCTTTCGCTTTCAGGAAGTTCTTCTTCTTCATCTTCCGTGAGGATGGTGAAGCCGATGCTTTCAAAAAAGGCATTAAATTTATTTTCAAGATCATATTGATTACCTTGATTTTCCATACATAAATACTTGTATCCGTTGATTTTGTGTTGTCCACTGTTTATAATTTCTATAATAGTGGAAGATGGTTCTGATTGTTTAGCGAAAGTCGCAGTAGAAAGCATGGCGGCTATCCACACAGTGCAAATTAATTTTATTTTCATTTTTTTAGATTAAATTATCTCCACACAGTACCTAAATGGAGAGATACAAAAGAAGCGTGGTACTGATATACCGCATCTTCTAATGGAGGTTGTGAGATAGACCCTGATATGCAGACATGGTAAACAGTCCACGCTATAACAGCGCGAACCGTTATACTTTCTTGCACATCATAGAAGTTTCTCACATTTCCATTAGCAAGACGAGCATAACGCTTCGTATTTCTTAAAATTGACGTCACAAAAATACAAATATTTTCGGTTTGCAAAAGCGTAAAAATTTTTTATTTTTCCCATGTTTTTCATAATGAATAAGAATATGATGTGAATTTTCTTTTTGTTTCCTTTTTCATTGAAAACCGCGACAAAATTACAAGCTAAAATGTTCCTAAAATCATTTTACCCTTGTGGAATGTATGAATTGCCGTTTCAACTGTATGAATTGAAACTTCTTACTGTTTTCTATTACCAAAAAAAGCTGTAATTTTGCAGCAAATTCTTCTATATGACAAACGAAATCATCATCAGCAACGCAACGGATCTGATACGTGTATCGGCCAGTGACGTTTTGGCGATTAAAGCGGCGGGCAATTATTGCCTTCTGTATTTGTCAGATGGAAATGAACACCTGGTTACGTATCAGTTGGGGCAGGTGGAGCAAATGCTTTCCCAGCAATTAGGCAGTGCAGCCGCCACTTTCATCCGCATAGGTCGTGGCTTAATCATCAATCAGGAGTATCTGTTTGTCATCAATTTGCCAAGACAGCAGTTGATTGTGAGGTCTTTTGACAAAGTACAACAAGAGTTTTCTCCTCCCAAGGAGGCATTGCGCGAGTTGAAACAATATATTGAAAAACGAATCAAAAATGAACAGACAAATGAATAAGGATATAACACAAGACGCAATGTCGGACAACGAAATTCGCGTACTTGGCGGTGGCGGTCCGTTCGAGGAAGACACCCATCCCGCCCATCGTCACAAGTTGTTTCGCAATTTTGACAAGAAAAAGATGGTCATTTTTGCCTTAATCGTTCTGATTTTCATCATTTTGGTGGTGCTGGTCTGCCTTGTCTTTTCCCAACGAGCAACAACATCTTCCCAACCGGTTGCCGACAGCATAGACAGTGTGGTGGTGTATTCTGAAAAAAATGTCGTGGAGACAAAAACTGTGGAACCGGGTCTTGCTATTCAAGATACTATTATCAATGATATTCCTTTGCAGATTTTCACTCCGATGGGCTGTCAGTTGTCGCTTCATTTGGGAAAAATTCCGCAGGACACCAATATTATGTTGTTAGTCCAGGCCGCCGACATCCGCAGGGACAAAGACCTTCCCGTTGGTGCGTTTGTCTATAATGGTGAACTCATATCCAAAGGACATTCAAAATATGGTTTTTGTGCCATTATCGGGGATGATATTACGTTGGGCCGACAGCTTGAAACGGTGCTTTTGGAGCGTGCCATTGAAAACAACGGAAGTTTCTTCCGCCAATATTCGCTGGTTAGCGGAGGTCAGTTGATTTCCATTCCGCCCAAGGGAAAGTCGCAACGAAAGGCTTTGTGTTACCGTCAAGGTGAGTTGCAAGTGGTGATTACACAAGACGAGGAATCTTTCCATGATTTTTCACAGGCCTTGGTTGACCTTGGCGTTGAAGAAGCCATTTCTTTGGTGGGCGGAGCCTCTCTAATGCTATACAAAAATGCCGATGGCGAAACCGTTCAGCAAGGTAAATTTGGTAAGAAACGTCACCGTTCCGAAAATTTCCTGATTTGGAGAGAAGTGCCGGAAAAGAACAAATAGCAAGCTGTTTTTCGTCACTTGTAAAGATGTCTTACAAAAACCGACATCCTTATTGAGAAAATGAGTATTTTTGCACTTTCAATTTTGCAAAATGAAACTATACCACGGAACAGATACCATTATTGATAAACCAGAAATTTTAAAATCGGGTTTTACGAAAGATTTTGGTTACGGTTTTTATTGTACAAGTATTGAGCGCCAAGCTCAACGATGGGCTTTGACAAAACGCAATCCGCATATTGTTTGTGTTTATGAATATGAACCAATTGAAAATCTGAAAATTAAGTCTTTTGAAAAGATGACGGAAGAGTGGCTTGATTTTATTGCTGCATGTAGAAATGGGGTATGCCATGCAAACGATATAGTGGAGGGTCCTATGGCAGACGATGAGGTTTGGGATTATGTAGAAGACTTTTTATCCGGACAAATTTCAAGAGAAGCTTTTTGGATCTTGGTAAAATTCAAACATCCCACGCATCAGATGTTGTTTGCAACAGAAAAAGCACTTCAAACCTTAACGTTTATTACTTCATACGAATTATGAAAAACATTTATTTTCCCGAAGAAGACATAAAATACAATGATTTATTCTTTGTATGTTATATGATAGAACGTGTAGCTCGGCATATTAAACAAAGAAATAAATATGTTGTTCAAAAACTCGGTAAAAAAGGTCTTGAAAGACAACTTTCTATAGCAGAGTCTTTACATTGTTTGAATCCGGAAAAAGTAGTTTCTGATTGGGTAGAAGAATTTAAATTAGAAAGAGGTGTGTTTGATGTGACCAAAATAGATTCTCGTTTTACTGATCGTTATCCTTCTGAAACACAAATGGGGAAGATTTATGCACGATTGGTAAGTTCTATTGCAACAGATGGAAATTGGGTTGAAGGCGTTCAAAATGTATATGCTTCTCCTATTTGTGATGTTATAGATAATTATAATGCCAGTGCTTATTATGAACCAAGCTATGTGCAAGTTCAAGCTTTTTATAAGGGAGAGTTTTAATCAGTTTTTGTTATAAACACAAAAAAAGGAGACCTTAAAGTCTCCTTTTTCTATGATAAAAAGTTGAAAATTATTCAGCTTTGATGTTAGGTTCTTCCAAACCGAGATCTTTTTTCTTGTCAACGGCCTTGAGGTAAACGCCAATAATCAGAGCGGCAATACCTAAGCAGGCCAACATCACGAGCGGCCACGTGTAGTCGTAAGGCACGAATTCACCTGCTTGTTTTGCGGCAACAACGGCTGCATTGCCGGCATTGGTGGATTCCAATACATTGCCAATCAAAAGTGGGAAGAGCCACAAACCAATATTCTGAATCCAGAAAATCAAAGCGTAGGCAGAACCGATGATTTTTTCATCCACCAATTTTGGAACGGAAGGCCACAAAGCGGCAGGAACCAATGAGAAAGAAGCTCCCAAAACGAGAATGGTGACGTAAGCGACAATCGTACCGCCTACTGCACTTCCTTTGCACAAAGGCAGAATGAAGGCAAATGTTAAGTGACAGATAACCAAAAGGATGGAACCAATCATCAGCATAGAAGCAGCTTTGCCCTTGTGGTCAACATAGTTGCCCAAAATAGGCGTGATGGCAACAGCCAGCAATGGGAATACGGCAAAGATGGTTTCAGCGGTGCCGCGCATATAACCCATATAGCAATATACAATTAAAGCAACCACTGCCATAGCCATCAGACCGATTTTAGCCGATTTCTTCTTTGAGAAGTTGCTGGCAAAAGAACCAACGGCAACCAATAACATAATAAGATATTGTACGATGGTAACACCGCTGCTTGCCCAGAAACCTTCACCGGGAACAAGGGTCAAATTGCACTGCAACATATTGACAGCGTATTTTTGGAATGGGAAGATGGCACTGTAGTAAAGAACGCAAAGCAAAGCCACCAACCAGAAACCAAGGCTAGAGAGAATCTTGCCGAGATCGCTGATTTTGAAAGGATCGTCCTGTTCTTCGGCTTCACCAGTCTGGGCATCCAATTTCTTATCCATAAAGAAATAGATGATGAACATCATCAAGGCGATGCAAAGAAGCACCACGCCGAATTTTACGGAGTTGTCAACGTGTATTTCTCCACCCAATTTGGCGAAGAAAGGTGAGAAAATCATACAGGTAGCCACACCCAGACGGGCAAGTGCCATTTCGGAACCCATTGCCAAGGCGGTTTCACGGCCTTTGAACCATTTCACGATACCGCGGGAAACGGTAATACCGCCCATTTCAGCACCGCAGCCGAAAATCATAAAGCCGATGGCAGCGAGTTTTGCGGAGGCGGGCATACCTTGGTAGAACGGCAAAATATCATCGATAAAGCCAATACCCGTGTGCCAGTTGAGGTTGCTGGTGAACCAAGCTTCCATAGAACTGCCGATAAAATATTCGGAAATGGCGTAAAACTTAATCAATCCGCCCGTGAGCATCACAGCACCCGAAAGAATGGCGGTGAAACGCACACCCATCTTGTCCAGAATGATACCGGCAAAAATCAGGAAGAAGACAAATACGTTCAAGAACGTCTCGGCGCCTTCCATCGTGCCGAAAGCTTTGGAGTCCCAACCACGGGTTGATTCCATCAGTTCCTTGATAGGGGAAAGGATGTCCATAAAAATGTAGGCGCAGAACATGGCCAACGCCAACAGCAACAACGCAATCCATCTGATGGCGGCGTTGTCTCTCAAAGTTTGTAGTTTTTCAGTCATAAATATTTAAATTTGAAATTATTATTTCAAGAATTCAGACACGTTCTTTTCAATGCGGGAGAGCAGGTCGGTGTCTTCGCATTTTTGGAATTTGTCGCCGGTAATATGTTCATACAACTCGATATAACGGTTGGTGATGTTGTTGACGATTTCGGGAGTCATTTCGGGAACTTGCTGACCTTCTTTGCCTTGGAAACCGTTTTCCATCAGCCATTCGCGAACAAATTCCTTTGAAAGTTGACGCTGGGGTTCGCCTTTGGCGAATTTTTCGTCGTAACCTTCGGCATAGAAATAGCGGGACGAGTCGGGCGTATGAATTTCGTCAATCAAATAAATCTTGCCGTTATGTTTACCGAATTCGTATTTGGTATCTACCAAAATCAGACCTTTTTGTGCTGCAATTTCGGTGCCGCGTTGGAATAAGGCCAACGTGTATTTTTCCAAAATGGCGTAATCTTCAGGGCTAACCAAACCGCGAGCCAGGATTTCTTCTTTGGAAATATCTTCATCGTGCAATCCTTGTTCGGCCTTGGTGGTAGGAGTGATGATGGGCTGAGGAAACTTTTGGTTTTCACGCATTCCTTCCGGCAATTTCACGCCGCAGATTTCGCGGGCACCGTTTTTGTAGCTGCGCCAAGCGCTGCCGCACAAATAGCCGCGAACAATCATTTCAACGGGAAAACCTTCGCAGCATAGTCCCACGGTAACCATTGGGTCGGGTGTGGCCAATTTCCAGTTGGGACAAATATCAGCGGTCGCATCCAAAAATTTGGCAGCAATTTGATTTAATATTTGACCTTTGCAAGGAATTCCTTTTGGGAGAATTACGTCGAATGCTGAAATACGGTCGGTGGCGACCATGACTAATTTGTCGTTAATTGTGTAAACGTCTCTGACCTTTCCATGATATACTTTTTGTTGACCAGGAAAGTGGTAATCAGTTTTAGTTAATGCGGTCATAATTTTAATTTTTTTTAATGTGCAAACTTACACAAAAATTTTGGATTAGCAGGTTTGGCGAATGAAAATCTTTTTTGCTTTATAATATTACTATGTATGCAAAATTTATTTCATTCAAAATGGCGATTGTTGCCGATAAATTTAGTATTTTTGCAAGTTAAATACAAAATAATGCCTGAAGAAAAAGAAAAATCTAAGCAAAAAAAGATAAAATCACTGATACAGTTGGTGATATTTGTTGGAATTGGGGTATTTTTTATCTGGTTGTCGTTGCGTGGAATGACATCGGATGATTATTCCAAAATAAAGGAAGTGCTTATTGGCATTAATAATCCGCAAAGTTGGATGTTTATCATTTTGTCAATGTTGATAGGGGCTTGTGCCCACTTTGTCAGGGCTTTGCGAAATATTGTGATGATAGAACCTTTGGGTTACAAGGTTCGAAAAAGTATGGGATTTTTTTCCGTAATGGTTTGCTATCTGGGAAATTTGGGCTTGCCGAGGGCTGGAGAAGTGCTGCGCTGCGTGTTTTTACAGCGTTATGAAAAAGTTCCATTTGAAAAATCACTCGGAACGGTGGTGGCCGAACGTGCTTTTGACCTCGTGTGCTGGCTTGTGCTTTTTATGATTGTCATTATCGTCAATACGACCTTATTGTCTAACATTATCCTTGACGAATCTACACAATTGACCTTGGGTGTCTGGTTGCGCCAAAAGGGAGCGTCTTTACTGACGAATTACAAAATGTTCATTGCCTTGGCACTGTTGGTAGTTTTGTTTTTTGTCATTTATAAAACGAAAAACAAGTGGAGTAAAATCGCTTTTTTTGAAAAAGTGAAAAACTTTTTTATTGGCATTTGGCAAGGTTTGATTTCCATCAAAGACCTTAAGCGTCCCTGGTTGTTTGTGTTTTATACCTTACTGATGTGGTTTTTGTACTTTTTAGGGACTTATACTTGCTTTTTTGCCTTTGACTTTTTGCAGCATTTGGGACCAGCACCGGCATTTACCGTATTGATATTAAGTACGGTGGCCTATATGGTGGCGCAAGGAGGCTTGGGTGCCTATCCTTGGATGGTTGCTCAAGTGCTTTTGCTGTATGGTGTAGCCAAGGAAGCCGGTTTGGCCGCCGGTTGGATTGGCTGGCTTGGACAAACGGTAATGATTATCGTTGTGACGATGGTGGCTTTGGCAATAGCTTCGTTTATGAAACCGAAAGAAGACAAAATGATGCAAGAATAATTAGAAAAACCGCATATTTGAACTAAAAGTTGCCGGATGAAAAAAATATTTACTGTTTCTATTTTATTACTGTCGATAGTGCTTGTTCGTGCACAAGGATTGGATATTTCGGTGCAAAGTCAGTACACTGCGATGCGTGACAGTGCGAATGTTTCAGAAAATGAAATAGTAGAAGTAGAAGATGCCGACTTTATTTCCGAAACCTATCAAATACCGGGATACGCATTATATGATAAGTATTGGGATACGGAAAATATTTGCAGTCGCAAGTTGAACATTCCTTTTGAGGGAAATCCATTGCGGATTATCTTGGTACAAAGCAACAACAACCCGTTTTTATTCCCCTGTATGGGTGACTTGAAGACGGCGTATGGTGAAATGAAAGGTATATTTCATCCCGGCGTTGATTTGACGTTAAAATCGGGTGCCCCGGTTAAAACCTGTTTTGACGGGGTGGTCAGAATGGCAAAAATCTATGGGGATTACGGAAGGGTAGTGGTGGTAAGGCATTATAACGGATTGGAAACCGTTTATGCGCATTTGGACCGATTGATGGTGAAACCCGGTCAGGTTTTGCGTGCCGGCGATGTAATCGGCGTTTCTGGAAAATCAAAAAAAACCGGCGAGGAAATACTCCATTTCGAAACCCGCTTTATGAATGAAAGTTTTGATCCGGCTTTGTTTGTTGATTTTGATGAAATGGATTTGAAGGATAATACACTGATGCTAACCGAGTCTGATTTGGAAAAACAAGTCGTTGAGAAAGTAGAAAAAATGGTAAGTGTTCCTCAAAATGACCAAAGGCAGAAAGTCAATGAAAGCAATTCTGCCGATGCAGCTTATCATATAGTAAAGGCGGGAGAAACGATGTATCGTATTTCGGTGCAGTACAATGTTCCGTTGAATCGCTTGTTGCAGATGAACAATATGACGGAAAATAACGCGACGATAAGTGTGGGACAGAAAATCAGGGTGCGTTAAGGCATAAAAAAATGGGTGCTCGTTAGAGCACCCATTTTTATTTTTTCAGCAAAAAACTGATTATCTACGTCTTTTGTTTTGAACTGGAGCAGCTTCAGCAGCTGGTTCAGCGTTTTCGATAGCTTTAACAGCTTCTTCTTCTCCTTTTTGGATGGCTTTCTTAGCGATAGCTTTGCCAGCCTTAGTAGCTTCTTCCTTAACGGTTGTTTCTTCAGCGGGAACTTCAGCAACTTCTTCAGCAACTGGTTCTTCAGCAACAACTTCTTCTACAACTGGTTCTTCAGCAACAACTTCTTCAGTAGCTTCTTCAGCTTTGTTACCGCAAGCAACGAATAATGCGCCAGCCAATAAAACTAAAAATAATTTTTTCATTGTTTTGATTTTTTAAAGTTAATTTATAATGTTAATAAATCAATTATTTTACAGGAATGTAAGTAAGAGTCAAAGTGCAAGTTTCCTTTGTAGGAACATCGATAAGGTTGCAAGTATAGGTAAGAACGAGTTCGGTTTCTGTTAATTTGGTAATAGTAGCTGTTTCGAAAGCAGCGTCAAATGTACGAGCAACTGATCCATCCATAGGATATTCATAGAAGAATGGGATTTGGAAAGTAAGGTCTTTTTCATCAGCAGAGAATTTCCAAGTAGTAGCTTTTTCTGTAAGGTAACCATCTTCATCGTCGGTTGGGAGGATTTTACCAGGGTTGATGGTTTGGCTGCCATTTTCAGCGAATTTAATGATATCGTCTTTTTCGCTTTCAATCATTAAATCATCATAAAAGTTGGTGACGCGTTCACCAGCAGCACTAATGTAGTAAGGGGCAGCTGTAACAGACTGAAGTACCCAACCTTTTTCAATACACAATTTTTGGGTGTTGGTTTTTTCTTGTTTACCGCATGAAGACAAAGTCAATGCGAAGATTGCGATCAAAGCAAAAACTAAAATGTTTCTTTTCATAGTAATTTTTTTTTGTTTGGTTAATAAAATAGTTAAATTATGTTTCCTTGTTTATGATAATTTATCGTGCAAAAGTACGCCAATATTTTGAAGTGGAAATCAAAAAATGAGATTTTTTTTCTAAAAAAAGTTAAAGATTAATTTTGACAATTGTATATTATTGATTATCAATAATATATACTTACAATTCGAAAAAAATGAAAAAACGAAAAAATAAAATAGGATTTGTAAGAAATTTTTTTGTACTTTTACACGCTCTAAAAGTTAAGAGGAGAGATGGCCGAGTGGTCGAAGGCGCACGCCTGGAAAGTGTGTAAACGCCGAAAGCGTTTCAAGGGTTCGAATCCCTTTCTCTCCGCTTTTTTTATAACGTTTATAATCAATAAGATAAGAAAGAAAAAATAATCAAAAATCATTAATTAAAACCAGAAGAATCACTATGAAAAAACTGATTGCTTTATTGACCGTTGCAGGTTTTTTGACCTTCGGTATGGCAAACACGGCGTTTGCACAAAATGAACAAAAAGCTGACAATTCTGCCGAACAGACAGAAGAAACAGTTGCCGCTCCTGAAGAAGCTCCCGCAGAACAAGCCGTTTTGATGGAAGATCCAGACGAGGCTCCCCAACAAGGTTTGCATTACGTTTTGAAAGAAAAATACATCCAGGGTGGTGCCTTGTGGATGACCCCGGTATTAATCTGCTTGATTTTAGGTTTGGCTTTGGTTATTGAAAGAATATTCTACTTAAACTTGGCTTCTGTTAATTCAGACAAATTATTAAAGAAAGTGGAAGATGCCATCAAGACGGGTGGTGTTGAAAAGGCAAAAGAACTCTGCCGCGACACCAAGGGACCTTTGGCTTCCGTTTTCTATCAAGGTCTGGATCGCTACAACGAAGGTTTGGATTCTGTTGAAAAATCAGTTGAATCATACGGTGCCGTTCAAATGGGTCGTTTGGAAACCAACTTAAGCTGGATTGCCTTGTTCTTGGCTTTGGCTCCGTCACTCGGTTTCTTGGGAACTGTAGTAGGTATGGTTCAGGCATTCGACGATATCGAACGTGCTGGTGATATTTCTCCGACCATTGTTGCTGGTGGTATGAAGGTTGCTTTGTTGACTACCGTATTCGGTTTGATTACCGCTATTATTCTTCAGATTTTCTACAACTACATCCTGTCAAAAATTGATTCTATCGTTAATGATATGGAAAACGCCACTATCTCCTTTATGGATATTTTGGTTAAAAACAAAAACAACTAATTGAGTTTGCAATTTTAAAATACTCTTTATTATGAAGAATATTGTAAAAATAATAATATTTGTAGTGGCAATTATCACGTGCATACTTGCGGTTATGTTCGCCGCCAAGTTTGACCAGGAAAAAATGGCCAACTACAATGAGGCTCGCGTGGTCAACGACAACAACCCTGAAATGGTTGCTGCGTTTGAAGCCACCACCCCTGAAAACCTCCCCGCCTTCGTGGAACAGTACCGTACCGAAGGTGCCCAACTTTCTGAAACATTGAAAGCTCATCAAGTTCAAAAAGACATCCTTTATACTTATATCGTTGAGTTAAACGAACTGACTGAAGAAACTTTCCCAGAATATCAAGCCGCTTTCCCAGAACATTCAAAAGCTTTATTCGCAAAAGCCGATGATGCACAGAAATACGTTGATGGTTTTGCCGGTGTTGCTTCTTTCGAAAATTTGGAAGCTTACGTTTCTACTTTGGAAAATGAATATGGCGTAATCAAGCAGGATTTCATCAAGGAAAAAACTTACAATAAGGCTTACAATTCTTTGGTTAACCAGGCCGACGCCGTTAACCAGGTGGTTTCCGATAACAAAAAGGCCGAAGATTTGGCTATGTTGCAGTCTGATGTTAAAAACTACATCTCCAATGGCAAGTTGCTGAACGTTACCGTTATGTTGGGTTACTTCTTGTTCGCGGTTTGTATCGTGATGTTGTTGTTCTTCGCTCTGAAGGCCATCTTGTCCAATATCAAATCTTCTTACAAGTCCTTATTGGTTATTGTGGCATTTGTTATCTTGGTGTTCATTGGCTATTTGATTGCTTCTCCAGAATTGACACCATCAGCAATTAAAATGCAGCACACTGTACAACAGGTGAAATGGATTGGCGCTGGTATGTTCGTATTCTATATCGCTTTGGCAGGTGCAATTTGCGCAGTAATTTTTACTGCAATTTCCAATGCAATAAAAAACAGAAAATAAAATGGCAAGAAAACTCCCAGGAATTAATACAGGATCGTCGGCAGACATCTCGTTCTTGCTGCTGACTTTCTTCTTGTTGACATCATCTATCAATACGGAACAGGGTATTCCTCGTCGTTTACCACCTCCAAAAGAGAAAGATGCCAAGGAACAAAAGGTTGATATCAACCAGCGTAATGTATTGAACGTCTTGGTGAATTTTAACGACCAAATTTCGGTCAACGGTGAACAAATGGATATTTCCCAGTTGAAACAAACCGCAATGGAATTTCTGGAAAATGCCAGCAATGATCCATCAAAACCCGAAAAGAAGTACGTTGAAATCGACAATATGGGTGAGTATGCCGTTTCTCAAGGGGTTATTTCCTTGACCAATGACCAAGGTACTACCTATAATATGTACGTTCAGGTGCAGAACGAATTGCAAAGAGCAGTCAATGAACTTCGCGACAAGGTGTCAACTAGTTATTTCGGTAAGAAATATGACAATTTGGACACCGCCTTGCAAAAATCAATCCAAAAGGCTGTTCCTATGAATATTTCAGAAGCACCACCTATTGATTACGGTAAAACAGAATAAGTTATGGCAAGATTTAGAAAAGAAGAAAAAAAGGAGACGCCTGAACTCAATATGGGTTCAATGTCTGATATTATCTTTATGTTCTTGTTCTTCTTCATGGTGATTACCACTATGCGTGAGGCAACGCTGAAAGTAAGATTCCAGCCGCCAAAGGCCACCGAAATCCAAAAGTTGGAGAAGAAATCTCTTGTAGCCAACATCTATATTGGTGCTCCTATCAGTAAAAACGAGAACACGCTTCCTCCAGGAAAGGTTTCTGTTCAGTTGAATGATCAAACCATCAAGGCCGAAGATTTGGCTGCTGACGTTAGAGACTTCATCGGTACAGAAAAAGAATCCCGAAGCGAAGAAGATAAAAACAAATTGACCTTCTCTTTGAAAGTTGACAAGGATGTTCAAATGCGTTATGTAAATACCATCAAAAATGAATTACGTCAAAATAATGCTTTGAAAATCAACTACGCTACGGGTAAGAAATCTGAAATGAAATAGTTTTTTACACAAAATATCTTTCTAAAAGGGTGGCCCTCCAGTCGCCCTTTTTTTATAAAACATAATATCATGATACAGTCAATGACGGGTTTCGGCAAGACTTCCATTCAGTTTGAAGGTAAGTCTGTCAATATTGAAATTAGAACCCTTAATAGTAAGCAATTGGATTTGTCTGTCCGCTTGGCACCCTTATTTCGTGAAAAGGAAAACGAGGTGAGAAATTGTGTGTCTAAGGAATTGCAACGCGGAAAAATTGAAGTGTCCATTTATATTGAAAAAACGGAAAAGCCCCAGGTGGAAGTTGATACCGAATTGGCAAAAGCTTATTACCAAAAGTTGGTCCTCTTGTCTCAGGAGGTGGGCAATCCTATTGATAGCGATATTTTTTGCCAGGTTCTCCGCCTTCCCGATGTGATTACATCTTCGCGTGAGGAATTGACCGATGCGTTGTGGGAAGCAGTCCTTAGTGCTTTGGAAGAAACGTGTGCAAAAGTTGTGGCCTTCCGTCAGGAAGAAGGAAGCCATTTGGCCAAGGATTTTTCGAAACGTATCCAATTAATTAATGATATGGTGGAGGAAATTACTCCGTATGAACAGAATCGAATCGTGGCCATCAGAAATAAGTTTGAATCTTCTTTGTCAGAATTGCCCGTCCAATATGACGAGAATCGGTTGGAGCAGGAGATAATTTTCTATTTGGAAAAACTGGATATTACCGAAGAAAAGGTGAGACTGAAAAAACATTGTTCCTATTTTATGGATACGATGAACGAAGCTCAATCACAAGGCAAAAAATTGGGTTTCATTGTCCAGGAAATTGGTCGCGAAGTGAATACCACGGGTTCCAAGGCCAATGATTTCAATATTCAGCAGATTGTCGTAAAGATGAAGGATGAGGTTGAAAAATTGAAGGAACAATTGGCTAATGTCCTGTAATTATTGTATAACAGTATATTTACCCTAAATAAATTTTGAAATATGAGCAATATTCTGTCTTTAGTGGGTCGTCCGAATGTTGGAAAATCTACTTTGTTTAATCGTTTGACTCAGACAAAAGAAGCCATTGTCGATTCTGTATCCGGTGTTACCCGTGATAGAAATTATGGCAAGGCCGATTGGTGCGGTTATGAATTTTCGGTTATCGATACCGGTGGTTATGTGGTCGGTTCTGACGATATTTTTGAAAGCGAGATTAGAAAACAAGCCACCTTGGCCATTGAAGAATCTGATGTGATTGTCCTGGTGGTCGATGGTCGTGAGGGTTTGACTCCATTGGATGAGGAAGTTGCCCAAATGCTGAGAAAATCTAAAAAACCATTCTATTTGGCTGTAAATAAAATTGATAGTCCAAGCAATTATTTGGATTATACCGAATTTTATGCCTTGGGAATGGAGAATTTATATCCGATTTCGGCTGTTTCCGGCAGTGGTACGGGTGATTTGTTGGATGAAGTGGTAAAGCATTTTTCGAAAGAAAACAACGAGCAATTGGAGGATTTGCCCAAAATTGCCATCGTGGGCAAACCAAATGTCGGAAAATCTTCCATTATCAATACGTTTTTGGGCTACGAGCGCCATATTGTTACTCCTATCGCAGGAACAACCCGTGACTCGATTTTTACGCGATATACGGGCTTCGGATTTGATTTTTATTTGATTGATACCGCCGGTTTGCGTAAAAAGAAAAAGGTGGAAGACGATCTTGAGTTTTATTCGGTGATGCGTACGATTCGAGCCATTGAAAACAGCGACGTGTGTATTTTGATGTGCGATGCCTTTGAGGGTTTCGATGCGCAAGACTTGAATATCTTTAGTTTGGCCGCGCGAAATAGAAAGGGAATTGTGGTGGTGATGAACAAGTGGGATTTGGTTGAAAAAGACAATAAAACGCATAAACAATATGAGGAAGTGGTAAGAAAACGTATCGCTCCTTTCACGGATGTGCCCATCATTTTCACGTCAGTGCTTAACAAGCAGCGAATCTACAAGGTTTTGGAAACCGCAATCGAAGTTTATAAAAACAAGAGTCAGAAAATCAGCACTTCAGAGCTGAATGAGGTGATGTTGCCGATTATTAGTCAGACACCGCCGCCGATGAACAAGGACAAGGTCATCAGAATTAAATATGTGACACAATTGCCGACAGCATTTCCTGCTTTTGCCTTTTTCTGCAATTTGCCGCAATATGTCATCGACAGTTACAAGCGTTATTTGGAAAACAAGATTCGAGAAAACTGGAATTTTTCGGGTGTGCCTATGGAAATTTATTTCAGAAAGAAATAATATTATTGATCATAGAAATTTAATAGACAATCATTATAATAATTATGAAAAAAACATTTGGTTTACTGATACTGTTAATTGTTTTTTGTTCCATTTCCTTTGCCCAAGGTGAATTTAAGATGGGACTAAGGATAGGACCTAATTTTTCCACGTTGTATGGCGTGCAATCAGATGGAATTGATGCTCCTACCTTATTTTCCGCTAAGGAAAATTATAGGATGAAAGCAGGTGTGCGAGGTGGTTTTGTCTTTGACGTAAGTCTAACCGATGTGATTTCCTTGCAGCCGGCCATCTATTATTCTTATCAAAGAATGGGAACGAATGGCAAATACGACTATTCGGATTCATTGGTGCTGACCACCGCCGAAGTGTTAAGTATGCATATTCTGCAAATTCCTGTTATGGTAAACTTTTCTATGCATTTTAAGAATAATTATAATAATGCCTTTGTATTGGGTGTGGGACCATATTTTAGTGTAGCCCTTCACGGTATGGATGAGATGACAGGCGTTGGAAACGATAAATATACAGGTGAAACTTACGGGGTAAGAGGTCAGGCCAATTTTTATAAGAATGAACAAATAAGCTATTTTATTACCGATCGCTCCGGATATGCAGAAAAGGAAACCTTACCGATGGAAAATCATCCGTATAATCGTTGTGATTTTGGTTTTTCGTTTAATGCCGGCTTTCAGCTTAGCAAGTTTTATATTGGTGCGGGCTGTGACTTGGGCGTGATTAATTCAGCCAATCAGAAAGAATGGGAAAACCTTGGCGTCAATAATTATGTTCAGCGCAACCTTAATGTAAATATTTTGGTGGGTTATAATTTTTAATCTGCCACCTGGTCAATTTCCTCTCTCAAGTTATCCATCACGAATTGGGTTCTTTCATTGGTATTTTTTCCCATGAAATAGTCCAAAAGACTGTGAATATTTACGTCTTTGGACAGCACGACGGGTTCTAAGCGGATATTTTTGCCGATAAAGTTTTTAAATTCGGTGGGAGAGATTTCACCCAAACCCTTAAAACGTGTAATTTCAGCCTTTGCGCCGCACTTTTTGATGGCGTCGAGTCTTTCCTCGTCCGAGTAGCAATAAAACGTCTGTTGCTTGTTTCTTACCCTAAAAAGAGGCGTTTCGAGGATATATACGTGTCCGGCTTTGACCAAGTCTGGAAAATACTGCAAAAAGAAGGTGAGCATGAGGATTCGGATGTGCATGCCGTCTGCATCGGCATCGGTGGCAATCACAATGTTGTTGTATCGTAAGCCGTCCAGGCCGTCTTCAATATTAAGGGCTGCCTGCAGCAGACTCAATTCTTCGTTGCGGTATAAGGCGCTTTTATTAGTATTGTACGTATTTAACGGTTTGCCGCGCAGACTGAAAACCGCTTGGGTATTGGCATCGCGGGATGTGGTGATGGAGCCGGAAGCCGAGTCGCCCTCCGTAATGAAAATGGTTGTTTCTACACCGCGTGCGTCATTGGTGTTGAAGTGGTAGCGGCAATCGCGTAATTTTTTATTGTGCAGACTGACCTTTTTCTGTGTTTCTTTGGACTGTTTTTTGATGCCGGCAATTTCTTTTCTTTCTTTTTCAGATTCCTGGATTTTTTTCAAAATGATTTCTGCCACATCAAGATGGATATGAAGGTATTTGTCTAACAATTTGCCAACCATATCATTGATATAGTTTCTAATAGTAGGACCATTGGGCCGCATATAGGTAGAACCTAATTTGGTTTTTGTCTGAGATTCAAAAATAGGTTCTTTGACTTTAATGGATAGAGCAGCTACGACCGAATTTCGAATGTCGTTAGGATCGAATTCTTTTTTGTAAAAATCTCTGAAAGTCTTGACAATGGCTTCGCGAAAAGCTTGTTGATGTGTACCCCCTTGCGTTGTATTTTGGCTATTGACAAAAGAATAATATTCCTCCCCGTATTTTCTGTCTGTATGAACCAGTGCAAACTCAAAATCACCGTCTTCCAGATGAATGGGTTCGTAAAGCGCGTCATTACCGATATTGTTGTTGATTAAGTCAAGCAAACCGTTTTTGGAAACGAAGCGTTTACTATTGAGATGAATGGAGAGTCCGCGATTCAGGTAGGCATAATTCCAAATCATCTTTTCGACATAATCAATGTACCAATGGTAATTTTCAAAAATTGAAGCGTCGGGAATAAAAGAAACAAGAGTGCCGTTGCGTTCGTCGGATAATTCCAATTGGGATTCCGATACTAGCTTTCCGCAGGAAAATTCGGCGGTTTTCTTTTGTCCGTCGCGGAAACTTTGCACCAAAAAATAAGTTGAGAGTGCGTTGACGGCTTTCACGCCGACGCCGTTCATACCGATAGAATTGTCAAAAGCGGTTCCTTCTTTGAATTTGCCGCCGGTGTTCATCTTTGATACGCAATCTACCACCTTGGTCAAAGGGATGCCGCGCCCGTAGTCGCGGATCGTGACTTTGTTTTCTTTAATGGAAATATCAATAGATTTTCCATAGCCCTGCATAAATTCATCGATAGAGTTGTCTATGACTTCTTTGAAGAGAACGTAGATTCCGTCATCGTGAGCCGAGCCGTCGCCTAATTTTCCGATATACATACCCGGTCTTGTACGAATATGTTCATCCCATTCCAGCGTGGTTATATTGTCATCATTGTATTCTACCATAAACGAAAGTTTTATTTTAAAAGATGAATATCTTTATCAAGAAGTTATACCTGTTGTGGTATTATTCCAATTAAGTTTCAAAATTACTAAAAATAATATTGTCTTTTTTTGTTCTATCAAGATGATTTCAACATTACAAGGTTAATTGTTGAAAGAAGTGATTGTCTGCCAAAGATCAAATTTTTAGATAAAAAAACGGAGCATTAAGTCAAACTCAATACTCCGTGATGAATGTATGATTTTAATGGAAAGCTTTACATTTTTTCAATTAAGGCATCAATTGAAACGCCATCAGCAATTTCAAATTGAACTTTGTTAGAATTGTCAATGGAATCCACAATGTTGAATTGTTTGCAGAGCGTTTCGTTTTGAATGTATTCTTTGTAGTTGGTGAAAGCGGCGTCGAATTGAGGATTGCTTTGCAGCGTAATGGCGATGTTATCGACCACGTCCATTTGCGTGTCTTTTCTGAAATTTTGAATACGATTGACCAATTCGCGGACATAGCCTTCCTGAAGCAGTTCTTCGGTGAGGGTGATGTCTAATGCCACTGTCAAAGCGCCAAAATTGGTGACCACCCAGCCTGGGATATCTTCTGCGGCGATTTCCACGTCATCGACGAGGATTTCCACGGGTTCGCCTTCAATGTTGAGGTTGATATGTCCTTCTTTTTCCAACTGGGCGATATCGTGTTGAGAGAATTGGGCAATTTGGGCGGCAATGGCCTTCATGATTTTGCCGTATTTGGGTCCCAATTTTTTGAAATCGGGTTTGATACGTTTCACCAAAACGCCTTCGCTGTCTTCCACAAAGATAATGTCTTTCACATTTACTTCGTGAAGAATTAAATCTTTCACCTTGAGAATTTGTTCTTTGAAGTTGGCGCTTTCGAGAACTGGAATCATGATTTTGCCGAGCGGTTGTCTTACGCGGATATTTGATTTTTTACGCAGCGACAGCACCATAGAACAAATCTGCTGTGCCATTTCCATACGTTCTTCCAAATCCTTGTCAATCAGTTCTTCATGAACTTGTGGAAAATCGGACAAGTGGATAGACTCTACGTTTTCTTTTCGGGTAACTTTATTCAGGTCGAGGAATAATTTATCCATGAAGAAAGGAGCGATTGGGGAAGCCAATTTGGCGATGGTGACCATACAGGTATAGAGGGTTTGATATGCTGAAATCTTATCTTCGCTGTAGTCTCCCTTCCAGAAGCGGCGGCGGCACAGACGAACATACCAGTTGCTGAGGTTTTCATCCACAAATTGCTGAATATCGCGGCCTACTTTGGTAGGTTCGTAGTCGGCGTAATTTTCATCACAATTTTTGACCAAGGTATTAAGTTCGGAGAGAATCCAGCGGTCGATTTCAGGACGTTTTTCGATAGGAATATCGGCTTCTTTGTATTCAAAACCATCGATATTGGCGTAAAGTGCGAAGAAACTGTATGTGTTATACAATGTTCCGAAGAATTTGCGTTGAACTTCAACGATACCTTCAGAGTCAAATTTGAGGTTGTCCCAAGGTTGGGCGTTGGTAATCATATACCAGCGGGTGGCGTCGGCACCGTATTTTTCGATAGTTTCAAACGGATCAACGGCATTGCCCCAACGTTTTGACATCTTATTGCCGACCTTATCCAATACCAAACCGTTGGAAACCACGTTTTTGTAAGCAACACTGTCAAAGAGCATGGTTGCGATGGCGTGCAGGGTAAAGAACCATCCACGGGTTTGGTCAACGCCTTCTGCGATGAAGTCGGCAGGGAAGCGTTGTTCAAAAACATCCGTATTTTCAAACGGATAATGGAGTTGGCAATAGGGCATTGCGCCAGAATCGAACCAAACGTCAATCAAGTCGGGTTCACGAGTCATCTTTTGACCAGAAGGCGAAACGAGGAAAATTTCATCCACGTAAGGTCTGTGCAAATCGATGGAGTTGTAGTTTTCTTTGCTGAAGTCGCCAGGGACAAAAGCTTTATAAGGATTTTCCTTCATTATGCCGGCTGCCACGGCTTTGTCGATTTCTTTTACCAATTGTTCGATAGAGCCAATGCAGATGAGTTCTTTGCGGTCTTCGGTTGCCCAAATGGGTAGGGGAGTACCCCAGAAACGAGAACGTGACAGGTTCCAGTCCACCAAGTTTTCGAGCCAGTTGCCGAAACGGCCTGAACCGGTGGCCTGTGGTTTCCACTTGATGGTTTTATTGAGTTCAATCATCCTATCCTTGAAGGCGGTTGTTTTGATAAACCAGGAATCCAAAGGATAATATAAAACCGGCTTGTCGGTACGCCAGCAGTGTGGATAATTGTGAACGTGTTTTTCAATCTTAAAGACTTTGTTTTCGGCTTTCAGCCAAAGTGAAATAAAAATGTCTAAGGATTCGTCGTGTTTTTCTTCCGGTTTTTCGTAATCCGGTTTGACATAACGACCGGCAACGGTTTTGTATAAATCAACATTTACGTTGTCGCGGACAAAATTTTCATCCAAATCTTCCAATTTGAAGAACTTGCCTGTCTTGTCCACCATAGGTTGCTTGTTGCCGTTTTTATCTACTACGATTAACGGGTCGATGCCGGCATCCGAGGCAACACGTTTATCGTCGGCACCGAAAGTAGGAGCAATGTGGACGATACCCGTACCATCTTCGGTAGTTACATAATCGCCAGGGATTACGCGAAAAGCGTTAGCACCTGGATTTACGTAAGGAATAAGTTGTTCATATTCAATTCCTACCAACTCATTTCCCTTAACTTCGCCAAGTACTTGGAATGGAATATTCTTGTCGCCTGGTTTGTAATCTTCAAAAGCCAGTTCCGCATTTTTGGCTGGGAAATGAGCATTGAGCAGACTCTTAGCCAAAACGACGTAGATAGGTTTTCCAGAATAGCCGTTAAAAGACTTTACCAAAACGTAGTCGATTTTAGGACCAACGGCCAATGCCGTGTTGGAAGGCAGGGTCCAAGGTGTGGTAGTCCAAGCGATAAAGTAGAAATTGTCTAAATTACCTTCCTTGAAATTCGGGAAGAGTTTTTGAATTTTCTCCAATTCATTGGCTTTCACGTGAAATTGACCGATACAAGTCGTGTCTTTTACGTCGCGGTAGCAACCGGGAAGGTTCAATTCGTGAGAACTTAATCCCGTTCCAGCGGCAGGTGAATAAGGCTGGATGGTATAACCTTTATAGAGCAGTCCTTTTTTATAAAGTTCTGATAATAAATACCATACAGTTTCAATGTATTTGTTGTCAAAAGTGATGTAGGGATTTTCCAGATCCACCCAGTAACCCATACGGCGTGTAATGTCATCCCACATATCTTTGAATTTCATCACTTCGTTCCGGCAGGCCTTGTTGTAATCTTCAACGGAGATTTTTTTGCCGATGTCTTCTTTGGTAATGCCCAAGGTCTTTTCAACGCCTAATTCAACGGGTAGGCCGTGTGTGTCCCAACCCCCTTTGCGGGAAACGAGTTTGCCTTTCAAGGTTTGGTAACGGCAGGAGAGGTCCTTGATGGTACGTGCCATCACGTGGTGAATACCCGGTTTTCCGTTGGCTGAAGGTGGTCCTTCGTAAAATACAAATTGAGGATGACCTTCGCGAGTTTGCATGCTTTTTTCAAAAATCTGGTGTTCTTCCCAGTATTCTTTCATTTCCTTCCCTAAGTTTGGAAGGTTAAGTCCTTTATATTCAGTATATTTCATTGTAATGAATTTTTTTCACTGTAACTTGCAAAGTTACATATTTTTTTGGAATTATTTAGAATGATTTTTTTGTGTGAAAAAATTAACGGAATTATCCCTTTTCGTTTTGTAAAGAGATTCCGCCTTCGCTGTGCTTCGTCGGAATGGTGACGATTCATTAGACAAGAAGTGGCGGCGGCATCACATACGTGCATTAACTTCCTATTTTGCGCCGCCGCCATCACGCCCACAAGGTATATGTTGCCATTCCGATGTTTTCGCCGTAAGGAGGGAACATCGGAATCTCAACAAGATTAAACGGGATAATTCAGAAAATTAATGCAAATGATAAAAATATTTTAAGAAAATGTAGTGTTTTAGATGAATAAGTTGTATTTTTGCAACGAAAAAGTACATTTTATGAAAAGGGCAGTTTTTTTATTTTTTGTTTTGTTGTTGTCAGGTGCATTTTCAATGGCATCCGTGGCTGAAAATAATTCTAAATACCTTATTGACAATTATTTAGACAACAAGGATAAAGTCAAAAAACCTAAAAAAGAAAAGGTGGTCGATAGCGTTCGTAAAGGTTGGACATTCGGTATTTTGCCCAGTGTGGCCTACGATGCCGACAAGGGTTTTCAAGGGGGAATTTTATCCAATGTCTATTATTTCGGCGATGGTTCTCAGTATCCTGACTACATTCATTCGTTTTATGTTGAAGCAGCCTATACCACCAAGCATTGTGGTCTGTTTCGCTTTATGTACGATTCCAAATATTTGATTCCTAAACATAGACTAACGGTTGATATTTCGTATTTGCCCGATGCGATATGCGATTTTTATGGTTATAATGGCTATCAATCTGTGTTAAACAAAGAATGGGCAGACGACAAAAAATTTCCGGATACTTATAAAACCAGAATGTTCTATAAGAGCAAAAGGGATATTTTGCGTATTGCCGGCGATATTTCCGGAAATATCTCTGGAAATTGGTATTGGAATGCGGGTTTGGGGGTGCAATGGTTCTCCATCGGCAGTGTCAATGTCAATATGATCAATAAAGGCAAAAAACCTGAAAAACAGTTGCCGCTTGGCGTGGAGGGCTTGTATGAAAAATATGTGAAATGGGGCATTATTGATGCTAATGAAGCTAATGGCGGATGGCGGCCCTATTTGCGGGTAGGCGTTACTTACGATTCGCGCGACAAGCAGCAAAATCCCAATAGGGGTATTTACGCCGACGCCTTTTTAACTTATACCGCCGCTTTTGGAAACATTAAACAATACAATAATCTGAAGTTGAATGTCAATTTTAGACATTATGTGCCTGTCTATAAAGATATTGTTTTGTTTGCCTACCGTTTGTCTATGCAGTTGACAACCGCTGGGAAAAGTGCCTTCTATGAAAATAATATATGGAATACCCTTTATATTCAGCGGGCCACATACGAAGTTCTTGGAGGAAGCAATACTTTGCGTGGTATTGCCAGACATAGAACAACTGCCAATGGCTTTGCCTTTGCCAATGTGGAATTTAGATTCAAAGTCTGCCGTTTTTCCATCAAGAAAGAGCATTTTTACATCGGTCTGAATCCATTTTTCGATGCCGGCATTATTCTTCAACCTTATAAGCTTAATCAGGAAGAAATTATTCAGAATATTCAAAATAATGATCCCGAGTTTAATTTGAATGAACTGGATCAATACATCGTATTTGACAAACCTCAAATTTATCGTCCTCACATGTCTGCCGGCTTGGGTCTGAAAATTGCTATGAATGAAAATTTTGTCCTTTCCGTTGATTGGGCAGTTCCTTTCGATAAACGTGACAATGCCAATCAGTTCACGAATTTCTACGTGAAGATGAATTATATGTTCTAAAGATTTTCAATTATGCAAGAAGACCTCAATTTCAATTACAACATCTTTTTCTCGGATTCGATGCATACGCTGAAAAATATGATTACTCCGATTTCAATCTATACTGAAATGCTTTTGTCGGGGCGAGTTAATGAGGAAAAATCTCAGGAAATAGTAAAGAAAATTGGCGTCTGTTCAGAAAGTGCCTTGAAGGTATGTACGGATTTGATGAACATTTTTAGAATAAGGGGAAATCTGATGGAATTGAGTAGGTCAAAAGTTAATGCATACGAAATTCTGCATAATTATACTTATTTGGTAGAGAACAATTGCCATCAGAAAAATATTGAAATTGTCAATAATGTTGATAAAAGCATCCATATTTTTATCGATATGGATATGATGGTGTCGGTTTTTATGAATTTGCTGAACAATGCCATTAAATTTTCTCCAGAAGGAAGCAAAATCACCCTTTCTGGAAAAGTGGTTGACCAAGATTACTATGAAATTTATATTTCAGACAAAGGGGTTGGAATTGATGAGGAAAAGGTAAATGAAAAATTGCAGATAGGGACCTCTTATTCAACAAAGGGAATTGCGGGGGAAGTCGGTACAGGATTGGGTCTGTTGATTGTAAAGAGTGCTGTGGAAAGAAACGGAGGTTTGGTTCGTGCGTATAACAATAAAGACGTAGGTGCAACATTTGCCGTGAAATTGCCGTTATATAAGAGTGATTTGTAGTCGATGAACAGTGATTTCACCTATCGAGTTGTTGTTGATATGCTGATTAATAAGTATTTATAAGTTTGTTAGATAGAAATATTTATGAAGTTATTGGTTGTCTTATCTCGCTTCCCTTATCCTTTGGAAAAAGGCGATAAACTACGTGCCTACAACCAGATTCGTATGCTTTCACAGCATTTTGATGTTTACCTTTTTGCTTTAACCGATAAAGCCCTCCGTTCTTCTGACATTGATGCCCTTAAAGTTTTTTGTAAAGAAATCCATACCGAAAAAATTAATATCTGGTCGAAGATGGCCAATGTTTTTTCGTTTTGGTTAAAAGGACTGCCTATTCAATGCGGTTATTTTTTTAGAAAAAGGGCTTTTAGAGGACTACAGTCGTTTGTCCAAAAGATCCAGCCAGATAAAATTTATTGTCAATTGGTGCGTACGGCAGAGTATGTGAAGTCTTTTCCATTGAATAAAACTATTGATTACCAGGATGTTTTGTCCAAAGGGATGTTCCGTCGCTATCAAAAGGCACCTTTTTATGCCAAACCATTTTTCAAGTTGGAGTATAAGCGATTGCTGAATTATGAGGCACAATCGTTTTCTTGTTTCAACCATCATACGATAATTACGACTATGGATAGGGATTTGATGCCCATTAAGGAAAAGGAAAAAATCGTGATTGTACGTAACGGTGTGGATTTGTCAAAGTTTAAATATGAAGCGCAGCTTAAAGAATTTGACTTGATTTTTACGGGAAATATGGCTTACGCTCCTAATATTGATGCGGCTGAATACCTTGTTAATCAGATACTTCCAAAGATTAAAACAAAATTTCCACGGGTATCGCTGGTGCTTTGCGGTGCCAATCCTTCTATGCGGGTTTTGGCCTTGCGTTCACCGAATGTTTTTGTGACGGGTTGGGTGGATTCAATGACGGATTATTATGCCAAGTCAAAAATATTCATTGCCCCTATGCGTTTGGGAACGGGTTTGCAAAACAAATTGTTGGAGGCGATGGCTGTCCAATTGCCTTGTATTACTTCGGCATTGGCGGGAAAACCATTGGTTGAGGTTGAAAGCAATAATGCGGTAATGATATGTGATACGGCGGACGAATTTGCGGAGGCCGCTTGTAAAATATTGACCGATAGTGAGTCGTATCAGCAGTTGGCCTTAAATGGGTATCGTTATGTGTGTGACAATTATAATTGGGAGGGTGCTACTCAACCGTTAATTTCAATTTTATCCGAATAGTTTTTATTTTGTTTTCTCAAATGTCATTACTTTGCTATTGATTGGACTGCTGGCAATGCTTTCCAAGCTGATAATCATTGGTGTATCGTAAAGTATTTTGAATTTCACGTGCGCCTTAATACTGTCCTGTGGAGGAATGACGTGGGTATTGGATAGCAGTCTGCACGATTCGGCTTGCCATTGGTCATCACAAGAATAAAATGCCGTGATATGGACTGGGCATTCGGAATGATTAAAATCAAATGCCTGATTATACAAATTGTAAAAAGTAAGGTCTAATATAATAGAATCACCTTCCATTTGCTGCTTATTTACTGCGGTTGTAATCCTATTGCTTCCTTGAAAATGTTGAATTTGGGTATAGAAAAATTCTTCACCGCCAAAGTTTATCGGTGTAGAACCAGATATTTGTGCAAATAAAAATACGTTTTTCCCTTGTAAGTCTTTATCTAACTGAAGAATATCGAATTGAGATTGTCGATTGTAAATGGAACTTAAGGCCACGGCGTTTCCGTTTGTGTGAAAACGATAGAGTGATGGATTTTGGAAGGAACTTGAAAAAACGACAGGAGTTTCACCGCAAAACTCGTGCAGCGCATTCATTGCGTTTTTATGGTCAGAAAAACCCGTGTTTTCCGGTAAGGCAATCGTACATAATAAGATACGAACAATCAAGATCAAGATGGAAAACGGCAAAACCAGTCTGTAAATCCATTTTTCCCAATTCATTTGACGCATATTCTGGTACATCAAAATCAGTATTGGAATAGAAATAGACACCGTCCAGTGCGGTTCCCCGTGACCTTTGATGGTCATCAGCCAGAAAAAGGCAATAAAACCGAATACATTAAAAATGCAGGCTCGTTCAAACTTTTCTTCTGTCGTTCTCTTCTTCCAGCAAAAATACAGGGCCAAAGCCAGACAAATCGGGTTAAAAACCAATAATTGATTCGGGATATATTCCAAAAAATATTGAATACTGAAAGCATCGTTGCGAAGGACGAGGTGATACTTCCAACTAGGAAAATCGTGATTGACCTGCCACATAATGTGAGGAGCAAAAAGCAGAAGAGCAAGGATTCCGGCACACCAAAAGCGAATGTCTTTCAATAATTTTAGATTTGATAAAAGCACGAAGGCAATCACCAACACCGCCATATATTTGCTATACAGCATGGCGGCCATCGTCAATCCGAGAAACAATGCGTTAAGCCAAGAGTGATCAGATAGATATTTTTTGTACAGAAAGAAAAACAAGGCCGTAAAGAAGAGTAAAGGAGCGTCTGGAGTGGTGATGAAGCCGTAAAAAACAAACATCACCAGCGATGTGGCAAGGATAAAGAATTCGTTGACGGCACGCACATCCGCCGTTTTGTCGTGAATGGTTTTCCAAACAAGCCAAATAGTGCCTCCGTGCAGCAAGACGGTGAAAAAGCGGACAGATAGATTGCCCTTGCAAAAAAGGCCGCTTAGATACGTCAAAACAGCCACCATAGGCGGATGATCGTAATAGCCCCAATCCAAAAATTGCCCATATAGGGCATAATAAGCCTCGTCGGCATGAATTTCCGTGAAAATGGCTTGTAGAAAATCCACGCAAATCCAAATCAACAAGTAGATGTAAAATCGTTTTTCTGCTTTATTCATAAGGCAAAAGTACGAAAAAATTGTTATTTTTGCACACTAAAATATACTGTTATGGCAAAAGTGGCGGAAACTCCTTTAATCAAACAATACAATCAATTTAAAGCACAGCATCCTGATGCAATTCTTTTGTTTCGTGTGGGAGATTTTTACGAAACTTTCGGAGAAGATGCCATTAAGACTTCTCAAATTTTAGGGATTGTGTTGACCAAGCGAGGCAATGGTTCTGCCACATCTGTTGATTTGGCCGGGTTTCCACATCACGCCTTGGATACTTATTTGCCCAAATTGGTTAAGGCGGGCTTGCGTGTGGCTATTTGCGAACAATTGGAAGACCCCAAATTGGCCAAGACCATTGTCAAGAGGGGAATTATCGAATTGGTGACGCCAGGTGTTTCCACCAATGACAAAGTGTTGGAGCAGAAAGAAAATAATTTTTTGGCTGGCATACATTATACCGACAACAAAATAGGTATTTCTTTTGTGGATATTTCCACAGGAGAGTTTTATGTGGCAGAAGGCAATGCAACCTATATTGACAAATTGTTGCAGAATTTCAAGCCTTCTGAAATTGTCATCCAAAAAAATAAAACGACTGCGTTTAAGGAGCATTTCGGAGAAAAAATATTACTTACCACCTTTGACGATTGGGTTTTTACCACGGATTACGCGATGGATTTGCTGACCAAGCATTTTCAAACCACATCTTTGAAAGGATTTGGTATGGATGGTTTGGAATATGGAATTATTGCCGCCGCGGCCGCTTTGCATTATCTTTATGAAACACAAAATCACAAAATACAACATATCAATAAGTTAAATCGAATTGAGGAAGAACTTTATGTTTGGCTTGACCGATTTACCGTCAGAAATTTGGAATTAGTGCATTCGCCTAATGAAAATGCTGTCACGCTTTTGCAGGTGCTGGACAAAACACTTACGCCAATGGGGGCGAGAATGTTGAAAAAGTGGATGGTTTTGCCTTTGAAAGAAAAGGTGATGATTGAGGAACGTTTGGCAGTCGTAAGTTATTTTATTGATAATGAATCTGTTGCGGACAATATATTATCCACGATGAAAAATGTGGGTGATGTGGAACGTTTGGTGTCAAAGATTGCAACGGGAAAGATTTCTCCTCGAGAAGTGGTTCAATTGGCACGTTCGTTGAGAGCCGTTGAAAAGGTTAAGAATATTTGTCAGGGTGCGGATCTGGGTTCGCTCAAAAAAATTGCCGAACAATTAAATCCTTGCTTGTCGGTGTGCCAACGCATTGAAAAGGAGTTTGTGGAAGAACCTCCTATTGCGGTTAATAAGGGTCGTGTTTTTGCGAAAGGCGTGGACAAGGAGTTGGATGAACTTTCCTCCTTGGCGACCAACAGTAAGCAGATTTTGGCTGATATCCAGCAAAGAGAATCAGAAAGAACGGGAATACCATCCTTAAAAATAGGCTTTAATAATGTCTTTGGTTATTATTTGGAAGTAACCAATACGCATAAGTCAAAGGTTCCAGAAGACTGGATTAGAAAACAGACTCTGACAAATGGCGAAAGGTACATTACCCCTGAACTGAAGGAATTGGAAGATAAAATCTTAGGGGCTGAAGATAAAATCTTGGAAATCGAAACGCGTCTTTTTAATGAATTTGTTTTAGGCTTAATAGATTATATGCCTATGATTCAATTAGATGCCAGATTGATAGC
This sequence comes from Bacteroidales bacterium, assembly GCA_024400755.1. Taxonomy (GTDB): domain Bacteria; phylum Bacteroidota; class Bacteroidia; order Bacteroidales; family WCHB1-69; genus RUG11690. The sequence goes on along the minus strand of JAKSMG010000013.1, from coordinate 20,959 downwards.
GCGTTTGGACGTGTTGTTGTGCTTCGCGGCCGTTTCCGTGGAGAACAATTACACCAAGCCTGTGGTAAGCAATTCAACGACTATCAATATCAAGAACGGTCGCCATCCTGTCATAGAAAAGCAATTGCCTCCCGGCGAAAAATACATTGCCAATGATATTTATCTGGACAATGAACGTCAGCAAATAATCATTATCACAGGACCGAATATGTCGGGTAAATCGGCATTGCTGCGGCAAACGGCATTGATTGTGTTGATGGCTCAAATGGGTTGTTTCGTGCCGGCTGAAAAGGCGGAAATTGGCATTGTGGATAAGGTTTTTACTCGTGTGGGTGCTTCCGACAATATTTCCACAGGAGAATCGACCTTTATGGTGGAAATGAATGAAACCGCGAGCATCTTGAATAATATTTCCAGCCGTAGTTTGATTTTATTGGATGAAATTGGTCGTGGAACCAGTACCTATGATGGCGTTTCCATTGCTTGGTCCATCGCCGAATATCTGCACGAAAATACGCGCCACCGTGCCAAAGTACTGTTTGCTACGCATTACCACGAATTGAATGATATGGCTTCGCAGTTTCCGAGAATTAAGAATTTTCATGTATCAGTCAAGGAAATTAACAACAAGATTTTATTCTTGAGAAAACTGGAAGTGGGCGGAAGCGAACACAGCTTCGGTATTCACGTGGCCAGAATGGCCGGAATGCCGCAAGTGGTGCTGAATCGTGCGGAAGAAGTGTTAAAGCAACTTGAAGCCAGCCGCAGCGGCAATGATACGATCAAAGTTGAAAAGAAGGAACCGGGTTACCAATTGAGCTTTATTGCGTTAGATGACCCCTTGTTATTGGATGTCAAAGACCAAATCGTGGATTTGGACATCAATAGTCTCACGCCAGTGGAGGCTTTAATGAAATTAAATGATATCAAGAATTTATTGGTGAAGAAAAAGAAATAGGATTTTGTTTATTTCACTTCACTTTCAATGGTGCCTTTGAGTAATCGCGTGGTGAGTATGTCGCCGCTTTTAATCTGTTTGGCTTGGGTAACTGCCTTGCCATTTAATAATGTGATGCTGTATCCACGTTTCAGCACGTTGTCAGGATGTAGCAGTTCAATGTGTTCCTTAAGCGATTGAAGGTCTTTCTTTTGATTTTCGAGAATATTTTTTGCAGATAATTTCGTCATATTCTGCAAATTTTCCAATTTGTTTTTTTCTTGTGTGAGATATTGTTTTGCCGATAGTTGTATCACGTTTTGCAAATTCTCCAACTTGCTTTTTTCCTGCGTGAGGAAACGCATAGCAATCAAATGATAATTGTTTTCAAGCAATAATAATTTGTTTTTTTGATTTTCCAACAAATCCGACGCATATTTCAACATCTTATCCTGCATTTCCTCCACTTGAATGGCAAAATCGTGAAATTTCTGAATCAGAAAATAGGCCACTTCGGTGGGCGTGATTTTGTTGGCAAACGCCACCATATCGGTTACGCTTTCGTTGGTGGAATGTCCAATGCCGGAAATGATGGGCAAGGGAAAAGTGGCAACTTTGTGTGCCAGTGTATAATCGTCGTAGCAGCTGAGACCTACATCGCCGCCGCCACCACGGATGATGACCACACAGTCAAAATCCTGTTTTCGTTTTTCGATTTCAGTTAGTCTGGCACAGATGGTACTAATGGCTTTGTCGCCTTGCAAAATGGAGGTAAATAGTTCACATTCAAAGCAATAATTCCAGTTATTATCGTTCAGACTGATCATAAAATCGCTATATCCTTTGCTGGTCTCAACGGAAATTACCGCAATTCGCTTAGGCAGCAAAGGTAGTTGCAGACTCTTATTGGCTGTAAAAACTCCCTCATTTTTCAGTCTGGAAATAACGGCCAACTTGTTTTTCATCAGTTCGCCCAAGGTGTAGGTCGGCTCAATATCCTGAATATACAGCGCCAGGCCGTATTGCGGACTGAATTCCACGGTAGCAAGGCACAAAATGCTGATATTATCTTTTAGTTTTTCGCCTGTAATTTTGATGAATTTTTCATTGATGGCCTCCACTTGGGATTTCCAAATCACAGCACGCATCTGCGTAATGATTCTATCTCCTTCCTTTTCCACCAATTCAGGATAGCAGTGTCCGGTATGCGGATAAAGATTCAACTTAATGAGTTCAGCCTTGACATAATACGCCCTGGTATAAGTCTTATTGATGACAGACTTAATACTCTTGGTGATTTCAGACAGACTATATACAGGTCTGTCGTTAAAAGTTTCGCGCTGATTTTCCACTAATATACCTTTCCCATGCTGATGGTGTGAACAATTTTTCCAAACACTTTTCGACCATTAAAAGGCGTATTACGACCTTTGGACTGAAATTCTTCTGCATTGATAATGAACGGATTATCTAAATCAGCAACCACCAAATCTGCCAGTTTTCCGGGTTTTATTTCGCCTTTGTTCAATTTCATCATTTCAGATGGATTGGTGGACATCAGTTGCACTAATTTTTGAAGGGAGATAAAGCCGCCTTTCACTAATTTTGTGTAGCAAAGTGGAAAAGCCACTTCCAAGCCCACCATTCCAGGCGAACCATTGCGTTTGTCTTCGGCAGTGTGGGGTGCATGGTCCGTGGCAATGGCACAAACCACTCCATCCTGGATTGCCTTTACCAGTGCGTCAATATCTTCTTTTTCTCTAAAAGGCGGATTAACACGATAATGATTCACCTCATCACCTGTAGCGGATAAATGGTGCGGCGTGACTTCGCAACTAACGCGAACACCTCTTGCCTGTGCTGCCGCAATCGCATCAATGGCCTCCTTAGTGCTGACGTGGCAAAAATGGATGCTTCCGTTCGTTTTTTCACATAACTTAATGTCGCGGAACGTCATATTGTTTTCGGCGATTCGCATATCGGTGGCACTATATCGACTATCTTCAGCATGACACATAATGGTGATGTCTTTTTCTTTGCAAATATTGAAAATTTCTTCCATCAAATGGTCATCCTGCACACCTTTGCCATCGTCGGTGACAAAGAGAATTTCGCCTTTTTTTAATGCTTTCAAATGTTCAATATCTTTTCCTTCCAGATTTTTCGTCATACTTAACGTCTGGTTGGCATAAATCAGACCAATTTCTTCCACTCTACGTTCCACGTCTTTCACAATTTCCATCGAACTACAAGTCGGTTTGGTATTAGGCATCAGATTCACCGCGGTATAGCCTCCGTGGATGGCGGCGTGGCTGCCTGTATTCACATCTTCTTTATGCGTCAAACCTGGATCACGAAAATGCACGTGTAAGTCGGTGAATGCCGGCAACAAATAATAATTTTTGCCCGAAAAATCTATAATTTCCTCATTTTCAGTGCTTAAATTTGCACCAACTTCCGTAATCAATTCGTCCTTAATACGAACATCACCCAACAAATCCCGTTGGTTATCGACAATATGAATATTCTTTAAAAGCATAAGTCCAAAATTTTTACAAAGATACATAATTTCAATGAAAAGTAAATTCGTATTTTTGCAAAAAATTTGATACGTATGCCAAAAATACTGATTGTGAATCGCGTATTGCCGTCTCTGTCTGAAAAATTGACTGCAGAAGGTTATGAATGTATTACAAACCGTGAAATCACACATGACGAATTTGTAGCGATGCCCGACGAATATGACGGATTAATCATTAGAAATCGTTTTGTGATAGATCAAGAAGTGATAGATTCAAAGCCTCATTTACGATTTGTGATTCGAATTGGCTCCGGTATGGAAAAAATTGACACAAAATACGCAGAAAGCAAGGGAATACGCTGTCTAAGTACTCCAGAAGGCAATGCCAACGCGGTGGCGGAATTGTGTTTGACCTTTTTAATGGCCGCTTTGCGGCATCTCACCATTGCCAATCAGGAAGTTCGACAAGGAGAATGGCTGCGCGAGAAAAATAAAGGCACAGAATTAGCCTCGCAAACCGTAGGCATTATCGGTTATGGCCATACGGGACCCGCTTTTGCCAAAATTCTGAAAAGTTTGGGGTGCAAAGTCTTATGCTACGACCAATTCCTTTCGCATTATGGCGACGAAAATGCCACAGAAGTTTCATTGGATGAGATTCTGGAACAATGCAATGTGATTTCTTTGCATATTAATTATCTTCCTGAAAATCATTATTTTATTAATAAAAATCTGATTGAAAAAGCAAAAAATCCATTCATTTTCATCAACAGTTCAAGGGGTTGGTCTGTCAATACCGCGGATGTGCTGGCGGCCTTGAAGTCGGGAAAAATCACTTGTGCCTGCCTGGATGTGCTGGAATACGAATCGTCACGGTTACAGATTCCGCCTAAAGACGAATGGGATGACGTGTTGCGGGAATTAGCAAAAATGGACAATGTCATACTCACCCCCCACGTGGGCGGTCAGACTTTTGAATCGGAAAAAAGGCATGCGGAGTTAGCTGTTAAACGGATACTTCAGCTTTAATGTGTGGATCTGGATTGTAATTTTCCAGCACAAAATCCTCGTATTTGAAATCAAAAATAGATTTCACGTCGGGATTAATATGCATAGTAGGCAGTGGCTTTGGCGTGCGTGTCAGCTGCAATTTGGCCTGTTCCACGTGGTTGGAATAGATGTGGGCATCGCCAAAAGTATGGACAAATTCCTTGGCTTTCAGGCCGCAAACCTGAGCAATCATCATCAGTAACAGCGAATAGGATGCGATATTGAAAGGAACGCCCAAAAACACGTCTGCACTGCGTTGATATAATTGGCAGGAAATTTCGCCGTTGTTGACGTAAAACTGAAACAGCACGTGACACGGCGGCAGCGCCATCTGAGGCACTTCGCCCACATTCCAAGCACAGACCATTAGACGGCGCGAATCAGGATTGGTTTTGATCTGTTCGATTAATTCCGAAATCTGATCCACATTTTTGCCGTCGGCTGTTGCCCAGGAACGCCATTGCTTACCGTAAACGGGCCCCAACTCTCCATTTTCATCCGCCCACTCGTCCCAAATCGAAACGCCATTATCCTTCAAATATTTGATATTGGTTTCTCCTTTCAAAAACCAAAGAAGTTCGTAAATGATGGAACGCAGGTGCAATTTTTTTGTGGTCAGGACAGGAAAACCGTCGGCTAAGTTAAAACGCATTTGGTGTCCAAAAACGCTGTAGGTGCCGGTACCGGTACGGTCACTTTTGAAACTTCCTTCGTCCAAGATACGCTGTAAAAGGTCAAGATATTGCTTCATATTCAGTTCTTATTAAAGGTCATTTCTTCTGACAACAATTCATAATTATAATCTGCACTCTGAAAATATAATCCTGTTTCAATATCCATTATTTTATCATAGAGTTTTGAATTATAAAGTAATTCAATTGCATCCTGAAAAGATACCTTTTTGTTTTGTACAATTAAATTTATCAATTCGGCCAGCAAAAAATCTATCAAAAAGACTTTAGTTTCATTCATATCTTTTTTAATTTAGAGATAGCTCTTTCGGTACCGAAAAAATACTGATTATTCAAATTACGAAATTTCAATGCACTGATTAACTGCGGTAAATTAATCAGCCCCATTTCATATAAATCCAACTGCTGTACCACACCATCATCAGCGATTGGTCCAATTACAATGTCATAATTATGATGAAAATGATTCCTGGAAGCCTTTCTGTTTTGTAAAATAAAGAGTGCCCATTCTTCACATACTTCAGAAAAAACTTTGATATTCAATTCGTTAGAATGAATGCAAGAATTATCAAAAAGAAATGTGGTTACAATTGGTGTCGCGTTCTCAAATTGTCTGGCTTTTCTTTTAGCCATAGCAAAAGCTTGTTCGTATAAACTTGTTAAATAAAAACCCTTCCCAAAATCTTTATTAATATGTCCTAAAGTTAAATCAATTTTTGAAATCTCGATATTCGAACCATGGAATAGTTTAAGCATAGCGAAGCCCTCCCCCATGATTTTGGCAAACTCGCGATAAATCCTCTATAGCATCATCAAAAGAAAGAGTGTGTTCTGCCTCATAGCAATCATCCAAAAAAGAAATTCCACCATATTGTTTTAAATATTGATAAGACTCTTTGTTAGATAAGCTGTAATGTTCGGCAAACTTTCGAATGACCATAATAACATAAGATGCTTTTAAGTCCATAGTTATAATTTTTATTTCTGTTTGCCCGATATACAATAAAAATCACTTGTGCCAAATTTATTATCATTTTTCAAAATCGTATGATAAGATTAGGCAAAATTTTTGAGCGATAGACGGGGTTCGAACCCGCGACCTGCGGCTTGGGAAGCCGCCGCTCTACCAACTGAGCTACTATCGCATTATTTGTAACTGACTTGTCGTAAAATGCCAACGGACAAATCAAGTTTCACTATACGTTAAAACGAATATGCAGGATGTCGCCGTCCTGTACTTCGTAATTTTTTCCTTCTACCGACAACTTACCGGCTTCCTTACACTTTAATTCGGAACCCAACTGTACCAAGTCGGCATATTTGATGACTTCCGCACGGATAAAGCCGCGTTCCAAGTCGCTGTGGATAACGCCTGCGGCCTGCGGTGCCAACATTCCCTTATGGATGGTCCACGCACGATTTTCCTTTCCGCCAACGGTAAAGAATGAGATGAGGTCCAACATCTTGTAAGCCGCGCGAATCACCTTGTTTACACCAGGTTCCGTCAAACCCACATCCTCTAAAAATGCCTTTTGGTCTTCTTCACTATCTAATTCGGCTATTTCAGATTCAATTTTTGCCGCAATGACGAGCATCTCGGCATTTTTATCTTTCAGATATTCCTTCACACTCTCGACATACGCATTACCCTTCACCGCATCGTCGTCGTTTACATTGCAGACAAACATCATCGGTTTTTCGGTCAACAGCATCATATCGCTGACGATGGCCTTTTCTTCGGGAGTAACTTCCAGAGTCCTTACATTTTGGAAATTTTCCAAATGTGCCTTATATTTCAGCAAAACTTCGTATTCTCGTTTTGCGTTTTTTTCGTTGGCCAGTTTGGCTGCCTTTTCAACTTTTTGCAGTTTTTTATTGATTTGTTCCAAGTCTTTCACTTGCAACTCGAAATCAACGATTTCAATGTCTCTCACTGGGTCGATAGAACCTTCCACGTGAGGCAGGTTGGGATTGTCAAAGCAGCGAAGTACGTGAATCAGGGCATCGCAAAGGCGAACGTCGGCCAAAAAACCGTTGCCGATTCCTTCACCTTGGCTGGCACCTTTTGCCAATCCGGGAATATCCACCACGTCCAAAGTGGCATATATCAATTTATCGGCTTTGATGAAAGTGTCGATGTTGGCCAAGCGGTCATCTGGAACCGGACAAACACCGATATTGGATTTGTTGGTACTATAAGCAAAATCGGTTACGGCTGCTTTCGTATTCGAGATGCAGTTGAACATCGTTGTCTTTCCCGAGTTGGTTAACCCAACAATTCCGCATTTAAGTCCCATTTCTTTTTCTTTTTTTGATGATTAAAAACCTAAAATAATATCTTCTACGTGGTCCACTTCGGGAAGGTATTTTTTCAAGGTTTGTTCAACTCCGTTCTTCAATGTCATTTTTGCGTGAGGACAAGTCCCGCAAGCACCTTGCAATTTTACTTTGACGACATTGTCAGCAGTAAGTTCAATAAATTCGATATCTCCTCCGTCCTGCTGTAAATATGGGCGGATTTGACTGATAATTGATTTAACTTTCTGTTCTAAAGTTGGACTTTCCATAATCTAAATTTTAGAATTGCAAAAGTACGAAATTTTTATTTTCCAAAAGCAGTAATGCGATATTTCATTTGATTTTTTGCTGGACGGGAAGGAGTGAAAATGATTTTTTTCGTTTCACCTGGCAACAGAGTAAAATAATTATCGGAATAATGCCCGACAATATTGGAGGAAATGGCTACGCCATATTTGATTTCATTGGAGGAAATGGTAAATTCGTATTGCTCGTCTGCAGTCCCCACATTGATTCGTTTTACTTGTGAAATAATGCCTTCGCGAGAAAAATTAAGTTCATTGGGATATAGATAAAAATAAATTTTTTGCGTAATTAATTGATTATCAGAATTATATAATTTAATTAACAGATAGTGTGAATTTAAATATTTTGTTTTGAAAGATTTTGGAATTGAATATTGAAAGACTTCTGTTGAACTTTGTGCGGGAATATTAAACTCGTCGGTTTGGATACTATCTTTGACTTGTCCTGTAAAATCACATAGTTGAATTTGAAGGTGGGAGGATAAATTTTCCTTTTTGTCATTAACGACATAAATAGGTAGTGTGTTTTTCTGTCTTGGTGCCGTGGTGATGATAACGGGTTCGAATTGTCGTTTCGCCTCGTATTGCAGGGCTTTCCAATTGCCATAATAGTCTATGCTGCTCCAAGAAGCCACGGGCCAACAATCATTAAGTTGCCAATACAGGGTACCCATACAATGCGGCTGGTTGCGGCGGTGTACTTCAATAGCGTTGCCAATTCCGTAGGCCTGCACCAATTGGCTTAAATAAACGTAATCTTTTAGTTGTGTGGGAACGTAGAAATATTGTGTCAGGGCCTTGTTGATGATTTCCATTCCGCGACCATGCTTTTGATGGTTTTTCAAACTTGCGCTGTTGAGCGAGCGTTCACTTTCGGATGTAAAAGCAGTAATGGTTGACATGGTCGGATAACTCTGAAAACCATATTCCGACATAAAGCGTCCGGTTTTTTCTTCCCACATTTCGAAGGGAAGTTCGCCCCACCATACGCCCCAATAGTGGGAATCGCCTTCAGTGCAACATTCGGGATGTCCCCATCCCCATAAGGGAGATGTGGAAACGTATGGGCAATAGGAATTATGTTCCTTGACGACTCCGAGGAGCAGGGTGTCAAATAAAAAGTGAAGATTATGGTCTAACTCGGCTTGATGCTTAGGACAATAGTTTGCTTTCCATCCCCAGTCTTCCCAACCGTTTTGTACTTCGTTGTTGCCGCACCAAACGGCTAAGCACGGGTGGTTGCGTAAGCGGATAACCTGTTCTTCTGCTTCCATTTTGGCATTATGCAGAAAACTGCTGTCCCCGGGATAGAGTGCACAGGCGTACATAAAGTCTTGCCATACCAAGATACCCAATTCGTCGCACAAGTCATAAAACACGTCTGGTTCGTAAATGCCGCCGCCCCAAACACGAATCATATTCATATTGGATTCTTTACACGCTTCGAGTAAGTTGCGATATTGCTCGTCTTTGATGTTGGTGGGGAAGAAATCCGCAGGAATCCAGTTGGCACCTTTTACATATAAAGCTTCCCCGTTGACGTGAAATTCAAAGGAACTTCCAATGGAATCCTGTTTATTTATTAACTCAATGGTTCTCAAGCCAATTTTACTTTCAAGTTTTTTGGAAATGTCGTCTTTTTCTACTTGTACGCCAATTTTGTATCGGTTTTGTTCTCCCATTCCGTTGGGGTACCATAATTTTGGATTTTTAATGGTGAGTTCAGTGGAAAGATAATCCGCCATTGCACTTATAGGTACTCTTCGGATAGTTTTAACTACTTTATCATCAATAAGATATTTGATGGTGACTTTTTCATTTTGATCACTGAAAATATGGAAGGACACGATGAGGTGTGCTTCTTCTTCATTGATACTATTTTGACGAATGTACAGGTTTTGTATGTTGAAGTCTTCCCATTGATTTACATATACCGGTTTGGACAAGCCGCAGGTAACCAATTTTGGACCCCAGTCCCAACCGCCTTGATAAGGCGGCGTGCGGAGAAAGGCACGTGGGTCGGGCAATTGATAGGGAAGTTGCGCGCTTCGTTCTTTGATGATGGTAGCCGCGGGAATAAATTTGACAATCAGAACATTGTCTGTTTCCTTTAAATTGTCGGGAATGGCAAATCGCCAAGTCCTGAAACTATTATCTGTGTAATTATTTCCCTCCTGATTGAGAAAAGGTTCATCGTTGAGATAAAATTCGGCATAACCTGTCACGCCTTCAAAAACAAATTCGGAATGTTGGGAAGTACGGACTTCAGCCGCGTCAAAGCGCAAACGGTAAGTCCAGCAGCTGTCGCTTACCCATTGAACACTGTCTTCGTTGGTGCCGAAAAACGGGTCCGGAATGAGTTTATTATCCAATAAATCCGTATGAATGTAGCTAGGGACAAAAGCCGGATACCATTGACCTTGGTATTGAAATTCCCAATCGGTGATAAAAAGGGATTTTCCATCAATGCTTCGATGATTAGTTGTGCATGAAGAAAAACAAACCATCAATAAAAATAAGGTGTAAAAAAGAATATTTTTTTTCATAACTAATTATGTGCAAAGAACATATAAATCATCTCGCTCGTTAATACAGAGAACAGGCAACTCGGCTTCGTTGGCAATTGTCGCATTTTCCCTTGGACCAAAAATATAATCGATGATGGAATAATAATTGGTCATCATAATGACGGTTAGCGAAGCCTTTATCGTGGGGGCGAAATCTATCGAAAAACGATCGATGTCGTCAATGGTTTTATCCATTTGATGCAGTTCGTAGTCGATTTCAAGATTGGCATATAGTTTTTTGGTAAAATCCACATTGTCTTTGACTTTTTGCTTTAAAAATTGATCTTTATACTTAGAATAAAGCACGTGGATTTTAGCGTGGTAGAATCTGCTGAAGTAACCGGCCCACAATGATTTTTCCTTTTGTTGCCTATCAATGTCGAGGGGAAGGATAACATTTTGAAAAATGTTATCGGCAGGCAGCTTTTTACCCACTGTCATCACTGGTAGGCGCGAAGGCTTGATGAAGCGCCGTGCCTTCCTTAAATTGAAAAGGCATTCGGAACCCTTCTTTTGTACGCCAATGACAAACATAATGGTGTTGTTTTCATCGGCGTAGGAGTAGATATTTTGTTGATTGAAAGATTCTGAAAGTAAAAAGACTTCGATATGGTTACCGATGAGTTGGTCGGTGATTTTTAGTTGTTCGGGGGGAATGGTTGAAATTTTTTCTGATGGCGAAGAGTGAAAGGAAAAGTTGGTGATGATAGTCAAGGAAGACTGAAAAATAGCTGCCAAAATGCCGCCGTGGCGAATCGCGGATGTTCCCCATTCTGATTCATCCGCAATGGCAATAATGTTCAACTTCTTCTTTTCTTCTGTATTCATCAGAAATATAATGAGTTACAATTAATGCAGACCTTTTACGTTAGGTTTTGCAGCCACGTAATCTTTCAGGTAGAAGGGTTCAAAGTAAGCCACATCTTCAAATTCTTTATTAATAAATTTTCGATGGGCTATCGAAATCATATTTTTGGCTGAAATAGGTTCGAATTGGATATCGGCGTTGGCATATTTACTTAGGATATCCTTGCATTTTGGTGCTCCATTCCCGCAAAAAATAGTCATATTGTGACTTAATTCGTTGTCAAATGTGTCTTCTTCGATGATTTTAGCATTTGCTGCTTCAATTTCGTGGCCGTTTTCGTCAAATAGGGCGGTGAAAACTTCCATTCTACGTGCATCAAGCATTGGTCTGCAATGGCTAGCTTTTCCGATGTAAGGTTCTGCGATGCTTTCCAGCGTGGAAACGGCAATGACAGGAATTTCAAGTGTATAGGCCAATCCCTTGGCGGTGGATACGCCAATACGGAGACCCGTGTAAGAACCAGGTCCAATGCTGATGGCGATGGCGTTGAGTTGCGCTTTGTCGATTTGGGCTTGTTTGAGTACGTCTTCCACAAATGGAATCATGTTTTTCGCATGCGAATTATTGGTATTGCATTCTTTAATCGCAAGGCACTCGTTACCTTTGGCCAACGCCACGGAGCAAATTTCCGTGGTGGTTTCTATGCACAAGATATATGGTTTTTCGTTCATTATGAAATTTTTTTATCTTCAATATCTTATCTTAATTGATATTTTCAGTGGTAAACTTTTTGAATTTCTTTATTTCGTCAGGAATATATCCCGGTTTGAATATTTTAATTTGACTTCGTAAAAGCAAGGCGGAAAGGGCGGCTCCCATCACATCGCTGATGGTACAGCTGAAGAAAACGCCAATGAGTCCGCTTCCTCCAAAACTTTCAAAAATTGGTGGCACAATGTAGATTAATGGGGTGAGGAACAACACCTGTCTTGACAAACTGGTAACGATGGCAATCCACGGTTTATCGATAGATTGAAAGAATTGCGAGTTGGTGATGGTAAAGCCAATTAAAGGCGACATCACCAGCATCAAGCGGAAAGCGGGTACGCATAATTCAATCAAATCGGCATCGTTGGAAAAGCACATAGCCAAATAGCGAGGAATGGTAAGGACAAGAAGTGCGCCAACGCATCCAATGGCCACATCCCATTTCATGGTCAGTTTGTAAACGGATTTAAGTCTATCCATTTTGCCTGCTCCATAATTGTAGCCGGCAATAGGTTGCATACCTTGACAGATGCCCAGAACCAGCATAACCACCAGTGGGGCGAACGAGTTTACCACCCCGTTGGCAGCTACGGCATTGTCTCCACCGTATTTCAGAAGTTGGTTGTTCAATAGGGCCACCACGGCAGAAGCAGCCACATTCATCGAGAATGGACTGATGCCAATGGCCAAAATATTGCGGAAGATATAGAACCTTGGTTTCCAACAATGACTTCTAAAACGGATAAAGGACTTTGGTTGCAGGAAATGCGTAACAGCCAATATGGATGAAAATGCCATTGAGATAGTGGTTCCCCAAGCGGCTCCGGCGATGCCCCAGTCTAATTTGTAAATGAAAACGGCGTCAAGAAGGATATTCAATAGCGCTCCACTCACTAAAATCCACATCGACTTATTGGCATACCCCGAAGAACGAATTAATCCGGTAAGGTTGAAGGACAAAGTGGTGAGGAACATTCCGGGAATGACGATGTTCATATAGGTTCTTGCATACGCAATGGTATTGGCGGATGCACCAAAAAGTCCGAGTATTTCGTCAGCGAAGATATACCAGGTAGAAACAAATAATGCGCCGAAAAAGAAGGTAAGCAGCATACTATTACCAAGAATATTTTCTGCCCACTTGATGTCCCGTCTTCCCAAAACAATGCTCATTCGTGCGGATGCACCAGCGCCCACCAACGAGCCAAAGGCGTGCACAATGTTCATAATCGGCATCGTGATGGCCAAACCTGCAATGGCGAGTGCACCTACGCATTGTCCCAAAAAAATGCGATCCACAATGTTGTAAACCGTAGCAATAATTTGTGTAACCACGGCAGGAAAGGCATATTGCCATAGAAGAGCCGGAATGGGCTTGGTTTCAAATTCTTTGGTATTGTCTATCTGTCCCTGCATTTTTTGTAATGATTAAGAATTGCAAATTCTAAAATTTGCAATGTGCAAAATTACAAAAAATTCTGCTATGCGGTTAAGGAAACTCGTGGGTCTAACCAACCGTAAATAATATCACAGAGTACGTTGATAATTACCAAGATAACAGATACATACAGCAGCGAACCCATCACGACGGGGAAATCATATTTGTCCAAGGCATTGACAATGACCACCCCCATGCCTTTCCAGTCGAAAATATATTCTACGAATACCGCCCCGGCCAAAAGTCCGGCTAACCATCCGGAAATAGCCGTAATGACAGGATTAAGGGCATTTTTTAATGAGTGGTGAATTAAAATTTTATGGTAAGAAAGTCCTTTGGCTTTGGCAGTGCGGATATAATCTTGAGATAAAACGTCTAAAATAGAGTTTTTCGTTAATTCTACTACTAATGCCAAAGGCCTGATTCCCAATGTTATAGCAGGTAAAATAAGATTTTTCCAATCAATGAATAATCCTGTTCCATAATCATCAACGGTATATAGACTGCCGAACATACTCAATCCTGTCCAATCAGATAAAAGAAAGGCAAATACCCAGGCAAATAATATGGCGGCAAAGAAAGACGGCAGTGACATACCTAAAACAGAAAAGAAAAAGCTGATTTTGTCAAACCAGGAGCCATTGAAAACCGCGCATAAAATGCCGATGATGATTCCTACAATCATTGCGAAGAAAATGGAAACCAAGGCCAGCAAAGCGGTTTTGGGAAAGGCTTCGGTGAGAATTTCAGACACCAACCGTTTACTTTGGTAAGATCTGCGGAGGAAAGGTTTCTTTAATACAATCGTGGAAGCGTTGAATGAGAATAGTTTGACATAACTATAATCTGCGTCATCGAGGTAAAAGAAATTGTCTTTGTCGTTGCTGTGCCATGAAATGGGCGACAAATCGTTGAGGTAGGCCAAATATTGTATGCCGACGGGCAAGTCCAAACCCATTTCCTTGCGTATGGCTTCTTCCGTGTCGATGTCGCTACGTTGTCCCATCATCATTCGTGCCGGGTCGGAAGGAAGTACGGTAAATAAAAAGAATACCAAGGTAATCACTCCGACTAAAAGAAGGAGCCCGTAGAGAAATTTTTTGAGAATATAGCGAGCCATACTTAATGAAGTCAAACTTAGTTGTTAGAAATATCACTGAAATTCAAGAAAGTGATTTTCCCAAATTTTGCCAACTGCTTTTTATTAATGCGGTTCATATTGCCGCAAATCGTGATAATGATGGGTTTTTGACCAATATAGCTATCGAAGAATTTGGCAATATCGTTGGCTTTGAAATTAATAATCATACTGGTTTGTGCAGAATGCGGGTCATTTTCATAACCTTCCAATTTCCATTGATAAACTTGTTCTGGAATATTTCTGAAATTAATAAAAGAAGCTTCTTGCTGTTTAATTAAAGATTCTTTGGCAAGCGAAAATTTATCGTTCTGCAACATAAAAGATTTTAATAGATCAGTCATTGCCTTGACGCCGTCAATGGTTTTGTCGGCTTGTGTTCCCAAGAATCCTGTGGCAAATCCGTTCCTTCTATTGAGTTTGTCGAATGAAAAATAGGCGTACGCAGAATATCCTAAAGAACGTAATTCTCTGATGTTTTGGAAGATAACGCTGTTCATTCCACCATCATAATATTCATTAAACAAGATGGACTTGGCTTTGTTTTCCTCGTTGACTGTTTTGCTGGGAATGTAAAAGTAAATATTGCTTTGAATAAATTTGCTGCTATTTAAGACAAATATTTCTGGTTCTGAATAATTCTGGACCGGTCTAATTTGGAGTTTTCTGCTTGATTTTTCATCTTGAAAACTTGAGAGAGTTTGTTTTTCGGTGCCTTTTTTTGAGTTGACATCATAGAATTGAAAATGTTGTTTCACGATTTTTGAAACGATGGACGGTTCAATATTTCCTACAAAAACAAGGTGTCCGGTGTTTTTGAGTGCGTCTCTGACGATGTTAATCAAGTCTTCGCCTTTATATTTTTTGATTTGATTGGTGGAAGGAGAGGTTAAATATGGTGAGTGTTTGCCATATAATGCGTAATTATAAAGTATATAACCCATTGTCGCACCGTCTTCTTTCATCATTTTTAATGAATTAATGCGTTCTTCAACCAATAAGTCGATTTTTTTCTCATTATTTCCAGGGTTTTGCAGTTTTTCTTGACATAAAGCAATGATTTTCTCAAAATCTTTTTCAAATCCACTAATATTGATAGTAGTTTTATTGTCAGATGTGGAAAGTGATATATCAGCCCCCATTGTTTGCAAAGCCAAATTAAATTCTTCCAAAGATTTAGATGAGGTTCCCTGTAAATTGAAATAGTCAATGGCATTTTCTAAATCCTGATGATGAATAGTACCATAATCGTAAACGATTTTCAATGAAAAGATATCGTTATATGGATTTTTTGTGGCGTATAAATCAAAAACATTATTGATATGTGTAATAGACACATCTTTGTCAAAATTGATTTTTTGAATTTGTGAAGGAAGAGAATTGTATTGTTCAAGATTTTGAGCAAATTCAGAGTGTTTGTCGGCATTTTGAGAAGAAATAGGTTTCCAGTTGGGTTTCTCTATGGTGTTGGTCTTCTTGCTGCCGATGTCGGAACGATAAATCAGCACATTGTCATTAAAGTATTGATTAGCAATGGCAACCAAGTCCTGTTTGCTCAATTGGGCAATTTTGTCAAGTTGCTTTTCGTAATCGTTGACTGTTTTTTTATCTATGTCTAAGTAGAGAAGGGTATAGAATTTGGAATAAATGTTTTCTAATTTTGTTTTCTCACTTTTAAGATAATTCATTTTAACGGCTTCAAAAAGTTGGTCGCTAAAATCGCCAGACTTTAATTTATTGATACATTGATTGATCAGTTCTTCTGCTTGTTCGTGAGTTTGGCCTTCTGTTTTAGGAATATAGGTCATTTCAAATACCCCTGCTTCGGAAAGAGAATTGTTTCCGCAACTAAATGAGTATAATTCATTGTTGTTCAATAGTTTATCAACTAATCCCGTGGAGGAGTTATTACTTAATATTTCGGCACAGAGGTCTAATACGATGCTGTTTGAATGAGCTGACGGCTCGGTTTGATAACAAATAGTTCCAACTTTGATGGGTGTTTGTAAGGTATTGATAATGCGTTTGCCGTCAAATTTTTGAATGGCGGGCATCGTTTTTGCGATGGATTCAGATTTGATGTCCTGTTGCTTTTTAGCAGGCTTTTTCTCGCGGAACCGTTTTCCTTCATCGAAAGCAACAGATTTTTTATTGTTGTTGGGACACCAGGTTTCATTTAAGATTTTGATGGCTTCTGCGGTGTTGAAGTCGCCTACCAAAATCAGCGTCATATTCTGGGGAACGTAAAAAGTATTAAAAAACGCGTACATCTTTGACATACTTGGATTTTTAATATGTTCGGGAAGCCCGATGATAGGACGACCGTAAGGATGTTCGCCAAACACCGCTTTTTCAACGTCCTCGGCAAAAACGGAAAACGGATCATCGGAATACATATTATATTCTTCGTAAACGGCTTCCAATTCAGATTGAAAGAGGCGGAAAACGGGTTTTCTAAAGCGTTCGGCATAGATAACGGACCATTTTTCCAATTCTCCGGCGGGGAAAACGTTATGGTAAACGGTAATGTCGTTGCTGGTAAAGGCATTGACATTGCTGCCGCCGATTTGTGCCAAGATGGCATCTACTTCATTAGGAATGGCATATTTGGCCGCTTCAGCACTTAACTTATTGATTTTCTTCAAGATATTTTTTTTATCCTTATCTTTGGCAGCACTTAGTTGGTCGTAAAGTTTGGCAATGCTGTCAATCAACGGCTTTTCTGCTTCCCAATCTAACGTCCCGATTTGGTCGGTTCCCTTGAACATCATGTGTTCCAGGTAATGAGCCATACCTGTGGCTTCTGCGGGATCGTTTTTGCTTCCGGCGTGAATGCATACGCCGCCATATATTTCCGAAGTGGAATGGTCTTCGCATAGCAAGACTTTCATCCCGTTGTCCAAACGAGTGGTTTTAACTTCTAATTTTCCGTTTTGTGGGTAAGCTATGATGAAGCAGAAAATCAGTGAGATAAAAACGAGAACTTTTTTCATATTCATATTTTTTTGTTTTATTGTCTAATTTGATTCATTTGGAAACGGGACGAAATTCTTGATAGCTATTTAGTTGTTTTCTTCATCCATCGTCGTGGCGAACTCATCTGTATAGGTAGATTCTTTGTCATCCGTGCTGTAGGAAATTGTGTAATCGACGCAACTGTCTTTGGGCACTTTTTTCAAAGTGACGGAAATAAGGATAAAACTGCCGATTAATACGATAATTCCTGCAATGATTAATATTCTATTGGTGTACTTTTTCATTTTGATTAAATTAAATTGTTGACATTATTAATGATTAATGGGTATTGATGTCGCCAAAAAATTTAACTTGCAAAGATACAAATCTTTATTGGTTATTGGCATATTCCTGATACATTTTTTCAACATCCGACCAGTTGATTTTCAGCAAAGTCAAGGTCTTGAAAATGGAGGGCAGTTCTTCTTCCACAAACTGCTTTTTCTTGTAGCTGATAATTTTGTCTTTTGCGTCATCGGCAACGAAAAAGCCCACACCCCGCTTATTGACAATCACTTCCAGATTTTGCAGAAAGTCGTACGAACGTAGCACCGTATTGGGATTCACTTCCAATTGCATTCCCAGTTCCCTGACGGAATAGATGCGGTCACCCTCGTTCCACTTCGATTTCAAGATTTGCTCGAATACCCATTCGGCAATCTGTAAATATATAGCTTTATTTTCTGTAAAATTCATATTATGCCTCCGTTTCTCTTAAACGCAACCACGTCATAAAGTTGAAAAATATGAAAATAATAGTAATTATCAAAAATCCAAGCCAATCAGGAATGGAATCTATGGTTACGTTAGAAATATTAACGCAAGATGCAGCTTCCAGAAAATTCATTTGATGAAAAACAGAAATAAAAATCGTGTTAAAAATCATAATGGCTATACAAAGTATAAACGTCGCAAGTATGGTTTTTATAAACGCATTTTTTCTGAAATAAATAGAACTAAACATCATAACAGCTTCTTGAACTAATATGATGATAATCATTCCCGGCACAATGTTTGGCAACGTGTAAACACACTGGTAGTTGGATATCAAATTAAATATTCCAATGCCCAATATTTGACCTATGAAAAGAGCACCTAAATATAAAGCATTGTAATAAATGTAAATCAAAATACTATTACTAATAAATTTTTCAGTTGCAGAAACAGGAATCATCAGATAATGCATTCCTCGATTGGTCGGATACGTAGCATATATTGCTGCTGCGGTTATCTGGTACATAAGCACCAATACAATTATCGAAAGTGGTGCTGTTTGCATTGGGATTTCTATTGGCAAAAATGCCATTGTACACAAGGCAAACACGAAAATAAACGTAACAAATCTAAGTATGTCTTTTCTTCCTACTTCTATAATATGTCTTTTCAATAAATTGATAATATTTTCCGCATTCATAGCCATTAAAATTTACGATTAAACAATTCATTGATTCTTTGTTTATTCATCATCACCGCATTGAAGAGCAGTTCAATGTCGAGTTTGGTCTCAATATGATGCACATTTTCCGTTACGACGGTACTTCCTTGAAGATTGTCTTCACAATACAAAATGGGTTCGTCAGTGCCGTTCGCATCGGTCACCTTGAAACACAACTTTTCCACAATCTCATCCGTAGTGGCATTCAACAAGATGGAGCCGTTATCCAAAATCACGACTGCGTCAATTAAGCTGTGCAGATCGCGTACCTGGTGCGTGGAGATGAAAATCAATCTGTCGTCCGATGCGGCCATCGACATGATTTTTCGGAAAGAAGTCTTGGATGGAATGTCCAAACCATTGGTGGGTTCATCCATCAGCAGGATTTTGGTGTTGGTGGCCAGGGCAAAACTAATCAAGACCTTTTTTTTCTGTCCCAAAGAAAGAGCGGTCAATTTCTGACTTTGGTCGGTAATCTCGAATAAATGCAGGTATTCGTCAAATTGGTCGTGATTAAAATTTTCATAGAATGGCGCATAACACTGCACGTATTTCTTGATAGTCAGTGCGGGGGCATACATCTCTTCCGACAAAAAGTAAATGTCTTTCAGCATAGATGTCTTGCGTAATGCGGCGTTTTCACCCAAAGTTGTTACAGTTCCTTCTTGGGCAAAGCGCAGGCCGGCCATAATCTTTAGCAGTGTGGTTTTGCCGGCACCGTTTTTTCCGAATAGTCCGTAAATGTGGCCATTCGTCAGCGAAAGGTTGAGTTCGTTAAATATAACTCGATCTTTTCGATAAGCAAAATGAATGTCTTGTAATTGAATCATAATATAATGTATTAGTTTGTTTTTTAAATGTTAATATGTAAGCGTTTGAGTAGCTTATTTATTTCCTGATAGTTTTATTTTCCGTAAATTCATATTACGCCTCCGTTTCCTTTAAACGCAACCACGTCATAAAGTTGAAAAATACGAAAGTAGCAGTGATTATCACAACTCCAAACCAATCAGGGATGGAAGCTATTATTTCTTTAGCAAATTGAACATTCATAATAGATTCAATAAAATCCACTGGATAAACAAGAGAAATGAAAAGAGCATCAAAAATAACAAACGCCATAAAAATAATTAATATTGCAATCAATGTTTTTGCTCCCGCATTCGTTTTTCTATAATAAACTGAACCAAACATCATAATGGATTCCCACATAAGTAAAAAGATAAAACCTTCCAGAGTAAAACTTGAGGTAACATACACGTTGCAAGATCCATATACCAGTTCATGTATCCAAGAGCCCAATAGTTCTCCCAATGTAAGTGTAACAAAAAACAATACATTATAATACACATAAACCAAAATGCCATTCACTACATATTTTTCTGTGGTAGAAGCCGGAATCATTAGGTAATCCATCGCAATATTTTCAGAACATAGCATAGAATATGTGAGGAGTGCCGTTACGCTACCCACAGAAAACGTCATAATGATGAACAAATTAGACCATTGAATGAAAGTAAGAAGCGCCATCGAAAGCAAAAGGGCAATGGACCCCGTTAAATTAAACTTCCCTTTTTCAATAAAGTGCCTTTTTAATAAATAGAGAACATTTGACATTTTCATAACCATTATAATTTACGGATAAATAATTCATTTGTTTATTTATTGAATGATGAGCAGAATCTTTAGAAATCTATTGTGTTAGTGTATTAGTGAAATAGTACACTGCAAAAGTATAACAAGTTTTGATTCGATACTCAGAATATCAAAATTTTTATTTTGTTGATAATCAATACTATACAATATTATGAAAAAAATTTTTCACAAAGAATCATTATTTTTTGGAAGAAAAAAATGATAAACATAAAATTTTATCATTCCAAAATCGGAAAAATTCCGTAATTTTGCAGTTTGAAAGAGGCTCCGTAGCTCAGCTGAATAGAGCGTCAGATTCCGGTTCTGAAGGTCTTGGGTTTGAATCCCAACG
>JAKSMG010000012.1 GCA_024400755.1 Bacteroidales bacterium | reverse complement strand
TAATTACAGGAATAAACTTATTAATAAACAGTCCAACTTTTAGGGTTCGCCTCAGTCGTGCGTCTCAAACGCCCGACAAGAAGGCGAAACCCGAAAAGGACACCGAAATCATACCGTGGAAAGAGGATGTGAAGGCGTATATGGAGAAGAATGTTCTGCCGTTCCAGCCGAAAGCGAAGATTAACGAGAAGCAGACCAAGATAGGTTACGAAATCCCGTTTACGAGGGTGTTCTACAAGTATGTTCCGCTGGAGGCGAGCGAGAATATCTTTGCCAAACTGAAGGATTTGGAAGCCAAGGAAACCGAATTGATGAACAAGATTTTGGGATAGTGGAAAGTGGAGAGTTGAAAGTGGAAAGATGAAAGTGGAAATGGGAAGTGTAAAGACGTTGTGTACAACGTCTCAAAGCGAAAAAAAAATGAAAACAACGTTTGTTTAAAAAAATAGCGTACATTTGCAGAAATTTTAAAAATAACAAGTGTTATGGTCATTGAACGGAACTTCTATTTAGAAAAACTTTGTCGCAAGCAGCACAACGGAATGGTGAAGATTGTGACGGGCGTTCGCCGTTGTGGAAAAACATATCTCCTTTTCAATCTTTTTAGGAAACACCTCCTTGATTCAGGCGTGAACGAATCGCATATCGTCACACTGCGTTTGGATGACTTTGAGAACTCTGAATATCGAGATCCATCGGCCTTGTATCGTTATGTCAAAGCTCAACTTGCCGACTCGGAGCCCTACTACGTTTTGTTGGACGAGATACAGTTGGTTCCTCATTTTGAAGAAGTTTTGAACGGATTGCTGCACATCGACAATCTTGACATTTATGTTACCGGCAGCAATTCCCGTTTTTTGTCTTCCGACATCATTACGGAATTCAGGGGTCGCGGAGATGAAGTTCGGCTTTATCCGCTCTCTTTTGCGGAATTCTTTTCCGTTTATGGAGGAAGTGCGGCGGACGCCTGGCAGGAATATAGAATATACGGAGGTATGCCGCACATTACCGGCATAGCCGATAAAGAAGAAAAGAAAATCTATTTGAAAAATCTCTTTAATCAGGTTTACCTTGCCGATATCATTAACCGCCACCAATTGAAAGGCAATATGGAAATAGGCGAGCTGACCGATGTCATTGCCTCTTCTGTGGGGTCTCTAACCAATCCGCTCCGACTGACCAACGCTTTCAACAGCTTGAAGCAAAAGCAAGTGACCAACCAGAACACGATTAATTCGTATTTGCTTCATTTGGAAGATGCCTTCCTGATTAGCAAGGCATTGCGATACGACATACGGGGAAAGCACTATATCAACACACCGTTCAAATATTATTTCACCGACAACGGTTTGCGCAACGCCCGGTTGGATTTCCGACAGTTGGAGGAAGGACATTTAATGGAAAACGCGATATACAACGAACTCTGTCGCAGATATTTTTCGGTAGATGTGGGCGATGTGGAGACATTCGCGAAAAATGAAAACGGGAATGTCGTCAGGAAGCACTTGGAGGTGGATTTCGTGGTAAACCAGGGCAACCGCCGCTATTACATTCAGTCGGCAGTGAACATTGATACGCGGGAGAAGGTGGCGCAGGAATCCGCCTCGCTCAAAAACATCAACGATTCGTTTAAGAAAATCCTCATACAGCAGCGCGACACCGAGCCCTGGTACACCGACGACGGAATACTCGTGCTCTCTTTAATGGATTTTATGCTGAAACCGGAAATGATTGACTATTGAACCGACGAACGATGCTTCTTGAAACTGAAAGATGAAAACTGAAAGTGGAAAGATGAAAGTGTTAGATAATTTTGAAAAGATGTGTTTTTTATGTATTGAATAATCTTGAAAAGATGTATTTTTGCAAATTGAATAATCTTGAAAAGATGTGAATTATGAAAAGGAAGATTTACGGTCAATTGCTCAGGTGGAAAAATGAACAGCATGGGGAAACAGCTGTTTTAATAGAAGGTGCCCGCAGAATCGGGAAAAGCTATATTGTGGAAGAATTTGCCCGTAACGAATACGATTCCTACCTGATGATTGACTTCAACCAGGCGGACAAAGTGGTTTGGGAGTGGTTTGATACACTGCTCACTGATTTGGACACGTTGTTTATGAATCTTCAGGTTCATTATGCTACAAAGCTCACCCCTCGTCAATCGGTCATTATTTTTGATGAAGTGCAACTCTGTCCGCGGGCTCGGGCGGCCATTAAATACTTAGTCAAAGATGGCAGGTTCGATTATATTGAAACAGGTTCTCTCATCAGCATAAAAAAGAATGTGCAAGACATCGTCATCCCGTCCGAAGAGGTTGCCCTGCAGATGTATCCCATGGATTTTGAAGAATTTCTATGGGCTTCGGGGAACGATTTGCTGATGCCTTACATTCGTCAATGTTTTGAGCAGAAGAAGCCCTTGGGGGCACTTCATCGGAAAGCCATGGAATATTTCCGCACCTATATGATTGTGGGGGGCATGCCGCAAGCCATTCAGAAATTTGTGGAAACCAAAGATTTCGATGCTGTGGATGTCGTCAAGCGAAACATCTTGCAGGTATATTCCAACGATATTTCCAAATATGCGGCTGGATTGGAGCATAAGGTGAAAAGCATTTTTGAGGAGATTCCGTCGCAACTGCAGAGACACGAAAAGAAATTCCGTCTCGCATCCTTGGAAAAAGGTGCTGCCTATCGCGATTATGATGATGCCTTTTTCTGGCTTTCCGACGCTCGTATCGTCAACATCGCCTACAATTGTACTGCGCCCAACATCGGATTGCGTCTCAATATGGAACGAAACACGCTGAAATGCTACATGGCAGATACGGGACTGCTCATCAGCCACGCTTTCGACGAGGGTGGGCGTACGCCTGTGGAGCTCTATCAGAAACTGATTTTGAACAAATTGGAGGTGAATGAAGGAATGTTGGTGGAAAACATCGTTTCGCAGATGCTCACAGCCAGCGGTCACAAACTTTACTTTTATACCAACTCCAACCGCGAGGATGCGTTGGAACGTATGGAAATTGATTTTCTGACCGCAAAATCAAAACTCACGACCCGCCACAACATCACCCCCATTGAAGTGAAGTCGTCGCAGAGATACACACTGTCGTCGATTCGCAAATGTGTGAACAAGTTCGGCGAATATCTCACCCAGCCCATTGTGCTTCACCCAGCAGATCTGAAAATTGAAAATGACATTCTCTATCTGCCTCTATATATGACACCTTTGATTTAAAGTGGAAAGATGAAAACGGAAGAAAGATGAAAGTATCACAAAGTATGAATAGACTTGTTATTATCGGCAATGGCTTCGACATAGCGCACGGTCTCAAAACCAGTTACAAGAATTTTATTGATTGGTACTGGAAACAAAGAATTCTTGGATTATGTTCAGAATTATCACGTGTTTCAAAAGATACCTTGTGCACCTTATCGTTGAAATGTGAAGAATCTTGGAGTGTCGTAGCATATGCTCAAAGTTATTTTCAGTCTTATTCGGACGAAGATTTTATTGCTTTTAAAGATAAAATAGAAAACGACGAAGAGCATTTTTCTGTCACAAAGTCTCTTTTATTTAATAGAATCTCCCAAAGTATTGAGACCAAAGGTTGGGTGGATATTGAGAGAGACTATTATGAATTGCTGAAAGAAAATGCTGACAATATGGAGCAATGCGAAAAACTCAATGAGCAGATGGATTTCTTGAAAGGGAAATTGGCCGAATACTTGCAAACTCAGAAAACACAGCACTCCCATAAAGGTATTTATAATGCGCTTCGAATGAATATTGAGTTTGACATAGATGATATAGCAGAAAGTTCAAGGAAAAAAATCGAAGGTATCACACCTATTGTTGAGTCATTACCTCCAAACGAAAACAGGAAGAATGGAAATACTCGAAAATCAATCGAAATAGACGAAACAATGTTACTTGATTTCAACTATACGAATACATCGCATCAGTATTATTGGAACATTCCAGTTAATCACATCCACGGTTCGATAGACAATCCGGAGCAAATGATTTTTGGTTATGGAGACGAAATGGACAAAGATTTTCAAGGGCTGATTGACCGCAACGAAAACGAGTTGCTGAAAAATGCAAAATCGGTTAAATATTTAGAAACATCACATTATCGAGATTTTTTGCGGTTCATCAACGGCAGCCCTTTTCATGTGTATATTATGGGGCACTCTTGTGGCAATTCCGACCGAACCTTGCTCAACACGATTTTTGAACACGAGAATTGTGTTTCTATCAAGCCATTCTGCTATATTAACAACAAAGGCGAAGACAACTATTCTGAACTAATAATGAACATTTATCGTAACTTCACAGACAAGAAACTCTTCCGAGACCGAGTGGTAAACAAGGAACGGTGTACGACTCTGGATGGGAAATCTTTACATCCAGTGAGTAAACGATGATTTTTCAAACAGATTTTGCGACTGTTGATAGATAAAAATTGTGGCAAAACCGCATAACAGTTCATAAAAATCATACTTTTAATGACGGAAAGATGAAAAATAAAAAATACAAAGACAGCGGTATCCCGTGGATTGGAATGATTCCAGAGGATTGGGAAGTGTGCAAAGTAAAACACCATTATAATTTCACAACTGGTTTTACACCTCCTTCAAAAAACGACCAGTATTACGATGAAAATGGGATTCCGTGGGTGACTATTTCCGAACTTAATGGGGAAAGATATATTACTAGAAGTACAAAAGGTATTAGTAAGAAATACGTTGAAGTGTTTAATCCCGAATTAGTTGCGAAGGGCAGTCTTTTGTATAGTTTCAAATTGTCTGTTGGACAAGTTGCGATAACTCAAATTGATTTATTTACTAATGAAGCATTAGCTGCGTTTCAAGATTCCGACAAAATATGTTTGGAATATCTATATTATTCTTCTCAATATTTTATAGAAAAAAATGCTAACGAGAATATTTATGGTGCTAAACTTTTAAATCAAGATTTAATTAAAAATGCGATAATTCTATTTCCCCCTCTCCCCACGCAGCAGCGCATCGCCGACTTTTTGGATAAGAAGTGTGCCGAGATTGACGAACTCGCCGCCCTCCAGGAAACGATGATTGCCGAGCTGAAACGCTACAAGCAGTCCGTCATCACCGAAGCCGTAACCAAAGGGCTGGACAAGAATGTGAAGATGAAGGACAGCGGAGAGGAATGGATTGGAGAGATACCGAGTCATTGGGAAATGAGAGCGATAAAGACGATGGCGACATTGAAAAGCGGTTCCAATATCACCACCAATGACATTAAGGAAGAAAAAATTGGTTTCCCCGTATATGGAGGGAATGGATTGAGAGGATATTACTCGGAATATTCGGATGACGGTAATTATGCCCTTATCGGGAGACAAGGTGCTTTGTGCGGGAACATCAATTATGCACACGGGAAATTTTGGGCAACAGACCATTGTGTCGTATGTTACCCCAAAGTGGAATTTGAGTTGATTTGGTTCGGAGAAACATTAAGAACTATGAATCTTAATCAATATTCTTTGTCTTCTGCACAACCTGGTCTTTCTGTTGAAAGAATAAAAGAAAAATTGATGCCCGTTCCTCCCCTTTCCGAGCAGCAAGCGATTGCGGACTATTTGGACGAGAAGTGCGCCGAGATTGATGAACTCATTGCCATCAAGCAGCAGAAGATTGAGGCGTTGAAGGAATACAAAAAATCTGTCATATTCGAGTATGTGACGGGGAAGAAGGAGGTGTAAGAATGAATGCAGAAACTATCAAATATAGTGGACATTTCTGGTTCCAACCCAAAGATTCACCATTAACCAATGAAATCCTTGGCTTTCTATATCGGGAAATGGATGGTACGCCTATTATTGAAGTGTTAGAGAGACCTGAATTTGGGAATTTATTGAAAGAACACTACGATGTGGTGTGGGGTAAAGTCGGCAGTTTAAATATTACTTTCTTTGATGTTAAACTTGTTCAGTTTTCCGAACTTTCTTCAATTAAATATTCCGTAAAGCATACGGTAAAAGGAATGGAAATATCATCTATTAAAGAGAAGTGCTTTAATGGTTGTCAAATCAAATTTCCTAACTTTATCAATTGGATTAGTGACATTTCGTCTATCTCATTGGAAAACAATGAGGAAGCCATTGTGATAAAAGATAATGACAGTGTTCACGCTTCTATTATGAAGACTGTTTTGCCTGATGTCAATTTGCATATTTCGTTTGATAAATCAATTAGTAGAACCTTCAGCAGTATCACATATAGCAAGGATTGTTATATTAAATGTTTGTCGGCAGAAAAGCAATCGGTGGATTACTTTGTTAAACTCACATTTGAAATTTCTCGTTTCTTCTCTTTTGCTATGTTTGAAAAACAAAAATATTGTTCTCTTGAGTTGTTGCTTGAAACAAAAGTGCCAAATTATTACCAAGTATGGTTTCCCTTGGAACAAGACACAAGTCCCAAACACAATCATTTGATTTCATACCAACGTGTGAAAGACAGGCTACCTCTTATGCTACAACAATGGCATACACATTATAACAAATTGATTCCAATGGTAAATCAGTTGCTATATCCTTTGTCATTCGTTGATTTCGACTATATTGATTTTCTCCGATTCGCCCACGCTTTGGAAGGGCTGCAAACGAGATTTGCGGGAAATATCTTTGACACAAAGAATTCGTACAAAGAAAGAATCAAGAATTTGATTGACCATCTCAAAAATTACAAAGTAGTTGAAGAATGTAAAATTGATGCCTGTTTAGTCGCAAAAACACGCCACAAATACACCCATTTGGGCGAAGACGATGTGGAAGACGATATCCCAAAAGAAGAACTATATCTGCTAACACAAAAATGCAAGGTTCTATTAGCGAGTAGTATTCTTTTGGTTTTGGGTCTTTCTGAACAAGAAATTGAAAATTGCACTCACGACTCTGAATTGAAGAACATTGTCAACTATATTTGCGTGAAAGAGAATCGAGAAATCAGATTTTGATAATAACAATGAAACGTAAGGTTATGACGAGAACATTTCCAATAATAACGCTGCTGCTATGCTGCACGATACTCATCTGTTCCTGCGAGTCGAAGCGGGAGCAGGAGGCAATCAAGATATGCCAAGAGACCAAAATGCAACTGGATCCCGGATTTGTCAGTCAATTCTCCGGTGCTGACAATATGTTGTCCCAATGGATAGTTAAGGCGGGGTTCGCAATGTATGGACTGGATTATGAAACATCCACATGGATGGATTTCGCCAATATGGTGACAGAACAAAATCCTAACGAAAAGATGCAATGGTTGGCAAAGAAAACAGACACCAAAAATCTGTATGAGGTGGGGTTTGTGAACGAGGAGGGTTGGGGACACATTTGGCATGTGGATATCAAAGAGAAAACGGTTGTGCTAATAAACCAGAAGGACTACTTGTCAAGAGAATACGGTCATTCCCGATATGATAAAGATGCCCCTTTCAAGGTCACTAGCGTAACCTCTGACACACTGATTGTGTCGGAAGAGGGAGTGTCCTACGAAATTCAGGGCAAGGTTGTCAACCATACAGGAAAGTCCATTAGTGATGCTGATATGAGTGGTTGCTTGAGCGTGATTTTCGAAAACAAGACAGAGAATGCAACAAGCAACGGATATTCGTATAAGAGTGTGCTGAAAAAGGATGTGTCGGAATCCAAACCTTGGCGTGATGGCGAGGCAATTGAATTCACGATAAAAACAGATAAGATTAAGCAAATCTATTTGGACTACGACCCGCAATATGTGTTCTTCACCATAGAGATGTTGGCGAGCGACCCTATCGGGTATTCATACAACAAGGCGATTTATGAGGTGGATATGAAGGGCAGGTGGAACGCAGTGAGAAAAACAAGGAAATAACCATTTTTGAGGGAAGATGAAAGTGAAAAGTGGAAAGATGAAAGTGGAAAGTTTACTCA
Organism: Bacteroidales bacterium; assembly: GCA_024400755.1. Taxonomy (GTDB): domain Bacteria; phylum Bacteroidota; class Bacteroidia; order Bacteroidales; family WCHB1-69; genus RUG11690. The sequence continues at coordinate 58,320 of JAKSMG010000012.1, read as the reverse complement.
ACTCCCTAATCGCTGCTCGCCGCTCACAAATTACTGAGAATTTGCTGAAATACTGAATAAAAATTGGTGAGAATTTTGTATTTTTTATTGAAATTAGTGAGAACTTGCAGAAATTTCAAATAAAAATTAGTGAGAATTTTGTATTTTTGCAAAATCAAAATCAATCACAAAAATGGAACGGGTGTTCAAACGCAAGCTTTACGAAAAAATGCTGAAGTGGAAGCAGGAAAGAGATGGAGAAACCGCCCTGCTCATCAAGGGGGCTCGCCGTGTCGGGAAATCTACTTTGGCAGAAATATTTGCAAAACAGGAGTATGACTCATACTTGCTCATTGACTTTGCAGAAGCGCCTTCTACGGTCAAGGAATTGTTTGACGACATCTCTGACTTGGATGCTCTCTTCTCGTTCCTTCAATTGTATTACCATAAAAGTCTCACACCTCGCAAATCGGTTATTATTTTTGATGAAGTGCAACGCTGTCCCATGGCCAGACAGGCCATAAGGAAACTGGTGAAAGACCATCGCTACGACTATATTGAAACGGGTTCATTGTTGTCAATCAAGAAAAATGTCAAAGAGATTCGCATTCCCAGCGAAGAGACACGATTAACCTTATATCCAATGGATTACGAAGAATTTTGCTGGGCGATGGGGGATGAATCCACCATCCCATTGCTTCAACAATATTTTAAGCAACGCAAGTCCTTGGGGGATGCCATCACCCGAAAACTGCTGCGCGATTTCCGCCGCTATATACTCGTGGGCGGCATGCCTCAGGTCGTAAATGCATACCTCGACAGCGCCAATTTCGAAGTTGTCGATGCCATAAAACGGGAAATCATTGAACTTTATGCCGATGATTTTCGAAAAATCGACCCGACAGGCAAGGCAACGCGACTTTTTTACGCAATTCCGGCGCAATTAAGCAATAATGCCTCCCGCTATCAAGTGTCCAGCGTCATTACCAATGCGAGAGCAAGCGATGTTGAGGAACTTATGCAAGATATGGAAGACTCCATGACGGTACTTTTTGCCTATCACGCCAATGATCCTAACGTGGGGATGGCCTTGCACCGCGACACCTTGCAGTACAAAATGTTTCTGAACGACATCGGTTTGTTCGTCACACTTGCCTTCCGCGATAAAGATTGGACAGAAAATGTAATCTACCAGAAATTGCTGTCCGACAAACTTTCCGCCGACTTGGGTTATGTATTTGAGAACGTGGTCGCTCAGATGCTGAAGTCCGCCGGAAATGAACTTTTCTACCATGTCTGGCCTACGGAAAGCGGAAAACACAATTATGAAATCGACTTCTTAATATCACGCCAGAATAAAATTTGTCCGATAGAAGTAAAATCTTCCGGATATAAGTCTCACGTCTCCTTAGATGTCTTCCAAAAAAAATATTCAGACCGCATTGGAGAGAATTACTTGATCTACACAAAAGACCTTCGCAGAGATGAAAACGTATGGATGCTCCCTGTCTTTATGACGATGTGCCTGTGAGAGGTGCCGAGCACGACATTGAAAAGAAATAAATTGGAAAAAGTGAACGAAAAAAATCCATAATTCACGGGAAAAATGCAAACCAAGGAAAAAAACTTCGAGCAAGACATTGAATCCTACCTTCTCAACGAAGGCGGCTATGTAAAGGGCGACCAAAGCACAAAACGTATCACCAAAGTTCACTTAAAGGCACGGAATTAGAATCTATATTTCACGGAATTAAAATCCACATTTCACGGAATTAAAATCCACATTTCACGGAATTTTGTCTTTTCCTATTTTAAATATTGATTTTTTTAGTACCTTTGCCGCCAATAAATCAACGAATTAACGATATGTCAGATTTTAACTACAAATCTCGTGTTGCAGATGCTATCCTCCGAAAAAAATTGAGGTCGGCGGGTGCTGTTTTGATAGAAGGACCCAAATGGTGCGGCAAAACCACGACGTCGGAACAGCAGGCCAAAAGTGTCAGCTACATTTCCGATCCTGTCAATCTCAACAGGAATATGATTCTTGCCGAAATGGACATCAATGCCCTGCTCGAAGGAGAAAAGCCCCAATTGCTGGATGAGTGGCAAGTCATTCCTCAATTATGGGATGCTGTTCGCTTTGCGGTTGACCACAGCAGAGGCATTGGACAGTTTATCTTAACAGGTTCTGCCGTTCCTCTTACGCAAGATCAACAAAAGAAGATTCATCATACCGGAACAGGTCGTATTACAAAATTACGAATGCGCCCGATGTCGTTGTGGGAATCAGGGGAAAGTAATGGTGAAGTAAGCCTTCAAAATCTGTTCGATAATCCGGGAATTTCCATATACAGCGAGGACAAGCACAAACTGGAAGATATCGCTTTCCTGATATGCAGAGGGGGCTGGCCTATCGCTACAACATTAGAAAAGGAGGATGCGCTTGAAACAGCATTTTCCTACTACCAAGCTGTAACGGAAGGAGATATTTCACGAGTGGATGGCATAAACAGAAGTCCGGCACGTGCGAAACGTCTGATGCGTTCTCTCGCCCGCCATCAGGGAACACAAGTGCCTATTGCAGGCATCAAAGCTGATATGGCAGCCAATGACACTTCTTCGTTGGACGTGGATACGGTGTCTTCCTACATTGATGTGCTGAAAAAAATATTTGTCATAGAAGATATGGAGGCCTGGAATCCGAATCTCCGCTCAAAAGCCGCCATTAGGTGCAGCGATACAAGGTATTTTGCGGATCCTTCCATCGCAGTGGCAGCCCTCGGAGCTTCCCCCGACAATTTACTCAAGGATCTCAATACAATGGGATTGTTGTTTGAAACAATGGCCGTTCGAGACCTCAGAACTTATGCAGACGCTCTTAGCGGATCCGTATCCCATTATCGAGACAGCAATGGACTTGAATGTGATGCTATTATTCATTTACGTAACGGGCAGTATGGTCTCATAGAAATCAAGTTGGGTGGCGAGAACCTTATAGATGAGGGGGCAAAAACACTCAACAAATTGGCTGCAATGTTAGATACTGACATAATGAAAACACCCTCTTTCAAAATAATTCTTACTGCGGTAGGAAATTTGGCTTATAAACGCGACGATGGCATCTATGTTGTTCCTATCGGCTGCCTTAAACCCTGACGCCCCTTCCCATTGATATAAAAAACTATACTTATGGAAATCAACTATATATCTTATAAAACTACTATTCATCCGAAAGATCGGCTCAAGGAAAAGAACTTCGAGCAAGACATTGAAACCTACCTTCTTACAGAAGGAGGTTACATCAAAGGCGACCAAAGCACCTACGACAAGAAACGGGCGATTGATATGCCCGTGCTGTTGCAGTTCATTCAGAACACACAGCCGAAGGTGTGGCAACGCTATGTGAACCTTTATGGCGAAAAGTCGAGCGACCAACTCTACAAGGTATTCCAACAAGATGTCGCCAACTACGGTCTGGTTCACGTTCTGCGAAACGGCATCAAGGACAGGGGCGTGGCCATCAGGTTCTGCTACTTCAAGCCGAGCAGCAATCTCAATCAGGATTTGGTGGATAGGTACAACGCCAACATTCTGCAATGCACCCGACAGTTTGCCTATTCCACGCAGAATCACAACACCCTTGATATGGTGCTTTCCGTAAACGGCATTCCCGTAGTTGCACTGGAACTGAAGAACCAGCTCACAGGACAGACGGTCGCCAATGCCAAGCACCAGTTTATGTACGACCGCGACCCGAAGGAACTTATCTTCAACTTTAACACCCGCATTCTCGCCTATTTTGCCGTTGACCTCTACGAAGTGGCAATGACCACCCAACTGCAAGGCGACAAGACCCGCTTCCTGCCCTTCAACCAAGGCAGCAACGGAGCGGGCAACATCGGTGACGGCGGCAATCCTGAAAATCCCAATGGCTATTCAACCTCATACCTTTGGGAACGGGTGCTGAATCGTGAGATGCTGCTATCTTTGTTGCAACGATACATTTCCAAGATTACGGAAGAGAAGATTGCATTGGTCAAGGGCAAGCAGGAAAAGAAGAAAAAGACCTTCCTGATTTTTCCACGCTATCACCAGTTGGACGTGGTGGAGAAACTCATTGCCGATACCAAGGCGAGCAAGGAGGGAAAGAACTATCTGTTGCAGCATTCGGCTGGCAGCGGCAAGTCCAATTCGATTGCGTGGCTGTGCTACCGTCTGGCTTCCCTTCACAACGACTTGGACAAGGAAATGTTCCAAACCGTTTTCGTGGTTACGGACAGAAGAGTGCTCAACTCCCAACTTCAATCAACCATTCTTGGTTTTGAACATTTGGAAGGTCAGATTGAGACCATAACCGACAAGGACAACTCCTCCAAACTCAAGGACGCTATCAACGACAGGAAGCGAATCATCATCACCACGCTGCATAGATTTCCGATTATTTATAAAGAGTTGGACGAACACATCGGCAAGAACTTCGCTATTATCGTGGACGAAGCCCATTCCTCCCAATCCGGTAAGAGTGCCGAGAAACTGAAAGCGGCATTGGCAGATACCGATGAGGCATTGAAGGAAATGGCTGAAATCGAGGAAAAGACCGAAGCGGAAATCAAGGACGAAATGGACGTGATGACCGAAACACTGCTCACGCAAGGACAGCACAAGAACCTCTATTTCTACGCCTTCACCGCCACCCCGAAGCCCAAGACTTTGGAAACCTTTGGCGTGAAGACCGCCAAAGGATACGATGCTTTTCACCACTATTCAATGCGGCAGGCCATTGACGAAGAATTTATTTTGGACGTACTTCAATTCTACACCACCATAGAAACCTCCTACGAAATTGCGAAGTCCGTTGAGGAAAATCCCGAATACGAGGAACCGCCGGCAACAAGGGCGGTTAAGGCCTACCACGACAACCACGAATTCGTGGTCAATCAGATTGTGGAGGTGATGGTGGAGAAGTTCAGAGAAATCACTTTGAACAAGATTGGTGGCAACGCAAAGGCAATGGTGGTTTCACCGTCAAGAGCCCACGCCGTCCGCTTCTACTTCGCAATGAAAGACTATTGTAAGAAGAAGGGCTATGACGAAGTGAAACCTTTGGTTGCGTTCAGCGGCACGGTGAAGTACAACGAAACCGAATACACCGAAAGCCAAATCAACTCGGCTGACGGACAGAAGATTACGGAGGCGAAACTCCCCTTGTTCTTCGCTTCTGAAATGTACAACATGCTGATTGTTGCCGACAAATATCAGACGGGATTCGACGAACCTTTGCTCCATACGATGTTCGTGAACAAGAAACTCAAAGGAGTGAAGGCGGTGCAGACACTCTCCCGCCTGAACCGCAGCTGCGCAGGCAAGAACGACACCTACGTTTTGGATTTCGTGAACGATACGGAAAGTATTAAACAGTCCTTCCAACCTTTCTTCGAGGATACGCTATTGGAGGAAGGCGTGGATGTCAATATGGTTTACAAATATCTGAACGATATCCAGCAATACCATTTGTGGAATCAGGATGACGAGGAGAAGGTTTACAGGATATACAGCACCAAGAAGCAGAGCAGTACCGATATGGGCAAGTTGGCGGGGGCGTTCAAATCCACGATGGAGGCATACGAATCTCTATTGATAGAGGATAAATTCAAAATTCGTTTCCTTATCCGCAACTTCAACCGTTTCTACGCCTATATGGTGCAGATAGTGAGAACTTTTGACAAGGAACTCTACAAAACCTACGTCTTTACCGAACTGCTATACAAGTTGCTGCCGAAGAATGCACACGAGAAGGTGGATTTGACTAATAAACTCGCATTGATAAACAACAAGCTGTCGGAGACTTTCAGTGGCAGCATTGAACTGGAGCACGGTCAGAACAAGGTCAAAGCGGAGAATGGCGGCAAGGGTGCTTTTAAGGAGGAGAAGCGTGATTTGTTGGCAAACATTATCGACAAAATCAACCTGATGTACGCAGGACAGTTCACCGAGGCGGACAGGGTAATCGTGGAAACCATATTTGACAGGATGAGCAAGAGTAATGTCGCATTGAAAAAGCAGGCAAAGAACACCGATGCCGCTATGTTTGCATCGGCAATCTTCCCAAAGGCGTTTCAGGAAATCGCCCAGCAGTGCTATATGGAATCAATGGACGCTTTCGCCAAATTATTTGAAGACCCGCAATTCTACGATAGGGTTATGAAGGAAATGGCGGAGGCTATGTATATGAGGTTAAGGAACGGGAAATAGATCTGGATACACATCTAAAAAGAATGGTCTTTCTGTACATTGCGTGAAGGATTAGAGACATTGTGTAAATGAATTTTTTTGTATTTTTGCAGATTAATGATAATGTTTTTTTGAAAAAATATTAATCTCAAAATGAATATGATGATGAAAAAGAAAAACTTGATTTTAATGACTTTGTTGGCACTTTCATTCGCTTTTGTGGCTTGTCAGAAGGAAGACATCAAACCGAACAATGAAAATGGTCAGACGAATAACGAAAGTTCGCAATCCGAAGATCCCGACCCGGTGTCACCTTTGACTGCTTTTACCGGCCATTATGAGCTTGAAATCAATGTGGTTGGATATTATGTTGATAACGAAGAGGCAGAGTCTCAACACGAAAGCTATGCGGGAACGCTGGATATTGGCGAACCGCAGGTTGTCAATGGCGTGGAACAGGTGACTGTGAAAGGAGCTTTTAATTTTTCCGGTGGAGAAGTAGTGCAGGTCTATAATACAACTGGGACTTTGGACAATCAAGGCCGTTTGGTGTTGGCCAAAAACAACTTTACCGCCGTGTCGGGAGCTGTGCTGGAAGTAAGTTATGGTTTAATGCAACCGTCCAGTCCCCTTAATTTTACGTCAACATTGATTTGTAACTTGATGGGTTATGATTTACGTTATGAATTTTCAAATACGGCTTATAAACAATAATAATTGAAGAAATGAAGAAAAATTGCATTTTTATAGTCCTTGTGTTACTAATAATTTCTGTGGCATTTTTTGCTTGTACTACCAAGAATTCTAAAGCTGTCCAAACCGGTGACTTGCTTTTCGTTGATTTACAGTTGGATTATACGTTCAAGGATAGTGTGAACGGTCATCCTTATACGATTCATAAGATTCAGAATGGAGAAGAAGTGAACTATATTCACGTGGCTATTTTGGAAGTGGATGCCAATGACAGTCTGTGGATTATCGACGCCACTCTTAAGAATAATGTCGCACGTTATCCTTTTTCTACATTTTTGAAAAATTTCACATTGAAAGACGGATCGTATCCACGAATGGAATTGATGCGTCTGAAAAATAATCGCCACGCTGCCGATTTCGTGGAAAATGCGAAGAAACAAATCGGAAAGGTTTATGACGTGGATATGCGGGAAAACAATGGCAAACTTTATTGCAGCGAGTTGGTGCGTGTTTCTTACGTATCGCACGGTGATACGATTTTCGGCCACGACCCCATTGATTTTAGAGCTGCCGACGGAACGATTCCGACTTATTGGACCGAGTTTTTTGGAATGATCGGCAAACCGCTTCCACAAGGAAATAGAGGTATTCTTCCTAATGCGATGATTAAGGATAAGTCTTTGGAAAAGGTGGCGGTTGTGGATGACCCCACGGTGCTTTTTAATCGTTAAGCTATGGTTGTTCGACAGTCGTTTTGCAAATTTTCATTCTTTTTGCTGGCATTCTGCGTTGCGGGAATGTTTTCCCTTTCGGCACAAAGCAGCAAGGCCGACCGTATCCTGGGTTTGTATAAAGTGGTTGAACCTGAAACCAAGGAAGTGTCCAAGGTTAGGGTTACCAAGACGGTTGATGGAAAATATCAAGGACAGGTGGTTTGGCTGGCCGTTCCCACGATGAAGGACGGCACACCTAAACGCGATATCTATAATCCTGATCCGAAAAAAAGAAATACGCCTGGCAATAAAATCGTGTTGATGTGGAATTTTACCTACGATGCGGAAAAGGACAAGTGGGTGGGTGGTCAAATTTACGATCCTTGCCACGGAAAAACCTATAAATGTCAGTTGAATTTTGAGAATCCGCAAAAACTGAAAGTGAGGGGCTATATCGGCACACCGGCTTTGGGGAAGAGTATGTATTGGGATAAACTGGAGGAAAAGTAGTTTTTAGGGTTGAGGGCTTAGAATGGCTTTCAACCCGCTTTCAATAGAATATTAATAAAGGGCTTTGTGCGGTTTCGTGCGAAGCCCTTTTTTCAATTTACAATGAAAAATTTACAATGAACAATTGGTGGGGATTCCGCTGCGACCGCCTTGTGTCGGTCTTGCGGAATGGAGCACGCACGTCGTTTGTGAGAGATAATGGACGGCGGAGATTCCGCTGCGCTGCGCTTGCGGAATGGAGGAGGTGCACGGATGAAAACAGGATGGGCGGCGGCACACGGAATGAGGTTTATTCACGCTGGTGCCGCCGCCCATTATTATCTTTCCCATCGGTAGGTGTCCACCATTCCGCAAGGCTGCGAAGCAGTCGAAGCGGAACCCCCAAATTTCGCCTCGGAGAGACTGAATTTTAGTAACCACAAATCAGCGAAGCCCTTTTTTTTAAGGGTTAAGGGTAGAGGGTTCAGACGTGAAGGCAATTTGGTGATGAGCGATGGGTGTCACAGCCACCATTGCCGTTCTCGGAGAGAACGTATTTCTATAACTCCACATCAGGACGCACGAAGTGAAGTCCGTGATGTGGAGTTACGCAATGCTTGGGAATCCAAGCTTCTCGGAGAGAAGCCACCTCTTTCTTATTTTAAGATTCTCATAAATTCAACGGTTAAATCCCAGCACATCTTAACGGTTTTGATTTCAAGTTTTTCGTCTGGAGAGTGAACGCCACGAAGGGTAGGGCCGAAGGAAACCATATCCAATCCGGGATATTTTTCAGAGAAGAGTCCGCATTCCAAGCCGGCGTGGATGGCCAATACCTGGGGTTCCTTGTTGAAGATGTTCTTGTAGGCGGTCACTAAAACCTTCAAGACTTCTGAATCAGGGTTTGGTGTCCATCCCGGGTAGCCGTCACCGCTGGTTACGTCGCTGGCACCGGTGCCGCAGAAAGTAGCGGTGACATAATCAACGGCGTCCTGCTTCTTGGATTCCACGGAGCTGCGTTGGCTGGTGGTGACTACGATCTTTTCGCCTTCGATTTTCACGGAAGCCAGGTTGGTGGAGGTTTCAACGAAATCCTTGATGTTTTGCGACATGGCCAATACGCCGTGAGGACAAGCGTATAGGCAGTTCATCAAATCTACCTGAAGCATTTCGTCCAAAACCTTGGTAGGCATTTTTGTCTTTTCAAAAACCACTTCAACACCAGGGTCGGTAACGAGGTATTCGTTTTTGTAGGTGTCGTTCATTTTCTTGAGATAGGCCTCGAACGCTTCAACATCGTTTTTGCCAATGACTATGATGGCATAACCTTCACGAGCGATGGCGTTACGCAGGTTCCCGGCTTTGATATCGGCGATACGCATACCGAAATCCTGGTAGCAGTTCCATAAAATGCGGTTAAGCAGTTTGACCGCGTTGCCGCGTCCTTTGTTGATGTCGTCGCCGGAATGACCGCCTTGCAGACCTTTTACCGTAACTTGGTAAGCAACAGAGTTCTTGTCGATTTCGTTATCCCATTCGCAGTCGAAAGTGGCCACGGTGTCTTTACCGCCCGCACAGCCGATGAAGAACTGACCTTCGTCTTCAGAGTCGAGGTTGAGCAGCATTTTTCCTTTCATAAAGCCGGGCTCGAGGGCGAAAGCACCTGTCAGACCTGTTTCTTCGTCCACGGTGAACAGGCATTCAACGGGACCGTGTTCAATGTCGTTGGAAGCCAATATGGCCAAAGCCATAGCCATGCCAATACCGTCGTCGGCGCCGAGTGTGGTGCCTTTGGCCTTCATCCATTCTCCGTCAACGTAAGTCTGAATGGCGTCTTTGTCAAAATCGAATTTGGTGTCGTTGTTCTTTTCACAAACCATATCCATGTGGGATTGGAAAATGATGGGAGTGACGTTTTCCTTGCCTTTGGTGGCCGGCTTGCTGATGAGCACGTTGCCGCTCTTGTCGCGTTTGGTTTCCAAACCGAGTTTCTTTCCTGTTTCTACCAACCAGGCGGATATTTTTTCTTCCTTTTTTGAAGGACGTGGAACTTTGCAAATCTCTTCAAAGTAGTCAAAAACGATTTTAGGTTCTAATGTAGCCATAATTTTTTTTATTTTGAATTAATACGTTATTTTAAGTAGCTGAATATTTCTTTAAAAGTGTGATTTTGTCTAAATAAGACAAAATTTTCGAGCTTATTTGGACAAGGTCAAATTGCTTTATTTGACGTAGTAGGTCAATCGCATATTGATGCTGGCTCTTTTTTGTTTCGATGAGGTGTTGAAAGTGCCGCCCCAGGAATAGTCTTCGGAGCTGGAGTTGGGAGCCGTGATTTGGAAGACACCCATATTGGCCGTTTTGAGAGCACCAAGGTGCGAACCGGCGTTTTGGGCGATGGTTTCGGCACGGTGACGGGCATCCTTGGCGGCCGTGGCCAGCATCTCTATCTTTAAGTCCGCCAACTTGGTATAATAGTAGGACACGTCATTGCGTTCAATTTGAATACCCTGATCAAAGAGTTCGGTGATTTCGCGTGAAATCTTTTCCACCTTATTGACCTCTTTTGATTCAATGCGGATATTTTGCGTGAGTACATAACCCTTGAAAACCTGAAAACTCTGGCGGGCACTTTCGTTCCATTCCCATTGGTTGTCGGCATAACTGGTGATGGCCTTGAAATCGATGTCCTTTTCTGTCAATCCTTTTTGAACGAGGTAGTCCTTGACAATCTGGTTGTTTGTCTTGATGGTGCTGTATGCGTCTTTCATATTCATATTACGCACCTCAATGCTGAGGTCCCAAACGATGAGGTCAGACTCAAAGTCCTTTTCGGCCAAGCCCACTACGGAGACGGTCTTTTCGTGACCTTTGGTTTTATAGAAGTAATGACCTGCCAGGGCAACGGAACCAATGATGGCGGCACTGGCGATGAGGGTAATGATTAAACTTGTCTTTTTCATTGTAGAATATTTTTTGCTATGCAAAGATACAAATTTATTTCGGAATTATCCCTTTTAGTCTTGTAAAAGATTATTTTTTTACGAGAATGCTTTTCTTTTCTGTTACTTTCTTTATAACCCAAAGAAAGTAACCAAAGAAAGTTTTTCCGCTGATGTAGAGACCTTGAGCGCCACGACAATTCCCCTCCTTTGTTGTGTAGTCCAATGGATTGAAATATATAAAGTAGTCTGAGATACACAACAAAAAGGAGGGGTGGCCGTAGGCCGGGGTGGTTGTGTCGGCTTGATCTTTTGGCTACTTTTCTATCAAGAGAAAAGTGGCCAAAATTACTCATAAATTTTGAGACTTTGCAAGACGGGTGGGGATAGACAAATCCACCTCCTATTTGCTGAGGATAAATGCTCCCTTTTGATCTAAAAAGAAGTAGTTGTTGTGGTAAACCAACGCTTGTTTGGTGCCTTCAGGAATATTGCCGATGACGTTGCCTTCCAACTGCTTGTAATTGTAGCTTCTGAGTTGCCCTTCCTTGATATAGTAGATGACATCGCCAACGATTTGCACCGGAAATTCGCTGGCTACGACAATGTTTTTCTCAAATGTGCCGAAGTCGTCAAAAAAGAAAGAACCCTGTTCCTTGTCCTGCATCACAATCATTTTTTCGTTGACATCAAACAACTGGAAAGGATGGAAATCTTCAAAGTTGTTGTGGATTTTTTCTTTTACATTAAAATAAAGATCCATAATGATCAAATCACTGTTGATTTCATCGTAAAGAATGATGTTGTTCTTGGTGGAATAGGTGGCCAAGGAAATCGTGCTCAGTCCTTTGGAGAACAAGTCGATTTGGTCGCCAATGGGTGCGAAATGGTCGTCTAAGAAAAGGATGGTTCCGGCATCCTCGTAAAAAAGCATAATCTTGAGCGGGTTGTCGGCATCAACTGAGGCAATATGTCCCAGCATATTGTTCGTGTAGCTGCTTAAAAGGCGACCGTCAGACGCATATTTATATAAAGTGGCATCTTGAATCAGGTATAAATTGCCTTGCGAATCAATCGTTATGCTTTCCGCCTGTCGGTCGATGACAACCTGGGCTTGAACTTGAAAATGGAGTGCGCCTAAGCAAAAGGCAATGAAAAGGACGGAAAATAGGTGTTTCATTGTGAACAATATTTTTTAATTAGACGACATTTGATTCGCAAAGTTTAACGGGTGAGAAGGATTTGACTCGCCGTGCCGATGTGATAACCTTCGCTTTTGTAGATGACTTCACCTTGATTGTTGATCAATAGTACCAATGGAAAGTCGTTTTTGAAGTTGGATTTGATGGTGCTTAGGGCGTTTTTAAGCCACAAACCTCCATTATCGACAAAAAGCGAGCTTTGTTTGGGCAGTTTCCACGCGTCGAAGTTGAAATCTGGCGCATATTTGCCATCTGCAACGACGAAGACGATTTGGCAATTCCGTTTTTCAAATTCCTGGGCGTGGGCGGCGATGTCTTTCAACAGGTGCTTGGTGGGTTCGCGTGTGGGGTCGATGAAGCAGATGAGCATTTCTTTGTCTTTCTGCAAATCGTAAACTTTGATATTCTTATCTTTGTCTGGAATAGAATATTGAAGGTCAATTTTGCCGTAATCAACCGTTTCTTCGTCTAAATTTCTGATTGTTAGATTTTTGTGTGTAATGCTGTCTGCCTTGATGGTGAAAAATTCTAAGCGTGAGAGTGCCGTCCCATCGGTGTAACGGTTGCCGGTAGAGAGCAGGTAGTAGCCGGCTTCCAATTCCAAGGTGATGGGAAATTGTTCGACTCGAGGATCGTTTTCGTAGTCAAAGGTGACAAAATCGCCATTTTCATATTTGGCAAGGGTGAAATGGGTCCAATAAACGGGTTTGAGCCAATCCAGTTGGTCGTATTCGATGACGAGGGTGCCGGTAGTTGGTGTTGGCTCGTCTTGGGTAAAATTGACAATCTGCCAATCTCCGTTTTCGTAAGCGAATAGTTGCCCGGTGGCATTGTCCATATAGGCGGGAATGTTCAAACTGCGGCAGGCGGCCACGAAGAAGATGTTGCGGGAGTGCTGGTCGGCACGGCGGAGTTCGTAAACGCCTTGCGGACTAATCGGACAGTTGAAATAGTTGCCTTCATCATCGATGACGATCTGTTGCAGAATCCATTGTTTGATGTTTTCCACGGATGGATTGTTCCCCAAATCTTGGTGCAGTTGCTGTTGGAGGAACGGTCGCCACGGACGGAGACCTTCGTTGGCGATACGTGGCGAAATAATACCTTTCACATAAACATCGAAAGGATAGTCCATCGTGCTGTCGTAGCGGGTGATGTGTTGCTCGAGAATGTCGGCGGAAAAGTCGCGTAAATCTTTATCAGATAAAGAATTTAATAATTCAAAAAGGTAGAATCCATTTTCTTTTTGATGGTGTTGATTTAAGAAGTGGATTAATTCTGCATAATTGCCTTCGCTTTTCTTTAACAATATTCCTATTTGTTCTAAACTGAGGTTGTCGTTGTGGATTTCGGCGGCATTGGCTTCGGTTTTGAAAGTGGCCAAATAGGCGTTCCTGATCGAATCTTCATATTGGAGTCGTTGGCTGTTGCGGGCTGCCTTTTCTGCGGATGCGGTGACGACTTGGCTGTTGCCCGTAGGGGGAACAATGGTGAGCAATTCGGAGTATGCTTCGCCTTCGCTGCGGCTAAGTGTCAAGGTCAGAGAGTCTTGCAGGCGAACATCCATTTTGGCATAGTTGTAATGTTGTCCGTCGGTGGCCCAAATGAGCAGGTCGCCCAATCCGGTAGTGAGGCAGGTTAGGCCATTTTGATCCGTTTGTCGGGTGGCGATGGGGTAATATTCTGAATAGTTGTATAGTTTGAATTGGACAGTCGCGTTTTCCACGGCTTTGCCCTGTGTGTCGTTGACGCGAATGCGGATGTTTTTGTGTTCGGCATAATTGGAAAGCATATTGATGCGAGAGAAGAGGTTGGTGGCGTATGTGACTTCTTCATCACCGGTATATTTGCCGAAGGCATTGGAATGTACCATCATCGTTCGGGTGCTGGGAATGGCAAACCAGCCCATATTGAGTTCGGGATCGGGTTCGCAGGCCCCCAAAAAGTACCATTTGCCGTCCACCCAGACTTCTACCCAGGCGTGGTTGTCGTCGCAGTGAGCCCAGCGTGGCGTGTAGCATTGTCGTGCAGGAATGCCTACGGCACGAAGGGCCGTCACGGTGAAGGTTGATTCTTCGCCGCAGCGTCCCAAGGCGGTGCGAACCGTGGCGAGTGGGGCAGAGGTGCGGATATCGGAAGGACGGTAGGCCACTTTCTCGTGACACCAATGATTTACTTCGAGGGCGGCTTCATACATCGACAGATTTTCGATGCGAGGTTTCAGTTCTTCATAGAAAACCATTCTGGCAGAATCCAGATTTTCGTTGTTTACACGATAAACCAAGACGAAATGTCTAAAAACTTCTTCTGGAATTTTATCGCCCCAGCTGAAAGTTTCTCTGGCTTTCAAGGCGGTACGGACTTGTTTTAGGAAGAATTCCCCGTCATAATCCGCCAGGTCGCTGAGGGGCATATAGGCATAAAGAAATTCGAGGGCTTCTTTCTCTTCGCAACTCAAGTCTTGTTCAAAGACGTTAAAGAGTGCTTCGGAACGGTTGGAAGCCAGCTCCTTACGTTGCAGGAAGTCCTCGTGTACTTGTTTCCGGTAATTTTTGTCGCTGATGAAATGCTTTTGACAGCCGACGAGGAGAACAAGCATTATGCTCAATAAGAGAAGTTTTTTCATATCTATGCTATAAGGGTTAATATTTTTTTGATTTCATTGATGTCGCTGACTTGTCCGTTGAGTTTGCAGCTGGCGTGTACTTCGGGAACGCTGCTTTTTTGGATGAGGGTGGTGACATTGTCGCTGGTCACGCCGCTGCCGGCAAGGATGGTGATTCTATCAGCCGCTTGTTTGACGATTTGTGCCAAGGTGTCGGCGCCTTGTGGGGCTGTGGGTTGCTGCCCAGAGGTGAGGATGCGGGAAAATCCGCTGTCGATGATTTGTTCAAGAGCCGTGGGCCAATCCTTGCAACGGTCGAAGGCACGGTGAAAGGTCACTTGCATATTACCCGCTTCCCATATAGCTCGGCGACAATAGTCGATGTTGATGTTGAAATCCGCGTCAAGAAAGCCGATGACCACGCCTGGAATGCCGATTTCGCGGCAAAAGGAGATATCGGCAAGAATTTCCTGGAATTCCGCTTCGCAATAATTGAAGTCGCCACCGCGAGGACGAATTAGGACAAAAGTGTCTAAGGACAGATTTTCCTTGCAATAAAGAATGTCTTGATGCGAGGGCGTGAGTCCGCCCAATGGCAGATCGCGGCATAATTCGATTCGCTTAGCTCCGGCCAATTCGGCATTTTGGGCGGATTCCACATTCCCACAACAGATTTCGAGTAACATAATATAACATTTAGGTTGATAACTGGGTTTATCAGAGATTTCAACCTGCAAAGTTAAGCAATTAATCTGGATAAAATAGGAATGACTGAAAAAACTCTAAAGTTGACGGAAAAAAATGAGCAAAAAAAAACACTGAAACTTTGGATTTCAGTGTTTTTTTCTTGTACCGTGTGGGGGATTCGAACCCCCGATTTCCAGGATGAAAACCTGGCGTCCTGGGCCGGCTAGACGAACACGGCATCGTTGATTTTGACATTGCAAAAGTACAACTTTTTTTTTAATCTGCAAGATTTTTTGAAAAATTATTTTTTTTCGTCTGTGACATCTTGTTCAAACCTGAAACCCAGACGTTTACCGGTTTTCAAAGTCATATTTTGATCCTCAAATTGGAGCATGTCGTTCACGGTGATGATCTTCATTTCGTCATAATTTGGGAGCAAAAGGTCAAAATTTAGCGTATATTCAATGGCGGAATGCAAAATATGGTGTACGGCTTCCGAGTCGATTTTGTTTGAACTGAAGTTGTTGAAAACTTGAGCGAGTTCGTGTTTGCCTTCCACATAATAATGTCCGTCCTTGTTAATCATAATTCTGCCAATCATATACCCAAGGTCGTTAATACGATTGTATTTGAATGAATCTGCCAAAAAGTTGAAAATCTGGATCACGCCGCAATAGGAACGTGTCTTGTCTTCCTTGATGTACGGCGTACGCATCACTTCGTGATCACGAGAAAATTCGAAAATATTGGTGTGCATAATGAAAATCAGAATGTCACCAGCAAATTTTAATTGGAATTCATATTGGTTGCGGTTGGTGTAATGCACGGTTACCTTTTCGTGCTCTTCCTCGTAAGAATCGCGATAGTAGTCGTCAAATTCCTTGGCGGCTTCTTTGAATAACAATAAAGAATTTAAGGTTTCTTGGAAAATATTCTGTTTTAATTCGCCTTTGCTAATCAAAAGATTGCATAGGGCATCGGGTGTTCCTTCCATAATTTTTAATTTTTGGCAAAGATACACTTTTTTTGAATATCAACCTTCGATTTCTTCAATTTGTAATGGTCTAAGAAAACGACATAAGAAAAACGGCTTTTTATACGTTTGTATTATATTATTATGTATTTTTGCAAATTATATTTACTAAAATAGAGTGACTGTTTTCGCTTTGTGTAAAAGGACTTCGCACAAAGGCAAAATTGAAGAATTATAGGTTTAGAAGTCCACTGAAATGACAATGAAAAAATATTTTTTGGTTTTATGTTTGGCATTGATCTCATTGGGAGTATGCCTGAATTCTTGTAACAAAGAGAAAGTTAAGAAAGACGACGTCAAGGAAGAAGACGAGTGTTTCGTTTCAAAGGAACCGAGCAAGTGCTTAGCCGTTTTAGAGGAATATGGTGGTGTCGATTGTCAATACTGTCCTGATGGCCACGATGTGGTGGATTACATTTTGGAAACCTATCCCTATTCAAGTGTTGCGATTAATATCCATGCGGGAAGTTACGCATCATCTTATACAACTCCTTTTGGAGAAGCATTGTTGGATCAGACTTCTCGTGGTGGTTTTCCTACGGGAACGGTCAATCGACACAATTTCGGTGGTGAAATGAGTGCCAATGGCGGAACCGCGATGTCTCGTGGTTACTGGATGACGGCTGTGGAAAAAGTGATTACCTGGGATTCTCCTGTCAATATTGCGGCCATTGCGACTATCGACAGGGCAACGAGAACGATGACGGTTGAGGTTCAGGCCTATTATACCGCCGATGGTCCAGGTACGTCTAACAAGTTGAATGTGGCTCTTTTGCAGGATAATATCGAGGGATATCAACAAGGTAGCCAGTATAATCCGTCGCATCTTCTCCCCAATGGAAAATATAACCACATGCACGTGCTTCGTCATTTAATCACAGGACAGTGGGGTGAAACCATTACGAATATTTCCGCCGGTTCTTTTGTGAAGAAAACCTATACTTATCAAATTCCTACCTATATGAATGACGCGAATGTCAATTTGGATGATTTGCGTATTGTGGTATTTATGGCTAAAGACAAACAGGAAATTATTACCGGTGCTGAAGCCCTGATGATTATCGAATAGAAATTTGCCATTTATAGAATAGATTAAACTGATGAAGATATATACCAAAACCGGTGACAAGGGCGAAACTTCGCTGGTAGGCGGTCGTCGTGTGAAAAAGTATGACGATTTGTTGGAGGCGTACGGCACCATCGACGAGCTGAACGCATTGGTGGGTGTTGTGATAGCAGAAACCCAGGAGCTGTTTTTGACTGACATACAGCGAAATCTATTTGTGGTGGGTGGAATGTTGGCAACGGAACCGGCTCATTGGCAGCAATATTGGCCTACGGTTGATTTGTCGCGGCTTTTACAGGAACTTGAAAACCATATTGATGCTTTAAGTGCTGACTTAGAGCCGTTTAACGGTTTTGTACTGCCGCAAGGTTCCCTATCCATTGCCCATATTCATCTTTGTCGTACAGTATGCCGTAGGGCAGAGAGGAAGGTGGCAAAATTGGCCGATCAAAATGAGGTTTATCTGCCATTGCTAAAATTGATAAATCGATGGTCCGATTTTTTCTTTATTTTTGCTATGTATTGGCACAAAAAAAATAATATTTCTGTAACTTATTGGAAATAAGCAAGAAAAAATGGTTTCGTTTTAAGCATTATTTTAGAAATTTACTGTACTTTTGCCGCCACAAAAAATAAAAAGTAATTATGTATTGGACACTTGAATTGGCAACAAAGTTGGAGGATGCTCCGTGGCCTGCAACCAAAAAGGAATTAATCGATTTTGCACTTCGTTCTGGAGCTCCGATGGAAGTTATCGAAAACCTTAATGAGTTGGAAGATGAAGGAGAAGTATATGACACGATTGAAGACCTTTGGCCTGATTATCCATCCAAGGAAGACTTCTTCTTCCACGAAGACGAATACTAATCCAAACTTAGTTAGAGAATTAGGATTATCTTTTTGATAATCAAAGGAAAACGGTGAACAGAAATGTTCACCGTTTTTTTTGTCTTGTAAAAGACTGAAAACTGGCATATCGTGACACTCGGATTTTTAAGCCTCGGATTATTGTTCCTAACGATGCTGTCACATGAAGATTACTGTTTTGGATTATTCCCCTGACCATTTTACCCCTTGTAGGGACGCAATTTATTGCGTCCGTCATATTGTTGCAATCTTTTTCGGACGCGATGAATCGCGTCCCTACGTTTTGTTTTTCCATTTTTTTTGAGGGAGAAAAAACGGTAAAGGTTTATCGCCGAACCATATAAATGTTCCGTGTGTTAGTCACCGAACAACTCCTGGTAACGGCGGTTGATGTTCTCGTAACTTTCTATGTAACAATGGAAAAATCCTTGCGTGTCTTTGGTGATAAAGGGCTCTGTAAGCTCTATCTTCTTGATTTTTTCAAAGTCGTAACCTCCGTTGACTTTCCACCCCCATTGTTGTAAAAATCCAATGTTGATGGCATTGGTGGGACAGAAAAAGGAACATCGCATACACATCAGACAGTGGTGGTGAAAGTGCATTTTTCCGTCTTTGTCTCTGAATATATTTTGGGTAGGGCACCGCTTAATGCACAAATCGCAGTGGGAACATTTGTCTTCGTCCACCGAATATAAAAAAGAGTTGACATCGCCTCCGATAAACTGAATGGAAACCGCGCGTGTGACGATTTTGTGCCACAGCTTGTATCGCTTGATGTTGGGAATGCAATGGGTAACTTCGTGAACCAGAATGTCATACAGTTTTTCATCCATCATCAGGATTTCTTTCACGAGGCGTTCGTCGAAACGAAAATGAATGTTGTAGGGCATCAGGAAGTGGTATTCGTTCTCGATAATGGCTCCGGAGCGTTTTAGCTTGCGCCATACGAAAAGAGAAGACGCATCGTTGACTTTTTCTGTTTCGCCGGAATTTTTATAGATGAAGGTGCGGATTCCTTTTGGAAATTTCTGCTTCCTGATAAATTTCAAAAACGGCCAGGGGGCATTGTAGCCGTAAATAGGATAGCCCAACCCAACAAGGTCGTAGCCGCTGAAATCCAATCGCTCTGTTTTCAATGGATCGATTTCGTACAAGTCCACTTCATACCCTGCCGCTTCCATTTTTTCCTTAAGACGACGCGAAACGTATCGTGTGTTGAAAGTTCCTGTGAAATAGATTAAAAGACACTTCATAACAATGAACTATTAGTGGAGAGAGTGCTTTTTTTAATGCATCTTTTTGAAAAGTTTGCCGTATTTTCCAAGTTCCTCGGGCTTTTTATCTTTTAATTTCTTTAAAAAAGTCGTCTTCTTCAATGAAAACAGATTCAAAAGCCCACGAATTTCCACGTATTCATAACATCTTTCGTATCCGATGCTTTGAATGAGCCATCTTTCGTCAATTTTGAGGTAGTTGACGTGATAAATGGCGGCTCCGTGTAGCTTGACGAGGAATTTTTTGTGTAAAAGATGGTCTTCTAAATACCATTGGGCAGTGGCGTGCGTGGTATCCAAAATGTCGATTTCGCCGCCGTGAATGAGGTGGGTGGATGGCATGTCTAGGGTCATCACGCGACACAAAAATGCCAAAACATTCTCTTTCCCTTGGTACGACATAGAGCCGTTGCCGTACGAGGAAACTATGTCTTCGGTGAAGCAGGAGGCCAGTTCGTCAAATTCTCTCGTGTCTAAGCAGCGTTGGTACTTGGCTTGCAGATGACGAATGGCTTCAATGTCTTCCAAGCGAGTAATCCTTTCTTCCAAAGTCATATTTACTTTATTAAAATGCAAAAATAGTATTTTTTTTATCAGAGAAAGTCGAATATTTTTATTAATGGAAAATTCTATTCTTTTTTATTATTTTTGTCATCCGAAATTTGATTGATTTAATATTGAATAGATGAATGTAAGAATCGCGGAAAGAAAAGATGTGCCTTTAATTCTTGAATTTATCAAGGAATTGGCAGTTTATGAAAAAATGTTGGACGAAGTGGTGGCCACCCCCGAAATTTTGGAAGAATGGTTGTTCAACAAACAGAAAGCGGAAGTCATTTTTGCTTTGGATGAAGGAAAAGAAGTCGGTTTTGCACTGTTTTTCCATAATTTTTCAACTTTTTTAGGCAGATCAGGTCTTTATCTTGAAGATTTGTATGTTAAGCCTGAATTTCGTGGGAAAGGATACGGCAAAGGTCTGCTCACCGAACTGGCCAAAATCGCTGTTGAGCGTGGTTGCGGCCGTTTTGAATGGGTGTGCCTAGACTGGAATCAACCCAGCATAGATTTTTATAAAAAAATGGGGGCGGTACCAATGAGCGATTGGACAATTTATCGTATAGCGGGACAGACTTTGTCGGATTTGGGCAGCAAGTAGCTTTAGAATTCCAACTTGAAACCTGAATCTTCTTTGAGTTTCAGATATTGCTTGATATTGAATTTGTAGAATTTCGGTTTGCGACCCACTTCGGTGCGTGTCGTGTTTTCGGCTTCTTTTGCCTTTTTCGGCTCTGTTGCAGACATAAATGACATATTGTCTGCTCTGGATGTTTTTTTTGAGAGCCGCTCGCGTTTGCCGAAAAGTTCGTCAATGTCTCTGTTTCTCATTTCTTGGTGGGGACCATGAAATTGCGTCATCTCTTCTTCATACACTGGATCAAGCAGTCGCAGTTGCATCATTTTTCGATAAAAATTGCGGCGGTCGAACTGTACCCCGAGGATGGATTCTTTGTAACGCGAGCGTCTTCGCACGCCGTTGTAGGCCACCACGCATTCACAGCCCGTGCCGCACCGGATGTCGGCAATCCTGCCCGCGGCACTTTATATCCTCCGCCTTCTAAGCGGATTGCGTGACAAATCGAGGCGAGTTTCAGCGTTTAGCCGGCAACTGCCCGATTTGTAGAGACGTGGCGCCGCGTCTCAACATTAACGGGAAAGAAAAGCATTCTCGAGTAAAAAAATCTTTTACAAGACTAAACGGGATAATTCCGTAAAAAATAGCTGTTCAAAAACGAAAATGTGTAAAAAATACGCAAATTTTATTTTATTGATAATCAGAAATATAAATAATAAATTTTGAGATAGAGCGATATTTTGTGTAAAATTTACGCAAATTTTCGGAGAAAATGGAAAATATAATCCGTACGCTGATGTTTAAGATGTTGTTCAAAATGTTATTTTTGCAGAATGATTTTTGACTGAAAAAATTAATAAAGATGACAGCGAAAAAGTAATAGAGGATTGGCAGCTTCTTCCACATTCCGAAGGCGGGTATTTTAAGCAGGTGTATGGCAATGATGAATGAAAATTTCGAATTGGCGGCCAAGGAAGAACTGTTGGCGGCTTTTCCACGGCATCGGGCTTTGATTGAAAGATTAAGTGTGAATAAATAGATTAAGATTATGTCAAAATTAACATCTTCAAGAACTTGTAGCTTTATTATCATTACAATTGTTTATGTGTTGGCGGCATTGGTTGGCTGGCTGACTTATCGTTGGCTGTCTCAAGGTATGGCGTCGTTGTACTGGTGCTTGTTTGCGGCCGATGTCGTGGCAACGGTCTTTGTATGGATTTTCGGACTGGTTTTCAAGAACGTCTCGGTGTATGATCCTTATTGGAGTGTGTTGCCTCCGGTGATGATGACGGTTTGGGCAGTGAAGTGGGGCGTTTGTAATTGGGCGGTTTGCCTTTTGTTGCTTGCGGTTTGGGTGTGGGGCATTCGACTGACGGCGAACTGGGCCTATACGTTCCGCAATTTAGATTCGGAAGATTGGCGCTATACGAAATACCGTACCGAGCAAAATGCTTTTATCTTTCAGATTATCAATTTCTTTGGTCTGAATATGGTGCCCACAATCGTGGTCTTTTTGGCTATGATGCCGGGACTGAATCTCATTACGGGACCCTGTGAGGTCAATGTGCTTACTTGTGTTGGCTTTGTTATGTGTATCGCCGCGGCGACGATTCAGCTGGTGGCTGATACGCAAAGGCACCGCTTTTCAAAGGTTCACAAGGGTGAAATCTGCAAGGTCGGCTTGTGGAAGCATGGCCGCCATCCCAACTATTTTGGCGAAATCCTGATGTGGTGGGGCGTTTGGGTGATGTTTATTTCTGGCAACGGTTTTTCATCGCATATATGGTATATTGTGGGACCTGTTGCCATGACTTGCCTGTTTCTGTTCATTAGCATTCCGTTGATGGAGGGCAGGCAGCTCAAGAACAAGCCCGGTTATGCCGAGTACCGCAAGGAAACGAGATTGATGATATAGTTGTTGGTGACGAGTGGCTGGTTGATGGTCATTTCACAATATTTTGAATTGCAGAGGTGGCAAAGAAACAAACATCCTGGGCGGTTCTTTTGAGGTTCTAAATATCACTTGTCATAGCAAAAATGTTTCAATGTTTTCGGGCGAAATCACCTCGTACGAGGCAGAAGAGTAATATTTGGCAAAAGCAGAGGGAAATTTTGTTTTTTTACGCTCATTGTATTTGAATTCGTAGGTTGATAGAACTCCGTCTTGTTCTTCGATGTAGTCGATTTCTTTCTGTTCTTTGGTCCGCCAAAAATATTTGTTGCACCAAATTCCTTGGTATTCAATTTTCTTCATTCTTTCTGATATGGCAAAATTTTCCCATAGCGCACCTGTATCCATTCTGGTTTCTATCGGAGAAAAATTGGAAATGAGCGCATTGCGAATGCCATTGTCATAAAAATAGATTTTCCGACTATTCTTTAACTCGTTCCTTCCGTTGCGGCTAAATGCCCGTAAACGAAAAATCACATACGATTTTTCTAATAATTGTATATAGGTTTCCACAGTTTTTGAATCCAAGCCAATGGTGTTGGCAATTTCATTGTACGATACTTGCGATCCGACTTGATAGGCCAGTTCCTGCAATAACAGAACCAGTTTTTCAGGTTTTTTTATACTTCCCAACGATAGTAAATCTTTATACAAATAACTATCGGACAAAAATTTAAGAATCTGTTTTTCAAGTCCTGCGGATGTGACGACTTCGGGATAGTAACCATAAACCAAACGTTGAGGAAGCAAGCGAAGTTCGTTCTGTAATCCGTGATGCTGAACCATTTCGGCAAACGATAAGGGATACATCTGATATTCCCACTTTCGTCCGGTAAGTGGTTCGTTCACCAAATTGGCTAATTCAAAAGAAGAACTACCTGTAGCTACCAATTGGATATCTGTCATTTGATCTGTTATGATTTTCATTTTTAGCCCAATGTCTTTGATGCGTTGGGCTTCATCAATAACGATGGTTCTATTTTGTCCTATAATGCTTCTAAGCCGGGTAGAATTGATTTGAGTAAAAATTTGTTGCGTATCAAAATCATCACCATAAAACCAAATACATTTGTCGTTCTCGGGAAATAGTTGCTTCAACAAAGTGGTTTTTCCAACCTGACGGCTTCCCATAATGATAATGGCTTTGTGGGTGCGTTGCGATTCTTGTATGATTTTTTTTAACGCCCTTTCTATCATAACATATATTTTTTTGCAAAAATACAACTTTTTCGGAATACATTCCCAAAAAAAATACAACTTTTTCGGAATACATTCTTTAAAAGTTGCATTTTGATGCCAGCAAATTTGATTGTGAATTTTCCGACTATTGGCGTTTTCGCTTTTCTTTGGCGGACTGAAATCGGGAAATTTCAATCATTACCACAAAAAGAAGCAGAGACGCCCGCGGATTTATACCGTGGGCTTTCTTGTTAGCATTGTAGGTTATCCTAGGACCTCGGACTCAACAAACAAAGTTCGCATTATTTTTTTAATGCTTTTATAGAAGCTGAAGAAGAACCTAAGTGTGGGGGGAATTGAGTATTGTTTTTTGCTGAATAAAAAAGTTTTATGGATGATCTTTTTGAGCATTGAAGTTCCATCTTCGTCCACGGTTTCCTACAACGCGGGGTGAGCGCGATGAAGCGGTTGGTGGAGGAAAGAGGGTGAGACATTTTTCTACAGGAAACGGATTTTGTCGGCAAGCATCAAGAAGTATTTGTTGCTCCAAATGTCGAGCGTGCGGGGCTCGCGGACAAAGGGAAGAACATCTCGTTTCACCTGTTCGATATTGGCCGAAGCCAATCTTTTCCGCAAAAGTTGAATAAATTGTTCTTGGGTCACATCATCACCATTAAACTGCCGGATTCGTTCTTGCAGATGAATGAAATCAAGAGGGGTGCCATTAGCAACATACCATTCGAAATCGTACCAGTCGCGCCCCTTGATGCGCGTTTTCCAATTACGATAAACCAAAGCGTGCATTTTGCCGGCAAAAAGATCGGATAAGCAGAAACACCTCGTCATAAATGAATAGGGTTGGTGCAGGACTTTCTGTTCGGTGGCGAAGCGAAGCGGTGGACAAGTGTCAAGTTCAATCTTTATCTTAACCGATTTTTCTGTACGGAAAGCGACATCGTACGCTTCTGTTGTTTCTTTCAAAAAAGCAGACTCCACCTTGCCAAAGCTTTTTTTGTCTTTTTTCTTGATTTCCACGTCTTTGCCAATGATTTTGAACTCCTCGACAATGGCAGGAAAAAATTGCTCTATGTGAATGTCGTCCCGCTGTTCCAACAAGGAAAAATCCATATCTTCCGAAAACCGTTGCAGGTTATGGAAGATGCGCAGACAGGTGCCTCCATAAAAGGCAGCATAATCAAAGAAACCACCGCGGTCTAATCCCGCCAAAACAATTTGCTGCATCACTTCGTGTCGGGCATTCAACAGCTGCGCCGGGGTCTGAGGATGATATGCCTCAATCATTGAATCATATATTGTCATCTTCTTATAATTTTGGCTACATTATTCAATAGTTCTTTTTTGGGACCCACTTCGGCACATTGCTCAATAATGGCCGGATTGAGTTCTGCCAGTAAATCCATATCCATTCGCAAGTCGTCTTCCAACAATTGCCAGACTGCCCTCAACGAATGTTGCGGGATTTTTGTCGTGGCCAGCAACAAATCGCAAAGGGCTTTTTCTGGTGTCGCTATAAGGTAGCATACGCCCGCATCGGTTTGTTGCCGTATGCCAATGGGAAAATAAGCATCTGGCACACTGCGATAGGCAAACCAACCCAACGGCGTTTCAACCATTCGGGAACGGCGGGTGGTCGCTGACGTCAGCGTGAATACCGCTTCTGGAATCATTCCCAAGTTACTCAAAACATAATGCCCTGTAACATACGACGGTCCATATATACGGTTGGCAACCAACTCTTTACAAATCGGCTTGTTTGAACTGTCTTCAACTGCTACAAACAGCCCGCGTTTCAATCTCAACAGTTCCCCCTTTTCCACCATAGCACTAATTTTCATGTTGGGCGATTGATACCCGTGTAGCAGATTGGCCAAAACATCCGTGCTGACAGGCACATTGCCGATGGTTCGAAATAATGGATTCATATTCTTTTTTTTATATGGTGGCAAAAATACTATTTTTTGCATATATAATAAAGGAAATATTTATTTTCTATGTTAAAAATAACATTTTTTAATAATTGTCTTAAGTGATTTTCGTCTTTTACTGATTAAAATCCAATATCTACTCATCCACACGCCCCTTGCCGACTTCTCAACCATCGCCCCAACATACGGCCGTTCCATTCCGTCCCCGTTTCCTGCAACGCGAGGTGTGCGAAATGAAGCGTTTTGTCTGCCCCCAAAATGATATAATTTCAAAAGTACTTATGTATATACATATTTTTCGTATCTTTGTACTTTTATAATTACATTGAAGGATAAGTTGGAATTTGAGATATAATTGATTGATGACTAAATACTTGATAAAATATAGATACTGGTTGTTAGGCATTACACTTGCGTTTGCCGCGTTGTGTGCCGTGCTACTTTTCCATGTGAATATCAATACGGATATGACCAAATACCTTCCCGATGACTCTCAAATGCGTGCAGGATTGGAAGTGATGAATGGCGAATTTGGCGATTTGACCGAAATGGGTGGTAATGACGTCCGCGTGATGTTTAATGGGCTTTCGGATGAAGAAAAGTTGGAAAAAATGGCGTACCTGCGTGGGGTAGAACACGTGAAGAGTGTGATGGAGTTGGAAAACGGTTCGCATACGCTCTATGAATTGGGCGTTGCCGGCTCTGTTGACCAAGTGGCTTTGGGTGAACAAATTGAGGAAAAATTTCCCGAGGTTGTGGCCGTTGAAACCAGTCAGGATGGTGCCACGGCCGAAGTGCCTATGCTTTTGGGCGGTGTGGCCTTGCTTTTGGTAATCCTCTTCGCGATGTGCCGTTCGTGGCTCGAACCCGTGTTGTTTCTGGCTTCTACGGGTATTGCGGTCCTTATCAATGTGGGAACCAACGCGTTTCTGCCCAGTGTTTCCGTAACCACCAATTCCATCGTCGCTATTCTGCAGCTGGTGCTGTCGATGGATTATTCTATTATCCTTCTTAATCATTTTAGACAGGATCGACAACGTGAAGGCAATAGCGTTGTGGCGATGCAGAAGGCAGTGAGTAGGGCGGCCGCTCCCATTGTGAGTAGCGCATTGACTACCATCGTGGGACTTATTATGTTGGTATTTATGAAGTTGAAGATTGGAGAGGACTTGGGCGTGGTTTTGTCGAAAGGCGTTTTCTGCAGCTTGATTTGCAATTTCACCGTCCTTCCTTCTTTGATTTTGTTGTTTGAAAAGGGAATTGACCGTTCTGCCAAGAAGGTTTTCGTTTTTCCAACGGACAAACTTGCTTATTTCTGTGCGAAAAACAGCATCCTTTTGTCTGTGGCCTTTGTGGTGGTTTTCGCGGGCTCCTATATCCTTCGCAAGCAAACCGACATTATTTTCTATAAGTCAACAGAGTCTGAAATTGAACAGTATTTCCCCAAGAAAAATCCGGTGGTGCTGATTTATGACAATGCCGACGAGTCTAAGATGCTTCCTCTTGTCGATTCAGTGATGAATGATGAAGGCGTGGAAATGGTCATTTCCTATCCGTCGTTGCTGCTTCGTGAATATACGGCTCCGCAAATGGTGGAATCCATTAAGGGGTTGACAAGCCTGATGGAAAATATGGGAATGGAAAACAAATCTACGATAAGTATGGATATGCTTTCCGACGATGTGATGAAGGTGCTGTACTATGCGGCTAACGGTGGAAATAAAAATATCACGATGGGATTTAACGAAATGGCCGATTTCATTATCAGCGAAGCCAACAATCCCAATTCCGTTATCGCCCAGCAGATGGACGACGAAATGAAGGAGAAGTTGAAGATGCTGGATGACTTGCGTGCCCCTGCAGCTCCCATTGAACAACCCAAGGCGGTCAAGACTGCCAACAAACCTGTCGTCCATTCCGAAAAGTTGACGCCCGCTCCGGCCAAGAAACAAACGACTTCTCCCGCTGTAAAAACCCCTGTTAATCAGGAAAAACCTGCCGTTTCCCATACGCCGAAGCCGGGTTCATATTCTCCTTATACGGATACGGCCTTGCTCAACAAGCCGATGAACTATGAGGAAATGGCTTCCTATTTGACTATGTCGGCTCCACAAGCCAAGATGGTTTACAAATTGGCCCAACGTCAAGGCAAGACGATGACGCCGTGGCAGTTTGTCCATTTTATGACCGACAACATCCTGCAAAGAAAAGGGATGGCGTCGATGATTAAGGAGACGGACCGAAAGCAGTTGTTGGCACTTAAGGAAACAATGGATTCTGCGATGCTGGCTGCCAGTACTCCACAAGAAGCCGTTCAGGAGCAAGTCGCCAATGTGTCGTCTGAAACGGAAGAAGAACCTCAGGTAACGCCAGAGGATTCGGTCCAACCTGTTGTTATTCCTCAGCCAACACCAGCACCGATAGTCGTGCCGACTCCAAAAATTGACAAGTCTGTCCTGGTTTTGGACGAAATGTTGTCGGGAAAGAAAAAATATACATCGGAACAAATGTCAAAGAATTTGTCCGTTTTGGGCGAAAACATTCCGAAGGAACTCATCGACTTGCTATATTTGTACTATGCCGGTACTCACAATTATGACACGACTTGGACGATGTCCGTGGAAAAAATCGTTGGTTTTCTCTCTGATTCCGTCTTGACAGATCCTCGTTTTGATGCGCTTGTCCAAGACGATATGAGGTCAAGTTTTGCCCAGATGGAGCAGACAATGGATGAAGGTGTTGGAAAATTGCGTTCAAAACATCATTCGTTGGCTATGATCATTACCAATTATCCTACCGAATCGCCGGAAACGTATCAGTTTATCAATCATTATGATTCTTTATGTAAAAATAATTTGAATCATCAATACTATTCCGTTGGCGAGTCGGTGATGTTGTCTGAAATGAAGGCTGGTTTCAACAGGGAGGTTTTGGTGGTGACATTGCTTACCATTATGGCAATTTTCTTGATTGTGGCCATCACTTTCCGTTCGGTGATTTTGTCGGCCATCTTAGTGATGACGGTGATGTCTGGCGTGTTTGTCAATGTGGTGGTGAGCGGTCTCGGCGGCAGTTCGCTGCTCTATATCGCCTATCTGGTGGTTCAAAGTATTTTGATGGGGGCTGCCATCGATTACGGAATCCTTTTTGCCAATTATTATCGTACCAAGCGTATTGCCTTTGGCGTGGAAGAATCCTTGCGTGAAAGTTATAGATGCTCTATCCATACGATTCTCACGTCTGGATTAATCCTGATTTTAGTTCCTGGAATAATGGCTATTCTGGTGTCGGATTTGACCATCGCCAATATCCTGAAGTCTATTTCCATTGGTGCCTTGGTGACGGTTTTGCTCATTTTGTTCGTGTTGCCGGGCGTGTTGGCCTTTTGCGATAAAATCATCATCAGAAAAAGAAAAGAATAGCATAGAGTCTTTGTCATAACGACACATCCGGCTTTTTTTATGACGTCTTGCGTTTCTTGTGGAAATGATAATGCAAAAATTATTGTAGTTTTGTTATTCCTGAGGAAAAAGTTGTATATTTGTATCATATTTTGCTTAAAACTACATTTTTTATAAATGATTGATAATAAAGCAGATAAAAATTTGAGAATAATAATAAAATATAGATGACAATGGAAATTGCAACCAAGTACGAACCGAAGAACATCGAAGATAAATGGTATCAATTTTGGATTGAGCACCAGTTGTTTGCCTCAAGACCTAATCAACAGAAACCTTTTACGGTGGTGATTCCGCCTCCCAATGTGACGGGTGTATTGCACATGGGCCACATGTTGAACAATACGATTCAGGATGTGCTGGTGCGTCGTGCCCGTATGCGCGGTTATAATGCCGTGTGGGTGCCGGGTACCGACCACGCCTCTATCGCCACGGAAGCCAAGGTGGTGAATATGCTCAAGGAAAAAGGCATTGACAAGCGTTCTTTGTCTCGTGAGGAATTTCTGAAATATGCTTGGGAATGGAAGGAAAAATATGGTGGTATCATCCTTAAGCAGTTGCGCAAGTTGGGTGCTTCCTGCGATTGGGACCGTACCCGCTTTACAATGGATCCGGAAATGTCGGAAGCCGTTACGAAGGTGTTTGTCGATCTGTATAATAAAGGCAAAATCTATCGCGGCGTCCGTATGGTGAACTGGGATCCCAAGGCCTTGACCGCTGTTTCTGACGAAGAGGTGATTTATCACGAAGTACAGTCCAAATTATATTATGTCCGTTACCTTATTGAAGGCACGAAGGATGAATATGTAACGATTGCCACCACACGTCCCGAGACTATTGTCGGTGATACCGCTATTTGTATGCACCCTGAAGATGAACGATATAAACATCTTCGCGGCAAGCGTGCCATTGTTCCTTTGGTAAATCGTTCCATTCCATTGATTTTTGATGAATATGTGGATCGTGATTTCGGAACCGGAGCCTTGAAGATTACGCCGGCTCACGATATTAATGACTATAATTTAGGTATTAAATATAAATTAGATACCATCAATATTTTCAACGATAATGGTACGTTGAACGAAGCGGCCCAATTCCTTGTTGGTGTGGATCGCTTTGAAGCTCGTAAGCAGATTATCCCGTTGTTGGAAGCTGCGGGTAACCTGGTGAAAATAGAGGATTATACCAATAAGGTCGGCTATTCTGAACGTACCAACGAAGTTATTGAACCTAAATTGTCCTTGCAGTGGTTCTGTGATATGGCTTCTTTGGCAAAACCCGCGTTGGATGTGGTGATGAAGGATGAAATAAAGTTTTATCCTGATAAGTTTAAGAATACATACGCCCATTGGATGGAAAATGTCAAGGATTGGTGCATCAGCCGCCAATTGTGGTGGGGCCACCGTATTCCTGCCTATCACTTACCCAATCGTGAATTCGTGGTGGCGGTTAGCAAGGAAGAAGCCTTGAAAATTGCTGTCGAGAAATATCCGGAATTGAATTTGACAATCGATGATTTGAAGCAGGATGAAGATGTAATGGACACTTGGTTCTCATCCTGGTTGTGGCCAATGTCGGTGTTTGACGGTATCCGCAATCCTCATAATCCTGAAGTGGACTATTATTACCCGGCAGCTGTTTTGGTAACGGCTCCCGATATCATCTTCTTCTGGGTGGCCCGTATGATTATGGCGGGTTTGGAATGGCGTCAGGCCGTGCCGTTCAAGGATGTTTACTTTACTGGTACCGTTCGTGACAAATTAGGCCGAAAGATGTCAAAACAACTCGGAAACTCTCCGGATCCGATTATGTTAATGGAAAAATTCGGTGCCGACGGTGTCCGTATGGGAATGCTCTTGAGTTCGCCCGCAGGCAACGATTTGCTTTTTGATGAGTCTTTGTGCGAGCAGGGTAGAAACTTCAACAACAAGATTTGGAATGCCTTCCGCTTGATTAAGGGTTGGGAAGTGGATGAAAAACTGCCACAGCCGCAATCTAACGCCACGGCGGTGAAATGGTTTACGATGCGTCTCAACGAAGTTTTGACAGAAATGAACGACCATTTCGAAAAATATCGTTTGTCCGACGCCTTGATGGCCGTGTATAAGCTGGTTTGGGACGATTTCTGCTCTTGTTTCCTTGAAGTGGTCAAACCTCCTTACCAAAAACCTATTGACGGTAAGACTTACGGCGAAATTATCGATATTTTTGATAAATTGTTGCGTATTACGCATCCGTTTATGCCGTTTATTACGGAAGAATTGTGGCATAGTCTGAAGGATCGTAAGGATGACGAGTCCATTATGGTGGCCGTGATGCCAGAACCCCAATGTGGTGCCGATGACCAACAATATCTGAATCGTTTCGCGAATACCCAAAAGGTGATTGAACGAGTTCGCCGTGTTCGTGCCGAAAAGAATATCGCACAGAAGAATCCTGTCAATCTCTATGTGCTGAGAAAAAAAGTGGCAGAAGATGACGAAATGGATTGCATTATCGAGAAGTTGTGCAATATCCCTAAGGTGGAATACATCACCGAGAAAATGCCGGGTGCCATTTTGTTTATTGAACAAAATGTGGAATATTTTGTTCCTTTTGCAGAAAATATCGATAAAGATGCAGAACTGAAGAAGTTGAATGACGAGCTGGCTTACGTCGAAAATTTCTTGCAGTCCGTCTTGAAAAAATTGTCCAATGAGCGTTTTGTGCAAAATGCTCCGGAACAGGTGGTGGCCGTCGAACGCAAAAAACAGGCCGACGCGGAAGCAAAAATTCAATTGTTAAAAGAACAAATCGCAGGGTTAAAGTAGTGTAAAATAGGGTGTTGTCGATTGGTAAATGCTAATCGGCAACACTAAAATTGAAAATATGGAACATTTTTTTAGATTGGTATTGCTGTGCGGCGTCTATATCGTGCCTTTACACTTTATGGATATTGAAGATAAGTTCATTATTCAGGTGACTGGCGTGATAGGTATTGTCGTGGCATACTTTCTTGCTTTGTTCATTATGAAAAAACTGAAAAAAAGGAATGAAGGAAAAGAGAAGAATAATGCGTAGTCCTCGACAGGTTCTCGACACTGTTGTGCTTACTGCTTTGCTGACCATTGCTTTGACAGTGGTCGGCTGTTCTTCTGTTTTTGCCTCTTTTTCGGTTCCCCAAACCATCGAACAAGATCTGCCGCCCCAAAGCAGTGAGTTTGAAATATCCACCTTCTCTTTTGGAGGAATGCAAAGTCGTAGCGAAGTCCCGACTTTTTCCATTCCGGTTTTCGTGAAATTATTATCCCATCAGTCATTGAACAAAGAAATCCTGCATCGGGCCTATTATAGACGCTTGTACGGCAATGGGCTCAATGTGGGGGATGTCTTGTTTTCCAAACGATTGTCACAGGATTTTTATACCTTGTGTGTCGGCTGTTTGAGGTTGTGATAAATTCTTCTCTTGCTACTTACACGATTTGATGTGTTTCATCTAATAATGCTTCTCGTTCATTGTTAGGGTGAAGATGATGTATTTCGGCAAAAATCCGTAATATCATCAATTTTCTTGTAAGTAGCTGTAAAGTAGTAATTTATCATTTAAAAAATAAAAAAACAATCTCGAATTATATTATGGAAAATTATAAAAATATTGAAAGTTATTTATTGGATAATGAAGATAAAAATGTAGAAATCAGAAAGAAAAGCCTAATTCCGTCTATTGTGCTGATGATTATTGCGTTGGTGCTCATCATCATTCCCGCGACGCCGATCAAGTTTGGCCATTATGCCTGTCTTCTTATGGTCATATTAGGCGTGATTGTCCTGATTTTCGCGGTGCTGAAATTCTGGGGGGATAGTACGCGTCATAAAAACGTATATGTCTATGTTCCAGATAATCAGATGATGAAACATTACAGTGTTTACGTCGATTCCGCTGATATGGCCAAAGTTAATTCTTGTATAGCTAAACTGAGTTTTGGAGACTTGGCAAGCGTGAAAAAGAGAATGACGTCAGGTCACTATATTGATGTGCTTGGAACTCCTGCTGGGAATTATTATTTAATTCAGATGATGGATTATGTTCCCCATCAGTTTGAAGCGGTTTCGCCAGTGGCTGTATTAACAGGACAAAGTGCAGAAATTATGAGCAAACTCATTCGGGAATATGCTTAAAAATTTGTATATTTGCAGCCGTGAACTCTAAGAATGATAGATAAATGGCAGAAAAAAAAGACAAAATAGCAGAAGAAAAAACAGATGAAATCGTAAATCCGGAAGTGGAAACTGACGAAGCGTCCAAAATGATGAACGTTGTTCACGTCGGTTCGATTTTTGAGAATTACTTTTTGGATTATGCGTCATACGTTAATCTGAATCGTGCTATTCCTGAAGTGGTGGATGGCTTGAAACCTGTTCAGCGTCGTATTCTGCATTCTATGGATGAATTGGAGGACGGACGGTACAACAAGGTAGCCAATATTATTGGTAACACGATGAAGTACCATCCACACGGCGACGCATCAATCGGTGACGCGTTGGTGCAACTGGGTCAAAAAGGTTTGTTGATTGATACCCAGGGTAACTGGGGTAATATCCTAACCGGTGATGATGCGGCTGCACCACGTTACATCGAAGCGCGTCTGTCAAAGTTCGCTATTGACGTCGTTTTTAATCATAAGACCACTGAGTGGCAGTTGTCGTATGATGGACGTAACAAAGAGCCGATTACGTTGCCGATTAAGTTTCCTTTGCTTTTGGCGCAGGGTACGGAAGGTATCGGCGTGAGTATCGCCACCAAGATTCTTCCCCATAATTTTAATGAGTTGTTGGACGCTTCTGTCGCTATCTTGGAAAATAAGGATTTTGAAATTTATCCTGATTTTCCGACGGGCGGCTCTATTGACGTGAGCCGTTATAACGAAGGGGTTAACGGAAAAATCCTCAATCGGGCCAAAATTTCTATTTTGGACAAAAAAACGCTGGTGATTACCGAAATTCCATACGGAACCAATACGACGGACCTGATTCAATCCATTACACCTCAGATTGAGAAAGGAAAATTGAAAATCAAGAAAATTGATGACAATACGGCAGGACAAGCCGAAATATTGTTGCATCTTTATCCTGGCGTTTCGCCCGATCAAACTATCGATGCCCTGTATGCTTTCACGGATTGCAGTATGTCCTATTCTCCGAATGCCTGCGTGATCTTTAACGGAAAACCCTGTCAGATGTCGGTGAAGGAAATTCTGCGCATCAATACCAATAATACCGTTAATTTGTTGCGTCGTGAGTTGGAAATAGCATTGGAGGAATTGAGCGATCAATGGCATAAGATTTCGTTGGAAAAGATTTTCTTCGAAAAGGGGTTATATAAACAGTTGGAAAAGGATGCCGCTTCCTGGGATGACCAAGTAACCAGTATTGAACGGGCTTTTGACAAGTATCGTAAGTTGTTTGCCCGTGAAATTACCAGAGATGATGTGCTTCATCTT
Source organism: Bacteroidales bacterium (assembly GCA_024400755.1). Lineage (GTDB taxonomy): Bacteria > Bacteroidota > Bacteroidia > Bacteroidales > WCHB1-69 > RUG11690. Next base: position 23,387 of record JAKSMG010000012.1, on the reverse strand, counting down.
TGCGAAAAACCCGTGAAGAAAATTTCAAAGTTCGATATCAAGGAGGCGGAAGACAAAATTGCCGATATCGAGGCCAATATCGATGAAGTGAAGAATCATTTGGATCATCTTATCGATTATGCCATTAATTATTTCAGGCAGTTGAAGAAAAAATACGGCAAGGGACGGGAGCGAAAGACGGAAATCAGAAATTTTGACAATATCGTGGCGGCAACGGTGGCAGTGGCTAACCAAAAACTGTATGTTGATAGGGCAGAGGGTTTTGTGGGAACGGCGCTCAAACGTGACGAAAATGTGGAATATGTCTGCGATTGTTCAGATATCGATGAAGTAATAGTGTTTAGGGACAATGGAACCTTTATGGTTAGCAAAGTGTCTGATAAACAATTTTTTGGTAAAGACATTATTCTGGTGGAAGTATTTAAGAGAAATGACGATCGTACCATTTACAATATGATTTATTCTGACGGGATGTTCGGTACCGCTATGGTGAAACGTTTCGCGATAGGGGGCGTCACCCGTGATAAGGAATATGTGCTTACGAAAGGCAAGACGGGAAGTAAAGTCCTGTATTTGACTTCCAATCCTAATGGTGAAGCCGAAAAAGTGCGTGTGTTTATCAAACAGAAGAAAAACCTGAAAAAACCACAGTTTGATTTTGACTTTTCAACTTTGGCTATTAAGGGTAGGGCGTCTATGGGCAATATCTTGTCTCGAAATCCCGTGAAAAAAGTGGAACTTTGCCAAAAAGGTGTTTCCACTTTGTCTGCCATCAATATTTATTATGATGAAGTGGTCGGTCGTCTCAATTCTGATGAAAGAGGCGTATTGCTCGGCTCGTTTAAAGAAGATGATAAAATCATTACGGTTTATGATGGATATTTCAGGTTGATAGGTTTTGATGTCTCTGTTCATTTTGACGATAATTTGCAAATAATAAAAAAATATAATTCCCATAAAATCCTTTCTGTAGTCTATTTCAATAAAAAGGAAGGACGCTATATGTTAAAGCGTTTTAATCCGGATAATACACCTAAGAAGATTGATTTTATCCCACAAGAAAAAGACGTTAAAATGCTGGCTGTGAGTATTGATTATCTTCCTCAGTTGGAAGTATCCTTTTCGAAGAAGGATTCCAAGGAACTGGAGAAGGAAGTGGTCAATGTGGCAGATTTTGTAGAGGTGATGAATGTTAAGGCAAAAGGCAAGAAACTCAATTTTGCCAATATTAAGTCTGTAAAGTTTGTTGAGCCATTGCCCTACGAAGAACCAGAAGAAGAGGAAACGTCAGAAGACGAATTGGAAGAGGTCGAACCTTTGGAAGATGTGGATATGCAGGTAGCAAAGGATATTTATGAAAATATTGATTCTCAGTCAGATAAGGACGATGACAAGTTTTCTGGAGACCAAGGCGAACAGTTGACTCTTGAATTATGAAATTAAACCGAGGCACGACTTGTTTATGTTTTTTGACAGCATCGGTAATACTGTTGTGTGCGTGTCATAAGCCTGAATTTAAGGCCACTCCGTACGAGTTGGCGGTTCCTTGGTATTTTCCTACAAAATTGAATATTCCTTCCGATAATCCTATGACTGTCGAAGGTGTCGCATTGGGAAAGAAGTTGTTTTACGATGGTCACTTGTGTGGTTATTTGGGAGAAGATTCTATGCAGATGATGAGTTGCTCAACTTGTCATAGTCCAAATCACGGTTTTGACATCGGTGTGGATAACCCTCGTTTTCCAGGAGGAAAACCTGTGGGCTTGTCGGGAAGACCTACTCACCACGTGCCGTTGCCACTGATCAATCTTGTGTTCAATAACAATGGCTATTTATGGAATGGGGCGGCTTCCGATATCGAGTCGATTGTCTTGGCGACTTTTGTTGACCCTACAGAGATGAACAGTTCTTATGATAGGGTAGTGGCCGCCGTGAAATCCAATGACGATTATCCTCCTATGTTTGCGGCTGCTTTTGGAACTCCGGAAGTAAACGTGGACCGAATTGCGAAGGCAATAGCTCAGTATGTACGAACGCTGGTGTGCTCAAATTCCAAATTCGATAAATATTTGTGTGGACAAGTTCAGTTGACACCACAGGAGTTAAGGGGTTATGTCCTTTTTACTACGGAAGAAGGCGCCGATTGCTTTCATTGTCACGGAGGCGATGGTAGTCCGTTGTTTACAACAAATCTGTTTTATAATAACGCTTTGGAGAATGTGTTTAATGATCCGGCGGATCGGTATGCTGTTACAGGAAACGAGGTGGATCACGGTGCGTATAGGGCACCCACTTTGCGCAATATCGCATTAACTCCTCCTTATATGCGTGACGGTCGTTTCCAAACGCTTGATGAAGTGTTGGAGTTTTACAATACCGGACAAATTAATAGTCCGTATGTGAATCCACTAATGCACCACGTTTCAGATGGTGGAGTTTTGCTCACTCCATCTCAAATCGAAGATTTAAAAGCTTTTTTGCAGACTTTGACTGAAGAGTAGTTTGAAGGAGAAAATCTACAATTACAGTGAATGCGTTATTGCTAATTAATAACGGAATTGTTGATTAATTCGGGATGCTTTTCTAAGTACATATCTCGAAGAGGAATGCTTAACACAAAACAAACGTCGTTTAAGGTGATTGTATATGGCCTTGGTCCGTCTTCTCCATTGACTAATAATGCGGAACTTTCATAGACCCAATTCTTTAACCCATTGAAAATTTCGGTTTCCGTTTGACGTAAAAGTATCTCGTTAGAGTCATTTTCAACGTCTAAGGGCGTTTGAGGAGCTTTCTCGCTAAGTTGTTGTAATAGAATGCTCTTGTTGTCAAGAAGAAATTGATCGCCACGAATTGCGTCAAAAAGCATTTTGCCGTTTTCGCTTAATTTTGTGGGACTGTTTTTGACACCCCAGATGGATTCCGCATTTTTGTATTTAGTAATGAGAAATGTTTTGATGGCCAAAATGTCGGAATGCATAGAAACACTTAAGTCTTCTAATTTGTTGATCCGGTTTTCGCATTGGGTGGTAGATTGGTTGATGTAACGAATGGATTCTTCAAAGATTCCAATTTTCTTGCCGATTTTGTATAATGCAGTGAAGATACCTATTGTGGCAAGTAAAGAAACGCAGGAAAATAAGATTTCATAAGTGTTCATGGTATTTCGTTTTGATAATGCAAAGATATAATTTTTTTTTGTTTGTTTTTCGATTTTTGCGTGTTTTTTTTAGTTGAATTTTATTTTGTAATTTTATTTATTTGTAATACAATTTGTTATATTTGTGTATATGCGTTTTTTGTTGCACGTTTCTTTTCCTTTTTCGCCTGCAAAAATACAACTTTTTTTTATACAAAAAATAAAAATAATGAAAATTTTTCTTATTTTTATTTTTGTGTGGAAATGTTTGTATATGGATGATTACATATTTGTCGTCTATTTTTTGAAAAATATGTGACACTACATCTTACTTTTTCAGTCTAATTAACGTGATTTCAGGATTGGCGCCGATGCGGAATGGTACGGTGCAGCCGAGTCCAATATTGATGTAGAGTGTTTGACCTTCTTTTTCGTGGAGACCGTCCACGTGTTGGAACATCCATTGGGCGGGAGACCAGCCGAAAATGCGGAATTGGGCGGCATGTGTGTGCCCGCTGAGGGTGAGCTGAATATCTGTGTTGGGAACGACTTCCGCTGACCAATGTGAAGGATCGTGCGATAGCAAAATGCGGAAACCGTCCGTGTTGGCGGCAGCTTTGCTCAGGTCACCGCTGTTGATGGTCCGAAATCCCTGTTTGGAGTTGTTTATGTTGTCCACACCAATGATGGTGATGCTGTCGCTGCCGCGCTGGATTATGCAATTTTCGTTGCGAAGCAGTTTCCATCTTAACAAGTCCCTTTGGAAGCGAACGAGCGAATCCAAAGCGGCATCTTGTTGTGTCTTATCCTGAAATCTTCTTGCGTACAAAAGAAAGTCGTGGTTGCCTAGCACGGAAACGACACCGTCTCTGGCCTGAATGCAGCGGAGATCGTTGAGATAGGGTTCAGCCTCCGCCACACCGATGGTGACAAGGTCGCCGGTGAAACATACCAAGTCGGGTTCCAGACTGTTGATTTTATCCACAAATTGATGCAGTTTTTTAGGATTGTCGTTAAAAGTGGAAAGATGCAGGTCGGAAATGTGCACTATTTTATATCCGTCGAAGGCAGCGGGAATGTCAGAGTGTTGGTAATCAATTGTGTTGACGGTCAATTTCCATCGTCCGATAAAAACGCCATAGGCAAGAATGAGCCAGCACACAAGCACCAACACCAATGCGGTCCATCCGAAAGGTGTGTATGAAACGTGAAATCCGCCTATCTTGCTGATAATGAAAATGAAAAACCATACGATATGGGGAATTAGGGCTAATATCAAGGCCAGGAATAGGGCCATTATAAGGGTCATTATGAACATACTCATCCGTGTTAGTTTAATGTGTGGCAAAAGTAATGTTTTTTGAAGAATTTTTAGTAACTTTGCAAAAAGAAAAATAGATGGGAATGTAGTGTTTTCATCTGTTTTTATCAATATAAAATATACTGAAAGGGAAAAATTATGTCTTATACAGAAGGTGAAATTCAATCGTTAGTACAGAAACAGCGAGATTTTTTTCGCACGGGTGCCACTTTGGATGTGAAATGGCGTATCCGGCAGTTGAAAAAGCTCCGAGATGCCGTCATTGCACACGAGGAGGAGTTTGAGCACGCGTTGGCGGAAGATTTGGGAAGAAGTGCGGTGGAAGCTTATTTGTGCGACATTGGTCCCGTGATTGTTGAAATTAACGAGATTATCAGGGGATTGCGTCGTTGGGCGCATCCTGAGCGGCATTTCAGCGGTTGGATGTGTTTCCCCAGTTTGACGACCAAGGTTTATAAGATGCCCTACGGTGTTACATTGGTTATCAGTCCGTTTAATTTTCCTATCCTGCTGACGCTTGGCGTGGTGGCGGCGAGCATTTGTGGTGGCAATACCGTGGTGGTGAAGGCCAGCTCAAAGTCAGCGGCTTGCACGGCAGCAATGAAAAAATTTCTTGCGGAGGTCTTTCCGCCAAAATATGTGACTTTGGTCGATGGTGGTCACGAGGTGGCGGATCTGTGTCTTTCCCAACGTTTTGACAAGATTTTCTATACCGGATCGCCTCAAGTTGGAAAGCATGTGTTGGCAATGGCAGCGCAAAACTTAACGCCCGTGGCCTTGGAGTTGGGCGGCGAAACCGGCAACTGGTGCGTGGTGCGTAAAGATGCCGATTTGAAGGACGCCGCTCGTAAAATCGCTTTCTTTAAACTCTGCAATGCAGGACAAATTTGTATCAATATCAATCAGATTGCCGTGGCAGAAGAAGTGGCGGAAGCGTTTTTGGAAGAGCTAAAATCGGCTTTTATCAAGCAAATTGGGGAAAATGCAACTCAAAATCAAGACTATCCAAAACTGATTACGTCTCAGGCCTATTCAAAGTGTGCTAAAGAGGCGGATGAATATCGCGACAGGATCGTTTTTGGTGGCTTCGGTGACGAGCAAAACGGTCGTTATGCGCCTACCGTGATTTATCCGGTACGCATTGATGAACCTATCGTGATGCACGAGTTGTTCAGTCCGTTGTTGCCGATCGTCCCATTTAAGGATTCTGAAATTGACAGTGTGATGGCGACTATTGCGGCACGCGAACATCCCTTGGCGATGTATTTGTTTACTAAAAATATGCGTTGGGCTAAGAAAACTATGCGGACGCAACAGTATGGCGGCGGTTGTATCAACGAGGTTTGTGTGCATCTGATGGTGAAAGGGGTTCCTTTTAACGGGACGGGGCATTCAGGTATGGGTGCATATCACGGTGAATGGGGCTTTAGGGAATTTACGCATCCGTCAACGGTGCTCATTGGAAATACTCATTTCAATCTTTCTTTGCGTGAACATCCATATAACGAAAAAATCGGATTGAGAAAATTGAAATTTTTAAGACGGTTTGAAAAATAATTACTATAAAATATTATGAAACAAGAAGTTGATCCTAAAACTACCGCTCGTGCTCAGGCTTTTGAACTTTGGATGAAGTCGCCTATGCCAATGGTGACGCTGACGAAAACTATGGATATTCGTCATCTGACGCGATTGAGTAAAAAGACTGGACTAAAACTCAATATGCTGATGTGCTTTTGCATTGGGAAGGCAGCCTCTCAAATGGAACAGTTCTTCCTCTTACCTCAAAATGGAGGATTGTTTCGTTATGACAGTTTGGCCATTAATGTGATTGTTCCCAATAAAAAAGGCGGAATAAATTCTTGTGATATTCATTATGTTTCAGATATTCATAAATTTAATGATGATTATTTGAAGCTGACAAAACAAGTGTCTGAAAGTTGCGAAAGCTTTTTCCGTGAAGAAGATATGGTGATTGGCACATCAACCTTGGTGCAAACCGAAATCGACAGCATAATCAATCAATATACCGAACTTTTTGTCAATCCGATGGTGATGTGGGGGCGTTATCGAAAGAAGTTGTTGAAAGATGTTTTGCCCATTTCTTTCCAATATCATCATACGCAGATGGATGGCACGCACGGGGCCACGTTCCTGGCAAAGCTACAAACAGAAATTGCCAACCTTTCGTTATAAATTGTAATCTGATTACGGCACAAAATCGAAATGCAGGCGGTTTGGAATTTCATTTTACGCTTTGTTCCCAAAAGAACTGAGGTTAATTGCGATATGGTCATTTTAATTAAATGAGATTATTTATAATAAATTGGAAATCAATAATTTAACATTTTGCAACAATTTTTTTGTCATTAAATAATATTAATCGTCAATTCAATTAAATTTTGTAATTTTGCCGATTAAATTTTGCGAAATTGAAAAAAGTTGACGTAGAAAAGGCTAAGGCAGCCATCGCAAAGGCAGAAAAAATTGCCATTGTCACACATTACAACCCTGACGGGGATGCTATTGGTTCTTCTTTGGCGTTGTATAATTTTATGGAAAATGAAGGAAAAACGGTCGATGCCATCATTCCCAACCGCTTTCCTGATTTTTTGGAATGGATGCCCAATAGTGAAAAGGTACTTGTCGCCGACGGACATTTGAGCCAGGTGAAAAAGGTGCTCAAAGAAGCAGACCTTATTTTCGTTGTGGATATGAATGCGCCTCATCGTGCAGGTAGAGATATTGAAAATCTATTGCTAAAGTCAAAGGCCTATAAAATCCTTATCGACCATCATATCCATCCCGAAATCGATTGCGATGTGATGCATTCCTGCGTAAAAACGACTTCTGCTTCCGAATTGGTCTATGATTTCTTGTATAAACACTTGAAATATGGCCAGGACAAGTTGTCTTTGGCTATCGCGCAATGCCTTTATGTCGGAATGATTACCGATACGGGTTCGCTGACTTATTCCTGCAATTATCCGGCCACCTATCGCACGATCGAAAAGTTGATTAAACGAGGCGTTGATGGCGAAGATATTCACAGGAAAGTCTATGACAACTATTCCGAAAGCAGAATGAGACTGTTGGGACTGCTGCTTAGTCAGCGCTTGAAGGTGATGCCCGACAAAGCCACTTCCTATACCTATTTGACGGCGGATGATATGAAAGCCAATTTTTATAAGGATGGCGATACGGAAGGATTTGTCAATTACGGTTTGTCGATGAAGGGAATATTGTTTACGGCGTTCTTTTCGGAACGAGGCAATAAAATCCACGTGTCTTTTCGTTCAAAAGGAACTTTCGATGTAAATCAATTCGCCCGTAAGCATTTTAACGGGGGCGGCCATCGCAACGCCGCGGCTGCCGATTATTTTGATACGTTGGAAAATACGATCGCCCATTTTGAAAATGTGCTGAAAGAATATGAAGGAGAACTTTATTAAACTGGGGGTTGGACTGCTACTTTTGGGTGGCTTGTCGTTGTTGGGTGCTTGTGGTCACAAAACAACGGGGATTGTCTCTGTCGGTGGCAATGAGGTCGTGGAGGAAAAACCGGATCCCTTCATTCAGGGAAATAAACGAATCCTGGCATTGGAACAAGAGGAAATCGCCCTGGTAATCAAACGCCATCATTGGAATATGACGACAACGGGCACTGGTTTGAATTATGAGATCCTCAAGCAGGGTAGTGGTCGCTGTTTTATGGAAGGTGATAGCGTGGCAGTGAAATATACTATTCAGCTTTTGTCCGGAGAGGAAGTCTATAATTCTGAAACAGACGGCATCAAAACTTTTAGAGTGGAGAAAAGCGAGGAAATCCCGGCTTTGCACGAAGTGGCCAAATTGCTGTCACCGGGTGCGAAGGCCCGATTGGTGGTTCCATCACATCTGGCATACGGTGCCGGCGGTGATGGCAATAGAATCAAAGGACGCGAAGCGTTGATTATGAATGTGGAAATTGTAAATCATTAATATTATTAATCTAATTAAAAAAACAAAACAATGAAAAAAACTATTTCAAAAATTGCCTTGTTGTTGTTGGCTGTGGCTTTTGCCTTCAACTTCACTGCTTGTAGCAAGTACAAAGGATTCAAACATGACAAGGAATCTGGTATTTATTACAAGTTTTATGTTATCAACAAAGATTCAGCACAGGCTCAAACCGGTGACGTGGTAAGCTTGTTCTATCAATTGTCTTTGAAAGACTCTGTTTTGGTTCCTTCTATGCCTATCCAGGAAATGATTCAGGAATCTCTGTATAAGGGTGATGTTTACAGTGCTTTGCGTATGATGCACGTTGGCGATAGCGCTACTTTTATTCTGGATGCCGACACTTTCTTCCATTATATGGGCGGAACCAATCCTTTTGATGAAAAGGAACTTTACTTTACTTTCAAAATGACAGAATTAATGCCTAAGGCAGAGGTCGAAGCTATGATGAAAGAACAGGAAGCTAAATACCAAGTGATGATTGAACAAGCTAAAGCTGCTGAAGATTCCATTATGACACAATACATTGCCGACAATAAAATTAAAGTGGCTCCAACTGCTTCTGGTTTGTATTATATTCAGAAAGTAGCTGGTAAAGGCGCACAAGCTGAAAATGGCAAGAAAGTTTCTGTTCATTATACCGGCAGATTACTTGACGGAACTGTTTTCGACAGCTCTATTGAACGTGGCGAACCTATCGAATTCGTGTTGGGTCAAGGCCAAGTTATTCCTGGTTGGGAAGAAGGTATTGCTAAAATGAAAGAAGGTGGCAAGGCCACTTTGCTGATTCCTTCCAACTTGGCATACGGAGAAAGAGGCAATCAGGTTATTCCTCCTTGCTCACCACTCGTTTTTGATGTGGAATTGGTAAAAGTTGGTGAATAATTTCCCCCTAATTTCCTTATAGAAAAAGAGACGTTTATGCGTCTCTTTTTTTTGTCCTCATTTTTCTGCTTTCTTTTATCAGAATGACGACAGACGCACCGTCTTTCTGTTGGCTAAGTGTCGAAACTTAAGACCCTTGTATGCATTAACTGTTCAGTTCCCTGGCATTCCACCCACTGCTACTCATCAGGATTTGTCAAACAATTTGCATTATGAATAGAGCAAGTGGTAAATTTTTTCTATTCTAACATACTTTTAATTTGATTTATTTTTAGAAAAAATAACGAAAATATATAAAACTATTATAAATTAAAAATTGTTTGTATATTTGCAGTCTGAAATTTTTGACAAAATAATTGTTGAAAAATATGTTGATAAAAAAATAATTTACAGACGCTGTGAATAATAAATATTTGTATTTTTGCAGCGGATGAAAGGAAAACTTAAATCCACCAAAAATGAAAGTATGTTTTGAAACCAAAAAACTTGCACAATGGGCAACGAATGAGAAAAAGCGACAAAAAGAATTAGGACCACTGAGGGCACGGCTGTTTGCACAAAGGATTGACGATTTGCGTGCTGCGGATAGTATGGATGAACTGGTTTATTATCCGGGACGATATCATCCCTTGCGTGAAGATAGGAAAGGACAATGGGCCTGTGATTTGGATCAACCGTATAGAATGGTATTTAGTCCAATAGTGCAAGTAAAAGATGGAAAAGAGATATTGAAGGTAGAAGTTAAAGAAGTGAAGATAGAAGAAATTTGTAATTATCACGAATAAAAGAAAGGAGTAAATTATGGCTTATTATGTTGATGAAAAACGGTTTACAGCTTTCCATCCAGGCGTTACCCTGGCCGAAAAGTTGGAGGAGATGAAAATGAGTGTAAAGGAGTTTGCCGTTCGTTCCGGTAAACCAGAAAAGACCATTATTGCCATTATCGGTGGTAATAGTTCGGTAACTCCCGATATGGCGGTTGCTTTTGAGAACGTCACCCAAATTCCCGCGGGTTTCTGGTTGAAAAAACAGGGAAACTATGATGAGTATGTCGCTCGTAAAAAGCAGGAAGAACTTCTTAGTGAATCAATCGTGTGGACAAAGAATTTTCCGTTCACCGAAATGGCGAAGATGGGGTGGTTGCAGCTGACTAATGACCCGGTTGCAAGGGCTGGTCAGTTGTTGGCCTTCTTCGGAGTAAGTTCTCCAAAAGCGTGGAATGACTATTATATGAATCAAAAACTAAAGGTGGCCTTCAGCATTTCGTTGTCTGAAGTGTCCAATCCCTATGTAATGTCTGCCTGGCTTAGAAAGGGTGAAATCCAATTTGCCGAAGAGCCGGTTCGCTGTACGTATTCAGAAAAGGCTTTCAAGTCGGCACTACCGCTTTTGCAGGATATTCTAGCGAACGAGTGTGAAGACCTTTTCGAGCGGGCTTGGCGCTTTTGTTCAGAATATGGCGTTGTACTTGTCAAGACTCCACGTCTTAAAGGAATGAACGCACAGGGAGCCACGCGTTGGATTAAGGGAACTCCTTGTATTCAGTTGGCCGACAATGTGCTTGATTATCAAAAATTCAAGTCGGTTTTATTCCACGAAATCGGTCATCTGATCCTGCACGGGAAAAAGGATGTCTTCATTGAATGTCCTTGTGATTCTTATCAAAAAGAACGCAAAGAAAAGGAGGCAGAGGCGAGTGCCTTTGCGGAAACGCTGATGAAGTAGTTGACGTCTTGCCAATAATGGTTGTGATTGCAGAAATTTTTGGCATAAAAAAAGTCCCTGTATTTGAGTTTACAGGGACTTGAAATATTTATACCTATATAATATTAGTATAAGAAGCTCAACAGGATACCTGCGGCGACCGCGCTACCGATAACGCCGGCCACGTTGGGACCCATGGCGTGCATCAGCAAGTAGTTGGTTTTGTCGTATTTTAAACCTTCCACGTTAGAAACACGGGCACTGTCGGGAACGGCAGAAACACCAGAGTTGCCAATGAGTGGGTTGATCTTGTTTCCTTCTTTTAAGAAGAGGTTGAAAATCTTAACGAACAAAACACCACAAGTGGTTGCAATTACGAATGAGAACGCACCCAGCACGAAAATCAGGATGGATTCCACTTTCAAGAAGGTGCTGGCCTGGGTTGAGCAACCGACGGTCAAACCGATAAGGATGGTAACGATGTCGATGAGGGCATTGGAAGCGGTGTTGGCCAGACGCTTGGTTACAGAGCTTTCTTTCAGCAGGTTACCGAAGAAGAGCATACCCAGCAATGGAAGACCCGTAGGTACGAGGAATGCGGTCAAAAGGATGCACAAGAGAGGGAACATAACTTTTTCTCTGTGGCTGACGGCTCTTGGAGGACGCATTCTGATGAGGCGTTCCTTCTTGGTGGTGAGTAGTCTCATAATTGGCGGCTGGATAACAGGAACCAATGCCATATAGGAGTATGCCGAAATAGCGATGGCACCCATCAGGCTCGGAGCAAGCTTGGAGGAAATGAAGATGGCGGTAGGACCATCGGCGCCGCCGATGATGCCGATAGCACCAGCTTCCATTGGGGTGAAACCCAAAGCCAAGGCAGCTGCGTAAGCAGCGAAAATGCCACCTTGAGCGGCGGCACCGATCAAGATTAACTTAGGGTTGGAAATCAGGGCCGAGAAGTCGGTCATGGCACCGATACCGAGGAATATCAATGGTGGATAAACACCTTTCAATACACCAAAGTACAGGTAGTTGAGTACAGAACCGTTCTCGTAAACACCTACTTGCAAACCATCGGTGAAAGGAATGTTACCCAAGATGATACCGAATCCGATAGGAATCAGCAGCATAGGTTCGTATTCCTTGACGATGGCCAGGGTGATAAATATAAGTCCGACGACAATCATAATCAAGTTACCCAATTCGCAGTTGGCGAAACCTGAGTAATCGAAAAATTGCTTCAGACCTTCAATAAAAAATTCCTTCATTATCTAAAGTTTTATTGTTTTACGATTAATAATTCTGTTATTCTAAAACGATGAGGACATCACCTTCCATCACGGAATCGCCTTTGCGAGCTCTGATCTGCTTGATCACGCAGTCCTTTGGTGCGTCGATGTTGTTTTCCATCTTCATAGCTTCGAGCAGCATGACGTGCTGACCAGCTTTAACGCTGTCGCCTTCGTGAACGAATACGTCCAAAACAACGCCTGGAAGCGGAGACTTAATAGTGGCACCGCTGGCGGTTGGAGCTGCGGGAGCTTTAGAAACATTGGCTTGGGTGGTGCCGGCCTTGGGAGCGGCAGGAGCAGCCACCTTCACGACTTTGGGAGCGGAAACTTTCATCTCGTCCATCTCTAACTCAACAGTGTAGGGAGTACGGTTGACTTCCACTTCGGCTTTGCCGTCTTCGATGTTGTTGATGTCAACAGTGTATTTGTTGCCGTTAATGGTAAATTTATAGGTTTTCATTGTAATCTAAATTGTTTTAATGAATTAATCCGTTATCTGCGTCTTGTGACTTTCTTCATCACCAAATTTTTCTGTGACCAGGGTGAGTAGTGCTTTGAAGGCATGTCTATGGTGATGACTTCGCTTTCCTCGTCGTGCTGGCTGTTCATAAAGCAATGTAAAGCCATAGCGATGGCGGCGATTTCTTCACCGGTAGGACCGTCTTTAGCAGCAGTTGCCTGTGTGGTGTCGGCTGTGGCAGCGGTCGCGGCTTGAGCCTGACTTGCCTTGCGGTCTTTACGGGTAGAAACGAGACCGAAAATCTTCAGCATGATGAAAATCATAATCAAAGCGGCAAATACCACGCTGATAGAGATGACTGCCAAACCGATACCGTGAGGGTCGCTTTTTTGCAGGTGCTCTGACTTGGTGGCACCCACGTGTACCTTGTTGGTGGAGCCCGGTGTGAAGTAGTCGAGGATAGCCATATTGCTGACAGTTTTTCCATTTTCATCAACGATAGTGCTGATGCCGTCGTCAATACAGCCGAATGACTGAGGTACATTGGCCAGGTTGGCGGGGTAGTGGAAGATGTCAATCAGCGTTTTACCATTAGAGCTAATCAAAGCGATGTAGTGGTTTGAGGACTGATTGGGATCGAAGTTGGTATGGTAAGTGCCATAGAGTGGGGAGTTGTCCAAGTAGAAAACCAGCATACTGCGCTGAGGAATCAGCGTGGTGGGGTCGGTGGAAGGAATACGGTACCAGTTGCTGTAGTCACCGGCAGCCAAACCCGTGGTGTCGTCGGTGAGGAAGCAGCCTGCGATGTTCACGCTGTTGTACGCGGTGTTGAAGATCTCAACCCAAGGTACGTGGCGGCCGTATTCGTCAACATAGTTTGAGTCGTTTTTGATAAGCAGCTCGTTGATACGCAAGTCGCTTACCTGTTGTCCGAACAGGGTGGTGCCTGCCAGGAGAACGACGCAAAGTGTTAATAATTTATGTTTAATATTATTCATTAGTAATTATTCTTTTAGATTGATAAACAATTATAATGGAAGGTTGTCGTGTTTCTTGGCAGGATTTTCCAGACGTTTGTTTCTGAGAGATTCCAAAGCTCTGATGACACGGAAACGGGTGTTGCGAGGTTCGATAACGTCATCGATATAGCCGTACTTGGCAGCCACATACGGATTAGCGAAAGCGTCTCTGTATTCGGCTTCTTTTTCAGCGATGAATTCGGCCTGTTTCTGAGGATCTTCAATAGCCTTGATTTCCTTACCCATCAGGATTTCCACTGCGCCTTTGCCACCCATAACGGCGATTTCGGCAGTTGGCCAAGCGTAGTTGATGTCGCCGCGGAGGTGTTTTGAGCTCATTACGCAATATGCGCCACCATAGTTCTTACGCAAGATGACGGTAACTTTTGGAACGGTGCATTCGCCGTATGCGTACAGCAATTTGGCGCCGTGCAGGATGATGCCGCCGTATTCCTGGGCAGTGCCGGGAAGGAAGCCGGGAACGTCAACCAAGGTGACCAACGGAATGTTGAACGCGTCGCAGAAACGGACGAAGCGGGCACCCTTGCGGGAAGCGTTGATGTCGAGCACACCGGCCAGATATTTGGGCTGATTGGCCACGATACCTACGGACATACCATTAAAACGTGCGAAACCAATGATGAGGTTGGGAGCGTAGTTGGGCTGGATTTCCAGGAATTTGCCGTTATCGACAATGCCATTGATAACTTCCTTCACATCGTATGGTTTGTTTGGATTGTCAGGAATGATGGCGTTCAAAGAATCTTCCAGACGGTTGATCGGGTCGTCACAAGGAATTGTGGGGGCTTCTTCCATATTGTTGGAAGGAATGTATGACATCAATTCACGCAATAAGGCAATACCTTCTTCTTCGCTGTCAACAGCAAAGTGGGCAACGCCTGACTTTGATGAGTGAATGGAAGCACCACCAAGGTCTTCAACAGTAACGTCTTCGTTGGTCACGGTCTTCACAACCTTTGGACCGGTAACGAACATGTAACTGGTGTTCTTGCGCATCATGATGAAGTCGGTCAAGGCTGGTGAATAAACGGCACCACCGGCGCAGGGACCGAAGATGGCGGAAATCTGTGGGACAACGCCTGAAGCCAAAATGTTACGCTGGAAAATTTCGGCATAACCGGCCAAGCTGTTCACGCCTTCCTGGATACGTGCTCCACCGGAATCGTTGAAGCCGACAACAGGTGCGCCAACCTTCATAGCCTGATCCATCACCTTGCATATTTTTTGAGCAAATGTTTCTGACAAGGAACCGCCAAAAACGGTAAAGTCTTGTGAGAAAACATAAACCAAACGACCTTCTACGGTACCATAACCGGTAACCACACCGTCGGAAAGGTATTTTTCCTTCTCTAATCCGAAATTGGTGCAACGATGGGAAACGAACATGTCGAATTCTTCGAAGCTACCTTCGTCAAGGAACATCAGGATTCGTTCACGTGCGGTGAACTTTCCTTGCGAATGCTGTTTGTCAATACGCTTTTCTCCGCCACCCAAACGGGCTTTGTTGCGCAACTCCAGCAATTCGTTTATTTTTTCTTGCATTGTCATAAGTTGATAATTTTTAATGATTTATATTGAATTATATTATGGTCTTCAAATATTTTGGCATTATAAATTAATTTGGTGCAAAAGTAGTAAAAAAAAGGGGATTTTGCAAATACAAAATCCCCTTTTTTATCGAAAATCTTTTTTTATTAAAATCGGTTTAACTATGCCGCCGTTTTATTTGCTATTCCAGCTTGAATGATAGCGATATTTTGTATGCGTTTGAAGATAATTTTCCTAATTCAGCACCCAATATTTGGCATTGACGGAGTTCCTGAAGTTCTCGGCATCTGCTTCGTTGTCGAAAATGCCGATACAGACACGCAAATTTGAAACACCGTCTTGTTTGACAGCTTTTGGGTTGTATTTTTCAAGGTGTTGCTGCTTGATGTGTTTGCGGACGTCGGCTTCGGTTGGGAAGCTGCCTGCGATGACGTAGTGCTTGCCTTTTTCAAAGCGAATGATGAAGTTGTCGTCGTTGGTAAGTCCATTGTCTGTCGTTGCTTTGGGAACCTTGTTTATCGTGCCGCTTTCTTGTTTGTCTGCGGTATTTTCAGTTTCTTCAATTGCTTCTATATCAGCTTCTTCAACTGTTGAATCGATTTCGGCATAAGTGTCTTGTGGATTTTCGTATATAAAATCTTCGGATTCCTGTGCTTCTATTTCTTCAGTGTTGTTTTTGTCTATTTGCTGATAATAGAATTTTTCAATTTCTTCTCTGAAAATATAACCAAGTGCATCCAAAATCGCTAAAACCACTATGATAATTACAATGACAAGCCAAGCACGACGTTTTTTGTGTTTCTTCTTTGACGTATCATCAACAACAACATCTTCTTCTTCCTGTTCCTCTTCTTCTTCTTCATTGCCATTATTATTATCATCGTCTTTCTCTGTCTCTTCAATTGTCGTCGAGATGTCTTCATTTTCAACCAACGTCATTTGTTTTTCTTCTTCAACAACTTCAACGTCAGATTCTTCAACTTCAGCAATGGTTGATGAGGTTTCTTCGCTTTCGGTTAATGACGTATTGACATTTTCAACAGCTACTCCGACGGCTTGATGGCTTAAGGGAACGGTTTCCATTCCCTCAAATTCAATATTCAATTCTGAAATTCTGTCGCTTTCAAAGGTGATGATGCCGTCACCGTTTTTGGCGAAAGTCCCGAAATTTTCAAAACTGACGCTTTTGTTGTTGTCTAAGGCATTTTTTAATTCGTTTACCCATTGGTTGACTTTCACGGTGGCGTCGGAGGTGAGTAGCCCGGCTTTCATTGACACAAACATCGTGAATGCAAAGCCGTTGCCGTCGTAATTGGGGTCGAAAACAACCTTGTGGCAGGGCGGAATGATTTGACCGTCGAGAATCTGTGCGGCTTGGTACTGTTTGCAAAAGAGACCAAGATTGGATATATAAACCGAATCTTTTTCGGTAAGAGCCTTAATCAGATAAGTAACGATCATAGCGTAAAATCTAAATTCTTAGTTTTTTATGTTTAATTTTTCCAAGTCTTCGGGGGTGTCTATGCCAATTCCTTCGTATTCACAAATCGAAACGTAAATGGAATAACCGTTTTCAATCCATCTCAGTTGTTCGAGTTTTTCACTTTTTTCCAATGACGATTCAGGAAGTTGAATGAGTTCCTGCAAGCATTGGTGCTTGTAGGCGTAAATTCCGATATGCTTGTAATAATTGGGCGTATATTGTTGAGGATTACGTAGATATGGAATGGTATGGCGACTGAAGTAGATGGCTTTCCCGTTTTTATCAAAAACGACTTTGACTTTGTTGGGATCTACGATTTCGCTTTCTTCGGTAAGTGGGGTAATAAGGGTCGAGATTTGTATGTGTTCTTTTTTGATGTTGTCAATCAATAAGTTGATAACTTCTTTGGTGATATAGGGTTCGTCGCCCTGCACATTGATGATGATGTCGTCGGGTGCCAAATGGAGTTTCTGGGCGGCTTCTCCGCAGCGGTCGGTGCCGGAAGGAAGGGTGGGGGAAGTCATCACAACATTTCCTCCAAAGCTTTTAACACAGTTTTCAATTCGTGTGTCGTCGGTGGCCACGGTGACACAATCCGCTGCCGATGTGGAAGCCGCTTCATAGACACATTGAATCATCGGTTTCCCGTGAATGAGTGCCAACGGCTTGCCTGGAAAACGCGTGGATGCGTAGCGTGCGGGAATAATAATGTGAATGGCCATACCTTATTTGAATAAACCGAATAATTCCGCGTTGATTTTGTCGATGACGATGCCGAAATCTTCGGCACGTTCCGCAAATTTGATGGTGTTAACATCAATGACCAGCAACTTTCCGGGATAGTTGGCAATCCAGTTTTCGTATTTTTCGTTTAAGTGTTGAAGATAATCGATTCTGATGGTGTTTTCGTAGTCGCGGCCACGTTTGTTGATCTGAGCAACCAATGTCGGAATGTCGGCCTTGAGATAAATCAGCAGGTCGGGGAATTCTAAAAATTGAGACATCAATTCAAAGAGTGAAATATAGTTGTCAAAATCACGGGTCGGCATCAGCTGCATATCGTGAAGGTTGGGGGCGAAAATGTAGGCGTCTTCGTAAATGGTTCGGTCCTGAATGACGTCTTTCTTCTTTTTACGTAAATCGATAACCTGTCTGAACCGGCTATTTAAAAAGTACACCTGGATGTTGAAAGACCAACGCTGCATGTCTTCATAAAAACTTGCTAAATAGGGGTTGTTTTCTACACTTTCGTACATTGGTTCCCAACCATAATGTTTGGCCAACATAGTGGTCAAGGTGGTTTTTCCCGAACCTATATTTCCTGCTACGGCGATATGCATATTACCTTTTTTTTATTGTTTGCAAATATACTGTTTTTTTTAGACGCAAAATATTGTGTCTCTACAAATTATTGTCTTTTCTTTTTCTTTTCAAATTTCTTTTCTGATTTTTTCTCTTTTTTGATTTGCTTGTCATAATTGGTAACGGCAATGGTGGCGGCTGAAGTGGCTGTCAAGAGCGGTTCTACCGACAATTTCTGACCCACGGCACGTTGCATCCACAAATCGGGTGCAAGTTTGCCCATTGCGTAGATACGCTGAACTTCGTCACCGATGTTTTTGCCTTCCAAATAGCTTTCCAATTGGAAATCAATCAAATGGCCAATTGGGTAAGCGGAAAGGTAAAGCGGATCGACAATTATGTGGGAATAGCAAGCCAAGATGTCTTGGTCTTTAACCTTGAAAATAGGTTCGTAATAGGTGTTCCAAACCTCCTTGGCAATTCCAACGACGGCATTTTTCAATTGCTCAGGCGTTGCCTTGGGGTGGGCGTACATCCACTGCCAAGTTTTAATGTCCACTAAGGAAACTCCCATAATTTCGTAGCAGCCCCAGAAAATGTCAAGGGTGTTGAGATAGGAGTTGATGGTGTCTTTGTTGGTTAGGCCCAGCAATTCTAAATCGCGGTTTTGGAAGGTAAATGCCAATGCTTCGGTGAAGGCGGTGTTGGGAACGCCGCGAAGGAAGTAGTTGTCAACGTCGTGTAAGGAAATGGTCTGCTCCACATTGTGGCCGAATTCGTGAACGCCGATGTTGTAACCTTTGTAGTCCATACCGTTTTCACCAATGCGGGTTCTCAACATCGAATTGTCGTCTTTCATCATTGATTCCCAAGCGTGTCCGGCACCGATAGATGGATCTACGGATACGTGTTCACAGATGAATTTGGCCTTTTGTGCCGTGAAACCTAATTTTTTCAAAATGTTGGGAAGGTCTTTGGCAAAAGCTTCGGTGTTTGGATATTTTTTCATCGTGATGCTGTCCAACTTCTGCTGATCCATAGAACTACGGGCTTTGAAACCGTCATACCAGATGTCGAAAGCTTGCAGTTTTCTTCCTAATCTTTTGGAAATTAATTCCGCCACTTCTTTAACCTGCGGAGAAGAAAGTAATTCCTGGAACAATCTTTCTGTTTGTTCAACGGAAATTTCATATTCGTCTTCAAATTTTCTGGTAATGAAGTTGCTGTTTTCGTAATATTCGTCTGCGGCTTTTTCTGCCTTGAAGTTTTTCAGCAAATATTCATAACGTTTGTTGTTTTCTGATTTTCCCTTGATTTCAACGCGTTGGACGAAGGTCTGGTTGGTAGATGGATACCAAATGTATTCGTCTTTGTTGATGACATCTTCGGCAATGCTTTGATCGGTGATGCGGGAAAGAATGTTGTAGATGATGCTTTGTTTTTCTGGTCCGTTGACTGGATCGCTGTAGCAGGCCTTGATTTCGTCGCGCAAGCCCCAGTGGGTGATGAGCTTGGTGTCGGCACCCCAGTATCTGATGTTTTTGTCGCTCCAAACCATACCCATATAAATGTTATAGTTGGCAATGTAGTTTTCTGCGGCGGCCGTGGCAGCGTTGATTTGCTGTTCTACAGAGGCGGGAACGCGATTGGTGAATACGTCTCCTAAACGCACATAGCCCCATTCCCTAACTGACCAGTTCTCGCCATTGTTGATTTTTTCGCGCAAAGTGAAGTGTGGAAAATTCAAAATGACGATGAAGGCCAACTTGTTGTTGAACATATCTTCGTTAAAGTGGGCCAAACCGTTGTAGGCACCGAAAATTTCATCTACGGGAAGACTTTCATACCCCGTGACGTGTGAGGGACGAAGCAGTTCGATGGTGACACGGTTGTTGTGTCCCAGAATCGTTTCGAAGTTGTCGCAAATTCTGCTGAATAATTGTTCCTTTTCTTCCAAATTCAGACAGTAGTTGCGTGTGCAAAAACTGATAAATTCGTCTTGTGTGCCATCGTTGACGGTCCAAAAAGCGGCGGCCTGGTTGACGCCTCTTTCAACAATTTTTTCGGAGATCTTACACCCCTTCTGCATAATGGCGGACTTGGCTCTCGCACAAGTGTTTTCTGTAATGTATTTGCTTGAAGGACTGGCAGTTGCGAGTGTCGTCAATGCTAAGAGAATCATAAGTGTGGTAAAGATTTTTTTCATAAAATTAATGGGATAAAATATGTTTTAATATAGCTTTTTTTGGTCTAAAAATAAAGTGGCAAAATTAGGAAAAAAAAACTTATAAAAAAAGTGTTTGCATAATAAAAAAAATTGTATTTTTGCAGTCCCATTTCAAACGATGGGTATCGGGGTGTGGCGCAGTTGGCTAGCGCACTTGCATGGGGTGCAAGGGGTCGAAAGTTCGAGTCTTTTCACCCCGACAAAATGAAAAGGTAGGTGTGATTTTTCGCACCTACCTTTGTTTTTTAAGCCTACCCCTATATTTTTTGTACTATTGCTTCGTGATGAATATTTTTGCAAAATGATTTTGAGTCTTGTTTTGTGGAAAAAAGTCTATTTTTTCCGATGCAATTTTGACATCTATTTTGTTGTTTTTGATTCTTGTTACCCGTTGGCGGAATTAAATCAGTGCGTATTTAACTCTGCCAATCGGTTTGTTATTGATATAATTGAAGTATTGAGCGATGGTCTGCGCACTGATTTTGCCGACAATACGGGCAAACAGGCCATCGGTTTGTTTTGCGTAATTTCTCATAACCATATATTGATCAGTTAGTTGGGAGAAGTTTGTCTCAACTCTTTTTCTCGCTTTCGCAAAAGGTTTGAAAGTCGGTTTCCAGTTCTTCTGGTTCAGGCGGTATGGGCATTCAAGACGTATTTTGGAGGTTTCAAATAGGTCAAGCTGGATATCTGCGCTGATATAGGCCTTGTCCCCGAAGATACTACAATTGCTGTATATAGGCTTTATGTCATTCAGATAATGGATGTCATGGATACTCGCCTTTGAGAGGTCATAGGAGTGTACGACACCGCTTAATCCGCACAGTTCGTGCAGCTTATAACCAAAGTAGTAGGTGTTTTGTGAGGCACAGAATCCGAAATCAGGTGCTGTCAAGAAGTCATCCTTCCCCATCTTGCACCTTTTTCCCCGTGAGGTCCGGCATACGGGTATGGGTTTGGAATCCACACAGAAATAATCCTCACCTCCGTCTATCTCGTTCGCAATCCGCTTGCGGATTTGCTCGCACAATCCGCTTGTGATTTTCCTCCTGTCATTGTACTGCCGCCGAGATATGAGATTCGGAAAATCTGATTTGCAGGGTTTTAGCAATTCAAAGAGCCGATTCTCACCATCTATGCTTTCTGATTCCGCTGTCATGGACAGGGCAATGACCTCAAGGTCTGAGAATTTTGGAACCACACCCCTGCGGGGCGCATTTCCGAAATCATTGACCAAATTAGTTGAGAATTTTTTGCAGGTTTCAAGAATTTTTGCGAATTTTGCAGCGAAGTTGTACATGATTGAAAATATTGTTTTGACAGTCTTTTCAACCGCTAAAATACTAAATTTCAATGAATTGTACAACTTCTTATTCATTTATTTATCAACAATTTTTACTTAAATTAATTCCGCCAACGGGTTTTTGTTTTTTTTTGTTTTTCCTAATGTTTTGATTGTTAGTGCTATATCTGATATATTGAATATCTTTCCTAAAATTAAATTAACATATCTTTTTTTTTTTTTGATTAATTTTTACGTTTCGTATTGTTTAATTATGTACTTTTGCACACTCCTTAAAAAGGAATATCGTATTATTTAATGAGGTGCCAAAAAATGGCCGCATTTTTCTTTTCTCAAAAGTTTGCCAGAACTTCAACACCAAGAAAAATGTGATCATTAGTGGGGCGGAAGTCGCGAAAATCGTGAAACCGCCTCACGAGTGCCCCTCGCTTCTTTTGAGAGTGGAAAGATGAAAGAGGAAAGGAATGTGGGGTGGCCGTTGGGCGCTATGGTTGAATAAATACTATAAAATAACTATACAATATATATATAATACAATAAGAATATAAAGGCATTTTCAATGACGAACATACAAAAGGGAAACAACAAAAAACTAAAATAATGCACAGGAAACTATTGATTATCTTGACGTTGACAACAGTGCTCTTCTTCTCGGCGAAGGGCCAGAGCACCGATTTTGCGAACGGGTTCGTGGTGGGCTACGGCCAGGCGGGCAACGTGTCGCAGTCGTTCGGCGAGGTGTTCTACCACCAGACCAAGAACCTCGGGGGCTCCGAGGTTGCCGAGGGCCTTCAGCAGGCACAGCTGCTGCACGAGATCTACGACACGGCGTTCTGCCAGAACGACGTGAAGCCGGTTTACGGCTTCGAGTTCCACTCGGTGGATGAGCACGGCAACCTGATACCGGCGGGCCAGTACGATTCGTCGCACTACTGCCCGAGTTTTCTGAACTACGACAGCCTGACGGACATCACGCTGACGGTGTGGCCGGTCTATGAGCTCTACGACACGCTTAGACTGTCGTACGAGGAGATGCTGGCGATGCACTTCGTTCCGGGACGCAACGACAGCCTGCTGAGGAGCGAGAACGACTGCGACTCGCTGCTTCACTATATGGTGTATGTGTGCGGCTTCCCCGACGTGGCTGACGCCGACGCGAACATATACGGCAACGTATTCCTGGGCAACGACTGCTGGCTGAACAGCAATATGCGGACGACGCGCTACACCGCCGAGGCGGCTGCGCGGCAGGGGACCGGCACCGACGCGCCCAGTATGATCTACCACTCGTACGAATTTCCGGACGAGGACCGCAACCTGGCGGTTTACGGCCGACTCTACACGTGGAACTCCACCGTTGGCCTCCCCGTAGGCAGCACTGACGCCCCTGTCGCGACGGGCGAGGGCTTCGTGCAGGGCATCTGCCCCGACGGATGGCACGTGCCCAACGACGCCAACGTGCTGGACCTGATGGACTACGGCACGGTGGCGATATCGTCGGACAGCCTTTGGATCGTCCCGACGGGGGACAACTCCAGCGGGTTCAACGCTCTGCCAGCGGGCTTCTACAACCCGAGCAGGGACCGTTTCGAGGGACTTCTCGGGGCGACCCACTTCTGGACGTCTGAGTCGGTGAGCGAGACCATCGCCAAGCACTGCACGATCGAGGCGGGCTGCGACC
>JAKSMG010000011.1 GCA_024400755.1 Bacteroidales bacterium | reverse complement strand
CGTCCGACTGTGCCCCCTGTTCTCGAAGAGAACTTACCTCTGTAACCCCGCATCGGGACGAACGCAGCGAGTCTCGATGTGGGGCAATGCGTCCTCACAATCCCGGCATCTCGGAGAGATGCCACCTCTTAAGGACTGCTAATCTCGAAGAAAATAATCCTCCTTGATGATGATGGAATTCTCTACGAGAAATGACCGATACTCTTCCTGAAAACTGACTTTACGATGGTGTTCCTTCTGGCCTTTGATGTAATTCGCTATCATATTCTTATCCTTTTCCGCATAAGTGAAAGCCGCATATTCTTTCGACCATCTATAGAAATCTGGAAAATTGGGATTCGCTTTCAGCCACCTATTTGTCGATTTTTTTAATTCCTGTACAAACGACGCAACATCTTGAGTCGTTGGCAATGACAACAATAAGTGTATGTGGTCAGGCATGCCTCCTATTCGGTACAATTTTCCGCCTTTCCTTTCGATTATGCCCATCATATATCCATATAACTCTCTCTCGTGATTCGTATTTATGGTTTGCTTGCTTCTGTATGTGCGAAGCACAATATGATAGAGTAATTTTGTATAGCTCATATGTATTCCGTTTATGTTATGGTTTGTGGCATCTCTCCGAGATGCTGGCGATTGCACCGTCGTCATCACAGTCAGATTGTGGTATCGCTTATCACAAGCCCAGATTACGCTATCGCTAATTTGGGGTTATGGAGAGGCGACCTCTTCGAGGTCGTAGGTCATCGTTGGTATTGGCTACAAAGTACCTAATCGCCCCTGTTCTCGAAGAGAACTTACCTCTGTAACCCCGCATCGTGACGAACGCAGCGAGTCTCGATGTGGGGCAATGCGTCCGTCCGATTGCGTCCCCTGTTCTCGAAGAGAACGTACCTCCGTAACTCCGCCTCGTGACGGACACAGAGAGTCTCGATGTGGGGCAATGCGTCCTCACAATCCCGGCATCTCGGAGAGATGCCACCTCTTCGAGGTTGTAGATGGTGCAAAAATAGGATATAAAGTTTTGGAAATCAAGTGCTAAAATTACATTTTTAAACAATGTGGAATTCGTCAAAAATATAGTAGAACGTGTCACAAAAGATACCAAAAGTGTAAAAAAGTCAGATGTCCAATCTTTTATACAAAGTGCCAAGGTAGCCGATATTTCGGAGAAAAAGTTTCATCCATTATGCCTTTCTCTAATAGAGCGAAACAGCAAAGAGGTTATTTCTTCCCTCGATTTGACAAATTCCTTTACTTGCGAGACTTATAATAAGAAAAGTTGCCTGTATCGGCAAAAAAACAGGCAGAAAGAATCTTCTGCCTGTTGTGTTATAATGATTTGAAAGTAGTCAAATAGTTTTAATTGTCTTTGATGACGGTTTCACCGGCTTCAATGATGGAAACGAAGTCGGCCGCCTTGAGGGAAGCACCTCCGATAAGTCCTCCGTCCACGTCTTGTTGCATAAATAAGTCAACAGCGTTTTTCGCATTGCAGCTGCCGCCATACAGAATGTAGGTGTTGTACGCCATTTCGGTGCCGTATTTCTTTTCAATCAAAGAACGGATAAAGGCATGCATTTCCTGTGTCTGGGCAGGAGTGGCGGTCTCGCCTGTTCCGATGGCCCAAACGGGTTCGTAGGCAATGATGACGCGCTCAAATTCTGACGGTTTCAGGTGAAATAAAGATTCTTCAATCTGCTTTTTGACGACTTCGGTATGTTGGCCGTTTTTGCGTTCTTCCAGTTGCTCGCCACAGCATACAATGGGAACAACATCATTCTTGAGCAGTAAATTGATTTTCTGTGCGATAGTATGATTGTCTTCCCCGAAATATTTTCGTCTTTCCGAATGTCCGACAATACAGAATTCGACACCCATAGACGCCAGCATTTCGGCAGAAATTTCACCCGTGTAGGCACCGCTTTCGTGTTCGCTGCAGTTTTGTGCACCCGCATAAAACTGGCTGTCTTCTTCTTCTGCGATGTCGGTGAGTAGTTCCATATACACAAACGGGGGACATAAAATGACTTCCGTTTGAAGTTTTTTGTCTTTCAAGGCATCTTGAATATCGATAATCAAGTCTTGAGCATCGTCAAATGACTTGTTCATTTTCCAGTTTCCAACTACGAGTTTTGGTTTCATATTGATTGTTAATTATGTTTTTTGACAGGAATAAAAATATATTGACAGCACAGAATGACAAAACTTGTCAAAACGGTATTTCCTAAAATGACTAATAACGTCTTCCAAAAATGGCGGAAGGTGAAGGCCTCCCACATAACGGCAACGGTTTGGTGCGCCAAAACCAAGATTAAGGTATAAAGGAGCAACCATTGAAAATCTTTGGAGCCAGGGTAGGGTTTGTCAACGGTGTCATCGTTTTTGCGGCCGTTGAGTGCCGAAACGAGATAGGGTCTAAGCAACATCATCAGGGTACAGGCGGAGGCATTCACCCCGTAAGTCATTGTAAACATATCTACGATGAACCCTGTGACGAAGCCAATTAGATATTGTGCCCATCGGGGAAGATTTAAGGGAAGCATCAGCAGTGCTAATAAATAAATATAAGCACTGACGCAGCTGAAAAGATGAATATAGTTGAACACAAAAATTTGTGCTAACAAAACAAGCAGAAAGCGAAGTATGTTGGCGATTGTGTTACTCATCTTCTTTGAAATTGCTTTTTAGTTCATCCATTTCATTCGTATAAATATTGCGGATGAGGTAAACTTTGTTGACATTATTGAAATTAGTAGCCAACTTGACCTTGATATTCAAGAAGCTGCTATGATTGTTTTCTTTGACATCGGCCACGATACCCACCAAAATATCCTTGGGAAAGATGTTGGAATAGCCGCTGGTGACGATGGAGTCGCCGACTTTTACGGGTACGTGTTGTGGAATATCGTAAAGTTGGGCGTATCGTGGATTGATACCGTCCCATAACAATGTTCCGATTTGGTTGGCAGACACAATTTTGGCACTGATACGGGCATCAGGGTGCAGCAGCGAGATAATCGAGGCGAAGTGTTCCGTCACATCGTTGACTACGCCTAAAACGCCTCCGGCAGATAGCACCGCCATATCTCTCGTGATGCTGTCTTGACGTCCTTTGTCAATAATAATATAATTGTGTGTCTTGTCCGTGGTTTTGTAAACGATATTGGCAGAGGAATAATCGTACAGGCGAATTTTTTCCTTTTTCGCGGTATCTTCTTGGATCTTAGAGTAGAGAGAATCATCTTTGAAGATAAAGGCGTTGTCTCGTTCGTTGAGAAGTTTGATGTTTTGCTGTACCAATTGTTCGTTTTCGGTTTCCAATGAAAAATGTCGAATCACATTTTGCCATTTGTCGTTGATAGGAGAGACAATGCTTTGGCAGATGTTGGAAACGACGAAACTGGTGTATTTCACACTTGATGTAATCATAATGATACAACCTATCTGTAAAATTACAAATAGAAAAATATGAAAATTTCTTTTTAAAAATTCAGATAGGTTGTTCATTATAACTACGTACGTCTATATTAGACTATTTGTTTTTTTCTGCAAATTCGCGACCGGCCTTCAGGCAGGCGATGTTGGCGTTGACAACGTCTTCGCCTTTGCGTGCGAAGTTTTCCCTAACGGCAGCTTCAATTTCTTCGAAAGGAAGTTGGAGGTAAGGAGAAGCGGCACCGAGGATAACCATATTGGCGGAACGTGCTGAACCAAGGTCTTTGGCGATTTTGTCGGCATTGATAACGACCTTGTTGGGAAGTTTGTTCAGTTCAGCCGTCAATTTATCGAAATCGGGGTAGTTTGGAATGTTTACGAAAGGCTGGTCGTTGGTAATCAACCAACCGTTTTCCTTGTTCAACCAAGGAAGGTAACGCAATGATTCCATAGGTTCAACAGAAATGATGAGGTCTGCTTTTCCCATAGGGATTAAGTCAGAAGCGATTTCCTGGTCGGACAAGCGGAAGTGAGATTGAACGTCACCGCCACGTTGGCTCATGCCGTGGACTTCGGCTTGTTTCATATACATACCTCTTTTAACAGCGGCACGACCGACGATGGTAGCGATGGAAAGGATACCCTGACCACCAACACCTGCTAATATAATGTCTATTTTCATTGTTATCGTTTTTTATGTTGTAATGGACTAAAAATGAGGATTTCAGTTACAAGGATTGAATTGTCATCCTCATTTATAGTTTTTAATTTTAATTTTTAGTTTTTCTTTGCGGCTTGCTGTTTCTTCATTCTACGGCTAAGGGTTTGGATGCATTCACGTGTTGGAATGACAACGGAAACGCCTTCGTATTCGAGTTCTTTAGCGATAATGGCCACATTTTCTTCGTGATGTTGTTTCAACGGAGTGATACGGTGAATATGGTCTTCCTTAACGCCGAGGCCTTTGCAGATTTCACCTAAAACGCCCAATGCGTGAGAATCCTGACCGCCCGTCATACCGGTGGTGCTGTTGTCGAGAATCATCACGGTGATAGGGGTGTTTTCATAGATGCAGTCCAACAAGGAGGTCATACCGCTGTGAGTAAAGGTGGAGTCACCAATGACAGCTAATACTGGGCGAACGCCGGCGTCGGCGGCACCTTTGGCCATTGTGATGGAAGCACCCATATCAACGGTGGTATAGACTGCGTTGTATGGAGGAAGTGCACCCAAGGTGTAGCATCCGATATCGGCGAATACTTTACCCTTGCCGTATTTCTCCATAGCAGCGTTGATAGCGTTGTAGGAGTCGATGTGAGGACATCCCTGGCACAATGCTGGTGGTCTTGGTACCACGAGTTCTGGAACAGGTGTGCCGTATGTGTCTGACAATCCCAGTGCCTTAGCCAAGAGATTTGGATTTAATTCACCGTCGCGTGGAAGCGCACCGCTTAAGCGACCGATAATCTTTCCGGTTCTGTTAAGGATTCCGCGTACTTGCTCTTCAATGAAAGGATAACCTTCTTCGGCCACCAATACGGTTTCGCATTCGTCAACCATCTTGGCAATCAATTTGGAAGAAAGTGGGTATTGAGAGATTTTCAATACGGGATATGGACATTGATGACCTTCAAAGTTTTCCATCAAATAATTGTAGGCAATACCGGAGGCGATGA
Source organism: Bacteroidales bacterium (assembly GCA_024400755.1). Taxonomy (GTDB): domain Bacteria; phylum Bacteroidota; class Bacteroidia; order Bacteroidales; family WCHB1-69; genus RUG11690. The sequence continues at coordinate 63,242 of JAKSMG010000011.1, read as the reverse complement.
TACCCATTTTTTTGTTGCTGCCTTCAATATATTTGTTGAAAGGAGAGTTGAAGGATTCTTCTTCAAAAGCGTCCTGCTTGCCGAGCAGCGTACGATAATGTTTGCGGGCGTTGGCAGGAAGAAGGATGAATTGTTTCGGGTTTTCTTCGATGTGAAGTGCGTTTTGTGGGCGTTCGGCTTTGCGTTCAACGCCGGCACGGGAGTGTGACAAACGCGTGGTCAGACGAATCAAAACGGGAGTGTGATATTTTTCTGAAAAGTCAAAAGCGGCGTATGTGATGTCGTATGCCTCTTGTTGATTAGAAGGTTCGAAACTTGGAATCAATGCGAATTTGGCATAATAACGTGAGTCTTGTTCGTCTTGCGATGAGTGCATAGACGGGTCATCGGCCACCACGACTACCAAGCCACCGTTTGCACCGGTGATGGATGAGTTCATAAACGGGTCGGCTGCCACGTTTAAGCCCACGTGTTTCATACATACCATTGCACGTTTGCCGGCGTATGACATACCAATGGCAGATTCCATAGCAGTCTTTTCGTTACCAGCCCAAATGCTGTGAACTTCTCCTGCTTTTCCTTGTTTTGATTCCTGAATGAATTCAGTGATTTCGGTAGATGGAGTGCCTGGATAAGCATAAACTCCAGATAAGCCTGCGTCTAACGCTGCCTGCGCAACGGCTTCATCTCCTAAAAATAGTACTTTTGACATAGTTATTTTGTTATTTTTTTGATTATTAATTAGTTATAATTCAATCTAATATCTTACAAAGATATACATTTTTTTTGATATATACAAATATATCAAATTGATGTTTAGTTGGCACCACCGCCTAATGCAATATAAAGAGTAATGAGGCTGCTGATGGCTTCATAGTCGTTGTTGACTTGTGAAAGTCGAGCGTTAAGATAGGATTCTTGAGCGGTCAACACTTCCAAGTAGGTGGTGGTTCCCTTGTTCATCAATTCGTTGGTGGCATCGTAAGCTTCAGCCAAGGCGGCAACCTGCTTGTTCAGGATTTCTTTTTTTGCCTTTGCGCTTTGGCAGTCGGCCAATGCTTCATTGACTTCTACGCCGGCATCTATCAACTTTTGAGAGAAGGCGATTCTGGCTTCTTCTTGTTGTGCTTTGGCAATTTTGAGATTGGCACGCAGACGGCCTTGGGCGAAGATGGGTTGTACGAGTTGTGCAATAATACTGGCACCCAATTGGGCCGGGGTGATAAGTCCCAGATTGCCTGATAAGGTGATGTTGGGATACATTTCGGAATAGGCACCGCAAGTGGCATAATGGGCTGCTTCCAAGTTTCGTTGAGCGGCTCTTACGTCAGGGCGTTTTTGCAATACCGACAAAGGAATGCCGATACCCACTTCGGTGGGCATTCTGAAACCGGTCAGTACGCCGCGCTGAATAGGATGCGGTGTTTCTGCAAGAAGCATGCAGATGGCGTTTTCGTAAGTGTTGATGGTTCTCAGTAAGTCGATTTTCTGAATCTGCACATTGCAAAGAGATGCTTCCAGTTGGTTGACGGCCGCACTGGTACTCATACCGGCTTCCATCATAGCACGTTGTGTTTCAACGCTTTTGCCCCACAGAATTTCGGTCTGTGTTAAGATTTCCAATTCACGATCCAGCATCAACAATTCGTAATACAAATTGGCCATGTTGGAAATTAATTCAACCCGTGCGGCTTGCTCAAAATCTCGTGCCTGCTCGGTCAGGGCATTGGTTTCACGCTTTTTGTTGGTGAGTCGTCCGAAAATGTCGATCTGCCAATCTGCGTTGATACCTACATTGTAAGAGAATGCACTGCTCGTACCAATAGTTTGATTGAATCCGTTGGCATAATTGTAAGACGCGTTTGGGGCAAAAGAAAAAGAAGGAATATAGGCCAGTTTGGCTGCCTTGAGGGTTGCTTCCATTTCTTCCACCTTCAAATGAGACTGCAACAGATTGCTGTTGTGAACCAGGGCACTATCGATGAGTTTCTGTAGGTAAGGATCCGTGAAGATTTCACGCCAGCCAAGGTCTGAGAAATTTTTCGTGGTATCAGCATTAGTAACGAAGTCAGAATGTCCATATAAATTATCTGGAACGCTTTCGACTTGTTCATATTTCTTATATATGTGGCAGCCGCAGAATAACAAGCTGGCTGCAATTAAAATGACTATTTTTTTCATTGAATTTTCAATATTAGAATGATTATTAATCATTTTTTACTGTAATTTCTTCTACTTCAATCTCATCGGGTTCATAACCTTGAACTTTTTCATGTACTTTTTGGAAGAACATAAAGAAAACGGGAACAACGAATACGAGAGAGATCGTACCCACAATCATACCGCCGACGACACCCAATGCCAAGGAACGGTTACCCATAGCGCCGGCACCGCTCTTGATGATCAGAGGCAACATACCGATAATCATACAGAGTACGGTCATTAGGATGGGACGGAGACGATCTTTGGCAGCACCTACGGCAGCATCGTAAATGCTCATACCGTTTTTGCGTTTTGCTGTTGCGTATTCCGTAATCAGGATGGCGGTCTTGGCAAGCAAACCAATCAACATGATAACACCAGTTTGGAGGTAGATGTTGTTAGTAAATCCTAAGAAACTGATAGGACGAATAAACAGGAATGCACCCATCAAACCGAATGGAACGGAGAACAAAACTGCCAATGGCACGAGCCATGAATTATATAGGCAGGCCAAAATAAGATATATCAGCACAATACATATAGCATAAATGAACAAGGTCATATTACTCTTGGCATTGCTGGCCTCTTCACGAGACAGTCCACCGTATTCGTAGCTGGTGCCCATAGGCATAGTGGCCTTGAAAACTTCTTCAATGGCTTCCATAGCTTGGCCAGAGGAATAACCTGAACCGGGATCCACATTCAATGTAATGGAAGAGAACAAGTTGAAACGCTTGTCCAAAGAGGGACCTACAGTAGGTATCAATGTGGCGAATTGGGAAATCGGAGCCATCTTGTTGTTGCCAACACGGATGAAGATATTGTCGAGCGAATTTTCATCCAAACGATACTGTGGGGCGGCTTGGGCCATCACACGATAGATTTTTCCATATTGGTTATAGTTTGAAATATAGGCACCACCGCAGTAACTGCCTAAAACCGATAATACTTCTTGAGGTGACACTCCGGAACGTGCGCAAATGGTAGGATCCACTTCCACTCTGTATTTGGGGAAGGTAGCTTCGTAGGTGTTGAAAACGTTAGAAACTTCTGGGCGTTTGTGCAGTTCGGCAATGAATTTATCTACGTGAGCTGCAAATTCGTCCTTACTGCCGCCAGTCTGATCCTGCATTACCAATTCGATGGAGTTGCCTTGACCGTAACCAGGAATCTGGGGCGACTGGAATGGCATGACTTGTGCTTCCTTGATGCTTTGGCAATCAGCATAAATTCTATACTTGATCATATCCAAAGAATGCTCAACACCTTTTCTTTCATCCCAGTTTTTCAATCTTACAATAATTGTACCATAGTTAGAGCCGGTACCGGAAATTAGACCGAAACCTGAAATTTTGGCGTAATCTTCCACTTCTTCGTTCTTCATGATAATTTCGCCAACACGATCCAAAACTTCGCCGTTCTTTTCCATTGAATATCCCGGAGGAGTCGCCACATTGACCATAATAACGCCTTGGTCTTCCTGAGGAACCAGTTCCTTTGGAGTGGTTGACATCAGCCATACCATCAATCCGCAGGCGATAATCATACCAATCCATGCGAAAGCTGGACGCTGAATCATTTTGACAACAGACTTGTTATATTTATTGGCCAATGCTGAATAGGAAGCATTGTAAGCTTTTCGTACATAGAAAGTAAAACCTTTTTTAGATTCGTCAACAGGACGCATCAGGATGGCACAGAGTGAAGGACAGAGTGTCAAAGCGTTGATACAGGACAAACCTACGGAAGCCGCGATGGTGATACCGAATTGCGTGAAGAAGGTGCCGGATGTTCCAGGCATAAAGGCCACGGGGATAAATACGGCCATAAATACCAATGTACAGGAAATAACGGCTGAAAATACGTCGTGGACAGCGTCGCTGGTGGCCAAACGTGGATCTTTGTAGCCCGCTTCAAATTTGGCCATGACGGCTTCCACTACCACGATGGCGTCGTCCACTACCGTACCAATCGCAAGTACTAATGCGAAAAGGGTAAGGATGTTGAGCGAGAATCCTGCCAATTTGACGATGGCAAAAGTGCCAATCAAGGATACTATAATTGATATAGACGGAATCAATGTCGCCTTGAAATCCTGCAAGAAGAAGAAAACTACCAAAATTACCAGCAAAATGGCGATGACCAATGTTTCAACCACATTATGGATGGCGGCAAATAAGAAGTCATCAGAAGTTTGCAGCTGGCAGAATTGCATTCCGGGAGGAAGTTCCTTTTCCATACTTTTATACAATTCACCGATTTCGGCATTGACTTTGGTGGCGTTGGCACCGGCCACCTGGTTAATCATAAACACTACGCCGGGATGACCGTCAATATCTGATTCAAAGGTGTAACTGAGGGCTCCCAATTCCACAGAAGCCACGTCTTTTAGATGCAGCACATTGCCGTTGCTTTCCGCCTTAATGACGATGTTTTCAAATTCTTCAATTTCTACCAACCGTCCGCGGTATTCCATAATGTATTGGTAGGTGTTGCTTGATTTTTCTCCCAATGTACCGGCAGGAGCCACGATATTTTGTGTGCCGATGGCGTTGAAGACGTCTTGTGGCGTCAAATTGTATTGGGCCATCATATCGGGATTCATCCAAATACGCAAAGAGTAAGTGTTACCCAGATTTTGTACGTTACCTACGCCGTTGATACGTTTGATACGTGGAATGATGTTGATATCCAAATAGTTGGCGATGAAATCCTGATCGAATCTGTCATCGGTACTAACCAATGAACCGATTTGGAGGATACTGTTTTGACGCTTATAGACTTGTACGCCAATCTGAGTTACTTCAGCAGGAAGTAGTCCGAGAGTTTTGGATACACGGTTTTGCACGTTAACCGTAGCCATGTCAGGGTCGGTACCTTGTTCGAAAAACACCTGGATGGTGACTTCACCGGTTGACGCTGCTTCGGAAGTCATATAAGTCATGTGTTCCACACCATTGATAGACTCTTCCAAAGGCATAATGACGGACTTCATAACGGCGTTGGCGTCTGCACCAGTGTAGGTCGTGGTAACATAAATGGTTGGAGGCGCAATATCAGGATATTGTTCAATAGGTAGTGTCAATAAGGAGATGATACCAACCAACAAGGTCAGAATGGCGATAACATTCGCCATAACCTTATGTGTGACAAAAAAGTATAGCTTCTTTTTCATAACTTACAACTTAGAATTTAACCTGCATTCCGTCTTGTACGTTGTTTACGCCGGCGGTGATGATTTCGTCGCCTTCCTTCAAACCGTCAAGAACGATGAATTCCTGACCGTCATTGATGCTTTCCACCTCGATAATGGTGCATTTGGCCGTATTATCGGCTTCCACTTTATAGGCCATATATTTATCTTGAAGTTTAACTGTGGCTGTTTGAGGAATTACGATAACATCTTTATATTCAGTTGGATAAACGATAGTTCCAGAAATGCCTGAACTTAAAGTTCCTTTGGGATTTGGAAATTCGGCCTTACAGCTAACGGCACCCGTGACAGGATCTACCACGCCGGAAACGCTGATCATACGACCTTTTTCTTCATACATAGTGCCGTCTTTCAGTTTTAATTCAAGATCGGGGGTTTCATTTTGAAGCTTTTTGTTGGAATTATGTCCGTACGTACTCAACAACGTGGTGTAGAAACTTTCGTTGATGGAGAAGAAAGCTATGATGCTGCTGTTATCGCTGACAACAGTCAAAGGTTCGATAATAGAAGGATTGACTAGGTCGCCCACACGGTAGGGGAGAGCACCTACAACACCGGTAACGGGACTGGTGATGCTGCAGTAGCTGAGGTCGTTTCTGGCTTGAGCTTCCTGTGACTTTGCTAACGCCAAAGCGGCTTTTGCGGTATTGTAATTGTTTTCGGCAGTCTCTAAAACATAACTGCTCACAATTTTTTTCTCGTACAAACCTTTGTTGCTTTCGTAATTCAATTTAGCGGTAGCCACTTGTGCCTTGGCAGATTCGGTATTGGCTTCGGCAGCTTGCACGGCCAGTTCAAAAGGTCTGGGGTCGATGATGAACAATACTTGGCCTTTGGTGATTTTTTGACCTTCCACTACGCGAACTTCAGTAATGGTTCCACTTACTCGAGGAATAATGCTGACATCCTGCTTGCCTTGTATTTTGGCGGCGAAATTAGTGGAAAGAGTCCTGTCTTCTTTCTTTAACACCATAGTGTCGAAGGAAGTTTGAGTTTCTTTTGGTGCCTGCCCGCAAGATGCCAATAGAAACACGCATATAATGCATAAAATTGATGAGGTGAAAGATTTGTTTTTCATTATTTATGACTTTTATTTATTAATCTTCAAAGCATTTAAATGGCTAAATAGTCTTGAAAACCGTATCCTAAATTAGGAATGGAAGCACAAGACAAAAGACACCAAGTCAAAGACTTACTTTCTCTATAATGTTAAATGATAGTGATGATATTGGAGAAACCGGTAATGTCGAAAACTTCTTTTACCTGAGGTTTCATATTTTTCATTACCATTTTTCCTTGGCGGGAGGAAACGCTTTTCTGTAGCATCAAAAACATACGCAGGCCTTGACTGGAAGTGTATTCCATATTGGTGCAGTCGATTTCGATGTCAGGATTCTCGCCTGTCATTAAAGGGGTAATGTCTTGTTGGAATTGGTTGGCATTGGTGGTGTCCAAACGACCATTTAGAACTACAAAAGTCTTGTTTTCGTTAGAAGTGATGTTTACGTCCATTATTTTTTGATTTTAATTAATTTTCTATATGAAATTTGAAATTTTATTCTTCTGTCAATAGGGCTAAGCCGCCTTGTGCTGTTTCTTTGTAGAGCGAAGGAAGGTCTTTGCCGGTAAGGTTCATTGTTTTGACGACTTTATCGAAACTGATGAGGTGTTTTCCATCGCTCATCATCGCGTAGATGTTGATGTCGAGAGCACGAAGTGCGGCTATGGCATTTCGTTCGATACAGGGCACTTGTACCAATCCGCACATAGGGTCGCAGGTGAGGCCGAGGTTGTGTTCCATAGCCATTTCCGCGGCATATTCAATTTGCTGGGGAGTGCCTCCAAAGAGTTGGTTGGCAGCCACGGCAGCCATCACGCAGGCACTGCCGATTTCGCCCTGACATCCCACTTCAGCTCCGGCAATGGAGGCGTTGGTCTTGATGATGTTGGCGAAAAGTCCGGCAGTGGCCAGGGCTCTCAGAATTTCTCTGTCTGAAAAATCGTGGTTTTTCTTCAAATGGTAGAGTACTGCCGGCAGTACGCCTGACGAACCGCAGGTGGGTGCGGTCACAATAGTGCCTCCCATCGCGTTGCGTTCGGCGGTGGCCAAGGCGTAGGCGATGACCAAGGCCCGGCTTTGCAAGGATGCCTTGTACGACGAAGCACGTACAAAATACTGTCGTGCCTTGCTGCGTAAGTGCAAGCCGCCGGGAATCACACCTTCTTCTTGAAGGCCTGTCTCAATGGTGGATTGCATTGTTGCCCATATTTGTCCAAGATAATCCCAAAGGTCTTTGTCTTCGTGCATTTTCACATATTCCCAAAATGTAAGCCCTTCTTTTTCAATATACTGAAGAATATCGCTCATTAAGGAATGTGGATAAAGGTTTACGATTTCGTCTTTGGTTTCCTCGTTGGCCAAGTATCCTCCGCCGACACTGTAGATGGTCCAGGTATTGGTAACCTTTTTGTTGGCGTCAAGGGCTTCGAAAAGCATACCGTTGGTGTGAAATTCCAATATGATTTCCGGTTTCCAAATAATTTCAACAGGGATGGGCGCGGCTCCGTCAATGATGGCCTTATCGGTATAGTGGCCTTTCCCCGTGGCGGCCAAACTGCCGTGCAGCGTAACCCTGAATGCGTGGGCATCGGGGTTCATTTGTCGGAAAATCTGGGCGGCCTTGTGCGGTCCCATCGTGTGGCTGCTGGATGGCCCAAATCCTTGTTTGTATATCTTTTTTATTGATTCCATTGTTGTCACTTTTTAATTGAGAAACCATTCGCAAGACTCTTGTTCCCCTGCTATCCATACCTTGTCGCCTTCCATAATGAAATCGTCTTGTTTTGGATTTGTAATAAATTTATCATTTCGAAGGATGCTTACCACTAAACATCCGGATGCTCTTAAGTCGCTTTCTTTTAAAGATTTGCCAGCTAAAAATGAATCTTTCTCGATGTCAAGTCTTTGAACGACGAATTTGCTTCTTTCTTCTTTTTCAATCTTGGGAGAATTCTTGTCGATGATAGATTTGAAATTCTCGAGTTGTTCAGTCGTGCCCACTGCCACAAGGGTGTCGTAGGGAAAGATGGGCTCACTGCCTCGCGGTATTCTGACGTGTCGGTCTCCGTGGGCGACTTCCATAATGTTTACCCCGGAAACGTGTCTAAACGGCATTTCGCGCAAGGTCTTGCCGATATAACTGAAATCGGGAGTTATTTGTACGCTTTCGATATGGACGTCATAGCCTTTCAGTTTGTCGCTGACCGAAGTGGTGATGGGTTTTGCGGCACGTTCTCTTCGTTCTTTGTCGTGAAGATTGGAGAAAAAGTGGTCTTCAATCTGGGTAAACCTTCGTGAAGAACGGTATGCCAACAAGAGTGCCAAAATAAGTGACGCCACCATCAAAATATAGACTTCCACGTTTACGTGAATCAAGTTGATAATCGCTATCACCAAAAATCCTGCAGCGAGGAATATTTTAATGACATTGAGCGCCCGAATCACCCATTTGGCGCTTCTGTTATGCTTGATGAGCAATTCGGCTGAACGTTGCTCTGATTTGTTGTTGATGGCAAATCCATATAAAAACGGCAGCATGATAATCAAAGTGAGGACGAAAACAATCCATTCTGTTATTTCCGGAGACTTGTATGGGAATGTGTGGGCGATAAAATCAATACAATATTTTTTTGAAAAAATGATAATGGCGGAAAGAATGATTCCGAAAAGCATCATACGTTCAAAATAGCTGCGGAGCAGATGACGCCATTCGTTTTGTTCGGCCGTCGATTCTTTTTTGGGATTTTCGTTGGGATCTGGATCCAGTTTTTGAATGACTTTTTGAGGAAGAATACGATAAAGCCAGTCGCTAAACGGGCCGGCAGCCTTGATCATATACGGAGTGAGGAAGGTGGTTACCAACGACACACAAATGACGATGGGATAGGTGTAGTCTGGAATGATGTCAAATTGGACTCCTAATGCGGCAATGATGAATGCAAATTCACCTAATTGAGCCAAACTAAAGCTGATGTAGATGGAATTTCGGATGCCTTGTCCCGACAGTAACGCGCCAATGGTGGAAAAAATAATAATGCCCAACATGGCTTCTGCCGAATAAATGATGATATAAGGCCATTGGTTGCCAATGCTGGAAATGTCCACCATCATACTTACGGAAATGAAGAAAATGGCTCCGAACAAGTCCTTGATGCTGCCCATCACGTGTTCCATTCGTTCACTTTCAACGGTTTCGGATAAGATGGAACCCATTACAAAGGCACCTAAAGCCGAAGAAAATCCGGCCAAGTTGGCCACGGCCACCATCAAAAAGCAAAGCCCGATGGCAATGATCAGAATAATTTCGTTGTTGAGGTATTTGTGTGCTTTATTCAAGATTGACGGTATGGCATAAATGCCTACTACAGACCATAATAAGATGAAAAAGCCAAATTTTCCAAAAGCTATGAGCATTTCTTCGCCGGCAAATTGCTGCCTTGCCGCAAAGGTCGATAACAAGACCAATAGCAAGATGGCTATCATATCTTGGAAAACCAAGGAACCGAATAGGACAGGGGAGTGCGGCTTCTCTTTGAGTCCAAGGTCGTCGTAAGCTTTGTTGATGATGGGTGTGGACGACATCGACAACAAACCGCCGATGAAGATACTGGCTTGTAAACTCAATCCTATTAAATAACCCGTAAAGAGGCCGAAAGCAAACATCCCGAGGCATTTTATCCCCGCTGTGATGCTGGCCCCACTGCCTACTTTTAGCAGTTTTTTGAAACTAAATTCCAAACCGTGCGCAAACATAAGGAAAATGACCCCGATCTCTGCCCATTCATAAACGCCTTCCATATTGGAGATGGGAACCAATCCCAAATGGGGACTCACCAAGAAACCGGCAATGATATATCCTAATATTGGCGGTTGCTTAAGCACTTTCGAAATAATGATGAAAATGCTTGCCGCCATTAGGATTATCGCTAAGTCACTGACAAAGTTCATTTTTTAGCTTGCGTTTTTTGCTTTTTTATTATATATAAATACTAAATTGCAAAAGTACAAAAAAAAATGATACTTATAGTGAAAATTGTAATTTGTGCGTTAAATTACCTTTTTGTGTTGAACAAACCGCCAATTCCTATTTTGAATTCGCAGCATTTGAAGTTGATGGTGGCTGCTTCGAAGGAAAGTAGAAAACCGCCGAAAGTAGCCATAATTCCTGCGGAACATTCGACGCCCTTGATGGTTTGGGCCTGGTCGAGAAAATATTTGTTGCTTCCTGCCTGACGGTTGCAGACACCCAAAAATCCATAGCCCGCATTGAGGAAGACGAGGATGTTCTTGTGTGGACGATATACGCCGCCGGCGGTTATGCCTAAACGGGTGGTGCTTTCCTGGTCGAAATTGTATCTTGCACCTGATGAAGGCATTTGTGCGTCAAAGGCGTATTGTTTGAAATTGTACATCACGGAAGCATTCCAGCCCCATTTTTTCACGGTGCCTAACCTAAATCCGAAAGACCATACCTTTTTTAGCGAAACGGTGGCGTTTAGTGTAATCAAAAAACGGGGTTGGTCGTAGATACTGTTGTCCACGATCTTCTTGGCCGTATCAGATTTTTCGTTGGATAACAGAAAATCCAGATACAAGGTGGAATCCTTGCAAATGTTGATGGCCTGGCTCGTTGAGTAGTATCCGATTTTTCGAATCTTCAGGTCGTACGTGCCCACCGTGATAGGCGATATTTCTACCGGTGTAAATCCTGCCTTTTTTCCGTTGAGGAAAATTTCAGCGTCGGTCGGTGTACTGGTGACGACGAGTTTTCCGCTATATGGAATTGGTTTTTCCAAATGAAAGGTTGTGTCGCTGCCGTTGGCAATCGTGACGGTTCTGAAACTTGAATGGCACAGGTCCTTGCGTGCTTCCAGTTCGTAAGTTCCGGCTTCTAATCGGCCGGTCCAGTTTTTGATGCCCTTGCGTTCCCCATTGACGAGAAGTTCTGCCTTTTCGTCAGCACAGCTTAGGGTGGTGAGTGCAAAAAGTGGCCTTAACTGAACGCGGATATTTTGCGTGATTCCATCTTTTGAGATTTCAATCGTTTGATTTACTGTTTCGTATTGTTCTTTGACAATTTGTATTTCGTGGTTTTTCGCAAGGAGTTTCCCAGAGGTGTAGGGCGTTTTCCCGACTTCTTCGCCGTCAATGAAGACTTTGGCACTTTGCTCTGGATATGACGAAACTTGTAAATAACCGAAATTGCTTGATAGCGTAACCTTGTATTTGTTGTTTTTGCCGGCGTTAATGTTGAAGTTGCCCGTCTTACTGACATAATAGGGATCGGAAATTTCGTATGCGTGCTGTCCGTCTGTGAGTTGTAACAAGATGGTTCCGTTTATGTTTTCAACGATTTTTCCGTCAATTTTCACGGTAGCAGTACTCGGTTCGACGCTGAGTTGGAAATTGCTGGGATTGGCGTCGTTTTGTGCGTATAAAATGCTTTGCGTCAGCAGAATAATGGCAAGTAAGATGTGCTTTATTTTCATATTCATACGGGTTTCTGCGAATGAGATGATGGTCAAAAATATCGTTTTCTTTATGATGTGCAAAAATAATAAATTTAGAGAATTGAATGCCAATGGCTGATTTTATTTTTGTAGGCAGCGGCAAACCTTTCTTTGGGTGGCAAAGAAAGTAACGGAAAAGAAAAATATTCTCGTAAAAATAATCTTTTACAAGACTAAAAGGGATAATTCCGAAATTGTTTGTAAAAAAGCGTTTTTTTTGTATATTTACCTCAATTATTTATTTAATAAATTTATCATTATATATAATTATTGTAATAATATTTTTCAATTATTAATTATAACAATAGATTTATTAAAGTATGATAAGAGATTAAATAACGAAATTTTGTGATTTTTGTTGTAAAAAAATCAATTTAAAAATTGAAGCTGAGATTTCGGTATTTTTTTGTATTTTTGCATTTAAAATAAGAAGAACAATATGGATACAGTAGTAAGTGGAATCAGACCGACAGGTTTTTTGCATCTGGGAAATTATTTTGGCGCATTGCGGAACTTTATCAAAATGCAGAATGACAACAACTGCTTTTTCTTCATCGCCGATTATCATTCCTTGACGACGCATCCGACACCTGCCGATTTGCATACGAACATAAAAAATGTGTTGATTGACTATTTGGCTGCGGGCATAGATCCCGAAAAATCGACGATTTATGTGCAGAGCGACGTGCCGCAGGTGTGTGAGTTGACAACTCTTCTGTCGATGAATGTTTATGTGGGCGAGTTGCAGCGTGTGGCTTCTTTCAAGGAAAAGGTTCGTCGTCAGCCCAATAATGTCAATGCGGGTTTGCTGAATTATCCCGTGCTGATGGCGGCGGATATTTTGCTTCATCGTGCCGACAAAGTGCCTGTGGGAAAGGATCAGGAACAGCATCTGGAAATGACTCGCGATTTTGCGCAGCGTTTTAATCACATTTACGGGGTTGACTATTTCAAGTTGCCAGTGGCCTACAATTTCGGTCAGCAATTGGTGAAAATTCCAGGTTTGGACGGCTCTACCAAGATGTCGAAATCGGATAACGAAGCTTCTTGCATTTATTTGTCCGATGAACCGACGGTTATTCGCAAAAAAGTGATGAAGGCGGTTTCGGATTCCGGTCCAACAGAACCCAACCAGCCCAAGGCACAAGCCATCGAGAACCTGTTTGCGCTGATGGCGGCCGTCTCGTCACCTGAAACCTTGGCCTTTTTTGAGGAAAAATACAATACCTGCCAAATTCGTTATGGCGATATGAAGAAGCAGCTGGCAGAGGATATCGTGAACTTTACTGCTCCTATCTACGAAAGGATCAAGGAGTTGCGTAGCAATGACGAATATATCAATCGTGTTGCTCGTCAAGGTGCCGAAAAAGCACGCGCCAGTGCCGACCAAACCGTTGGCAATGTTCGTGAAATCATTGGAATCAAGCATTTCTAAAACTGGATAAATGTCTCTCCTAACTCAATATTCGCTGTGGTTTCTGCCTTTGTGCCTCTTGGTGGGTGCGGGTTGTGCCGTCTTGTTGTACTACAAGTCCAAAACCTTGGATCTCGACAAGCGTAGTCGCATCATTATGAGCTGTCTGCGTGGCTTGGCGGTTTCGCTCTTGTGCTTTTTGCTTCTTGCTCCTATGTTGAAGATGGTGGTCAAGGAATTGGATAAACCGGTGATTGTTTTTGCCATTGACAATTCCGAATCGGTGGTGTTGTCCAAAGATTCTGCCTATTATCGTCACGAATATCCAAAACAATTGGAAAAGTTGGTTTCTTCGTTTGACGATACCTATGATGTGCAAATCTATACGGTGGGCAGCGAAAGCAGGAAAATGGACGAATTTAATGTTAATTCTTTGACTTTTGAGGAAAAAGCAACGAATTTGTCGTCCGTTTTTTCGGATATCGCCACTTTGTATGGCAATAGAAACATCGGTTCGGTCATCGTTTTTTCCGATGGAATTTATAATACTGAAAGTAATCCTTATTATAAGGCGGCCTCTGCGGAATATCCTATCTATACCGTGGGTTTGGGCTCTACCGAAATGGTTACCGATTTGCTGGTTAAGGGTGTGAATCATAATAAGCAGGCCTTGAAAGGCAATTATTTCCCCGTTGAAATCAAGGTGGCGGCCACGCAGTTGGCCAATAAAAACTTCACCTTGACTTTGTCCGAGGGAAATGAGGACCTGCTGACGAAAAATATGAACATCAACAGCCGTAACTTTTTTGAAACGGTTACGGCAAATATTGAGGCCAAAACGAAGGGACTTCATAAATATACGGTCACTTTGACTGAATTGGACGGCGAAATCACCCATAAAAACAATGTGGCTCATTTTTATGTGGAAGTGATTGATTCGAGAGAAAAAGTGGCGATTGTCTATAACGGCCCGCATCCCGATGTGGCCGCAATCAGGTCGGCATTGGAAAGTGCCGAAAACTATGAGGTGGATGTTTTCCCGATTCAGGAATTTAGGGCATCGGTGGATGATTATTCCCTGGTCATCCTGCATCAACTTCCTTCGGTTTCGCAACCGGCTGCCAATCTTTTGTCACAATTACAAAAAACGAAGACTTCTACTTTGTATATCGTTGGCACACAGACAAATCTTCCGTCTTTTAATAATCTTGGTGCAGGCGTTTCCATTCAGCAGTCCAAGAATTTGCTCAATAGTTCGATGCCGAATTTCAACGAGAATTTTACTGCGTTTACTTTTTCCGAAGAAGCTCGTCAATTAATCAAAAAACTGCCGCCTATTTCAACGATTTTTGGCGAATATAAGACACCTGTCTCTGCCAATGTCTTTCTTTATCAGAAAATTAGTGGGGTAAATTCTAATTATCCTATGGTTTTGTTTAATGATCACAATGGCGTGAAAACCGGCGTGATTTGCGGTACGGGAATTTGGCAGTGGAAGTTGTACAATTATCTTTATACGCAGTCGCATCAGCAGTTTGACGAAATCGTGAACAAGATGGTGACATATCTGTCGGTAAAATCCGACAAGAGTTTCTTCAGGGTGTTGGCCAAGAATGTTTACGAGGAATATCAGCCGGTAGTCATTACGGCAGAGTTGTACAATGAAAGTTATGAATTGATAAACGATGCCGATGTCTCCATCACCATTACCGATGAGGACGGCAAGAAATATGAACAACAATTGTCCAAGCAGAATAATCAATATGTGTTGGATATGGGTGATCTTCCCGTGGGAGAGTATTCTTGGGAATGTCATACCAAGTATGGAAAGAACAGCTATTCCAAAACGGGTGCTTTTTCTGTTGAAGAGGTTTTGTTGGAAAGCACGAATCTGGTGGCTGATCACAATCTGTTGCAAAGTATGTCGTCGGTTACCAATGGAAAGTTTTACCTGCCTTCGGATATGCAGAAAATTGAAAAGGAGATCAAGAACAATGACAATATCAAGCCCATCGCCAATTACAATAAAAAGTATAGTCTTTTGTTGAATTCGTGGTGGTATTTTGCCTGCATAGTTCTTTTGTTGGCAGTGGAATGGTTCTTGAGAAAGTGGAATGGCGGTTTATAATGATGTTATGATGAAACGATTAATAGTTATATTGTTTTTAGTCTTTGTCGTGATGACGGGCTTTGGTCAAAAGATTGCCTTGTTGAAATATCACGGCGGTGGTGACTGGTATGCCAACCCGACTTCTTTGCCCAATTTGATTGCTTTTTGCAATAAGAATTTGGGAACATCCATTGACAAGGAACCTGCCACGGTAGAAGTGGGCAGTGCCGATTTGTTTCAGTATCCTTTTGTGCATATGACCGGTCACGGCAATGTGGTTTTTAGCGAAGATGAAGCTCAAAATCTTAGGATGTATCTTATGTCTGGCGGTTTTTTGCATATTGACGACAATTATGGGTTGAATAATTTCATCCGGACGCAGATGAAGGTGGTTTTCCCCGAGTTGGACTTTGTGGAAGTACCTTATAGCCATCCTATTTTTCATCAAAAATATGATTTTCCACGCGGTTTACCGAAAATTCATGAACACGATGCCAAGCCACCTCAGGCCTTTGCCTTGATTTGGGAAGATCGAATCGTGTGTCTTTTTACCTACGAGTGCGACCTTGGCGATGGATGGGAAGATGCCATTGTTCACGGAGACAGTGAGTCCACGCGGACGAAAGCCTTGCAGATGGGTGCCAATATCATCCAGTATGTATTTACGAAATAAACAAAAAAGACGCTTTAAGCGTCTTTTTTGTTATAGAAAACGGTGACCTATAAGCCGGGTTCTGTATGTTTCTGTCATTTATCTAGACATTACGTTGCCGCAATGCTCAATCGACCTACCCTCCGAGATTGGGCGAGCAACCCTCAAGCCTCGGTTTATTTGGTTTTTCAACCCATAAGGTTTACCCCCGCCGAATATCACTACCGGCGTCGTGAGCTCTTGCCTCGCGTTTTCACCCTTACCCAACGAATTGGGCGGTAGTTTTCTGTGGCCCTGTCTGTAATTCCTTGCGGAACCCCTTCCTGTTAAGAAGTATGGTGCTCTGTGTTGCCCGGACTTTCCTCTCCTTTCTTGCGAAAGCAGCGACAGAACAGCCACCGTTGTTATTATGAAATTTAGTAATTCAACATTACCGGCATAATCAGCATCAACAGATTCTCTTCTGGCGAATTTTCTTCAACTGGCAGAATCAAGGCCGCCTTGTTAGGTTGAGACATTTCCAATCTGATTTCTGAACCGTCCATATTGTCCAACATCTCGCGGAGGAACTTGGAATTGAAGCCGATATCCATTTTCTCGCCCGTGTAAAGACCGGCAATACTTTCCACCGCCTTGTTGGAGAAATCGATATCTTCTGCTGTGATGCTGGTTCCTTCTTCAGATAAGGAAACGCGCACTTGGAAGGTGGACTGGTTGGAATAGTTGCCCACACGCTTGATGGAACGCAAAAATTCGTCTCTGTTGACAATCAATGTGTTGGGATTTTCCTGTGGAATTACATTTTCGTAATTGGGATATTTTCCTTCCTTGAGTGAAGAGATCAATTGGAGATTACCGAAAGAAAATTGAATATGGTTGGTATCGGCCGAGTATTCAACCTTGACGGGTTCTTCAATGCCTGCCAAAATGGATTTGAGATGAGAAATAGGTTTCTTGGGCAGGATGAAGGAACATGAGTCTTCGTTGGTAATCTTGGTATTTCTGTAACGAACCAATTTGTGGGCATCTGTAGCGACAAATGTGATGTGGTCGCTGGAAAGTTCGCACAAAACGCCCATCATTGTGGGACGCAGTTCGTCGTTGCCGGTGGCAAATAAGGTCTTGCTGATAGCCCGTTGCAGGATATTTGGTTCCATCTCGAAAGATTTCGCATTTTCCATAACGGGAATTTGTGGATATTCGTTGCCAGGATAGCAAGGAGCTTCGTATTCACCATTGGCCACGGTGTATTTCACTTCGTTGTTGGCTTCATCAATCAAGAAGATGATAGGATTTTCGGATACCAGTTTCAATGTTTCCAACAAGATTTTTGAAGGAACGGCTACGCAGCATTCGCCTTCAACATCGGTAAGGTCAATGACGGCGGTCATTGTGGAATCCAAATCGGAAGCAGTCAGGGTAAGGGTTTTATCCTTAACGGTGAACAGAAAGTTGTCCAAGATGGCCATCGTGCTGTTGTTGCCTAAAACACCGCTGATCGCGCTTAAGTTTTTATAGAGGACATCTCTTGATACGATGAATTTCATAATATTTCCATTTTAAAATTTAGAGTGCAAAGATACACAAAAAAATTAAACTGAAAAATAAAATACACATAATCCCGATTTTTTTATTCGTTTCATTGTTTAATAGAATTAAGAAATTGAGAGATTAAGAAATTAATGTGTTTCCCCTTATTGCTTATACCCTGAACTCTGATCTCTCAACCCTTGATGTCCTCTTCCGTCAAACCTGTGATTTTGATGATTAAGCTTATGTCGAGGCCTTCAGCCAACATCTTGCGAGCTACTTCAATATTTTTTTTGTTTTCCCCTTCGGCTCTCCCTATTTCCATGCCTTCGGCTCTTCCTATTTCTACGCCTTCGGACAGTCCCTTTTCCACACCCTCGGTCAGTCCTTCTAAGCGTGATGTTTCCATGGCGTTGCGCTCGAACTTCACGTGGTCCATGTAGCGGAAGTACTGTTGCTGTTCTTCCCTGCTCATCATCATATACTGCAGCTTTTCGGCGGCCTTGGACAGCCCCGGCGTGGTGGTACCGTCCTTGATGCGGCCGTTTTTGAGGTAGTCGAGCCATTCTTCCAGCGGGGTACCGGCCTCGTCTTCGGGCTTGTCGTATTGGTTCACCCTGACGATGTAGTATTCGGGAAATATTTCCTCGGGTGTACAGATCTTCAGCGCGTTGTGCTGTTTGCGGGTGATTCGCAGCTTGTCGTGCGTGTTCACGCCAACAAAGCTTGTCTGCCCGTGGTAAAGGTAGTCGCTGCCCTTGCCGAAGTTGAAATAGACGATGTTGATGCTATAGACCTTCTTGACCTTTCCGTAGTCGTCGCCGATGCCGATGTGCTCTACGATGCTCTTTGAAGTGCCGTAGAGGATGCGGCTGAGGAAGTCGCTTTCGCTGGCCTGCTGCACCTCCACGAGGATGATCTCGTCTTTCGAGTTCTTGGCCTTGATGTCCACCCGGTTGTACTTGTCCTCGAAGCCGACCCTGTTAGACTCGCTTTCGAGCAACTCGACAATCGTTATATTCTCGTTCAGGATCACCGACACGAGCCCCTCCAACACGCCGAAGTTGGCCTTGTCACGCAGTAGCGTCTTCACCGCCCAGTCAAATCTCACATACTTTTCAGGAACCATGGTCTCCGTCTTTTTCTGTCCGCAAAGATACTCCTTTTTCTTGTTTATCTCATCCATTGTTGATAACTTTTCAAAAAACCGCATGTTCACGATGCAAAAATATGAAAAATTTCAACACGATTATTAATTGTTGATAAATATATTTGTAATATTTGTTTAGAAATAAAATGCGTTTTTCTGTTTTGCGCCAACCACACCGCTCCGACGGCAGGAGTCAGTGGCTAGGGTAGAGGGTTAAGGGTTGAGGGTTGAGGGTTGAGGGGATAGTAGTTTGAATCAAGAAATTAATGTGTTCCACACTATTCCCTATTACATATTACCTATTACCTATTCCCTGACCCCTAAAATTGAAGTGTTATCGCAACTGATGATACAAATCCCAATAGGTTTGAGCTTCCTTTTTCTTGTCGCGCTTGTCGAGGCTGGTGGCCATTTTCTTGTACAGTTTGCGGTAGGCGCCGCGGTCATCCAGACCTTCGGCCTTGTAAATCTGTATCAGCTGTTGTACACCGGCGTCATCAAGCTGATCAACATCAATCAGTTTGAGCAGTGTCTTTTCGGCGTTGGCAACGTCATTCTGTCGGAGGTAGATGTTGCACATCAAATGGTAGGCACCTGAAAACTTGAAGTTGCAGTCGATGATATATTTACAGGTCTTGATGGCATTATCCATATCTCCTTTAGTCATATAGTAATGGGCAAGGAAATAGTTGCCGGTTTCATATTTCGGTAAGAACGACAATTCTTGGTCGATATACATTTTGGCACTGTCGAGTTGGCCTTTCATCAAGTAGCATTCGATGATATTGTTGAGTGCGGCCTCGTTGTATGGATTGATTTGCAAAGCTTTCTGGAAGCAGAGTATCGCGCTGTCTGCTTGATTTTTAGACTTGTATTGATTGCCGATGAAGTCGTCTTTGGATTGTCGTTTGAGGATGATGCAGATGGGTTTGCCATCCACGTTGATGGTGTGCACGCAATCTGGTGGAGGGAATGCGCCAGCGTGGGTGATTTGTTCGGGCGCCATTCCGGTAATGGTAAAGATGGCGTAATCCCAGTCATTGTTGCCTTTTTCATACCAACGGCAGAATAGAGGCTGGAATTTGGCTGTGTCGTTGCGGAAGAAGTAGGCGACTGAAGCCAAATGCCAAGTGGCGACTTTGATTTTGGAACCGTCGGCATTGGGTTCGGCGTTGGCGATAATCCATTCTGAAGCTTCACGGGTAGAATGGTAATAATAGTCCAATTCGTAGTTGCCGTATGCCTTATCTATACCGCCTGCCAATTCATTGAAATAAACGTATTCGTAGGGATGGTTGGCGACGATGTGGCGAATGGGGCCGATGAGCAGTGCCAGCAGGACGACAACAGCACCAATATTGACCATTACGGGTTTCCAATTCTTGGCAGCATTTTGCTGTTCTTCATTATTTGAATCTTGAACCTTGTGCCCTGCACCTTGCACCTTATTTTCAATCCAGCGTACGAGACCATCAAAACCCATTCCTGCGGCCACGACCATGGGAGGATAGGCGAACATTGCGTGACGCCAGCCGCCATAAACGTTTGCACGGGTATAGACAATCCAGAACACGGGGAAGAAGAAGGTGAAGAACACGAAAAATGCCCAAAAACGGTCTTCCTTTTTGCGCCAGCAGAAAATGAAAAATAGTAGCATTCCAAAAATCACGGCGATAGGAATAGTCATCAAAATATATTTCGGGGTGTAGTACCAGGGTAGTGCGTCGGACCACTGCAGGGAACCCTCGAAGAGCTGGCGGAGAGCAATAGTATATTGGGACATCTCGGTAAATATCTTCATCGTAGTCTTTATGGGTGAAGACATGATATAAGGCCATAATGCGATACTTATACCAAAGGTTACTATTCCTATGCTAGTTACATAAAGGATATATCTACCAATTGTTTTAGCATTTTCTTTTTTTAGACTATTTTTCTTATTTAATCTAATGTGGTAAATAATGAGAAAAAGTACTAAGTAGGCAAATAACAAATATCCAGCAAAACGAGATACAATAGCTAAAGCTGCGAATACAGAAAGTTTGATCGATGTGGATATTTTAGGCTTGGGATACTCTTTAATCAAGCATGCGACATAGTATATACTTGCCATCATTGTAGAGGCAAAAATTAAGTCTTTGGGATTGTTGAATGCGTTCCCAAGATAGCGTGGCGAAAAAAACATCAATAATAGTGTGACAACTGCGGCTCTCCATCCAATGAGTTTATATGCTAAAAGTCCTGCAAAAAGAATGCCAATCCAGCCAAACAAAGCATTGCAGATATGTCTGAACTGACTGTAGTCATCAATATTGAACCATTTTACAAAAGCGTATGTCATTTGGTCAAAAAAACCACCATGCATGCCCATGTCATCATTTTGCAGGCAGGTTGTATCTTGGCCGCCAGAGGCATAGTAATTATAAATTTGTTCAGCGTATGGCCATTGAAATCCGTCTTCATCTCCACTGTTGCCGGCATCAAGGCTTAATATGGGCATGGCAAATAAGAAAACTATACTTAAAATAGTAAATACCCAAAACCATGGATTTTTTTTGTTTTCTTTGAAAAAATTATTCATTTTAGGCGTATTAAAAATTAACTTTATTTTTAATGATATATTCAGGTCTATCTTTGGCTTCATCAAACATATTGGCCAAATATTCGCCAATGATGCCAATTGTGATAAATTGCAATCCTCCGATAAACGAAATAAGTAGTGCGATGTTTCCTAAGCCGATGACAAATTCCGGATTGCACAACTTGATAATTAACAGGACAATGGCGCATAAAATACTCAATGTGACAAACACAATACCTAGTGCAGATGCGAGTTTAAGTGGCTTTTTTGAAAATCCAAGCAAACCTGTAAGGGCAAACTTAAGCATTTTTTTGAGTGGATAATGTGTTTCCCCGGCGAAACGTTCCTTTCTGTCATAATAGCAAGGAACTTGTTTATACCCCATCCAACTGATAAGTCCACGAATATATTTATTTTTTTCATGTAAACTATTGAACAAATCAATGATATTGCGGTCAATCATACGGAAATCGCCTGTGTCAACAGGGAAATGTACTTCTGACAATTTGTTCAAGGTGCGATAGAAATATTTTGCCGTTATCAACTTGAACCAAGTCTCACCATCTCGTTTTTTACGTACGCCATAAACCACATTGGCTTCTTCTCGCTTTTGAATGTCCAGCATATCCAAAATCACCTCAGGAGGATCCTGCAAGTCAGAATCAATGATGACGGCAAGGTCTCCTTTGCAATTATTGATGCCGGCCGTGACGGCACATTGGTGTCCGAAATTTCTGGCAAAATTGATGATTTTGACGGCAGTGTCACTTTGGGATAGTTCCTTTAATATAGAAAACGTTTGATCTTTGCTTCCATCATTGATAAATATCAATTCGTAGTCCATGTTGGTTTGACGCAAAACATCTGTAAGCCGCCTATATGATTCGCGGACCACGAGTTCTTCATTATAGCAAGGAACAATTACGGATAGGAGCATGTTGTTATTTTTTAAAGGTAAAGTATTTAACAAAGAGGAATTGGCAAATGACAATAAGTGCGGTGGCAAATAATTTACCAAGTAGGTGTGGCAAGCCAAATGCCGTGACAAATAGATATAGTAGTCCGGCGCTAAGAGCCATGGCCACTAAACTGGAAGCGTAAAAAGACAAAAAACGATGCACGGGTTTGTCCTTAACCTTAAAATTATAATACCTGTTAAGGAAAAAACTGCAAAAAATGCCGCAATGATAGCTGATGACGTGAGCTATGATGTAATAAAGCCCTGCCCAATCCAACAATGCAAAGATACCGAAATCCACTCCCGTATTAATCACACCAATACAGCAATACAGAATGAAATTGCGATATTTTTGGAGTAGTAACTTGAATTTTTCTATCATTGCGAGACTGCTTTTTGCTTCGTTCTTTTATGTTTTTTTAACCTAAATATAAACTGCAAAGATAATAAAAATTCTGTTATGAGGGAAATCGTGTGTTTTTAGATTGCTTTGCCAATATTATTTTTTCAAGGCAATGCATTCTTGCAATGCCCCATTTAACTGAGGATATTGGTTGAGGCAGGCTTGAAGGTAAGGAATTGCGTTGGCATAGTCCTTTTCATTGTAATAAGCCAATCCGATATTTGCTCTTATAAAACTTTGTTCATTGGCATCTTTGGACATTCTTTCAGCTGTTTGTAAGGCCGGAATAGCTTCTTTATAACGTTTTAGCGCGTGCAGAGACAATCCTTTATATTCGTTGCCAATTCTTAGTTGATCTTCATTCGGATCGAAAGCCAATGTTTTGTCCATAAAGGTAATGGATTGTTCGTATTTTCCGGTTTGATAATAGCCATAGCCCATCCAAAACCAAATGCCGAAATTGTTGGGATCAAATTGGTAAGCCGAGTCGAGTAGTTGCATTCCTTCTGCAAATTTTCCTTCTCGCACTAACTTGATTCCTTTCGAATCCAACTTGTTGCGCTTGACAACAGCACAAATTGGATTTCCATCCACATATTCAACGTGGATGGTGCCTTTGGGAGGGAAGAAATTTTTGATGTATTTCTTGGTTAAAAATTGAATGGATAAAATAGAATAATCACAATCGGATTCAGCAAAACCTTTATAACTTGTTTGAAAGACAGAATCTGTTGATAATTCTAAGGTTTTATAATATTTAACCGCATTATAATTCTTGCATCCAATAAGACATTTGTCGTGATTGTCGGATAGTTCATTTTTTAGTAGCCAATCTAAACATACAGTTTGTGCTGTTTCAAAATAATCAATATCATATTTAAGATATGGGTTCGCAACTAAACTGTTATAATATGAATAGCAAAATTTGTTATTGCGAACCATCCATATAAATGTGGGGGATAATACTCCAACTAATATTATTGGGAATGCAATATTCCACCATTTCCCCCATTCCTTTTCAGCAAACCAATTCCACGTTTCCAATAGGCCAATAGATGCCAGGATAATAATTCCAGAATAGATGAAGGTTTCGTGTCTCCATCCGTTATAAATATTGGATTTAGATTTTAAAATTGTAATAATAGGTAGTAAAATGGTAAATACGATATAGATAATGGCGGCCCGATCATATTTTTTCCAAATCTTCACACCATTGACGAGGAATAATATAAGACTTGCAAAAATAAATAGAGGAATTGTGTATAAAAAACTCTTTATTAGGTAATTGTCTGGCAAATTTAAAGAATCAATGGGTTTTCCTTCCCAGAGCATAGGAATTCGTTGTGGGAATTTTGATACTAAGGTTAAAGCATTGTGAATATGATTAAATGGCCCTTCATAAAAGAAATTAGGATAAAATGACAGCCCCAATAAGCATCCGAAGAATACAATTCCTGTGCCAATACCTAAGGATTTTAATATGAGATGATTTTGATTTGAAAAAACAAGTTGGCGAGTAGGTTTGTTAAAAATAAGATAGAATATAAATATCACAACAAGGTATAGAGCAAGAAGCATTCCCCCTATGCGGATACTAACGGCCATACCAATACCGATAATTGCAAATATTATGTCTATGATTCTAAATTTAGGTAAATGTTGGAAAATGGAAATAAAGGCGTAATTGGCGATGGCAAATCCTGCGGCAAAAGGAATGTCCTTTGTGGCAAGAAATGATAATCCGAATACAACTGGAGTCAGGGAGATGAGTAATAAGGCTATTGTTCCGGCTCTCCAGTCAGATAGTCGTTTGGCTGTTAGTGCGGTAAAGAGAAAAAACAAAAAACCAAATAAGGCGCATAGTAAATGTCGGAATGGATATTCTTGAGCAGGTGATAAGTGAAAGTATTTCAAAAAGACAGCGGGAATTATTTCATAACCAACGCCGTAATATTTCTGATGAAATGGTATTTTTAATTCTTCTATTTGTGAATAGTTCGCGAAGGTGGTATCGCCTTCCGTATAATACTTTAAAGCATATTTTCCATTAGCTCCGTCAATAAATTCATCCCCTGTGATTCCTACTTTTGTTGAATTTATAATTAATAGTAATAAAACAATACTCGCCAATATGTAAAACGCAATATGCCAATAAAATTGTTTATCTATAGATTTTCCATTAATTGATGCTAATTTCATAGTCTCTTGGTTTAATATTTATATTTTCTTATGATTTTCCATAATTCGTAGGGCGCTTTGAAGAAGTCTTTTGTCTTCACTTGCGATCCATTTACGTCTTCCCAAGCCAATACGGGATATTCGTAAATTTTATTAATAGCTTGTTCTATGCCAAAGACTTTTTTGTATCGTGCTAACAATTCTACATCGAACAACCAGCGAGTGATAAATGGTTCTGAAAAAAGAGCAGAAACTATGGATGCTTTATAAAGTTTGGCTCCACATTGGGTGTCATAAACGGGAAGTTTAAGAGCTATAGCTGCAGTGGTGGCAAAGCAACGTCCGAGGTAATGACGAGATGATTTTCGTTTCACGTCTGCCCCAAGTCGCATTAAGCGTAGTCCCGTTACGATATCGAAATCTTTTCGTTGAATATTGTGAACAAAATTATTGATTTCAAATAATGGCGTTGCAAGATCTGCGTCCCAAAATCCAATGAAATCAGAAAAAAGGTTTTGAACGGTGTACATCATACCTTTTCGAACAGCTTCTGCTTTTCCTCCGTTTGGCTGAACATCTAAATAGTGCATATTTGGATGTTGTTTTGCCAAATGCTCTAATACAGCTAATGTGTTATCAGTGCTGCCATCATTTACAAAAAGAAAATTTATCTGAGGGTGTTCAGATGCAAAACGAATGAAATCTTCCTTTTTCATTCTGGAAGCTTCATTGTAGCAAGGAATAATAATTGTCGTTTGCATTAACTAATTTTTGAATGTAAAATCTTTGACGAAAATAAACTGACCGATGGTGATCAATCCCATCAAGATAAGTTTTGCAATGATATTTGTCCAACCTATGATGTCAATGAACGGACATCTTTTGGGCTTTTCCCTTCCGACATAAACTTATCTGGTTTAAAAGACAATAAAAAAACGTGAACTCATTTTATTTGTCTTTCGAGGCCTTAGGAAACCTTGCTATCAAATAAAAATAAGTCCACGTAACACGCGGACGTTATTCTTTAGCTCTTGATAGCATTTGAAAGTTCCTAAGTTTCGAAAGACAAGACTAAAGCTTAACGCTTTTTTATATGTAATGATATTTTTTTATTCTATCATAGATTGATTTTTCGTTAATACTTAATTAGGTTGCAAACTTACATAAAAATTTTGAATTATAAATCAGAGGACAAAGAATGATTTCTATATAGATTCAACTTGCAAAGTTAAAAAACATAATTTGGTCCGTTTTAATTTCAAAAATCCGCCAACTGTATCAATGAAAACCAGCCAAGTGTACCAATGAAAAATTATTATAGTGTTGAAAATTAAAAAAATATGTGTATTTTTGCAACGTGAAAATAATGATTGAAAATGAATGAATATTTGAATCGAATCGCAGACCAAATTTTGGTGGATAAATTGGATGCTATGGGGGCTGTGCTCATCGAAGGTCCTAAATATTGCGGCAAGACAACATTGGCTCGTCAGCACGCAGGTAGCGTACTTTATATGGCGGATCCCGATACGAAACAGCAGAATCTGGCTATGGCTCAAACCAATATTAAAAAGTTGCTTTCCGGAGACACTCCACGCCTTATTGACGAATGGCAGCTGGCTCCGCAATTTTGGGACGCGGTAAGAAATGAAATTGATAAACGCGGTGAAGACGGTCAATTTATGTTGACAGGTTCTGCCGTCCCTCCAAGTCGGGATGAAATTTTTCATACGGGTACGGGTCGTATTTCCTGGTTGCGCCTTCGTACAATGAGTTTGTGGGAGTCTGGTGATTCAACTGGTGATGTTAGCTTGAAAAAGCTATTTGACCATTCACAAATATTAGACGGATTTGCCCATATAGATCTTGACCGTTTGGCATACCTCACTTGTCGAGGGGGATGGCCCAAGGCCGTGCTGAAAAACAATCCTAAGTCTGCGCTTATGCAGGCAAAGGAATATTATGAAGCAGTGGTCAGTTCAGATATATCAAGGGTGGATGGTGTGAAACGCGACCCAGAATTGGCTAAACGTTTGATGCGGTCGTATGCCCGTCATCAGGGAGCACAGGTTGGAGTGCAAACCATTTTGGAAGATCTTAAAAGCAACGAAAGCGACTCCCTGAGCAAAAATACCATATACTCCTACATACGGGCACTGAAAAAGATTTTCGTTGTTGAAGATGCTATTGCCTGGAATCCTAATATTCGTTCACAAACGGCAATTCGAACCTCCGATACAAAATATTTTATTGATCCATCCATCGCAACGGCTGCCTTGGGACTTGGTCCGGCCGATTTGATAAATGACCTGAATACCTTCGGCTTGCTTTTTGAAACACTTTGTATTCGCGATTTGCGTGTATATGCCGATGCCTTGGGCGGCACGGTTTATCATTATCGTGACAAAAACGGGTTGGAATGTGATGCCGTGATTCATTTGGATAATGGCAATTATGGGCTGGTAGAGATTAAATTGGGTGGTGCTATCCCCATAGACGAAGGAGCTAAGACTTTGCGAAAAATGGCCGATAAAATTGACACGACAAGAATGAAAGAGCCGTCGTTCCTAATGGTTCTCACCGGCATAGGAGACTATACCTACCGTCGTGCGGTAGACGGAGTGATCGTTGTGCCGATTGGAAGTCTGAAAGATTAGTTTTTTTGCGACTTACCCTATCAAATCGCAATAGCTGGCACCAATCAGCTCAACGAGTTGGTCGGGGGCGACTTCCACCTGATAGCCGACTTTCCCTGCACTGAAGAAAATTCGGTCGCATAGGGTGGCGCTTTCTTCCACAAAGGTCGGAAAGGGCTTTTTCATGCCGATGGGGGAGCAGCCGCCGTGGATGTAACCTGTAAGTGGAAGCAGCTCTTTTTGCTTGATCATGGCGATGTTTTTCACGCCAGCAGCCGAGGCGGCCTTTTTGAGGTCAAGAGTGCAGCAAACAGGAATGACAAATACATAATGTTCTCCCGTGTTGGCAACGGTGACCAAGGTCTTAAATACCGATTCTGGAGATTCGTTGAGCAGTTCTGCGATTTTTTCGCCTTCGGTGATGGTGTCATCGTATTCGTGTGGGGTGAATTCGATGCCCTTTTGACTCAAAATCCGCATGACATTGGTCTTTTCCATGATTGATAATAAATCGATAAAGTCTGAATGATGATGGGTGAAAATGCTTATTCTTCCTCTAATTCCTTGTGCTTGGCGTAATTCCGCCATTTTTCAATGACGGCGGAAAAGTCTTCTGGCAATTCAGAATCAAAAAGCATATACTTTCCTGTCGAAGGATGGATGATGCCTAAAGATTTCGCGTGTAAGGCTTGTCGCGGCATCAACCGGAAACAGTTTTCAATAAATTGCTTGTATTTGCTGAAGGTGGTTCCCTTCAAAATCTGGTCGCCGCCGTAGGTTTCGTCATTAAATAACGGATGACCGATGTATTTCATGTGTACCCTGATTTGGTGTGTCCGTCCGGTTTCCAACTGACATTCCACTAAGGTCACATAGCCAAAGCGTTCGATAACTTTCCAATGGGTAACGGCGTGCTTGCCCTGGTCACTGCCTTCGGGGAAAACCGTCATCACCAGCCGGTCTTTGGGATTACGCCCCACATTGCCGACGATGGTGCCTTCGTCTTCCTTGAAATCGCCCCAAACCAATGCCCAATATTTGCGTTCCAAGTCGTGATTGAAAAAACGCTTGGCCAAGGTCATTTGCGATAATTCGTTTTTCGCCACGATCATAATGCCGGAAGTGTTCTTGTCAATACGATGTACCAGCAAAGGTCGTTGGTCGTTGCCGTCCGTATCTTTTTTGCCTAAAAATCTGTATGTTAACGCATTGACTAATGTTCCCGTATAGTTTCCGTAGGCAGGGTGAACAACCAGTCCCGGCTGCTTGTTGACAATGAGGAAATCGTCATCTTCGTATGGAACGTCTAAAGGAATATCTTCAGGAATGATTTCAATGTCACGCAAAGGTTGCGGCATTAAAATGGAAATCACATCCAAAGGATGAACCCGGTAGTTTTGCTTCTCCGCTTTTCCGTTGACAAGGATGCAGTTGGCTTTCGCCGCCTGTTGAATCTTGTTGCGCGAGGTGTTTGGAATCAGGTTCATCAAGTACTTGTCAATGCGCAGCATTTCAGTACCCTTATCTACCGTAAATCGAAAATGTTCGTATAGTTCGTCTTTTTCGTCCTTTTCTTCAGCGGAAATTTTTTCTTCGGTCATAGTTGCTGATGCGAGTAGTGCGTAATAATATTATCTTCCGCAGGATTTGCAGATTAATTTCTTCACTTCAACATTGTCAAAAACACAGATGGGCAGCTTGTCGAATAAACCGCACAAACGAGCCGCGGCACGATCATTGGCCATTTTAACCGCATTGGTGAAGAAACTGCTCATATAGCTTTCTTCGCGGTGTGCGGCAATGCTGATATACGAGAATAGAAAATCGTTGGAGATGCTTTCGTCACTCAAAAATGGCTCCATAATGCTTAAGGCATATTGGTAATCGTGGTTCTTGACAAAATACGAAGCCAATTTGTATGCGTTCTGCCAATTTTCCAATTTTTTATTGGTGATGGTCTTGATTTTATCAAAGGTGGCATTGTAAACCATCGCGCCTTCCGCCGTGCTTGGATTGTCGTTGATATAGTCTATAATCTTAAATTGATATTCCAGGTTGAGGTTGTTGATGTCTTCTTTGGAAAGGGTGGGGCAGGCGTAAAGTTTGTCGATTTCGGCTTGCGTCTTGGTGATGTCTGCCAATGAACTGATGGGTGTTTGGCAAACTTTTCCCACAACGACATTATACATCACGATGGGGTTGGTGGGCTCGTAGGCCGCCACTTTCTCCATTTGTGCCACCAGGTCGTCGCTGAGATTGGACGCAAGGAAATACTGCATATACAATTTGTTGTTTAACAGTTGCTGGTAGTCTTTGTTGGCGGGAATTTTGATTTTTTTCACGGTTTCCAAGGCATATTCGTTGGCTTCCACCTTTTTAATCATATAGTTTTCGATGGAAGTGGCCAATTTATAGTTTTTCTTGGCCATTGCCTTGTTAAATTTCCAAACGGTAAAGGCTTGTTCCTGTTCGCCGGCGATGTCGTAAGTCACGTGCAGCACCAGTTTGATGTATCTGTGCTTGGAAAGGTAGTCTTTTTCCAGTGCTTTGGCAATCTCATTGTTGTTGGCCTTGAGACTTTGAATGGCTTCGGCTTTGGAGTAAAGCGTCAGGTCATAGTAGTCGGGATGCTTGTTCACGTCGTGCTTGAAATCTTCCCAACCGTCGCTGTAGGTAATATTGACCGTGATGCCGGGATATTGTTGCTCAAGTGCTTTCTTGATGCTTTCGGCACGTTTTTTCATATTGCCGTTTTGCGTTTTGTCCGTGCTGTAGTTGATGGAATTTTGCGCAATAATGTCGATGCTGTTGATATGGTAGGCGGGGGCGTCAATGGCTTGAATGCTTGAATCCAAGTCGGCCCAGGTATAAGTCAGTTTTTTATCGATAAGGGCAAATTTGCAGGAGTGGGTTCCTTCCTCGGCAGAGGCAACCCAGTCGCCGGTGCCTTTCATTGTTTCGTAGTCGGGCTTGTAGTTGATTTTGGCTTTGTAATCGGCTTTTTTGCACTCGATAGCTTTTTTGATAATCGTTCGGCAAGCGTATTTTTCTTCTTTCAGAACGATAATATTGATGTCGAAATCGGCATTGTCTTCAATTAATTCGGGCACGTCCGCAATCTTGGCATAAAGCTTGGTCGATTTTTTGTCCTTGATGGTGTTGTCGGCCAGCATCTTTTCAAAAAGTATCGGTTTTGAAATAAATCCACGGTTAATTCTGTCATTGTCGATGGTATTGCCCTCGCAGTCATATTGGCTGTGTTGAACAAAGTCCAAAACGATGGCGTCGCCTTCTTTGCCGATTAATCTTTTCAGGGCCTTGTGGTCACCGCAATTGATAAAGACTTCGTTGTCCTTCACCTGGATATAGTCGGAGAGGACTTCGAGGTTCTTGTCGGAAGCGCACTTGTTGCAAACCTTTTCATCGTAATAGGTCATTCCGTTTTTGTTTTTTGAAAAAGGAACATCCTTGGCCATTGGGTCTGGTGCGTCGGGATTAAAGGATAAGTCGTTGCCCAAGATCAAAGAAATGTACATACTTTTCATATATTCGTCGGTTTCATAGCCAAAACCAACGTAAGTGTATTGTTTGTCTAACAGTTGCTTGGCTGTCTTGATATTTTTGAGGATGGGCTTGATTAATTCGAAACAGAGGTCGTAATAGCTGTATTCTTGCGTTCCCATCGTGGCCTTGGCTTTGGAGACCAATTCGATGGCGTGATAGGTGAGACCGTATTTTTTCAGGCGGAAGAAAGTCGTGCGGTAGGGTGGTTCGTTCAGAACGCCTTTTTCGTCTTTGAGGGCTTGATAGTCCGCTTGCATCTGGGCACATTCGTCCATGCTCTTGTCGGTTTTGAGGGGTTCGACGAAAGAATATTCTTCGCGAGCCAGATTGATCATATCAATCATACAATTGTAAAGGACATTGCTTTTAAAGTTGCCGGGATTGAAATTTTTGGTGTATTCTTTTTGCGTTTTCAATTTTTCCGGATTGAAATCCAAATATGGATTTTCTACTTGGCAATATGCCAAATTGCTGATTGATAATAAAATGACGAAAAACGAAAGGAATATTTTCTTTATCATAGTCTTTATATTTTACTGCATAATAATCATTTTGCAATATTAATAAAAATTTCTTTTGTTAAGGTCGTCAATTAAAAATTATCTGAATTATTCCGTTTAATCTTGTTGAGATGTTTGCGGCGACAAAGCGTCCGAACTAAATCGCAGTTGTTTTCCGTCGTCGCCACTTCTTGCTCAATGACTCATCACCATTCCGCCGATGCGAAGCAGAGGCGGAATCTCTTACAAGACCAAAGCATATTATTTGGGGTGGATTTTGATGATTTGGGCGGTCCCCTCGCTGCGCTCGGGTCGCACTTTCCGCTTTACTTCGCTTGGTGGCAGCCACGCAAAAAATTCCCCTCCTTAAAAGGAGGGGTGGCCGCAGGCCGGGGTGGTTGCTGCGGTTCACTAAAAATTTCGCTATTGTGTCAGCCGCTGTCGCTCCGTGTTCGCTCCAATTGCTACCGCAGGTTTTAATTAAGAGATTGAGAAATAAAGTACTTTATACAAGACTAATCGAGATAATGGCGAAAAAAAAAGAGGATGTCGTTAGACATCCTCTTTTGTATCAAGAAATGAAACCTAATTAGGCACCCAATTGTACGCGGCAGAAACCGGTGCATTTGAGATTACCGTCGATTTGTTTCATATAGTCGGCAACGGTTAATTTACCATCCATAATAAATTCTTGACCAAGCAACGTGTTTTCTTTGACGAACTTGTTCAAACGACCTTTGGCGATATTTTCAACCATCTTATTGTCGATATTTTGAGCTTTTTCTTCGGCAACAGTGGCTTTGATTTCACGAGCCTTGTTGGCTTCTTCTTCGGTCAACCAACCCTTGGTGATGTTGGAAGCGATATGGTCGTCAGAATCCACGAGGTTAGGATTGATGTTAGCTTTCTTCAAAGCAACTTCAACGGCTTTTTGAATCAATTCGGTAACGGTTTTTTCTTTACCGATTTCCAATTCGTGGTCTTTAACTTCTTGAGAAAGTCCGTTTTCGTCAACAGCCATAGGATTCATAGCTGAAATCTGCATAGCGATGGTGTGACCGGCTTCAACAACCTTTTCACCTTCCATATTGAATCCTGCGATGGCAGCCAAGCGGTTGCCATTGTGGTTGTAGAAAGCAACACAGGGAGCTTCGATGGTGTTGTAAGCGGGAAGTTCCACTTTTTCACCAGTCTTTCCTGTCATATCAAGCAATAATTCGGAAACTTTGCGGCCTTCGATAGGCAGTTCCATCAATTCATCGCGAGTTTTAACTTTAGCGGCCATGGCGGCATCGATGATCTTTTCAGCGAAGGCGATGAAGTCGGCATTTTTGCCAACGAAGTCGGTTTCGCAGCTAACCACGATAACGGCACCAAAAGTACTGTCGGCGTTAACCTTAGCAATGGCACGACCTTCATTAGAAGCACGGTCAGCACGTTTTGCTGCTACTTTTTGGCCTTTTTTTCTTAAAATATCGATAGCTTGTTCGTAATCGCCGTTGGCTTCAACGAGAGCATTTTTGCAGTCCATCATGCCAGCGCCGGTTTCTTGTCTGAGTTTGTTTACTTCAGCAGCTGTAATAGCCATAATATTACAATTTTAAATGTTTATACTAAATTAATTAGAAGCTTTGTTGGTACCCACTTTCTTTACGCCGGTAGTTCTTTTTCTTTTTGGCTTGTCATCGTCAGAAGCTTCGTCTTCGGCAACGGCTTTAACCTTTTTAACGACGTTTTTAGTGTCTTCCTTCTTTTCTTCATCATCATCTTCTTCGTTGGCAGCTTCGGCTACTCTTACGTCTTCGTCTTCTTCTTCGACGTCTTGGTTGTCTTTATCCATTTTTCTTTCGTTCAAACCTTCAGCGATAGCGTCGCAGATGGCCTTTACGATAACAGAAATAGACTTAGAAGCATCATCGTTAGCTGGGATTGGGAAGTCGATGAGGTTAGGATTAGAGTTGGTGTCAACGATAGCGAAAGTGTTGATGTTCAATCTGCGAGCTTCAGCAACGGCGATGTGTTCTTTGAGAACGTCAACGATGAAAACAGCTGCGGGAAGGCGAGAAAGGTCGGCGATAGAACCAAGGTTCTTTTCCATTTTAGCTCTTTCACGAGTGATTTGCAGTTGTTCGCGCTTCGAAATGCTCTTGAATTGGTCACTTGCCATCAATTTGTCGATGTCACCCATTTTTTTCACGGCTTTGCGGATGGTGAAGAAGTTGGTGAGCATACCACCAGGCCAACGTTCAGTAACGTAAGGCATGTTAACGCCTTTAACGATTTCGGCAACGGTGTCCTTGGCTTGTTTTTTGGTAGCCACAAATAAGATCTTACGGCCGGATTTAGCAATTTGTTTGGCAGCGGCGCAAGCCTCTTCCAATTTGTCCATAGTTTTATAGAGGTCGATAATATGGATACCGTTTTTCTCCATAAAAATATATTGGGCCATTGCTGGGTTCCATTTTCTTCTGAGGTGTCCAAAGTGACAACCTGCTTCTAATAAATCTTCAAATTTTAAATTTGCCATTTTTTTTGTTGTTAATTGTTTACTTTCGTTTTGATTAATAATCAATTGCGGAGTAGTTCCTTTCGAAGTCTTCGCAATTTCGATACTAAACTAAGCGCATAATATATATTGTATAATATATTAACGTTTGCTGAACTGGAATCTTCTACGAGCTTTTGGCTGACCAGGTTTCTTACGTTCTACCATACGAGGATCTCTTCTTAAGAGGCCTTTTGACTTGAGGGCAGGACGAAATTCTGGATTAACTTCGCAAAGAGCGCGTGAGATAGCGAGGCGAAGGGCTTCTGCCTGACCGGTCATACCACCACCGTCAAGGTTAACCTTAATGTCGTATTCACCTTCTACCTGGGCGATTGCCAATGGTTGGGTAACTACATATTGCAGGGTTGCCAACTGAAAATATTCTTTATAGTCACGTTTGTTAATCGTGATGTTGCCACTACCTTTTTTCATATAGATACGGGCAACGGCGGTTTTTCTTCTACCGATTGTATTGATTACTTCCATCTCTCTTATTTGATTTCGTTAATGTTGATTACTTTTGGATTTTGACCTTCGTGTGGATGTGTTGGTCCAGCATAAACATGAAGATTGCGGAACAGTTGGTCTCCCAGTCTGTTTTTGGGAAGCATGCCTCTGATGGCGTGTTCAACAACCTTGATGGGGTTCTTCTTCAACACTTCTCTTGGAGTCGCAAAGCGTTGTCCACCAGGATAAGTAGTGTGGTGTACATAAACTTTGTCAGTCATCTTGTGACCCGTAAATCTGATCTTTTCCGCGTTGATGATAATCACATTGTCACCACAATCAAAATGAGGGGTGTAGTAAGGTTTGTTTTTGCCTCTCAGAATGCGGGCAACTGCAGTAGCAAGTCTACCAACGATCATCTCCTGAGCATCAACAACAACCCATTCTTTTTTTACGATCTTTTCGTTTGCCGAAATTGTTCTGTAACTTATTTGATCCATTTTTGTTTTTTTTGTGAGACAATGTCTTCACCCACATTGCCTCGATTTTACTTAATTTTCCTTTTCTAACATAAAGGATAATAATCGGTATTTTTTTGAGGGTGCAAAAATACAAAAATTTTCTATATAAAATTAATTGTTGAAATTTTTTTTGAGAAAATGTTGTTTGTATAAATAAAATTTTTATATTTGCCGACCTTAACTAATGTAATGTTGCGTAGAAGTGTGTGACGAAAGTTTTGGTGTGTAACGTGCTGAGATTGAGTGTGTTGGAAAATGTGTGGTGGAAAATGAACGGAATGGTGTGAGGTGGATTGTGCGTAAAAATGCATGTGAAAATTCCGAAATGAGAGAGAATGGATGTTTGTGATGGTGGAAAAAAGGAGATTTTCGTTCAAAAAAGGGTAAAAGTTGGAAAAAAGTAAAAGTATATATACAATTTAGAAAAAATTATTCGAAGATGAAAATAGTAAATTACCTTAAAGAAACTTATGACGAATTGGTACGCAAAGTGTCATGGCCGTCAGCAAAAGATCTTCAAAGTAGCGTTTTGGTTGTGTCTATTGCTTCCCTTATAATAGCACTTATCGTGTTTTTGATGGACGCGCTGTTTAACGCAGGGATGGGCTTGCTCTTCCCGACTATTTAATTTTCGGTAGTTTAATTAGGTATTTAACCGTAAACGAATTGAAATGGCAGAGATCGAACGCAAGTGGTATGTGATTAAGACGGTCACTGGTACTGAGAAAAAGGTGAAGCAGAATATCGAAAGCGAAATTGAGGCTTCCCATATCAAGGACTTTGTGTCGTGCGTCTTGATTCCAACCGAGAAGTATTACCAGATCCGCAATGGAAAGAAAATTAGTAAGGAAAGAAACTATTTCCCGGGTTACATCTTTGTTGAGGCAATGATGCTGGGAGAAGTCTTCCATGTCTTATTGAATATTCCCGGCGTTTTGGGCTTCGTGGGTTGCAAGAAGAAAACGGATCCACCTGTGCCTTTGCGTCCTGCCGAAGTCACTCGTATGTTGGGAAAAGTGGATGAATTGCTTGAGCAAGACGAGTCATTTACGCTTCCTTTCATCGTGGGTGAGGAAATCAAGGTCATTGACGGTCCTTTCAGCACTTTTAACGGGATTATTGAAGAAATCAATCCCGAGAAGAAGAAACTGAAGGTTATGGTGAAAATCTTCGGTCGTAAAACCCCGCTTGAGCTGAGTTTTATGCAGGTTGAAAAGGTATAAATACCAATTATATTAGTTACAAACAAAAAAAAATTAACAAAAATGGCAAAAGAAGTAGCTGGACTTATTAAGTTACAGATTAAAGGTGGCGCCGCTAATCCATCTCCCCCAGTAGGACCTGCCTTAGGTGCAAAGGGCGTGAACATTATGGAATTTTGCAAGCAGTTCAATGCTCGTACGCAAGATTTGGCTGGCAAGTTAGTGCCGGTAATCATTACTGTTTACAAGGATAAATCTTTCGATTTTGTCACCAAAACGCCACCCGTAGCAGTCCAATTGTTGGAAGCTGCTAAAATTCAAAAAGGATCTAAGGAACCTAACCGAAACAAAGTGGCCACGCTTACTTGGGACCAGGTAAAAACCATCGCTGAAGTTAAAATGCCGGATTTAAATTGCTTCGAGATTAAATCTGCTATGAGCATGGTTGCCGGTACGGCAAGAAGTATGGGTATCACGGTAAAAGGCGGAACCAATCCTTCTGAACTCAATTAATTAACAAAGTAAAAAAATCAACATGGCTAAAATATCAAAAAAACGCAAAGAAGCTTTTGCTAAATTTGATAAGAACAAAGTTTACCCTTTGACCGAAGCTGTTAAGATCGTGAAGGATATTACTTATACCAAGTTTGATGCATCTTTCGACATCGACGTTCGTTTGGGCGTTGACCCTCGTAAGGCCAATCAAATGGTTAGAGGTATCGTTACCCTTCCCCACGGAACAGGTAAGGTGGTTAGAGTGCTTGTTCTCTGTACTCCTGACAAGGAGGCTGAAGCAAAGGCAGCTGGCGCCGACTATGTAGGATTGGACGAATACGTTGATAAAATCAAAAAAGGTTGGACCGACGTTGACGTGATCATCACTATGCCGAGCGTTATGCCAAAAATCGGTGCCCTCGGTAAGGTTCTGGGTCCCCGTGGCTTGATGCCTAACCCCAAAGCTGGTACCGTAACCATGGAAATCGGTAAGGCTGTTGCTGATGTGAAAGCCGGTAAGATCGACTTTAAAGTTGACAAATTCGGTATCATCCACTCAGGTATCGGTAAAATCAATTTCGATGCCGAAAAGCTGGTTGAAAATACACGCGAAATGATGTCAACTATTATCAAGTTGAAACCGACTGCCGCAAAAGGAACGTACATTAAGAGTATCTATCTCTCAAGTACCATGAGCCCCGGTGTACAAGTTGATGTGAAATCAGTTACATTATAATCTTAAAAAAGCTAAAGTATGAAACAAGAAGAGAAAAGTGTTATCATTGATGCCATCGCAAAGGACTTAGCTGAGTATGCGAATGTATATGTAACCGATATTTCCGGCTTTACTGTGGAAACAGTTAACCAACTGAGAAGACAATGTTTCCGTCGCGACATTAAGTTGAAAGTGGTTAAAAACACCCTCCTTAAACGCGCTATGGAACAGTCCGACGTTGACTATTCTGAAATCTATCCCGCATTGGCCGGCACTACTTCAATTATGCTCAGCAACACAGGAAATGCTCCTGCAAAATTGATTAAGGATTTTCGCACTAAAAACAAAAAGCCTATCCTTAAGGCAGCATTTATTGAACAGGCAACTTATTTCGGTGACGATCAATTGGATACTCTCTGCAACATCAAGTCTAGAGAAGAACTGATCGGCGACATTGTAGGTTTATTGCAGTCTCCCGCTCGCAACGTCATCTCTGCATTGCAGTCTGGTGGTGGCAAGCTCGCAGGCATCGTAAAAACCTTGTCAGAAAAAAATTAAAAAAATCAATTTTATTAAACAAAGTAAATAACCATTAAAATAATACAATTATGGCAGATTTAAAAGCATTTGCAGAACAATTAGTTAATTTAACAGTTAAGGAAGTTAACGAATTAGCTCAAATTTTGAAAGAAGAATACGGTATCGAACCAGCAGCCGCAGCAGTAGCAGTAGCAGCAGCTCCAGCAGCAGGTGCAGCAGCCGCAGCTGAAGAAAAAACTGAATTTGATGTTATCCTCAAATCAGCTGGCGCAAACAAGTTGGCCGTTGTTAAATTGGTGAAGGAACTGACTAGCCTCGGTCTGAAAGAAGCTAAGGAATTAGTTGACGGTGCTCCTAAGGCTGTTAAGGAAGGCGTTTCTAAAGACGAAGCTGAAGGCTTGAAGAAATCTTTGGAAGAAGCCGGTGCTGAAGTTGAAGTTAAATAATTTCACTTTAATAATGCGACAATAGTACAACACTTTCACTGCGGTGAAAGTATTGTACTAATTGTTGTATTTATATCTCCCTCCAACTTCCCTTACTAAATTTTACTATCAGCAACAATCTAATTATCTCTCAATCAATCTCATAGCTTACTGCCTCAATACTCTTTTCTGTTTTTAGGCTTAGAAAGTTCTTATTTTCGTAATTTAAAATTCACCACCTTGGCAACAACAAATAATACAAGATTTAGCTTTGCATCCACCGCGCCAGTGGACTTTCCAGACTTCCTTGATATTCAGTTAAAGTCTTTCAAAGAGTTCTTCCAAATCGATACCGATGCGGAACATAGACGTGACGAAGGACTTTTTAGAGCATTCATGGAAAACTTTCCGATAACGGATGCAAGAAATAGTTTTGTCCTCGAATTCCTTGACTACTATATCGACGGTCCTCGCTATTCGATGGAAGAGTGTCTCGAAAGGGGCTTAACCTATAGTGTCCCTTTGAAAGCCAAAATGAAACTTTCATGCAATGATATCGAGCATGAAGATTTCGAAACCCGTATTGATGATGTCTTTCTGGGTTTAATACCTTATATGACTCCTCGCGGTACCTTTATTATCAATGGTGCCGAACGTGTCGTGGTTTCCCAGTTACACCGTTCTCCCGGCGTTTTCTTCGGTTCTTCTTTCCATACCAACGGTACGCAGCTGTATTCAGCCCGTATCATCCCATTTAAGGGTTCTTGGATGGAATTTACTACCGGACCACACGATGTGATGTATGCCTACATCGACCGTAAAAAGCAATTGCCCGTAACTACCTTGTTGCGTGCGATCGGCTATGAAACGGATAAGGACATCCTTGATATTTTCGATATCGCCCAAGAAGTGAAAGCAACTAAGGCCAACTTGAAAAAGTTTGTGGGTCAAAAATTCGCTGCCGCAGTCGTTAGAACCTGGAATGAAGATTTTCCCGATGAAGAAACTGGTGAAGTTTCCAGTATTGAACGTACCGAGGTTATTATCGACCGCGAAACCGTCTTGGAAGACAAGCATATCAACCGTATCGTTGAAGCTGGCGTGAAGACGGTAATGTTCCATAAAGATGATGGAAAGCAAACCGACTATTCCATTATCTTTAATACCTTGCAGAAAGACCCGACCAATTCCGAAAAGCAGGCCCTCGAATTTATATATCAGCAGTTACGTAACACGATTCCGCCAGATGAGGAAACCGCCCGTACTGCTTTCGAAAAACTGTTCTTCTCCGATAAACGTTATGACCTTGGAGAAGTAGGTCGTTATAAAATCAATAAGAAGCTGAATTTGAATATCCCTATCGAGACACGTGTCTTGACAAAAGAGGATATCATTTCCATTATACGCTATTTGGTCGAATTGATCAACTCCAAGACTGAAGTTGATGATATCGACCACTTGAGCAACAGACGTATTAGAACCGTAGGTGAACAACTCTACAACCAATTTGGCGTGGGCTTGGCCCGTATGTCCCGTACTATCCGCGACAAAATGAACGTCCGTGACAATGAGGTTTTCGCACCTAAGGATTTGATTAATGCCAAGACTTTGTCTTCCGTTATCAATTCATTCTTCGGAACAAACCAGTTGTCTCAATTTATGGATCAAACCAATCCATTGTCTGAAATTACTCACAAGAGAAGAATTTCTGCCTTGGGTCCTGGCGGTTTGTCAAGAGATAGAGCCGGTTTCGAGGTCCGTGACGTTCACTATACCCACTACGGTCGTCTGTGTACCATTGAAACTCCTGAAGGACCGAATATCGGTCTGATTTCTTCTCTTTGCGTATTCGCAAAAATCAATAACTTGGGATTTATCGAAACTCCTTATAGAAAAGTTGTTGACGGTAAGGTTAACTTCGAAGAAGAACCTGTTTATTTGAGCGCTGAAGAAGAAGAAAATAAATATATCGCTCAGGCTACGACGCCAATGGACGAAAATCACGTGTTGGCTGACAATGTTAAGGTTCGTTTCTTGGCCGATTATCCTATCGTTCCTAAGGAACAGGTCAATCTGATTGATGTGGCCGCCAACCAAATCGCGTCTATCGCCGCATCCTTGATTCCTTTCCTTGAAAACGACGATGCTAACCGTGCCTTGATGGGATCAAACATGATGCGTCAGGCCGTTCCATTGTTGCATCCAGAAGTGCCTATCGTAGGTACTGGCTTGGAACGTCGTGTGGCTATGGATTCACGTGCTATGCTTTGTGCAGAAGGTAATGGCGTGGTTGAATTCGCAGATGCCATGCGTATCGTTATCCGTTATGACCGCACCGATGCCGAACGTTTGGTTTCTTTCGACGACGATACAAGAGAGTATAAACTCGAAAAATTCAGAAGAACTAACCAAAATTCTTGCATCAATCAAAAACCTATCGTAAGAAAAGGTGACCGTGTAACCAAAGGTCAGGTGCTTACCGAAGGTTATGCTACCGAAAACGGCGAGTTGGCATTGGGCCGCAATATGTTGGTCGCCTTTATGCCTTGGAAAGGGTATAACTATGAGGATGCTATCGTTATTTCTGATAGAGTGGTAAAAGAAGATATTTTTACTTCTATTCATATTGAAGAATTTACTTTGGAAGTTCGTGATACCAAACGCGGACAAGAAATTTTAACCAACGATATTCCAAACGTATCTCAAGAAGCCACTAAGGATTTGAACGAAGATGGTTTGATCCGTATTGGTGCCGAAGTGAATGAAGGCGACATTTTGATTGGTAAAATCACGCCTAAGGGTGAATCTTACCCAACTCCGGAAGAGAAGTTGCTCCGTGCCATCTTTGGAGACAAGGCCGGCGATGTGAAGGATGCTTCCTTGAAGGCACCACCATCAATGAAGGGTGTCGTTATCGGTGCTAAGTCCTTGTCACGCTTGATTAAGGATAGAAAGGCCAAATCTAAGGATAAAGATATCGTTGCCGAAATTGAACGCAATTACGGTAAACAGTTGCAAGAATTGAAAGACAAGATTGTAACGAAGTTGTATCGTGTATTGGAAGGCAAGATTTCCCATAACGTTTATGACAATACAAAGAATGTCATCATACCTAAGGGAACAAAGTTCTCGCAGAAGATGCTGCAAACTATCGATTTTGCTACCGTTGCTGTTTCTAAATGGACTAACGATGCGAAAATCAATGGTTTGGTGTCAGAAATTATCCGCAACTACTTAGTCAAGGAACGTGATTTAATGGCTAAGATGACGCGTGAAAAATTTGATGCGACAGTGGGTAGCGAATTGCCAAACGGTATTGTCCAGATGGCTAAGGTTTATGTTGCCAATAAGCGTAAACTGCGTATCGGTGACAAGATGGCAGGTCGTCACGGTAACAAGGGTATCGTGGCTAAGATCGTCCGTCCGGAAGATATGCCGTTTATGGAAGACGGTCACCCGGTAGATATCGTTTTGAACCCGTTGGGCGTGCCTTCTCGTATGAACTTGGGACAGATTTACGAAACTATTTTGGGATGGGCCGGTAAGAAACTGGGTATGAAGTTCGCTACTCCTATCTTTGATGGTGCTTCCTTGGATCAAATCAATGAATTCATTGCCAAGGCGGGTCTTCCTAAAAATGGTAGTACTTACCTTTACAATGGTGAAACAGGTGAGAGATTCCATCAGAAGATTACGGTGGGTTACATCTATATGATTAAGTTGCACCACATGGTTGATGATAAGATGCATGCTCGTTCTATAGGACCTTATTCATTGATTACGCAACAACCTCTTGGTGGTAAAGCCCAATTCGGTGGTCAGCGTTTCGGTGAAATGGAAGTCTGGGCTATCGAAGCTTTCGGTGCGGCTAATGTACTTCAAGAAATTCTTACG
This sequence comes from Bacteroidales bacterium, assembly GCA_024400755.1. Taxonomy (GTDB): domain Bacteria; phylum Bacteroidota; class Bacteroidia; order Bacteroidales; family WCHB1-69; genus RUG11690. The sequence goes on along the minus strand of JAKSMG010000011.1, from coordinate 20,793 downwards.
GTTAAGTCCGATGACGTCATCGGTAGAGCCAAGGCTTATGAAGCCATCGTTAAGGGTGACAATATGCCAGTGGCCGGTTTGCCAGAATCATTCAACGTTTTGGTAAATGAACTCCGAGGACTTGCATTGGATGTTCAATTCGAATAGTATAAATTATTAAATTGGAATTATGACTTCATTTAGAAAAGATAATAATACAAGAAAGGAATTTTCGAGCATAACCGTAAGTCTGGCTTCCCCCGAAAAGATTCTGGACCAATCTCATGGCGAAGTTCTCAAACCGGAAACCATCAATTACCGTACCTATAAGCCTGAACGTGACGGCTTGTTCTGCGAAAAGATTTTCGGTCCTGTGAAGGATTGGGAATGTAATTGCGGTAAATATAAGAGAATCAGATACAAGGGAACTGTCTGCGATCGTTGCGGTGTCGAAGTGACAGAACGTAAGGTGCGTAGAGAACGTATGGGCCACATCCAACTGGTGGTTCCTGTTGCCCATATTTGGTTCTTTAAGTCCTCTCCAAATAAAATCGGTGCTTTGCTGGGACTTTCTTCCAAAGCATTGGAATCCGTGATTTATTATGAGAACTTCCTCGTTATCCAGCCAGGTGCTGCCGAAGGTTTCCAATTCCGTGAAAAGAAAGATAAGGAAAAGAAAGACGATGTTCTCGTAAAGGAAAGAGCATTGCTGAGCGAAGAAGAATATTATAACGTAATCGATAATCTTCCTCCCGAAAATAGATTACTGGATGACAATGATCCTAACAAGTTCATTGCCAAGATGGGTGCCGAAGCTTTGTACGATCTATTGGTGAAAATCGACTTGGATAAGGAATCTTTTGAGTTGAGAGATCGTGCCAATGTGGAAACATCAGAACAGAGAAAACAGGAAATCCTGAAACGTCTGCACGTATTTGAAGCTTTCAGAGACAGTAGAAGACGTACGGTCAATAAGCCGGAATGGATGATTATTAAGATTGTTCCTGTCATCCCGCCAGATTTGCGTCCTTTGGTTCCATTGGATGGCGGTCGTTTCGCAACATCAGACTTGAATGAACTCTATCGTAGAGTGATTATCAGAAACAATCGTTTGAAACGATTAATCGAAATCAAGGCTCCTGATGTCATTATGCGTAATGAAAAACGTATGTTGCAGGAAGCGGTCGATTCTTTGTTCGATAATTCAAGAAAGTCAAATTCTGTTAAGACAGAATCTAATAGAGCCCTTAAATCCTTGTCAGACAGCTTAAAGGGTAAGCAAGGTCGTTTCCGTCAGAACTTGCTCGGTAAGCGTGTTGACTATTCTGGTCGTTCGGTTATCGTGGTAGGCCCTGAACTTCACATGAACGAATGTGGTCTCCCAAAAGATATGGCGGCTGAATTGTTCAAACCGTTCATTATCCGCAGAATCTTGGAAAGAGGCATTGCCAAGACTGTTAAGTCTGCCAAGAAGGTGGTGGAAAGAAAGGAACCCATCATTTGGGAAATCCTTGAAAATATATTAAAGGGACATCCGGTATTGTTGAACCGTGCTCCTACTTTGCACCGTCTGGGTGTTCAGGCATTCCAACCCAAGTTGGTCGAAGGTAAGGCCATTCGTTTGCACCCCTTGTGCTGTACGGCTTTCAACGCCGACTTTGATGGTGACCAGATGGCTGTCCACGTTCCACTGGGCAACGCTGCCGTCTTGGAAGCTCAAATGCTGATGTTGGCTTCTCACAACATTTTGAACCCTGCTAATGGTGCCCCTATTACCGTTCCTTCTCAGGATATGGTATTGGGCTTATACTATATTACTAAAGAATTACACTCCACTCCAGAACAACCCGTGATGGGTGAGGGTAGAAAGTTCTACGCTCCAGAAGAAGTGTTGATTGCTTTGAATGAAAAGAAAGTTCACCTGAATGCCTGCATCAAGTGCCGTGTTGACCTTAAGGGTGACGGTAATATGGTGCTGACTGATACCACGGTCGGTCGTATTATCTTCAACCAGGTTATTCCTAAGGGATTCGGTTATATTAATAAACTTCTGACTAAGAAGTACTTGAGACAGATTATCGGTGATGTTTTGGCTAAATTCGGAAATGCCGTTACCGCCAAGTTCCTGGACGATATTATGGGTATGGGATTCCGTATGGCTTTCGAAGGTGGTTTGTCATTCAACTTGGGTGATGTTATCATCCCTGAAGAAAAGAAGACTTTGATTGCCGAAGCTAATGCCGGTATCGATGAAATCAACGCAAACTTGAATATGGGTTTCATTACGGCTAATGAACGCTATAATCAGGTTATCGACTTATGGTCTCAAACCAATGCTAATCTGACTAATATTTTGATGGATCAGATTGCCAAGGATCGTCAAGGTTTCAACTGCGTCTATATGATGTGCGATTCTGGTGCTCGTGGTTCTCGTGAACAGATTCGTCAGTTGTGCGGTATGCGTGGTTTGATGGCTAAACCTACCAAGGCAGGTGCTACAGGTGGTGAAATTATCGAAAACCCGATTTTGTCAAACTTCAAGGAAGGCTTGTCCGTGTTGGAATACTTCATTTCTACGCACGGTGCTCGTAAGGGTTTGGCCGATACCGCTTTGAAGACTGCAGATGCTGGTTATCTGACTCGTCGTTTGGTGGATGTTTCCCACGACGTTATCGTTAATGAAGTGGATTGCGGTACTTTGCGTGGTATGACGGTTTCCGCTGTTAAGAAAAATGAGACTATCGTCGAATCATTATATGACAGAATGTTGGGTCGTGTTTCTTTGCACGATATCTATCATCCTTTGACAGGTGAATTGATTGTAAAAGCTGGTGACGAGCTGACCGAAAGCATTTGTCAGACTATTGAAGATTCTCCAATCGAAGAAGTCGAAATTCGTTCGGTGCCTACTTGTGAATCGAAACACGGTGTTTGCCAAAAGTGCTATGGTCGAAACTTGGCAACCGGCAAGCTGGTTCAAATGGGCGAAGCCGTGGGTATTATCGCCGCACAGGCTATCGGTGAACCTGGTACTCAGTTGACATTGCGTACATTCCACGTCGGTGGTGTTGCTGGTGGCGCGGCTGCCGATAAGCAGATTGATGCTCACCATGCAGGTCAGTTGGTTATCGACGAATTACGTGCTATCGATAAGGGTGAATACTATGAAGTTATCGGTCGTGCTGCCGAAATGAAGATCGTGGATGTTAAAACGGGCGTCGTTTTATATTCTGCTAATATTCCTTACGGTTCTAAATTGTATTTCAAGAACGGTGATCACGTTGAAAAAGGTGACAAGATTGCCGAATGGGATCCATACAACGCCGTTATCTTGTCAGACGTGGCAGGTAGAATCCAACTCAACGATTTTGTGGAAGGTGTTACTTTCCGTGTTGAAATTGATGACCAGTCTGGTGTGCAAGACGCAGTGGTTATCGAAAGCCGTGTGAAGACAAAGAATCCAAGTATTGCGGTACTTGATGAAAATGACGAAATTATGAGAACCTTCGATATTCCTGTGGGCGCACGTTTGTCCGTTGCCAATAATCAGGAAATTGAAGCAGGTGAAGTCTTGGTTAAGATTCCTCGTTCCTTCGGTAAGGCAAGCGATATCACCGGTGGTCTTCCTCGTGTTCAGGAATTGTTTGAAGCACGTGATACTTCAGATCCAGCCGTGGTTTCTGAAATCGAAGGTTTCGTAACCTTGGATAAGAAGTTGAAACGTGGTAATAAGCGTGCCGTTAAGGTTACTTCCCGTACAGGCGAAGAAAAGGAATACTTGATTTCTACTTCAAAACAAATCTTGGTTCAGGAAAACGACTTTGTACACGCCGGAACTCCGTTGTCAGACGGTGCCTTGACGCCTTCAAGCATCTTGAATATCAAGGGTGCGATGAAAGTACAGGAATATATCATCAACGAAATCCAGGATGTATATCGTATGCAGCAGGTTAAGATTAACGACAAACACTTCGAGGTTATCGTTCGTCAGATGATGCGTAAGGTAGAAATCGAAGATCCAGGTGATACCAAGTTCTTACAGGGTGAATTAATCAATAAGATCGATTTCCAAGAAGAAAACGATATTATTTGGGAAAAGAAAGTCGTTGTTGACCCAGGTGATTCCACTGATTTATATAAAGGTCAGATTATCAACGCAAAGACCCTTCGTGATGAAAACTCAATGCTGAAACGTAAGGATTTGAAGTTGGTGGAAGTTCGTAATGCTAAACCAGCCACTGGTAAACCAATTCTTCAGGGTATTACCAGAGCCGCATTGCAGACAAGAAGCTTCATTTCTGCCGCATCATTCCAGGAAACCACTAAGGTGTTGACCGAAGCCGCTATTAACGCAAAGGTGGATACTTTGGACGGTATGAAGGAAAATGTTATTGTTGGTAATTTGATTCCCGCTGGTACAGGGTTGAAACGTTATCAAAATATGCAGGTGGGTTCAATGGAAGAATACGAATCCTTAATGGCTTCAAAAGAATAATCCTATAAAACTATTATCTTATGGCAGAACAAAAAATTGATATCAATTTGAGCGAAGAAGTAGCTACTGGCGTTTATTCTAATTTAGCTATTATTACCCATTCCAATGCTGAGTTTATCCTTGATTTCGCAGCTATGATGCCCGGATTGCCCAAAGGACAAGTTCGTTCACGTATCATTATGACTCCTCAAAATGCAAAACGCTTGTTACACGCATTGGCGGATAATGTGGCTAAATTTGAAGAGAAAAATGGTGCTATCAAGGATAATGTTGCTGAACCTATTCCTATTATTGGTGGAAATGGCGGTTTGGCCTAATTTCTGAAATCATTTGTTTTTATGATACGAGGGTGACAAAATTTTGGTCACCCTCTTTTGTATATTGAAAAAAAAGAGTACTTTTGCAGAATTATTAATCAAACATATAATAGAATGAAAAAAGTATTTGTAGCAATGGTTCTGCTGTGCGCCTGTATGCTGACAAAAGCACAGTTAATTCAGGGTGGCGGCCCCGTCGTTGAGTCGTATAATGCGGAAAACAATGACATTCAGTTAATTAGTAATGGTAATGATGATTTTGTGGTCTATATGGCACCGAAAAGCTATAAGTCAAAATTTTACCATCATCAGATTTTGAAATACGATAAGCAAAGCGATGTCTTTACTTCAAAATCTTTGACTTTGCCAGCTAAAAATTTCTGTTTGCTTTCTTTTGATGCGGGAGACCAATACTTCGCCGCATACGGCTGTTATCCCAAAAATACGCAATACGAATATCGGGTGGCGAAATTCTCAAAGTCTTTTGATGAGGAAAAAGTTACTCCCGAATTGCGCTTTTCTATGCCCGTTAAGTATGCCGGTGATGTAAGGGAATATGCGGCTACTTCCGCCAATGGAAAATATCACGCACTTGTGCTCTTTTCCGTGAATCCAAATTACAAGGTCGGTGCATTCCATTGTTTTCTTTATGACGAACAGGGTAATGAGGTTTTTTATAAATCATTAACACCTGAAATTTATGGCGGCACTTTTTCGGTGGAAGATTTAATTGTTGATAATGCTGGCGTTGTTTATCTGTTGATGGCCGATGGAAAGCAGCAGAACAATTTCTGGGAAAGTTCTGCCGTGCATTTACTTAAAATTACGGCGGATAGGGCGGAAGCAAGAGCCATTCCTTTCCAGGATGGAATCGTTCATTCTATGAAAATGTTAGCTTTGAAAAATAATAATCTTTTTATCGGTGGTTATTTTGCCAACAAAGACCATCAACCCACTTGTGGTTATTTCTCTGTCATTTTTGATACCAAAGTTGAAGATTTTGCGGCCTTGAAGAAAGAGGATTTTTCTGCAGACCAACGTCCAGGTATTGAACAGGTGTTGTATGTTCGCGCTCCTTATCATACGGAATGCAAGGATATTTATCAGTTGGAAAACGGAAATGTTGTTATGCTGGGCGAGAATACCTGTATGGTCATAAAAGAAGACAATGGAACTACAACCTACTGGTATCATAAGCAAAATATCCTTTACCAGCACTTTGATGAGAACGGAACGGCTATGGCGGAACATATTTTGATGAAGAATCAAAATATCGGTTCGGAATGGATGCTGTTTGAACGCGAGTGTAACGGTATGACGGCTTTGGGTATTGGTCTGTCTTTTTCTTCTTTTGTCAAAGGTAATGATGTTTATGTTTTATATACGGACAGTAAAGCCCACATCCCGGCTCAACCCAGTCCTGCCGCTGTAAATGTCGTTTTAGGTCGTGCTAAAAATTGTCTGAATATCGCTAAATTGACAGAAACCAATATGATTGTCCAACCGGTGATGGATTATGCGAAAAGCAAAAATACATTTAATCGCTTATGGCTTTTTGATGGAAGTAAGGCCTATTTCGGTATGTATAATTTAAAAGAATACACACTCGAAAACTTAGAAATAGAATAGTTGAATTTCTTTTTGAAAATCTACTGGAGGGCGGCTGATGATTTAGTCGCCCTCTTTTTCTATCAATATTCTGAATAATTTGAAAATGGAGTCAAACATCGCAAGAGAGCAATTATCGTTGCTGTCTGATGGGTCGTGATAAGCTCCGGTCTTGCCTCCCATCGTGTAGAGGAATAGTGCGGTAACGCCTTGCTGCGTAAAGAAGTAATGGTCGCTGTTGGCTGTGTTTTGCCGCGTGGCGATTTTGGGAAGAAGTTGCTCCTTGTCGTTAATGGAAACAATTTTTTCGTAAAGGTCCTTGCCTTTTCCTTCGGTGCTGTTGACTAAGGTAATTCCTTCGTCGCCGCCGCCCAATAAGTCAAAGTTGATAGCGAATCGTATTTGTTGAAGGGGAATCAGAGGGTTTTCCGTGAAATACTTGGAACCCAGCAAACCGCTTTCCTCGCCTGCGAAAAAGAGAAACACGATAGAGCATTTTGGCGGATTTTGACTAAAATATTGTGCCATATTCAGCAAAAATGCACAGCCGCTGGCATTGTCGTGTGCACCTGGAAAATAAACATTTTCCCCCATCGCTCCAAGGTGGTCGTAGTGGGCACAAAGTACAATGTATTCGTCCGCTTTATCCGTTCCTCGAATGATTCCGCAGACATTGTGATGCGTGTAAGGTCTTAATTCGTTGTTATAGTTGATGGTGATTTGCTTGGAGTTACGCTTGATTTTATCGTTCAACATATAAATAAAGGCCGATTCGCGTGCGTAATGGGTGTGTGCAAGTCCCCAAGCTGACATTTTGCCAACCCCTTTAATGATTCCCGCAGAGTGAAAAGGATTGTCAAATTCTATCATTCTGACTTTGTTTTGATAATCCTTTTGATCTTGCTCTTTTTTGAAATGGGCCTTTGTGTCGTCAATATAGATGAGGCACTTGGCTAAGTTATTTCCATATTTTTGTTTAATCTTATCGATTTTTTTTGAGTCTATAAGGGTAGAGTAGGGAATGTGGATGATTGGATATGTTCCGTTGAGTGATTGGGAAAACGGAGCAATTCGGTAGTCGTCGCCTGGTGTAAGTTCCTGACCGTCAATATCACAGTGAATTTTTCCTTCTAAGGCAAATCCTGCTAATTCGTAGGATTGAAAATAGTTGTTGCCGAGTGGTTCAACACCCAATTTTCGCAATTGGGATTGCAAGTAGCCAGCGGCTAAATTCTCACCGTTATAGGCTACGCCTCTTCCGTGTAATTCTTTGGAAGATAAATATTTAATGTGTTCTCTGGCTTGACTGCTGTCTTGGGTATATGCGAAAAAACTATGGAGGCAAAGAAGGAATATCGGAATGATTTTCTTCATTATGAACTATTTTTTTGACATAAAAAGTAAAATGCTATGCGAATGTTGAAGATAAACTACCAGTCTTTTTCTTGATGATTTTTGCCACCGCTACGCATTTGTTGTTGATTGACTTTCTGCTGCGTATTGCGTTCATTTTGCTGAAGTGCGTCCAACTGGCGTCTGTCGTCTTGTTGCTTTTTACGGTTGGCAGCACTTTGTTGCTGGTCTTGTTGGTCTTTTTTATCCTTTTGATCTTGGTTTTGCTGACCTTGCTGGTTTTTATCTTGATTCTGCTTGTCTTTGTTCTGATCCTGATTTTGCTGGCTTTGCCCTTGTCCTTGTTGGTCTTTGTTGTTATCGTTTTGATTTTGGTCCTGATTCTGTTGGCCTTGACCTCCGTTTTGATTTTGGTCTTGGTTTTGCTGACTGTTTTGTTGTTGAATCATCTTTTTGCGGGCATATTCCAAATTGTATTTGGTGTTCATATCCTTAGGATTCAGTTTCAGGGCGTTTTTATAGGCATCAATGCTTTCTTTGTATTTTTCTTGTTTCAACAATGAGTTGCCGTAATTGTGGTAGGCGCGACTGCGTAAGTCTTTGCTTACGTTTTTGTCGTTGGCCACGTTTGAAAAGTATTTTTCGGCTTCTTCATATCGTTCTTGGCGATACAGACTATTGCCCAGATTGTAGTTGGCTTTATCGTAATTTCGAGTGGTTTCCATCGCTTTGCGATAGTTGATTTCGGCTTTTTGATAGTTGTCCGAAGCTTTTTTCATCTTTTCTTCCGCATTTCGCTTGTTGACTTCCCCGCCTTTGGCAATCAAATCCATCGCGTCTTTACGAAATTGCTCGGCGGTTTTGAACTGGTCGTTTCCTTTGCGGATGGCGGATAGTTCTGCTTTGGTTTGCGCTTGAAGGGTGGGTATGAAAAATAAAAGGCCAATCATTACGATAGCGTTTTTGCCTTTCAGCAGTTGGCGAAGTTTGATAAAGCCCTGTTTTAATTTTGATTTTGTGGTAAAAAGCATAATTTCGATCATAAAGAAGATGAGACTTAATAAAAGAGGAATCTGAAATTTGCTGTCGTAACGTGTGAAGGTGACTTCGTCCAATTCGACTTTTGTCATCGCGTTGATTTTGTCAAGGATGGTTTCAAATCCCATATTGGCGTTGGTGGCATGGACGTATGTTCCGCCACCGGCGCGTGCAACGTCTTGAAGTATTTCTTCGTTGAGGCGGGTCATAACCGTATTGCCTTCACTATCTTTTTTGAAACTGGTATTGCCATTCCTGTCGCGCACGGGAATGGGTTCTCCCAAGGTGCTTCCTATGCCGATAGTATGAATGGTAATTCCTAATTTGTGGACTTCCTGGGCCATTTCAACGGCTTCTTGGAAATGATCCTCACCGTCGGAGACCACTAAGATGACTTTTGAGGTCAGTTGCGAAAGTTGTTTTTGCTGTTCCGAACCGGTTTCGGGAAGCATAGATACGGTGGCGAGGTCCAATGCGTCTGAGATGTCGGTACCCTGTTCGTTTATTAAAGAAGGTTTTACGATATTAATAAACATTTTGGCCGCGGCATAGTCACTGGTAATGGGAAGTTGCACAAAAGATTTGCCGGCAAAGACAACCAGGCCAATGCGGTCGCCTTCCAATTTGTCAATGAATCTTGACAAAGCCATTTTGGCGGCTTCCAAACGGTTGGGTTGGATGTCTTCTGCCAGCATACTGTTGGAAATATCCATACAGATCATAATGTCGATTCCTTGTCGTTTGCCTTTTTCCAATGAACTTCCCACTTGCGGATTGGCAATGGCGAGGATAAGGCAGGTTAGTCCCAAAAGAAAAACACCGAATTTGATATGACGCATCGACGTCGAATCCTCTTGCGTTAGTCGTTGTGCCAAGACCGTGTCGCTGTATTGCGCCAATTTCTTTTTTCGCTGATATTGAAGGTAGATATACAAACCGGTCAATATCGGAATTAACAGCAGAAAATATAGTATGTATTCGTGTTCAAACTTAAACATAGCGAGCAAAATTTTTACCAGTTTTTATAGATGACGAATCTAAATAAAATTTCTAATCCAATGAAAATCAATGCAAAGACAAGGAATGGAATAAACTCGTCGGCTTTGTTTTCAAAAGTGGTTTCATTGATGATGGTTTTTTCCATTTTGTCGATTTCCTTATAAACTTCTTCCAATTTTTGTGTGTTGGTAGCCCTAAAATACTTGCCGCCTGTGGTTGCCGCAATATTTTTGAGCAGGCCTTCGTCAATTTCGGTATCCACATATACGGTGCCGTAGGGACCGGGGTAGGGGGCTTGTCCCATACTGCCGCAGCCGATGGTATAGACCTTGATATTGTAGTCTTTGGCAATTTCTGCGGCGGAAAGCGGGTCCATATAGCCGCTGTTGTTCACCCCATCGGACAGCAAAATGATGATTTTGCTTTTGGCATCCGTTTCACGTAATCGGTTGATGGCGGTGCCCAGCCCGTCGCCGATGGCGGTGCCGTCTTCAATAAGGTCGAATTTCACTTTTTCCAGCAATCCCAGTAGCGTTTGATGGTCGGTGGTGGCGGGGCATTGGGTGAAGGCCTCACCTGCGTAAACCACCAGTCCGATGCGGTCGGTGGGACGGCCTTCGATAAATTCGGCGGCTACCTTTTTGCAGGCACCTAAACGGTTGGGTCGGAAGTCCATACATTTCATACTTCCAGACACATCAACGGTTAAGACAATATCAACACCTTCTACCTGAATATTTTGCTGGCGGAATGCCGATTGTGGTCGTGCCAAGGCAATGACGATGAAAATGACCGCCAGGGCACGGCAAATTAATGGTAAAAAGAAAAAGCGTTGTTTCCAGTTTTTTGGGGCCTTGGCAACAGATTCAGTGGTGGAAACCTGCAAGGTGCTGTGCATTTTATGGCGTTTCCATATAGGCCATCCGATGAGAGGAATGAGTAGTAGAAGAAGTAGAAAATAGTGGGGATTGGCAAATTCTACATCTTTTAATATTTGAAAGAAATCTGATAAAAAGTGCATTTTCCTTATTTTTTATCTGGTTCGTTATGAGCATTGTTTTCGTCGCTTTCCTTAGTCTGATTGACAAAGTCAACGGCTTGTTTCATACAGCGGTCGTGGTCGTCGGGCAGCGGTTCCATCTTGGCGAATTTCACCAAGTCGGCGGTGTTGAGTGTCTGCTCCAATTCTTGACGCAACGCTTGTGGCAGTCCCGCCGTATCCAATTCGTGAAGAATGTCGGAAGTGATCATCTCCATGGCGTTGATGTCAAAACGTCCGTCAATATAGGTTCTTACAATGTCGGTGAGCTCGGAATAATATTGTTTTACCTGTCCGTTTTGCCATAATTTCTTGAGACGGAGCTTTTCCAAATCCTTGAGGGCTGTCAAGTGTGGTTTGACTTTGGGCTTGCTTTTGACGAAGTGCTTTTGCGGTTTTTGTTTGCGTTCGTGTTTGACGATATACCATACCAAGAGGGCGATGACGGCGGCAGCGGCCAGACCGATCAGCAAATAGGGTAAGATTTCCTTGAAAGTGAGGGGCACTTTTGCGTAGGGCTTGATGTCGCGTATGGCAGCGGTGGTATCTACGGCTACCGTGTTGACTTCAATGGCCAATGCCTTGCTTTGGGCTAAAATTTGCGAGTCCGGTGACAGCAACGGAAGTGCAGGAAAAACGAAATTTCCCGAGTCAAAAGCCGTGATGGTCCAGCGTTGATGGTAACTGACGGCATTGCCGTTGATGGTCGTGTCAATCGCACTTTTCCCGATAAGGTCCAAGCCGTATTGTGACAAGAAATCGGGGGTGACATTGGGCAGTAGGTATGTTGACTTTTGCGGAACCGTATAGGTGAAATCCACGTGAATCTGGTCGCCAATGAGAATGCGGTTGGAGTCCAAGACTGCCGTCGCCTTATATTCCTGTGCCTGAATGGTCAGACAGCAGCATAGGAGAATGCAAATGAGTCTAATTGTTTTTCGAATTTCCATAATTTGTAAATCAAAATCAAAGATAAACGAATCAAAAGTTTTCTTTATTGTTATTGGTTCAAATTTTTTTCTTCTTACTTAACTGGTGTTGTCCGTTGTGATTCGAAAGGATGAACGCATAACGGATACTTGGCCATAGGATGAAAGTCGCCGGTTAGTCCGATGGCTTGTGCGTTGCGTATGTCGTGAACAATGGAAATGCAGCTTCGTGAATCTTCTATGCCGAATCCCTTTCCTTCCAAAATTTGACGGTAACTTTCTGTGTGCAAATCGGTAAATCCGTTGCTGAACTCAATCTCCCGACCTTCTATCGTGATGGAACGGTAGGTCATTTGTCCTTTTTCCTTGATTTCTTTAGGAAGGTGTTCGGAATTGATGCTGAGGAAGTAACGGATTCTTGCCTTTTTGAGCTCCAGATAGCCGGCCACGCGGTCGTGGCTTTTCACGTGAACGACATTTTGCTTCACTTCACCAAAAATATAGGTAAGCATATCATAAAAGTGAATGCCGATATTGGTGGCCACGCCTCCGCTTTTTTGTTCGTTGCCTTTCCAACTGGCATAATACCAATTGCCTCGGCTGGTAATGTAGGTCAAATCGATATCGTAGATTTTGTCTTGTGGACCTTCTTCAATTTGCTTCTTTAGTCCTTTGATGGCGGGATGAAGACGTAACTGCAAGATGGTGTTGATTTTATGCCCAGTGTTTTCTTCAATGGCCTTCAATCCGTCAATGTTCCAGGGATTTAAAACCAGGGGCTTTTCGCAAATGATGTCGGCTCCTAATCGCATACCGTAACGAATGTGGGAATCGTGAAGGTAGTTGGGCGTGCAAATGGACAAATAGTCTATTTTTTGTTCCGTGTTTTTAAGTTTTGTGCAGTGTCGGTCGAAAAGTTCATATTCGGTAAAGAATTTGGTGTAAGGAAAAAATTGGTCCAAAATACCTACGCTGTCATTTTTGTCGTATGCCGCAATAAGTTGATTTCCAGTTTCTTTAATGGCTTTGAGATGTCTTGGGGCAACGTAGCCACCTACACCAAAAAGAGCAAAATTTTTCATATTGTTCCCAAATAATTAATTTGCAAATCTACGTTTTTTTTTCGTATTATCGCTGCGAAAAGTGACGTGCTCAAACTCGTGTTTTTTTATTGTTCGAAGTCGTTACTCCTTTCTAAAATCAATAACGAAAAAAAATTAATTTTAGTCTGTCCATCAGGAGATAGTTTTTATTAATTTTGCAAAAATATTTTATGCGTTGAAAATGGAATCGGAAATTGAAAAATGTACGGATTTATTGCTCCAAGGAAAAGTTATTCTTTATCCTACTGATACTATTTGGGGACTTGGTTGCGACGCAACTAATGAAGATGCGGTGAAACGCATTTTCAAAATTAAACAGCGTATTGAAGGCAAATCGATGTTGGTGCTGTTGGACAAAAGCGACCGCTTGCCGATGTATGTTAAGCGCATCCCTTTGATTGCTTGGGATTTAATTAATGAAACGGCTCGTCCTACCACATTTATCTATCCGGAGGGCTGTAATGTGGCTCCATCTGTGGTTTCGTCCGATGGAAGTTTGGCTATTAGATTGGTTAACAATAAGTTCTGTAAGAAGTTGATTGGAAGTTTGGGTCGTCCTATCGTGTCAACTTCCGCTAACATTTCTGGAACACCGGCTCCGCAACTCTTTACCGATATCGCACAAGAAGTCATTGACCAGGTGGATTATGTGGTCCCAGAACAATATGCAGATTCAACCGACTATAAACCGTCGCGACTGATTAAGTTTATGGATGATTATAATTTCGTAGTTGTAAGAGAATAATATGAAAATTGCAGTTTTTCCAGGTTCCTTTGATCCATTGACAAAAGGCCACGAAGAAATTATCCGGAAAGCCGTGGCGCTTTTCGACGTGGTTTATGTGGCTATAGGCGAAAACGCTGCCAAACACTGTATGTTTGATTTGGAACGCCGTTTGCAGTGGATTCGTCAGGTTTTTGCTGACGAACCTCGCGTAAAAACTTGTACTTATGCCGGTTTGACGGTGGATTTTTGTAAAAGGATGGGGGCGTCCTATATTGTTCGAGGACTTCGCAATTCGATCGATTTTCAGTATGAAAAAGATATCGCGGAAGCCAATAAACAATTGGTTCCTGAAATCGAAACCGTCTTTTTCGCTTCTTCTCCCGAACTGGCTCACGTTTCCTCTTCTCTTGTCCGTGAACTCTACCATCATCAGGCAGATTATTCTAAATATGTCTCTTTTGAATTATAATTTATTGATTCATATATGATTATACGATTTTGGAAGTTTTTTGCCCTCATCGTGATTTGTCTTGCGACAAGTGCATCCGTTTGGTCTCAAAAACTGGCGCCCGTTAAGATTTTTGGCCATGCGGATTTTGCTGCTGGTGAGGAAATTAGGTTACTGGTTTATGAGGATTTGTTAACTTATACACCTCGTGTGGCCGCTTCTTCCAAAATTGCAGCAGACGGGCAGTTCGAATTGTCTTGTACAACTCCACAGGTTTTGTTGGCACAGTTGGAAATCCGTACTTCTAAAGCCGAGTTTTTTATCGAACCATCTCATTCTTACGATCTTACGATTGATATGGATCCGAAACTATTTAATCTTTATGCTCCGCAGGATTATGATGGTTTTTTGCATATTGTGAACAATAATCCCGACAAACAGGACTTGAATAGCAAGATTAATTATTTTTCGAGGTTTTACAATGCACTTTTTGAACGTTTTTCATTTAAAATATTGTATGACCATGATGCTGCGGCGTATGATTCTGTGCAATCCGTTATGAATGAAAAATTTGACGTGCGGAATAATCCATACGATTTTTATCAGGCCTACCAATTCTATGAAATGTCCAATTTGGATAGGATCTATTGGCAGAAGGAAGGGGATTCATTGTTTAATAAATACCTGAACAATGATCACATTTTATATAATCATCCGAGTTATATGAATTTATTTAATTCTTTTTATGATGATTATGTCTTTATGTCGGCAAAAATCAAAATGGAAACCATCTTGGCGTGTATCAATCAAAATGCGAATTACCGACAATTGTTTGATGCTTTGGGTGCCGATGAGTTCCTGGTTAATGAAAGAATTCGTGAGTTGGTGATCATCAAGAGTTTAGGCCAGCTATACTTGAATCATCCCGAATTTGATAAAAACAACATTGTCGCTTTGTTGCAGGAAATTCGTTCCACCAGTCATTTTCCAGAGCATAAACCATTGGTGGAAAATATGTTGCGTTTTGTTTCCAAGTTCTCAGACGAGCAATTGGTGAAGGAGGTGAAGTTGAAAGAGGGTAACGGAAAAGATTTCTCTTTCAAAAAGATGAAGGGAAATTGGGTGTATGTTTACTTTTTCAGGACGGATTGTCTGGAATGCGTTCGAGAAATGCAGATTTTGCGAGAAATCAATGAAAAATTCAAGGACTCGCTGTCGGTAGTGAGCGTGTGTGTGGATTTTGACAAGTACAAATTACAGAATTTATTAAATAAGTATCCGCAGTTTGATTGGAAATTCGTGTATTTCAATCAGCAGTACGAATGGTTGAGCCAATTGGAAGTGAACGCGTTGCCTGATTATTTGTTGTTGTCTCCGGAAGGCGAGATATATGAAAGGTATTTGCCTGCTCCGTCTAATGGTATGATGGATTATTTGACGAGATTGTTTATGCCGGAGGCGGAAAAAGATAAGAATCCGATGTTTCAGGATAGAAATAAATAAGATAACTTAGAATTTCGTATTGATATCTTTCATTTTGGCTTCAAGCATTGGCACGAAGGTGAAATTGCCAAAGGCTTCTTCCTTGTATTGTTCTTCGCTGATTTTGGTAATGCGCTTCATCGTTTGGGTTTCCGTTCCGACGGGAATTACCATAATGCCGCCAACCTTGAGTTGTTGAAGCAAGGTTTGGGGTATGTCGGGGGCACCGCAAGTAACGATGATTTTGTCGTAGGGAGCGTATTGTTGAAACCCTTGGAATCCGTCTCCGAAGTGAACGATGATCTTGTCGTTGATTTTGGAAAGCAGGTTCTTGGCGCGGCTGAAAAGTTGCAGGTGGCGTTCCACAGAAAAAACGCGTGCTCCCATAGCACCCAAAATGGCGGATTGAAAACCGGAACCGGTGCCGATTTCCAAAACCTTTTCGTTGGGCTTAATCTGGAGTAATTGGCTTTGAAAAGCCACGGTGGAAGGTTGAGAGATGGTTTGGTCGCAAAGAATGTGCAGGGCAGTGTCTTCGTAGGCCTTGTCCCATTGGAAGGAATCAACAAAAAGGTGTCGGTCTATCTTGTCAAAAGCAGACAACACAAGTTCGTCGGTTATTCCTTTTGCACGCAAATAACTGATTAACTTACGTTTTGCCCCTAAAAGCATATAGTCAACTTCCATCTAAATAATTTTGAGCAAAGATACTAAAAATAACGGATTGTCGGTGCCGAAAAAATTTGCTTTTTTTTATGTGAAAAAAGTAATGGCAAGGTTTTTTTTTATATCTTTGCAAGTCATAATTTAAACTCGATTAAAATGAAAAAAATATTAGTCATTGGAGCTTGCGGACAAATTGGTTCCGAACTCACGCCCGCACTTAGAAAAGTCTATGGTACCGACAATGTTGTTGCTGCCGATTTGATGTACCCTTTGAAAGGCGAATTGGCCGATAGCGGTCCTTCTTGTCAAATTAATGCTACCAACGCCCAAGATATAGCCGATGCTGTTAAGAAATACAATATTGATTCTATTTTCAACTTGGCTGCCATTCTTTCTGCCAAGGCGGAAATCAATCCTATGTTGGGTTGGAATGTGGGAATCGGTGCGTTGCTCAACTGCTTGGAAGTTTCTCGCGAATGTGGTTGTGCCTTGTTCACGCCAAGTTCTATCGGCGCTTTTGGTCCCGAAACCCCTCACAATATGACTCCTCAGGATACGATTCAGCGTCCTAAGACCATTTACGGCGTTACCAAGGTGACCGGCGAGTTGTTGAGCGATTATTATTTCAAGCGTTTTGGCGTGGATACCCGTTCGGTACGTTTCCCGGGTTTGATTTCCAATGTCACGCTTCCTGGTGGCGGTACTACCGACTATGCTGTGGAAATTTATTATGCGGCCGTTAAAGGTGAAAAATTCACCTGCCCAATCGCCAAAGGTACCTATATGGATATGATGTATATGCCCGATGCCTTGAAAGCCGCTATGGATTTGATGGAAGCCGACCCAAGCAAGCTGATCCATAGAAATTCATTCAATATTACGGCTATGAGTTTTGAACCCGATATGATTTATGCGGAAATCAAAAAACGTATGCCCGAATTCGTTATGGAATATAAGTTTGACGCTTTGCGTCAAGGTATCGCTGATTCCTGGCCGGATTGCATGGACGATCATTGCGCCCGCGAAGAATGGGGATTCAAACCCATCTATGACCTTTCAGCCATGACCGAAGATATGTTGAAAGTGCTCAAAGTTAAATTGGCAAAATAAGTATAACCCTTAAATTAAAATAAGATGTATAACAATTTTCAAGCTTACTTAAAAAAAGAATTGGCAGACATTGAAAGTGCCGGTTTATATAAAAATGAACGTATTATCGTTTCTCCACAAGGTGGCGAAATCACTTTGAAAAACGGCACCAAGGCCCTGAACTTCTGTGCCAACAACTATCTTGGCCTGGCTAACAATCCTCAGTTGATTGCCGCAGCCAAGGAAGCTCTGGAAACTCACGGCTATGGTATGGCTTCTGTAAGATTCATTTGCGGTTGCTCCGATTTGCACAAGGCTTTGGAAGCAAAAATCGCCGAATTTTTCGGTACTGAAGATACCATTCTTTATGCCGCTTGTTTTGATGCCAACGGTGGCGTTTTCGAACCGCTGTTGACCGATCAGGATGCCATTATCTCTGACGCATTGAACCACGCTTCCATCATCGACGGCGTTCGTTTGTGCAAAGCCGTTCGTTATCGTTATGCCAATGCCGATATGGCTGATTTGGAAAAACAGTTGCAGGCCGCTCAAGCACAGCGTTTCCGCCTGATCGTTACCGATGGCGTTTTCTCTATGGACGGCAATGTGGCTCCTTTGGATAAGATTTATGAATTGGCCAGCAAATATGATGCGATGGTTATGGTTGACGAATCTCATTCTGCCGGTGTTGTGGGCCGTACGGGTCGTGGTGTTACTGAACAATATAATTTGAGAGGCAAAATTGAAATCTTAACTGGAACACTCGGTAAGGCATTCGGTGGTGCTATTGGCGGTTTTACAACAGGTAAAAAGGAAATCATCGATATGCTTCGTCAGCGTTCTCGTCCATACTTGTTCTCTAACTCAATTCCTCCAATGGTGGCTGCTGCCGGCGTTAAGATGGTGGAAATGATGTCTGCAACCAACGAACTCCAAGACAAGTTGCATTCCAACACCGAATATTTTGTTACGAAGATGAAAGCCGCAGGTTTCGATATCAAGCCAACCCAATCTGCTATTTGTGCCGTGATGTTGTATGATGCGAAATTATCACAGACTATGGCTGCCAAATTGCAGGAAGAAGGCATTTTCGTAACCGGTTTCTATTATCCGGTGGTTCCGAAGGGACAAGCTCGTATTCGTGTACAAATTTCTGCCGCCCACGAAGTGGAACACTTGGATAAGTGTATCGCAGCCTTTACCAAGGTGGGTAAGGAATTGGGAGTTCTTAAATAATAAAGAAAGATTACTGTTAGATCAACATTTTTTGAAATGCGAAAAGGCTGAATCTCGCAAGAGGTTCAGCTTTTTTTGTATTCAGTTTATTTTAGGCAGATGGCTGTGATCTGTGATTGGTGAGCTGGTTTATTTTTGTGTTCGGTGTTTGATTGATTGATGGGGCATCAAGATAAGGAAAAATTTTTGAAATCCACGCCAACCACCGAAAATTTAAACGCTATTTTTTTATAGATTTATCCCGTTTAATCTTGTTGAGATTTCGGTGTTTCCGACGTACGTCGGAAACATCGAAATGGCGACTGATCATACCTACGCAAGGGCGGCGGCGCAACATAATAAGGTAAAAGCGAGAGAGCGGGTCCGCCGTAAGGCAAGAAAAGGGTGTTGGACGAGACTTTCTGTACGTCACGGCACTTGCGGCGACACCACGACGGAGCTATCTGATTTTTCTTTCCGTCGCCGCCACTTCTTGCCCCATGATTCATCGCCATTCCGCCGAAGCGAAGCGAGAACGGAATCTCATTACAAGACTAAAAGGGATAATTCAGATTTTTTATAATGACTGGGGCTGGGGCAATTGGTTTAATGAGGAACATATTATTTTTTCCGTTCTTTTTCTTTGCCGCTGCAAAGAAAAGAACCAAAAGAAAGCAGCTTTTCCGCACGCAAACGTTTGCTAAAAAACGGGCAGTTGGCGGCTAAACGCTGTAACTCACCTGCTTCGCAGGTTCAGACAGACAGCGTTCTTAACGCCGCCACTCGCCTCGTTTTTTTACGCAATTCGTTCGCAATTGCGGTATTAAGGTACGGCAGCACGCTGCCGTGAATATTGATGTGAATATTGATGTTTTATTGACGGAAAACTTCCTCTTTGTAGGGGAGAACTACTTGCCTGCGGGTGCTACCTTTTGCCATAACTTGATGTTTTGGCAAAGATGGTTCAAACATTTGTTACAAAGTGTTACGTATAACAATTAATCTTTGACTTTTAATCTAATCCTGAAAATTTCATTCTCGACCTTATTACGAAACCCCTTTCATTGTTCTCATCTTGACCTATAAAAATTTTCAACCAACGATGTGAGGGATTTAAATCGCATATTTGTGTTTCTCCATTTAAACTAAATTCAATCGTATATCCCTTTTTTGCATTTTTTAATCTCTTAAAATAAAATACATCTGAGAGGCAAATAGGATTGTACATGTATTTAGGTTCCTTTTTTTTTAAAACTACAAAAAAAGTCATTATGCTTTCTTGGTTTATATCAAATGTCAACTTGTGTTTAAGAAAAGCACTATCCACTATCATACAATTATATACATTCGTGTTATTTATCGTAAATGACAATGTGTCTTGCAGTTTAAAACCAAGAATATGAATTACCATGTGATTTTTTGACTTAGAGAAATGCCACACATCGGTATCATATCTTTGTGCATTAGCCTCAACGGTCAAAAGTGTGAATATGAAAAAAAATATTGTTTTAATGAAATCCAAGTGCATTTCTGATTCTCTCTTTTGCATAATTAATTACTCGTCTATGATTATCCCTACTTGGAATTCCTGTATTTAACATGTCGTTATTATAATTAGAAACGGCATCCTTAATTTGACCTGATGTTAATGAGGTACCCAGTTCACCTCGTTCCATCAGATTCCCTGAAATTTTTGAATGTTGTAAACCCAACAAATGACCAAATTCATGAGCTGCTGTTCTATCAATATCATTACAATTATCCCCTTTCCCAATATTAGTACAAATATTCATAAAACCACCTCCAATTTCAGCTTCTGCAATATTGTTTTTATCAGATAAAGCATCTACCATATTAATTTGATGTCTATCTCTGTCAACAAAATAATTTTCTAATTTCTTTTCGCCTTCCGTAATAATATCAACAGATGTTGTAACAGTCACTCCCTCTCCAAAATTGCCACTGTATTTTTCTTTTATGGAATTAGAAATGGTATTTTTTAACTTGATCAAATCTTCTTTAGTGTAATTTTGTGAAGATTTATTAACAAGCATTCCCGTGAACTTGATATGCACAGAGGTATTGCCATTATCATCTGTTGTTGAAGTAATTACTATCTCTTCCCCATTCGGATCCACCAACTTCACAGGGTTGTTTGCACAGTAAACGTAGGGGCTTAAAGAGGGGTATTTTGCTGCCTGTGGATCCACACTCAGCCAAATGCTCAAATCACTGCTGTAATATCTTGAACCAAAGTAGCTTAGGCCAGTTTCAACGTCACGCTCTTTTGCGGAGAAGGTGAAATT
>JAKSMG010000010.1 GCA_024400755.1 Bacteroidales bacterium | reverse complement strand
GTCGGCTTGATCTTTTGGCTACTTTTCTATCAAGAGAAAAGTAGCGGAAAATTATTCATAAATTTTGCGACTTTCCGAATCAAAAAGTAACAATTCCCCCAAAAATTAAATTTTCATTTGTATAATTGAAAAATTCTTATTTTTGCAAATTCATAATAGTAATACAAATTACGGTAATACAAATTACTATAAATTTTTTTCGTATGAAGTTTTACAATAGAGAAATTGAAATCCAAGAATTTAACGAGATTGAAAGTCTCTCCAGAGAAAATGCGCAGATGACGGTATTGGTGGGAAGACGACGAATAGGGAAAACAATGTTGCTGCTTCGTGCCACTGAGGGCAAGACGGTGGTGTATCTTTTTGTTTCAAAAAAAACCGAAGCTGTACTTTGTCAGCAGTTTACCGAAGAAGCCTCGCGTGTTTTAAATGTGCCGATAGGCAGATATAATCGTATTGCCGATCTATTGGAACATTTGATGCGACTTTCAGAAAATCGCCCTTTTACGTTGATTATAGATGAATTTCAGGAGTTGGCAAAAATCGACAAATCCATCATTGGCGACATTCAACGTGTGTGGGATTTGAATAAGGACACGGCTCGGATCAACCTGCTAATTAGCGGCAGTATCTATGCGATGATGCATAAGATATTTGAAGACAGCAAGGAGCCGCTTTTTTCCAGGGCGGGGCACATCATCAAGTTGCAGGCATTTCAGACGGGCGTGCTGAAGCAGATTCTTCAGGATTACAATCCCAAGCACACGGCCGATGATTTATTGGCGTTATATAGTTTTACCGGTGGTGTTGCCTGGTATGTGGAACTTTTGATGAATGCGGGGGCCGTCACAAAAGAGAAAATTATCAATTATATTTTTCGTGAAAATTCGCTATTTCTGAACGAAGGAAAGAACATATTGGTTGAAGAGTTTGGAAAGGAATATGCTGTCTATTTTTCTGTTTTGGAATGCATAGCCCGAGGAATCACGACGAGAGGTGCAATGGAATCCGTGATAGGAAGTGGAGATTTGGGCGCTTATCTTTCAAAATTGGAGAAAGACTACAACATCATCCGATCAAGGCGTCCCATTCTGGCCAAAAGCGGCACCAAGGTTATGCGATATTTCATTGCCGACAATTTCCTGACATTTTGGTTCAGGTTCATTTATAAGTATATGGGCTATATAGAATCGGGCGGAATAAATATTTTGAAAGACATTGTCAAGCGTGATTATCCCACCTTTTCAGGAATAATGTTGGAGCGGTATTTTCGTCAAAAGGCCATTGAGTCCGGGCAATATACCCAGGTGGGCAATTATTGGGACAAGAAAGGGGAGAATGAGATAGATATTATTCTTATTAATGATGTAAGAAAGCAGATCTCGATAGGAGAAATCAAGCGAAACGTACAAAACATCGGCACAAGGCAATTCAGTGACAAGATTGACCATTTTTTATCGGTGCATCCGGAGTTGGGAGAATACCAACTCACGCAGCTGGAATTGGGTTTGGCGGAGATGTAAAAAAATAAAAAATGGAAATGTAGTGAGGAAAAATTTATTGATAATTCCAATACAGATACAAGGAAAGGTGTTCAATTTGAGTTGTTCTAATTGTTGATTTATTGGAATGATCCCTTTTCGTATTGCAGAGCTGATGAGATTTAACCCACATTGATGTTCTCCATTTTGTGTGTTGGCTGTTAGTAGCGGTTAAACTTTTCTTTGTGTGACAAAGGAAGTAACGGAAAAATATTTTACCAATCGTCCCATTAATAAAAACCCCCATAACCACAAAAAAGTGTTGTTTTTTCTAAAATATTCCACATAAAAAGTGTGTAATATTTATTTTTATTCCACAAAAAAATGTATCTCTATTTCAACAAAGATAACTCCACGATGGAGATTGACTTTTTAATTTTTTAGAAAGTCTTCGGGAATAAAACCTATAAATTCAACTCCTGTTCATTTTTGTTAAAATAGCTGTATCTTTGCCAAGTCAAATCTGAAATATTAATTTTATGGAACCTTTACGTACAAATCGGGGATTATTGAAATATATCCTCCTGTCTTTCATCACTTTGGGCATCTATTCCATCGTTTGTTTTTCGCACATCTCATCAGAGATTAACTGGATCGCAACCAAGCACGATGGACGCCACACAATGCATTATTGTTTGGTGTTCTTTATTTTTTCCTGGCTTACCCTGGGTATCGTTCCGCTTGTTTGGAGTCATAATATCTGTGACCGAATGGGTGACGAACTGTATGCCAGGAGAATCGACTATTCTTTTGGAGCAGGCACATTTTGGGGTTGGGGAATCATAGGGTCGTTGATTGTTATCGGACCTTTTATCTTCTTACACAAATTTTTCAAGGCAATGAATCTCATCAATGCCGACTATAACGCAAAAGGAGAATAATTAGTAACAAAAACTCTTTGTTTTCTGGAAGGCCGAAACATATTAGAATTATCCCCTTCTGTCTTTCAAAGTCGCAAAATTTATGAATAATTTTCCGCTACCTTTCTTTTAATAGAAAAGTAGCAAAAATATCAAGCCGACACAACCACCCCGGCCTGCGGCCACCCCTCCTTTTGTTGTGTAATGCAGACTGCGTTTTTATATTTCAATCCATTGGACTACACAACAAAGGAGGGGAATTTGGCTTGATGTCCCACGCATTTACATTAGCACCCAAACCTTTCTTTGGGTGGCAAAGAAAGTAACGGAAAAGAAAAGCATTCTCGAGTAAAAAAATCTTTTACAAGACTAAAATGGATAATTCCTTTTTTTAACCAAAACTCCTTAAATTTTATAGTTTTGGTTAAAAATAAAATCACATTTCTAACCAAAACTCAATTTTTTTCATAGTTTTGGTTGATTATCCGATACTATTTACCGACCACAGTTCACTGCTCACAGCTCACTACTTCGCAATATTGGCAATCAGCAGCTTCACGGCGTCTTCCAAACCTGCTGCGTTTTTGCCACCAGCAGTAGCCAATGAGGCTTGTCCGCCGCCACCACCCTGGATGAGCTTGCCGGCTTCACGAACCAAGGCGCCCGCATTCAAACCTGCTGCGACCAAGTCATCGGAAAGTGCGACAATCAAACTGGGCTTATCGCCATATTTTGTGCCGAAAACAATGCCTAATTTTTCCATCGAGGAGCGCAAATTGTAGGCGGTTTGTTTCAGACTGTCGGGGTTCATGTCGCGAACGGCTTTGATGATGTGAATGCCGTTGATTTCTTCAACGCTGTCCTTAATTTCGTTGGTAAAGGCGTTGATGCGTTCCTTTTCAAACTGCTCAATCTCTTTCTTTGCCTTATCGTTGTCCTGCATCAATTTTTCGATGGAGCGAAGAATGTCGGTAGTACCCAGCATAGCTTTCAATTCATCTAACAGATGCTGATTTTCAGTGACCATATTTTCTGCCTGCGTTCCCGTGACGGCTTCAATACGTCTTACGCCTGCGGCAATGGCACCTTCCGATACAATCTTGAAAAAGCCGATATTGCCCGTGGCGGGAGTGTGCGTACCACCACACAATTCAATGGAGTCGCCAAATTTGATGACACGGACCTTGTCGCCATATTTTTCTCCAAATAATGCCATCGCACCCATCTTCTTGGCATCTTCAATCGGGGTGTCAATATATTCTTGTAAAGGATTGTTGTTTCTAATTAATTGATTGACGATTTGTTCAACCTTTTCAATTTCTTCATTACTCATTTTTGAAAAATGAGAGAAGTCAAAACGCAATCTGTCGGGAGAAACCAGCGATCCTTTTTGTTCCACGTGCGTTCCTAAGACTTGTCTGAGGGCAAAGTGGAGCAGGTGAGTAGCGGAGTGGTTGTTTTGGCTTGCGAAACGCTTTTCCGTGTTCACCTTGGCCACGAAAGTCGCTTCCATCTTGTCGGCCAAGGCCGTGGTGGAATGAATAATCAGGTTGTTCTCCTTGGTCGTATTGATGATGTTGATTTTCTCGTTCACGGATTCCAAAACGCCGGTATCACCAACCTGTCCGCCCATTTCGGCATAAAATGGCGTTTTGTCCAAAACGATTTGGAACAGCTGTTTCCCTTTACTTTTCACTCCTCTGAATTTCACGACCTTTACTTCGCATTCCAGTTGGTGGTAACCGACAAATTCGGTTTGGGCCACGCCAGGAATGAGCTCAATCCAATCCTCGGTTTCCACTGCGGCGGCGGCTCTGGAGCGTTGTTTTTGCTCTGCGAGACCTTTCTGGAAACCTTCCATATCCACGCTGAGACCTTTTTCTGAAGCCATCAGCTGGGTAAGGTCGATAGGAAATCCGTAGGTGTCGAAAAGCTCGAAGGCGAAAGCACCGTCAATGATTTTGCTGCCGGATAATTTTCCACAGTAATTTTCAAATTTGGCGATACCCGAATCCAGTGTTTTGAGGAAAGAGTTTTCTTCCTCGTGCATCACTTTTTCAATCAAATTTTGCTGGGCCTTTAATTCAGGGAATTGTCCTCCCATCTGTTGAACCAAGTCATTTACCAGGGTGTAAATGAATGCTTCTTTGATATTTAGGAAGGTGAAGCCGTAACGGATGGCACGACGCAAAATTCTACGAATTACGTAACCTGCACCGTTGTTTGACGGCAGCTGACCGTCGGCAATGGCAAAACTTACCGCACGCAAGTGATCGGCAATAACGCGCAAGGCAATGTCGGTATCCTCTTTTTGGCCGTATTGGGTATGCGACAGTTGTGCCAATTTTTGAATGAGCGGTTGGAACACGTCCGTGTCGTAGTTGGATTTTTTATTTTGAACCGCCATACAAAGACGTTCAAATCCCATTCCAGTGTCCACGTGTTTGTGGGACAATGGCAGCAATTCTCCCGAGTTGATGCGGTTATATTGCATAAACACGAGGTTCCAAATTTCAATGACCAAAGGATTGTCTTTATTGACGAGAGACGCTCCGTCAATGGCGGCTCTTTCTTCATCGCTGCGCAAATCGATATGGATTTCGGAGCAGGGACCGCACGGACCGGTATCGCCCATTTCCCAGAAATTATCCTTTTTGTTGCCGAAAAGAATGCGTCCTTCGGGTAAATGCTGTTTCCAATATTCCTTGGCTTCCAAGTCTGGTTCAGTCTTGTCCTTTTCATCGCCTTGAAATACCGTGGCGTAAAGTCTTTCAGGATTTAATTTCATTACGGAAGTAAGAAATTCCCACGCATAATCAATGGCTTCTTTTTTGAAATAATCACCAAACGACCAGTTGCCGAGCATTTCAAACATCGTGTGATGGTAGGTGTCGCGGCCCACTTCTTCCAAGTCGTTGTGTTTTCCAGAAACGCGCAAGCACTTTTGAGAATCTGCGGCTCTGGGCATCTTGATGGGAGAGTTGCCCAAAAAAATGTCCTTGAATTGGTTCATTCCAGCATTGGTAAACATCAAAGTTGGATCATTTTTGATGACCATAGGAGCGGAAGGAACAATATTGTGCTGTTTGGATTTGAAAAACTCTAAAAATGCGGTACGAATTTCGTTTGAAGTCATTGTGATATTTTTTTTATGTTGAAACAATAAGATCGCTATGAATGATGAAGACGCCAACTATTGATTTAACATCAATCTTACGCTGATACCGGTTTCAAAATTCATATTGTCATATTGATTTGATATTTCTGGACGATTGATTACTTGATCGTAGTAGAACTTTAAGCCGACACGGCTGCTAATTTGATAATCAGCGGCAAAGTTGATGGTCATAGTGGTCATACCGGCTGAAATCTGATTGATGTTTTCTACAATTTTTCGAAGAACGGTCTTATTCATCTTGAGACCAAAACCAGCGGTTAAATTCAAGTCACTAACCACTTGCCGTTTCATTCCGGAGAAGACGAAGCCGATTTTCAAGTCCTTGAAACGATAACCGGCAGAGCAGGCCAATTCTCCCGAAGTGGTCTCGGTAATCTGGTTGTTTGTAAAACTCAAAGAAACATTTCTTGATTGTTTGTATTCAACTTTAAGCAACAAGCTGTTTTTGAAAGTCATATCAATTCCGATGAGCGGTGAGAAACTTTCCTGAATGCTGACCTGTGAAAATTCAAGTTTAGGAATGAAGTTGCCCAAAGTGTTCTGAACCATAGAATATCCTGAACCGTCTTCTTTATAAAGGGCATTGGTCGTGAAACCTCCCACGGTATAAGTTGAAGTGTAGGCGTGGTTGATAGAGAACGATTGGAATACTTTGTTAACCCCTTTGATTTTGGTCAAGCCGTTGTAATTGATTCGCCAGTTGGGTAATGGAAATTTCGGGAAGGTGTTCTTGACATTCATCTTTTCAACCTTTCTACCACCGTATGCGGCTAAGAGGGCATTGGTCAAGACTTCTTGTGCTACGCCATTATAACCGGTTGGATAGCCCGTTTCAGGGTCATAACCTTGCGAGTTCGGATTTTCTGCCGCAATCTTTTCCGCTAAGTACTGTCTCGAATTCATAAACGTCTCGAATACTTCGTCTCCATTCTTGAAGAATGTGGCTAATCCAACAAAAGTCATACTGAAACTACCATTGGTGACAGGGGTAAAATGGTCAATGTGACCATCGGAGTAGGAGCGGAAATATTCGGTGTAGGTTTCAGATTTATTCATATTACCTGTAACGTCAATTCTAAAATCCTTGAAAGGTTCCACGGTTACACGGTAGTTGAAAGTCTCATTTCGCCGTTTTTGGAATGCCGAGTTCATTAAGGAGTCGGTGGTCAACCAACGCTTGTCGGCCGCGATAGATTGAATGTCCGGCTGTCCACCAAAGACAAACAGGAAACCAGGTGCACCTTTGCCTGCAAAACTCAAACCTAACATATTCGGTGAATACATAAAGCCCGGCAAGATGGTTCCGTTGCCTT
The DNA here is from genome assembly GCA_024400755.1 of Bacteroidales bacterium. Taxonomy (GTDB): domain Bacteria; phylum Bacteroidota; class Bacteroidia; order Bacteroidales; family WCHB1-69; genus RUG11690. Next base: position 67,396 of record JAKSMG010000010.1, on the reverse strand, counting down.
GCGTGTAGTTGACAGACGCATTTCGCAACATCATCAAGAATCGCAAAGATCCGTCTAAGATGATTTTGCCAACATTGACCTCGTTTTTCAATGAATCTCGGCCGTCTTTGTCCTTTCCTTTCTTGTCTTTGCTATTTTTGTCTTTCGAATTGTCATCCTCGCTCAATCCTCGTTTTTTGCTGTCTTTGCCTTTGCCTTTTGCATTTTTCGTGTTGTCGTTAATGAGGGATTGGCTTTGATTAATCTTCTTTAAGTAAGGAATATTATTATACAACGATACAAAGTTGGCGTTCGCACTTCCCTGATAGCTGTTGGAGTTTTGAATGGTATTGCCCAAATAGGCCAAGGCCAATGATGATCCTGTATAAGTATAGTCACCCGTATATCGCACATTGGCGGTTAACCAATTGAAAACTGGGAATTTGTTGATAGGAATTTGCCAAGACAAACTTACTTTCTGATAGAAATTGTTGGTTCGACCTCCTCTACCAAAACTCTTCCATACCGAATCCCTCTTCACTTTAGTGTCAATCAAGCCGTCGGGTTCATCAATACGGGCTACGGCATTGGCGTTGTATTCCAATTTCAGTGATTGGGCCAAGTCCCAGTTCAAGGCGTAGGTACGTGTCCAGTTAAAGGCCTTGACAAAGCTGGTGTCCAATACGATGTTACCCTTGCTCTTGGGTCTGTATTTGAATGAGTTTAAATCACGATCAACAGAAGTTCTGAAGGTGAAGAGTTTGGGAAGTGGGTTAAAGTTGAAGTCCTTGATAAGTTGTAACCACTTTGAGTTAAGTCCTTTAGCACGAGCAAAAGGCCTAATGTTTTTGGGATTGTTGTTGTAGGTGTAGCCAAGTTCTCCAAAATGATGGACTTCATTGTCAAATTCTACATCCACATCGCTCTTTTTCGTCTGAGAATAAGAATAGGAAATATCAAAGTTTTCAATATCCCAAGGTCTGATCTTGATGGGCTTGCTGTAGTCTCTTTCCTTACGGACGTTCATCAAGTTGACGTTGTGTCTTACCACGCGGCTTGTTGTCATTTTTCGTAGAGAATCGCGTTCGTAGGCGTTGTCGTATAACTTCAGGTCGTCTTTGAGTTTGACATCCGGATTAAGTGGGTTGTATTCGGGTGTGATGACATTGAGAGAGTAGTCGTAGTGAACAGGAATTTTCACGTTCCATTTATCGGGAAGCAATAGTTTTGCGGCATCGATATTGGTGGCTACGTCAATGTTGGTGTTGGATTCTTTCTTGACTTGGGTTACCGATTGATCTAATGTTCCAAAACCGGAAGAAGAATACGAGCCAGAGAACGAGATATCGCCCAAGTCGGCCAAGTTCAATCGCATATTGGCCAAGGCAGCCACGCCCGACTGTTTGTCAAAGCCGCAAAGTCGTAATTCGTTGACCCATACTTCGGCAGATTTGGGCAACATATCGTCGCCATCGCCGATGGTCTTCTTCTTCGGATTACGAACACCAATCATAATGGTGGTCACTTCTGCCAGGTTCGGCATACCGACTACCGTAACGCGAGCCCCATTGTCAAGGTAATAATAGAAAGGAGTCTGGTTGCTTACGTGTTCATTCCTACGAATGGCCATATTTCTCATCTGCTTAATGGCCACCAATGAGTCCAAAACGATATCCAGACGGTTTTCCATAGGCCAAATACGTGTAGTATCCGAACCGCAACCCCAAGGGGTAATTTCAACCGGAAGTTCGTATTCATAGTAGTTGTCACTGAAGTCGCTACCCAAACGAAGGAATACGGTTACGTCGCCTTTTTTCAGGTCACCTGAAGAATGTACGCTTTCGGTATGGATGAACATCTTCAATCTCTTGAATTGACGCATATCATAATCGCAGCTCTTATAAATGCTACGGGCATCACCATCGGCCAAATCCACGACTTTCATCGTCAATGCCTGTTCGTTGGTAAGATATACCTGGGTACCGCCAAATCCTTGTTCTCTTTCAATGCCTGGAGGTAAAACGTACGGGATAGGGGTCCTGTTGGCATTTTCTTCGTAACTAACGGTACCGACGTGGAAAGAGGTGTTTTCATCACCGGTGCTGCTTACGTAATCGCCTTCTTCAAACAACGGTTGGTTGTATGAACGCCAATCTGCTCTTACCAACTCAAAGGTGGCAAAACGACAGATGATGGGTTCGGCGAAATCCTTCATAAATACCCTCATAAATCGAATGGAGTTGAATCCATTGATGGCACCCACCACTTTATCTGGATTTTTGATAGGAATACGGAATTGGTACCATTTGGTCTTGGGCGAAGTGCCGTTTGGCAATGCCTCGGGCGTGGCTTCGTAGATGTCGTTGATGTAATTTTGACCCACGACCATCTTGTCTGGTGTCAAGTCAACGACATATTGATAGTATTTTTCTTCGTCGCTTAAGGTGTTGTCGTTGTTTACGTCTTCTACGTTGGGAAGGCTGGTGGCTGAGGTTGGATAAGATTCAGGACTTTGTTCGTCAGTGGGAGAGTTGCCTTCCGGGTTGTTATAGTAATGATAACGTTCGGTGATGCCCAATTCCAAAGCATCATAATCACCGCCTCTGAAGTAGTGGTAATTATCGGTAGAAGGGTCGGCTGCGGCTATGGCAAAGGCTTCAGCATCTACCACGTTGGCCAGGCGTTCCAAATAGGAACTGCGGTACAATGCTTCTGCGTCATTGTCCAAACCGTCATAACCAACGTCCTGGTATCTTCGAGTGGCTGTGTTGTTGTCAAAGGCGTTAACGATAACTTGGGTGGTAGGAACACGTCCCCAAACCGTGTATTCGATATCTGTGTCAGATCCGTCGGTGGGAAGTCCGTTTTCAAAGAACTTCTTACCGTCTCGCAAGATATCTTCGGAAATGTCACCCAAGTTGAAGTAAAGTTTACCACCCGCATGGTTAGGATTTTCGATGAAGGGGTCCATCATCCAGAATTCGATGTATTCGTAGTTGGCGGCTTCAAAATCAGTATTATCCATTTTTCGCATAATACCACCCCAACGTGTGCCGGGGTCTTTCAAGCTACCATCAGAATTAACACCTCGTGAAAGTCCTTCGCTGCCATCCACGTCATAGTTGTAAGGTCCTCTTTCTGAAGGATAGAAGGCCATGTTGAAAACGGAAATGTAAGTGGATTGTGCTGCACTTTCTCGTTCTTTGTATGGGAATAATTCGGGTTCATATACCGCACGAGAGTAAGGGAGTGACAAGTCTTCCTTGGTCAAGTGTGCGGGCGTATAACTATTGTTGTTGTAGAATAACGGGTCGATGATATACCATGCCAATTTCGCACGATTGTAACCGTAGGCCAATTGTCGGTTCTCGCTGTCATTCGTATTGGTATTGGCTTCCGGGAACAAGTTGGGTTGCCCTTGCGGGGTGGATGCCAATACCCAGTTGGTGAAGGTCCTCAAATCAACGGTGGATTTGGCTGCTTCGAAGTCGTCGATGTAGGTGGTTCCGTCCTTGCCGATGGCACGGTTGTGTCCGGGAACGAAATGGGCAAATTCAGCGTCAATAGAGAAGTTGGACTCTGTTGTCGTGCTATGGAATGGTAAGAAATCCACCAATTTCGTGATAAAGGGCACTTTGGTCCGATAAGACGTGTTCATTCCCCAAATGAAGTTGTTGATGGGTTCGTTGCCATAGTTGACCTTTTGGGTATAGGGCTTTTCGTACAAGTTCATAAAGGTAGCCCCGATATTGAAATTGTCCGAAAAACGATAATCCAATGTCGCGCCTAACATTCGCTGCTTGGTAACCGAAAAGTTGTTTTTGTCTTCAACGGAAATGGTGATCGGAGTTCCTGAGTTTAAGATGCCTTCGTTGATGATGGATACCGTACCCATACTGTAATTGACGGTATAATCGACATTTTCCGTCAAGGTCAAGCCGCCGGCGACCACTTTTACAGAACCTTCAGGAACATTAAAGGTGTTTAAAGAAAATTCCGAACCGTATGAGGAGGAATATGAACCTTCAATATAGAATTTGTTTTTGCTCGTGTATTGTTGGGCCATCGTCTTGGTCATCGTGTACAACGAGTCAAAGGCGTACTTGTCGGCAATTTCAGGTTCTGTCAAAACTGCTCGCAAATCCTTACCGAAAGGTTCAACGGTGGGGAAATAGATTTTACCGTTCGTGGCATTAATGGTACCACCTTGCACGGCAGCACCGTCGATAAAGTCGAAAATACCATCAGGAACAGGGTCTTTTTGTTGATTTAATCTATCTAATCCCAACAATTTAATCAAGGCAATACCTTTTTGCGAACCTTTATTGAAGAATCCGTTCGGAATACCTTCTTCATCGCCCGTGTAAAGAATATTTAAGCGGAAATCCTTTTCTGCAATTTGATAGGCGTTTAAACTATAGACGTTTTTCATCATCAAATTCCATAAAGGGGATTTGGTGTTGAGGTTCGTACTTTTCAATAACTTGACCCTGATGCAGTTGGGAGAACTTACTTCATTAGCAAATTCACCAACTTGATATACGTGGTCATCACCGATTACCGTGTATTGAAAGGCAACAGCCAACACCTGGTCGGCGGAAAGGGCGGTGTTCAAGGAGATGAAACCCAACTTGGCATTGAAAGTATATTCAGAACTGTTCAGCAATCGGGCACTCTCCACTTTCTCGTAGTCGCTTCCCGACGTCATTCCCTTGGTTCGCAAGTAGTTGTTGACGCTGGAAAGATCGCGAAGCTGGCTGGAATCCAAATAGGCCGAAGCATACGGATTGCCCACGATCAAGTTGTTGATATTGTTGTCGGGGTAGTCTTTGTTGACTCCGATGTTCCTTTGAACGTGGGGAGAACTTGGGTTGCTTTCGCCCAAGTCGGTGAAAGCAATGATGTTTCTGTTTTCATTGGTAGCCGCGCCAATGGTTGTACGCCAAACTTCAATCTTGGTAATGACGATGGGAGACCCTACTAAGGGCAAGGTTTCCAAGTATTGGTTGTAATGGTCGCGGAAGAATTGGCCTAAGAAGAAGTGCTTGTTTTCGTCGTATTCGTCGGCACGGAAATAAAACTCGTTTTTCTGTGCGCCACCGCTGATGGTGATGGTTTTGGTTTCGGATTCTTTTTCAGACGCCACGGCGGTCACGGTTAAATTGCCGAATTTGAGTGCTGTCTTCGCACCAAACAAAGTCTGGCTTCCCGTAATCAACGTGCTGTTGAGCGGCATCGTGATATTACCAAATTCCAATAACTGAAGAATATCGTCTTCTTTACCTTCATACTTTAACTTTAATTGTTCGCCTTCCCAGTCGAAGGTAGCTTCGGTGTTGTAGTTGAGGTTAAACTCAATCTTGTCACCGATTTTGGCGGCCAGGTTTAACTGTATGTTTTCATCAAAGTTGAAATCCGTACGCTTACGTTGCTTAACCGGCAAATTCGGGTTTTTGTTATTCTGATGAATGATACCAAAAATCAGTTCCGCACTACCAGAAGGTCGAATGTCGATGACATTGCTGCCAAAAATGGATTCGAAGATTTCACCACCCACTTTAATCTGTGGAATGATGCCGCTACCTCTGGCGTTGGGACCTCCAGCGTAGCCGGCACCCTTATTCTTCCAGTAATCCTTCATATAGTTACGCATATCGTAATCCATATATTCGTGCAAATCCAAGGAACTTGCGGGACCAAACGGCGTATTTCCGGTCATATATTGGAAGTCGTAGCTGTTGGTCTTGGGATTATATTCTATTTGCGTTCCCACTCCTTTGGGATCGTGCAGCAAGAACGGACTGTTGTGCTGGTCTTCGTTCAGCGGGTTGTTGTCGGGTTGAGGAATGTCGATGATGGGTTTGTTGCCGGTGTCGGGAGGAAAAACCGGCATCGCGATAAGTTCTTCTTCATACATCGGTTTTTCCTTCTCGTAAATGCTTTCAACGGTTTGGATGCTGTCGATGGCATTGTCCTTGGGAGGAAAATAGTGACCGGAAGGTGCAGGAATAGCCCATACCGCGGAATAAAGCGCAAGTACGGCTACGGCAGCGATGAAATAGTATATTTTTTTGTTTATGTTGGTCACTTTATCTTCAATCTTTATAACAGTTTCAATGCCTTTTTTATGAGTTCTTCAATAGTCAGATCCATTCCTTCAGTTTTGATGATTTTGTCAAGTACGGCATCTACTGAACTTTTCGCAAAACCTAACGACACTAAAGCTGATAACGCAGAATTGGCATTATTATTGTATGAAGTTGAATTTTTTTCTGAATCTGAAGAAGTAATGGATAATTTTCCGATCTTGTCTTTCAATTCGATGACTACGCGCTGGGCCGTTTTCCCGCCAATGCCCTTAATGGCTTGGAGAACTTTGGTGTTTTCGGAAGAAATGGCGTTGTGCAGTTCCCGTACGGACATAGAGGACAGCATCAGTCTCGCGGTATTGACGCCAATGCCGTTGACGGTGATGAGTAGGCGGAATAACGAGCGCTCTTCTTCGTCGAAAAAACCGAAAAGCAACTGCTCATCTTCCCTGATGACGTAATGCGTATAGAGGTGTACTTCGTCATTTTCGCCGATTTTGGTGTACGTGGCCAGCGAAATGTTGATGAAGTAGTCAATCCCCCCTGTCGTGGAAATCACAACAAAGGCGGGGTTTTTCTCTATTATTTTGCCTCTAATTCCAGTAATCATAATTATCCAAAATGAAGATGCAAAAATATAAAAAAAAGGGCTTCGTCAGCCCTTTTTTTGCAAAAAACTCAATTACTTAATTATTGTGTGTTGTTGTTTCTTATTTTACTAAATCAACAATAGCTTTGAATGCCTCGGGATTGTTCATTGCGAGGTCGGCGAGAGCTTTGCGGTTCAATGCAATGCCCTTCTTTGAAATCATACCCATAAAAGCTGAGTATGAAAGGCCATATTCGCGAACGCCCGCGTTGATACGGGTAATCCACAAACTTCTAAATGCGCCTTTTTTGGCTTTTCTGTCGCGGTAAGCAAACTGCTGACCTTTTTCCCAAGTGTTCTTGGCAACGGTCCAGACGTTTTTACGCTTTCCGAAGTACCCTTTGGTACGGTTCAAAATCTTTTTTCTTCTTGCTCTTGAAGCAACATGATTTACTGATCTTGGCATAGTTTCTCCTTTCTTTTTACGTCAGCGGCTTAGTTTGACTAAACTCTTAATGTGCTGATAGTAAAGTTAATAATTTAATTCTTTAGCACTGACCCAGCATTTCCTTAATAGTGTGTTCGTTGACCTTGTCAGCGATGGTGCTATAAGCCAGGTTACGTTTTCTCTTGGTGGTCTTTTTAGTAAGAATATGGCTGTGATAAGCGTGATGTCTTCTTACTTTACCGGTGCCTGTCAAAGTGAATCTTTTCTTGGCAGCCGATTTGGTCTTCATTTTTGGCATTTCTTGAATTTTTAAGGTTAATATTATGAGTTAATTGCAATTTTCTTATTTCTTGGGATTGATGACAATCATCATACGCTTGCCTTCCAATTTCGGCAATTGCTCTGGCTTGCCGTATTCCTCAACAGCTTGGGCAAATTTCAACAAAATCAACTCTCCTTGGTCTTTATATACAATCGAACGACCTTTGAAGAATACGTCAACCTTTACTTTGCATCCTTCCTGCAAAAACTTGATGGCGTGATTGCACTTGAACTCAAAGTCGTGTTCGTCGGTCTGAGGTCCTAAACGAATTTCCTTGATGACAATCTTCGCGGATTTTTGCTTGATTTCCTTTTGCTTTTTCTTCTGCTCATAAAGGAATTTCTGATAATCCATCACCTTGCATACCGGTGGATTGGCTTGCGGAGAGATCTCCACCAAATCCAATTCAAATTGGTCGGCTAAATCTAAGGCTTCCTTTAATGGGACAATCTTCGGCTCGAAATTCTCACCAACAACACGTACAATGGGTGCTGTAATGTATTGGTTGATTCGATGGGCGGCTTCCTTTTTCTTGTTGTTGTTGGGAAGTGGTCGCCTGGGAGCTGGTTTTGTGATTTGCGTTGCGATAAGTTTTTCTCCTTTCTATAGTTAATAACTTTTGTACTAAAAAATTGGCGGCAAAAATACACTTTTTTTTAATGCAAATGCCTTATGTTGAAAAATTTTAGTCCTAATTTTTGTTACTTTCCCTGATGGCGTAGGCAGATGCATTCTGCCCGTCAAAATGATTCAAAGAGAGATTGTCGGTTTGATAAAAGGTGATACAATTTGAAGAATCTCCCGCTTGTATGGGCGACGGAAGCCATTCGCAGCCACAGCCGTGGATCTTTTTGTGCTTCCTTTTCCCAATGATTTTGGGTGCGCAGCCACTTGCCACTACAATAAGTGCCAAAAGAACCAGAAAAAATCCCTTTTGTCTCATTTTAATGATTTACACTGCTTTACCTATCTGAAAATGGTGGCTTCTCTGTCAGGTCCAACGGATACGATGGACACTTTCGCTCCGGTTTCCTTTTCTATATACTGAATGTACATTTTGAATTCAACGGGAAGTTCATCGTAAGTCTTGATGTTGCTGATATCCTGCTGCCATCCCTTGAACGAAGTCAGTACGGGTTCGATTACCGCATTGCTATCCGTCGGGAAGCGTGAGGTGATTTCATCGTTCACCTTATAAGCGGTGCAGATGTTGATGGTCTCAAAATTGGACATGACGTCTGCCTTGGTCAGGGCGATTTCATTGACACCGTTGATCATAATGGCATATTTAAGGGCTACCAAATCCAACCATCCACAACGTCTTGGACGACCGGTTGTGGCACCAAATTCGTTGCCCTGCTTGCGCAAGGTCTCGCCAGTTTCGTCAAACAATTCCGTGGGGAACGGACCGCTGCCCACGCGGGTGCAGTAGGCCTTGACAATGCCTATCACCTTGCCGATATGACTCGGTGCCAGTCCCAAACCGGCAAAAGCTCCGGCGGCAATCGTATTGGATGAGGTCACAAAAGGATAACTTCCAAATTCCAAGTCCAACAGCGTTCCCTGGGCACCTTCAGCCAGCACGCTTTTCTCATTGTTCAAATAATCATTGAGTTCATATTCGTTGTCAATGAATTTGAATTTCTTGAGCGTGTTGAGTGCGTTGAGGAAGTTGAGTTCCATCTTGGGCAATACTTCGCTGTAGTCGAAATCATACATCTTTAGCATTTCCTTGTGAGAGGCGGTCAGGGCGTTGTATCTTTCCGTGAAATCGGGAGCAAGGATATCCACAACTCTCATACCGTGGCGAGCGGTCTTGTCGGTATAGGTGGGCCCGATGCCTTTCAAAGTAGAACCAATCTTGTTTTTGCCCTTTTTGGCTTCTTGCGCGGCATCCAACAACTTGTGGGTGGGCAATATTAAATGTGCCTTTTTGGAAATGAGCAAGTTCGAAGTAGGATCCAATCCCATTTTCACCAAGGCGTTGATTTCTTCTTCAAAAATGGCGGGGTCGATGACAACACCATTGCCGATGATGTTGATTTTTTCACGATGGAAAATGCCGGAAGGAATAATGTGCAACACGTGCTTGATACCGTTAAATTCCAGGGAATGTCCCGCATTGGGACCGCCTTGAAAGCGGGCAATAACGTCATAACGCGGTGTCATCACGTCAACTATTTTTCCTTTTCCCTCATCTCCCCATTGGAGTCCTAATAAAATATCGATTTTCATTATATTATGGATGATTTTTGTTGTATTACTAATTATAAATATACATTACTTATTATCGTACATTTTATGATAATAATCCACGTAGGCCCCAGAGGTTACGTTGTCTAACCATTTTTCGTTGGCCAAATACCAATCCACCGTCTTTTCAAATCCCTCCGTGAATTTGATTTTGGGCTCCCAACCCAATTCGGTTTTGAGCTTGGTGGCATCGATGGCATAGCGCAAGTCGTGTCCGGCGCGGTCGGTAACGTAGGTGATCAAGGGCAGGGAAGTTCCAGCTGGTCTTCCTAATTTGGCATCCACGATTTCAATCAGTTTCTTGATGATGTCGATGTTGCGCCATTCGTTGTTTCCCCCGATGTTGTAAGTTTCTCCGTCTCTGCCAAAGTGGAAAATCGTGTCAATGGCGTTGGCGTGGTCTTCAACATAAAGCCAATCCCTTACATTAATGCCCTTTCCATATACGGGCAGTGGTTTGCTGTGCTTGATATTGTTGATGAATAAAGGCAACAGCTTTTCGGGAAATTGGTTGGGACCGTAGTTGTTGGAGCAGTTGGAAATAACGGTGGGCAGTCCGTAGGTGTCGTGGTAGGCACGAACAAAATGGTCAGAACTGGCCTTGGCGGCAGAATAGGGACTGTGTGGGCGATAAGGGGTGGTTTCCTTGAAGGAACCTGTTTCTCCCAAGGAACCGTAAACCTCGTCCGTGGAAATGTGGTAAAAGCGCTTTCTTTCCGCATTGTCTTTCCAAATCAGGCGGGCGGCGTTGAGCAAGTTGACAGTGCCCACCACGTTGGTGAAGATGAATTCCATAGGATTGGCGATGGAACGGTCCACGTGTGACTCCGCGGCCAAGTGAATGACCCCATCAAACTGGTGCTCTTCAAACAGCTTCTGGATAAATTCGCCATTGACGATGTCGCCTTTGATAAAGTGATAGTTGGGCTTTTGGTCAATGTCGGTTAGATTTTCGAGGTTGCCCGCGTAGGTCAACGCATCCAAATTGTAAATGTCATAATGCGGATATTTGTTGACAAATAGGCGCACAACGTGTGAACCGATGAATCCGGCTCCTCCTGTGATTAATATTTTTTTCATTCTAAAAATATAAAATTGAAGAACGATTTTCTTCTTTAAATAAATATGCTGCAAAGATACAAATTTTTTGTATTTTCGCCAACCGAAAAATCAATTAAAAAAATCAATGAAAATGAAGAAAAATTGTTTGTCTGTTGTCGTTGCGACAGCGATTTTAGCAACGGGGCTGCTTACATCTTGCAAACAGGAAGCCGCTCCAGTAGAACCCGAGCCCGCAACTCCCGTCGATACTGCGGCTATCGTACTTGACAATATAATGACGCGTACAAGTATCCGTCAATATCAAAACACGCCGGTGGCCGACAGCGTGGTGGAAAACATTTTGCGTGCGGCTATGGCAGCGCCCACGGCACGCAATACCCAGCCCTGGAGTTTTGTCGTGGTGAAAGATACCGCTTTGTTGCATCAAATTGCTGAAGCTTGTCCTAATGCGGGTATGTGTGCCCAGGCACCTTTGGCTATCGTGGTTTGCGGTGACGAATCCAAGATGATGCAGGGTGAAAGTCGTGAAATGTGGGTGGACGATTGCTCCGCGGCTACCGAAAACATCCTCCTAATGGCACACGCATACGGTTTGGGTGCCGTGTGGACTGGTTTTTATCCCGTTTCCGAAAGAGTGAAACTGCTTTGCGGCATTTTGGGAATACCTGAGGGACAAATACCATTGTGCGTGATTCCAATGGGTTATCCTGCCGAAAATCCAGCTCCTAAGGACAAATGGAAAACCGAAAACATCCATTACGACAAGTGGTAAAAAAACAAATTTAAATTTATTGTTGGCGGTTCAAAAATTTTCCGTATTTTTGCCGCCGATTTGATCTGTTAGCTCAGTTGGTTTAGAGCGCTTGCTTGACAGGCAAGAGGTCACTGGTTCAAATCCAGTACAGATCACAAAAAAAGCGCTTGCGAATTTTCGTAAGTGCTTTTTTTTCTTATTTTTGCATTTTCAAATCATTAAAATTAATATTTATGGAAGAAAAGAAAATTGTTAGAGCCGAAGGCGAAAGAAAACCTGCCTCCTCTCCTGTTAAAGTGGAAGGTAATCCTAAGGCACTCCGCATCGGAGCCGTCGCATGCTGGGTCATTGCCATTGTATTCGAAGTGTTGTGCGTGTTGATTATCGCTGGAAAAATCAGTATGTTCTCCCAACCGTTGACGGGTATCATCGTCACTTTGGTCGTGGATATGATTTTTGCCCTCGGCGGTTCGCTTTTATGGAAAAAAGCCAACCATATTGATCCTGCTTCTGAAGCAAACAAAACAAAATTCTGGTTGTGGAATAATCTTGGCGTCATCATCACTGCCTTGGCTTTTGTTCCTGTCATTATCGTTATTCTTTGTAACAAGAATATTGACAAAAAGACCAAAGCTATCGGTACCGTTGTCGCCGTTATCGCTATGGCAATTGCGGGCGTTGGCAGCTATGATTTCAATCCGGTAAGCCAAGAGGAGTTGCAAGAAACTTACGGCAATCCAGATTTGGATGTGTATTGGGTCGCCACCGGTGAAAAATACCATACCCACTCGGACTGCCAACACTTGAAAAGCTCGACACAGGAAGAAATCGTTGTCGGCTCTATCGGTCAAGCCGAAGAAGCTGGCAAGACCGAACTTTGCAAGACTTGTTTCAAACGCGATCAAAAGGAAAAGGAAGCTGTGGCAAACGATGCTTTGGAAACCCCGGCCGTAGAAGAATAGTGGGTCGTCCAATTATAAAATGACTGTATAGTTTTTTTACTTGACAAATATATTAAAGCGGCGGGATAATTTTTTTATCCAGCCGCTTTGTTTGCATAATCTCAGCTTGTGATTTGGGCTCTCTGTCGGCCTAAAAAGCGCGGCAGACTGCCGCCTGTGAACTTATAAAGCTTAATTATAACACGCAATGTGGAATTATTGCGGAACAAAAATACAAAAGGACTATAATCGCCAAGATAACAAGTGCTATGACGAGGATGCTTTTCGAACTCAAATGCTGTCTCCTTTCCCCTGACGGTGCGTTTGACTTAGTAGAACGAAACAGCGCGTTGTTATCTTGCGGATTCGAAGTTTGATTCTGAAGATCGGCGATGTGCTTTCTGAAAACGTTGATGACGCTTTTGCTTTTCCCATTGGCCAACCAGGTTTCGTTTTGCGATTTATAATCATCCGCCTGCTCAAATTTATAGTCGAATTCTTCTTTTATTTTTGTAAAAAATCCCATTACTTACTATATTTTGTGATTAATAATGATGTTATCTTAATTCTTCAATTTATTAATTTCTTAATCTCTTAATTTTTCGGAATTTTCCCCTTTAATCTTGTTGATATGTTTGCGGCGACATCGTGTCCGAACTATATCGCAGTTGTGTTCCGTCGCCGCAACTTTTTGCCCAATAACTCATCTCCATTCCGACGGAGCATAGCGAAGTCGGAATCTCTTTACATGACGGAAAGGGATAATTCCGTAATTTTTTGTTTGTTTGTTCTCTCAAAATCATCGCTTAACAACTGTCTGGTAACTGCAGCTGTTGTCGGTGAAATTTAATTTTAAAATGTAGATTCCTGACGATAACGTGGAAATATTAACACTGTTCGTGCCTTCACGAAGCGACACCTCAAGTTGCTTTTTCCCTGTCAAGTCGTAGATTTCACCAGAAAAAATGGCTTCCCCTCCTTTTTCAATGTCAATATTGATTATGTTTTGAGCAGGATTGGGAAAAACACCGACGTGGTGGGGAATGTCTTGTGCCGAAATGCCGACAATGTTCTGGCCGTAAATATAGGCGTAGTCGCAGATATATTGCAAAACGTGGTTCTCATCCAAGGTGTACCAATGTTCCAATACTCGCTGATGAACGTCTTCAAAAGCTTCAGGATATACGATCTCGGGAACGTAGTAGGGCATGGAAACCTCGTCGCCAGAAATGTTATGGTTGTATTCATAGAGTCTTCTGTCGGTATAGGTGCCATTTTGATCCTTCATACTGTGCTCAATGCAGTTTCCATATTCGTCGTAGTTATAGACATCGCAGCCGTCGTAATCCCAAATATAATAGTTGGGATCGAAAAAATAAATGTTTTTTTGTGCCAAATGACCTTCTTCATCATAAATATAATTGAATTTGACGGCTGAATCCAAACTATAAAAGCCCTGTAGGCAGGTTTCATTGATGAGCTGTCCTTGTTCATTGTAGGAATAATAGGCCTCTTCCCCAAGAGTGGCATAATCGCCGAAATACATACTATGACGAACCAGACGACCGTTTTCATAAATGTAGTCATAAACACCGCCCTGGGTGAAAGTTTCTGTTCCCAAACTGTTGAAGTTGGTCCGTTTGATCAAATTTCCATCCTCATCGTAATAATAATTCACATAATATACATATTTCCAAACGCCGTTGTGAAATTGGTGCCCGGCAACTTGACAAACTTGGTTGTTGCTGTTGTAAAATACCGAATCGATGACCAAAACCTCATTTCCAATAGAATCTTTGATGGCTGTGATTAATCCTTGGTTGTTGTAGAAAAAGTTTTTTTGTTCGTATTGATCTGAGGAAGCCCGTGCGGTTAAAAAGTAGGTGGCATCGACATTCGGTTCGAAAAGTATATTTTCAATGTTTTTTTGATGGTCGGAATAGGAATCCGTCTTGATGGCGGAATGTGGAATGGCTCTTTGGGCAAAACCGCCGATAGTTAATCCGATACATAATAATAAGAGTAGTGATTTTTTCATAAGGTGTGTTTTAAGATGATTAATGATTCAATTCTGAAATAATGATCAACCATAATAATTGGATTGACGTTGCAAATGTACGTTTTTTTTGAAATAATTTCGTATTTTTGTACGCAAATTTATGGAATTAAATGATTACGCAAGTCGATTTGTTGGAAACACCCATTGAATTCTTGAAAGGCGTCGGTCCGAAAAAAGCCGATATCCTCCGCAAGGAATTCAATATTTTTACTTTTGACGATTTGCTTAATTATTATCCTTATAGACATATTGATAAATCTAAAGTTTATCATATCGCGGATATCCAATCCGAAGGGGCGTATATACAACTCAAAGGTCGTGTGGTATCCAGCGAAATTATGGGACAGCAGCGAGGAAAACGACTGGTGTGCAAATTGGTGGACGAAACCGGTTCCATCGATTTGGTGTGGTTCAATGGCATCAAGTGGGTGGAGGAAATGTTGCGAGAGAATAGGGATTTTATCGTCTTCGGAAAACCTACTTTGTTCAATAATCGTTGGAACATCACGCATCCCGAATTGATCGACCCCAAAAACCAACCCGTGTCGGCGGTGCCAATGAGCTTTCAACCCCTGTACAACACTTCGGATAAGGCAAAACGGGCAGGTTTGGATTCCAAGGCCATTTCCAAATTGGTGATGACGCTCCTGCCGCAAGTCCGCGAGGTTATTCAAGAGCGTCTCTCAAATGATATTCGACAGAACCTGAAACTGATGTCGTTGAAAGACGCGTTGTGCAATATCCATTATCCTGAGGATATGCAGGCACTTTCCCAGGCTATGCTCCGACTGAAGTTTGACGAGTTGTTTTTTACCCAGTTGAAGATGCTGAAACTTAAGCTGGTGACTTCTAAAAAATACAAGGGCCACGTTTTTTCGGTGGTTGGAGAAACTTTCAATACCTTTTATCATCAGTATCTGCCTTTCCCTTTGACCAATGCCCAAAAGCGTGTCATCAAGGAAATTCGAGCGGATATGGGCAGCGGAAGGCAAATGAACCGGCTGCTGCAGGGCGATGTGGGCAGCGGAAAGACTATCACGGCCTTACTTCTGATGTTGATAGCCAAGGACAATGGTTTTCAGTCCTGCCTGATGGCCCCCACGGAAATTCTGGCCACCCAGCATTATGAAAACATCAAAAGGCAATTGGCCCCGATGAATGTGCGGGTTGAATTCCTTTCGGGTTCGACAAAAATGGCGAAAAGACGCGAGATTCACGAAGGCCTGCAAAATGGCGATGTAGATATTATTATCGGTACACACGCGCTGATTGAAGACGAGGTCCGTTTCAAGAATCTCGGTTTCGTGGTGATTGACGAACAGCACCGTTTTGGCGTGGAGCAGCGAGCCAAGTTGTGGCGTAAAAACACGATCCCTCCCCATATTTTGGTGATGACGGCCACCCCGATTCCCCGAACTTTGGCTATGACTTTGTATGGCGATCTGGACTTATCGGTGATTGACGAACTTCCCAAAGGCCGCAAACCGATTATCACGGCGCATTATTTTGAAAAAGACCGGCTTCGCCTCAATGGTTTCCTCCAACGTGAAATTGCCAAGGGTCGACAGGTTTTTGTGGTTTATCCCTTGATTAAGGAGTCTGAAAAGATGGATCTGCAGGATCTGATGGCCGGCTACGATGCGATGTCTCGTGCCTTTCCTCTTCCCCAATATGCCTTGGGTATCGTACACGGGAAGATGAAACCCGAGGAAAAAGAGTTTGAAATGCAGCGTTTTATTAAAAATGGAACGCAAATTCTACTTTCCACTACGGTCATAGAAGTCGGAATTGATGTGCCAAACGCCACGGTGATGGTCGTGGAAAATGCGGAACGCTTTGGCTTGTCGCAATTGCATCAGTTGCGCGGCAGGGTGGGGCGCGGTGGCGAACAGTCCTACTGCATCCTGATGTCGGGCAATAAGTTGACTACCGAAAGCAAACAGCGACTGGACGCAATGGTGGCCACGACAGATGGTTTTGAAATCGCCAATTTCGACCTTAAGTTGCGTGGTCCGGGCGATTTGCAGGGAACGCAGCAAAGCGGAATCCTGGATTTCAAAATCGCTGATTTGATAAAAGACGAAAAAATGGTGGCCTATACACGCAATTTGGCAAAAGCACTGCTGGAAAAAGATCCGGATTTGTCTCAGCCCGAAAATGCTTCAATGGCCCGCCATTTGGCCAAACTAATGCGCAAAAATGTGTATTGGGGAATGATTAGCTAGCCTGAATTGGAAAAAAATTAAAATAATTTTTCCTTAGGACGTGTATATTGATTTTTTTTGTATTTTTGCCTGATGATAAAATTGTATGCGTATGAAAAAATTATTTACACTTATATTCCTGTTTGCAACAGTGGTTGTGTCTGCACAGTCCATTCTGATTTCTTACAATGGAACGCCTCTTGCCAACGGCGATACGCTTGATGTGGTTGTCCCGGAATTGGGTGCGACCAGTGAATATTTCTTGGATTTGACAAACCAGGCAGAGGAAGCCGTTACGATTAAAGTCGTGAAAACGGATCTTGAAATGGTTCCGGGTGCAACAGCTTCATTTTGTTTCGACCGTAACTGCTTTCCTCCAACCACTATCGAAGCTGGTAATGTGACCCTTGAACCAGGTGAAGTGTTGACACAGTCAGACGCAAGATCGTTTCACTTGTCTTATAAGACTTCTGATTATGGCGTTTCTTTAGTTCAATGCTGTTTTGAAAACAAAAATAACCGTCAAGATAAAGCCACGGTGATTTTCAAACTTTCCGCTAATCCTACCAATATTCAAAATGTGGTGGCCAATAGCACGTTGCGCGCCTATCCAAATCCCGCTTCGGGAAATGTAAATATCGATTATTCCTATTCAGGCAATGCTTCAAGCTTGAATTTGGTCGTGAAAAATTTGATGGGTTCCATCCTTACCACCAAATCATTGGATGTTAATGGTAATAAAGTAATGCTGGATGTTTCAGAATATAGTTCCGGTATTTATTTCTATTCTTTGGAAGCCGACGGAAAACCAGTGGTAACTAAGAAGTTGTTGGTGAAATAATTTTACTCAGGGAGGACTGCGATTGCTATGTGGAAACTTGCCGGTGAAGCTCCCGATTTTTCTCTTGTTTCTTTTGCCAATGAAAATTGGATGACGGCCTTTGTGTTGTTAGTCCTCTTGTTCCTTACTATTTTAATGGTGGTATATAGACATAAATTCTTACTGGTGCTGAAATGTCTATATTCTAAACGTGCGTTTTCCCAATTGTCAAAAGAAGGAAAAATATTCAGCGAGGGTTCTTTCCTGTTTTCGGTCCCGGTAATTGTATTGTCGTTGGCTCTTGGACTTTCTCAACTTATTGCCACTTTCGTCCCTGATTTTCAGTTCAATTTGCCGTTTATCCAGTTGTGCGGGATTATTGCTGCAGCCATAGTGGCTTTTTATGTACTGAGAGTCATTTTGAATTTATTATTGTTTCGTATCTTTGAACACGATGAGGAACGTTATGATTTTCACTTGATAGGATTGTCTTTTTTGCTAAACTCCTCTATCGTTTTATGGGTATCGACAATCTTGGTGAAATGTACTAATTTTCCTTTTTTATTTTTGGTTACTGCTTTGATTATTAGTGCGTTATTTATACTGAAGATATATAAGGACTTGTTTTTTATTGCCAAACAAGTTAATTTGTTTCAATTTTTTATGTACTTTTGCACTCTTGAAATCTTACCTTGTTTGGTAGTGCTAAAATTGTTGTTTTAGCTTGAAAAATAAGGGATTTCACAAATTGAAACCTTAACGCGTTTGAGCAGATGAAAGTCAAAAATATCCTAATATCGCAGAATGTGCCGGCCGATTTCGAAAAATCACCGTATGCGGAACTGAAAAGAAAATACAGCATTAATCTTGATTTCTACAAGTTTTTTAAGTTGGAGGCCATTAGTGGAATGGAATTTCGCCAGACAAAAGTGAACATTCTGGCCCACACGGCTATCGTTTTTTCCAGTCAGGTGACAATCGACTATTTTTTCCATTTGTCACAGGAATTGCGTATCGAAATCCCTGAGACGATGAAGTATTTCTGTACCACGGAAAGTATTGCCCATTATCTGCAGAAGTATATTCAATTTAGGAAACGTAAAATTTTCTTTCCCAAGGCCACTACTGCCAATGGTATATTAGATCTGTTTTCCAAAAATAAGGAATTGGTATATTTAATTCCTTGTTCACTGGATTCTCAGAGCAGCAAGTTTGATGCCTATTTTGAGGAAAATGGTATTGAATATTCCCACGCTGTCGTTTTCAAAACTGTTCCTGCTGAGGTCAACAAGGATGTTGATATTAATAAATATGATATGTTGGTGTTCTTTAGCCCGGTAGGAGTACAGTCTTTGAAAATCAATTTCCCCGATTTCAAACAGGGTGATGAAGTGGCCATCGGCGCTTTGGGACCTGCCGTCATCTCGGCCCTTGAACAGGAAGGTTTTACCGTGAACGTGAAGGCTCCAACAAAGGAAGCTCCTTCCATCACGACCGCTATGGATTTATTCTTAAAGGAAAATGCGACAAGAAGGAGATAAATCGGTTTCTTTCTCCTTTCCAAAGTCTGAGAGACTCTGTTCGCGCCTTCAATTGGAACAGTTGTTGGCTCAAAAGCAATCGGTTTTCGCCTATCCCTACAAATGCTATTATCAGGTTCTTCCTCGTTCGGCAGAAAACAAGGTAAGTAAAATGGCTGTGGCGGTTCCTAAAAAGTTGGAAAAAACCGCGGTGGGCCGAAACCGGATTAAACGCTGGACAAGAGAATCCTATCGCTTGAATAAAAATGATTTTCTTGCTTTGCTTCCAGAAAATCAAGTGCTTAACCTACTTTTTGTTTGTATTGGCAAAGACGAGATTTCTTACGCTTCTGTCTGTAAAGCGATGTCACAGGTTTTTCAGCTTATTCTCCAAAAACTGAACGACTAATGTTGAAGTTCTTGAAAAAAATCGGGTTGTGCTTTACCAAGGGGCTGGCTGCCATAATGATTTTTATGATTAAGCTGTATCAATGGACACTTTCCCCGTTGATTGGTCGTCAGTGCCGCTATCAACCCACCTGCTCCAATTATGGTTTGGAGGCGATTCGGAAGTATGGCCCGTTCAAAGGAGGATGGCTCACGCTAAAACGGGTGCTTTCGTGTAATCCCTGGGGCGGAAGTGGTTACGATCCCGTTCCGTGACATAGTCGTTTTGCGTTTTTTTCGTAATGCGAGCGCCTTCACATTATCGTAAAAAATAATCCTAACAAAATTAAACGGGATAATCCGTTTTTTTTATTAAATTTTTCGTTGAAAAAATACCGAAAAAGCACTTCACGACGTATTGATTTTTTTTGTAATTTTGCAAACTTTTTTATAGGTAGTGAAATTATGCCGTGAAAAAGGATTGATGTTGTAATTTATATCTAAATAAAATACTGATAATGAGACAGTTAAATATTACAAAACAAGTTACCAACCGCGAGACAGCTTCCCTCGATAAATACTTGCACGATATCGGAAAAGTGGAACTGATTACGGCAGAAGAAGAGGTCGAGTTGGCTCGAAAAATTAAAAATGGAGACCAGGCGGCATTGGAAAAATTGACCAAGGCAAACCTGCGTTTTGTGGTCTCCGTGGCCAAGCAATATCAAAATCAAGGATTGAATTTGCCGGATTTAATTAATGAGGGTAACTTGGGTTTGATAAAGGCAGCACAGCGTTTCGACGAAACCCGTGGCTTCAAGTTTATCTCATACGCCGTTTGGTGGATTCGCCAGTCTATCCTTCAGGCATTGGCAGAACAGTCTCGTATCGTTCGTCTTCCTTTAAATAAAATCGGTACGATTAATAAAATAAATAAGGCTTACGCTTATCTTGAACAGGAATTGGAACGTGAGCCCCGTGCCGACGAAATTGCCAAGATGCTGGACATCACCGAAGCGGAAGTGAAGGATTCATTGCGTAATTCTTCTCGCCATTTGTCTATGGATGCTTCCTTAACCCAGGATGAAGATAACAATATGTATGATGTGTTGAAGTCTGAAGATTCTCCCACTCCCGACAAGGGCTTGCTGTATGAATCCTTAAAGACGGAAGTCAATCGCGTCATTGCCACTTTGCCTCCGCGCGAAGCCGATATCCTCAAGTTGTATTTTGGCTTGGACAGCAAACACCCAATGACTTTGGAAGAAATCGGCGAAAAGTTCGACTTGACTCGCGAAAGAGTGAGACAAATCAAGGAAAAAGCTTTGCGTAGATTAAAACATACTTCAAAATGTAAGATTCTCAAATCTTATTTAGGACAATAAAAAAACGTTTGATTTCAAAAGATATAATTATGAAACGTAGTAAAGTTATAGAGTTGGTTAAGCATCCCGAAGTCGTGGGATTAGGTAATAAAGTTTGCGTTAAGGGTTGGGTAAGGACGAAAAGAGGCAATAATAGTGTGGCCTTTATCGCTATCAACGACGGTTCTATCGTAAGCAGCATCCAGGTTGTTGTCGATGTGGCCAAATTTGACGAAGCCCTGCTTAAACTCGTCACCACGGGTTCTTGCTTATGCGTGGAAGGTACGCTCGTCGAATCTCAAGGTAAGGGACAAAGCGTCGAAATCCAAGCCGATAAAATCGAAGTCTATGGTTCTGCGGATCCAGAAATCTATCCTTTGCAGAAAAAAGGCCATAGTATGGAATTCTTGCGTGAAATCGCACACCTCCGTCCCCGTACCAATTACTTCGGTTGCGTGCTTCGTCTGCGTCACGCTATGGCTTTTGCTATTCATAAATATTTCAATGATAGGGGTTTCTTCTATCTTCATACTCCGTTGATTACTGCTTCCGATGCGGAAGGTGCCGGCGAAATGTTCAATGTGACCACTTTCGACCTGAATAATATTCCTCGTACAGAAGATGGTAAGGTTGATTATAAAAAGGATTTCTTTGGAAAACGTACCAACCTTACGGTTTCCGGTCAGCTGGAAGGTGAACTCGGTGCTTTGTCTTTGGGCTCCATCTATACTTTTGGACCTACTTTCCGTGCCGAAAATAGCAATACCCCTCGTCACTTGGCAGAATTCTGGATGGTAGAACCGGAAGTCGCTTTCAATGACATTACGGACAATATGGATTTGGCTGAAGATTTTATCAAGTATTTGGTAAAATATGCTCTGGATAACAATATGGATGACCTGAAGTTCCTGAACGATATGTTTGACAAAACGCTGATCGAAAGACTTGAATTTGTCTTGAAAGACGCATTTGTCCGCCTCGACTATACTTCCGCTATTGATATCTTGTTGAAAGCAGATAAGAAATTCGATTATCCTGTTTCCTGGGGTATCGATTTGCAGTCGGAACACGAACGCTATTTGGTGGAAAGCCATTTCAAACGTCCTGTTATTTTGACCGATTATCCTAAGGATATCAAGGCCTTCTATATGAAGCAAAATGATGACGGCAAGACGGTTCGCGCAATGGATGTGTTGTTCCCGACCATCGGCGAAATTATCGGTGGTTCTGAACGTGAAGCCGATTATCAAAAACTGCTTCATCGTGTTCAAGAATTGAATATGACGGAAGAACAATACTGGTGGTATTTCGAAACCCGTAAATTCGGTTCCGCTCCTCACTCTGGCTTCGGCTTGGGCTTCGAAAGATTGCTGCTCTTTGTGACGGGTATGACCAATATTCGTGACGTCATTCCTTTCCCGAGAACTCCTCAAAACGCTGAATTCTAATCATTCCCAATCAATAAGTTTATGATTGGAAAAAATAAAATATCATCTATAACCCGCTTGCATCAGAAAAAATTCAGAGATGCAAGCGGATTGTTTTTGGTGGAAGGTATCAAGTCTGTGGGCGATTTACTGCGTTCACCTATGGGCGTTGTTGAAATTTTGGCTACGGAAGACTGGTTGTCAAAATATGGCAACGATTTATCTCCCGAAATTTCCATTACGCTGGTTACGCCTTCCGAAATGGAGCGACTTAGTGCTTGGAAAAATCCACAACCCGTTATGGCAGTGGCCCAAATGCCCAGTACCGATGCTGAGATTCTGGATTTTGACCAACCCTTGTTGATGTTGGACGACTTACGCGATCCGGGAAATATGGGAACCATTATCCGTACCGCCGACTGGTTCGGAATCCGCCAAATTGCCTGTTCCGAAAATACGGTGGAGGTGTTTAATCCTAAGGTTATTCAAGCTACGATGGGTTCTTTTACGCGTGTGGTAGTCTGCTATACCGATTTGGAGAAGTTGATAGACAGGCATCTGCAACATCGGAGAATCTTGGGAACGTTTTTGTCAGGAACGCCAATTCAGCAAGTCCAGTTTCGTCCTTCAGACGTGATCGTCATCGGCAACGAGGCCAACGGCATCTCCGAAAACCTTGCCGCCAAGGTGACGGATAAAATTTTGATAGACAGCCCAGTCAAAGGTGCCGATAAGGCAGAGTCCTTGAATGCGTCTATTGCGGCGGCCATTATGATGTATCAGTTGAATTTTTCTGTTTAAGACAATAATTGTGTTTTTTCATTGTTATATTTCATAAAAGATATCATTATGAAAAAAACTTTTTTTATCGCTTTGGCCTTGTTGGTGATGTTGAGCTTCGTTGGCTGCAAAACGGCCAAGAAGTTGCCAAAATCTACGCCAAAATCAAAGATTGAACAATTCCAAGCGACCGCGAAGCCCAATAAAACCACCAAGAAACCTGTGGCGAAAAATCTTTATAGCGCTTATCGTTGGGTGAGTTATCGCGGAGCGGCCAATATTCAGTTTGACGGGAAAAAATATCAATGCAATTATGTTTTCGTTAATCGTATTGATAGTATTATTTATCTGAATATTAATTTAATGGGGATAGAATTGGCTCGTTTGGTCGCTACTCCCCAGAAAGTAACTTTCGTAAATAAAATGTCCAATGAGTATTATGATGGAGATTATGCCTTCGTCGAGAAATATTTGAAGGCCAAGGCCGATTTTTATGCCTTGCAGGCATTGTTTAATGGCAATAAGGAATTGCTCAAAGCCTTTACAGGTATTGAGGTGGAATATAACGGCTGCCTTTTCCCTTCTATAGACATTCCGTTTTTCGATAAGTTTAGAATAAGTATGAATAATGGTACTCGGAAAGTGGATGCCACCGTTACGAATCTGAAATTCAATGTGCCTGGCTCGACGGGAATCAAGATTCCTACCAATGCCAAGGCAATGAAATTATAGTAAATATTATTACAGGTCTAATCCTTCAAACAAGTCGATAGGATTTTCAGCCACTACCACGTCGGTTTCAATGCGTACGCCAATGCCTTCCTCGGCAATATAGATGCCGGGTTCGCAACTCAGAACCATTCCCGGTTGGAAAACCCAGTCGCGTTCACCAACGTCGTGTACGTCCAATCCGATAAAGTGGCTGGTGTTGTGCATATAATATTTCTTGAACAAGGGCCTTGCAGGATCCTGCTTTTTCACGTCTTCGGCAGTATAAAGTCCTAATTTAATCAGTTCTTCATCCATTCTTTTAAATACAAAATCATTGATTTTGTGGATGGTCATTCCTGGTTTGAATTTAGGAATGGTATCTTTATAAATAGAAAGAACGGCGTCATATACTGCTTGTTGGCGTGGGGTAAAATGTCCGTTGACAGGAATGGTACGGCTGCAATCTCCAGCATAGTTGGCATATTCTGCACCAAAATCCATCAACAGTAAATCGCCGTCCTGCATCATTTTGTCGTTTTTAATGTAGTGAAGAATGCAGGTGTCGGCACCGGAAGCGCAAATAGGTGCAAACGAGTGGCCAGACGCACCGTTTTTCATCATTTCGTAAATGAGTTCGGCTTCGATTTCATACTCGTACATTCCCGGTTTGACGGCTGCCTTGGCTCTGCGGAATGCCTTGGCCGTAATGTCGCAGGCCTTTTTGAGAGCTTCCAGTTCTTCTGGGTGTTTGACGGCACGCAAAGGATTCAGGATGGGAGCCAAACGGTGGTAACTGTGAAGCGGGTAGTCCTTTTTCAGTTGTTCTGCCAAGCGCACTTCACGGGTGGGAAAGTCGTTTTTTGAACGGGAACTTTCCGGCAAATGAAGATAGACGTGTTGCGAATGGAAGAGGATATTGTTCAAAACCGAATCCATTTCTTCAACAAAGACAACGGTCTGAATGCCCGAAATGGCGGAGGCCTGTTCTTTGCTGAGGCGATGTCCAAACCAGGTGATCATTTCAGGACTTGGATTTTTGATGAACAACACTTCACGATAATCCTTGTTGGGATGCCACGGTGCCAGTGCCAGACAGGTTTCTTCCTGATCGATGCCGCATAGGTACAGCAGGTCGGAGTTCTGACGGAAAGGGTGGGTGGTGTCGCCGCAACGAGGATATTCGTCGTTGGAAGTCACGATGACCACGGAGTCTTTTTCAATTTCTTGAACGAGATTTTGTCTGTTTCTAATGTAAAATTCCTGATTTAATGGTTTGTATCGCATAAATGATGGTTTATAAGGGAAAAGTCAGACGGGACTTTATTAATTTATTTTCTTAATTCAAAATTGCTTCCAAGATATACTTTTCGAACTTGCGGGTCGGCAGCCAATTCTTCTGCGGTGCCTGATTTCAGCACGCTTCCTTCAAAAAGCAGATAGGCACGGTCGGTGATGGACAAGGTTTCGTGAACGTTGTGGTCGGTGATGAGGATACCTATGTTCTTGTCTTTCAGTTTGGCCACAATGGTTTGGATGTCTTCCACGGCAATAGGATCTACGCCGGCAAACGGTTCATCCAAAAGAATGAACTTGGGGTTGGATGCCAGGCAGCGGGCAATTTCGCAGCGGCGGCGTTCCCCACCGGAAAGGTTGCTTCCTTTGTTTTTGCGTACTTTTTGAATGTTGAACTCGGAAATCAATTCTTCCAGCCGCTCTTTTTGCTGGGCTTTTGTTAAGTCGGTGAATTGAAGAATGGCCATGATGTTGTCTTCTACGCTCAAGTTCCGGAAAACCGACGCTTCTTGCGGAAGATAGGCAATGCCCATTTGGGCCCTTTTGTACATCGCCATTCCGGTTATGTCTTCGTCGTTGAGGAAAATCTTGCCTTCCAAGGGCTGTATCAACCCGACAATCATATAGAAAGAAGTCGTCTTTCCAGCACCATTCGGTCCCAACAACCCAACGATTTCACCTTGGTTGACCTCAATGGAAACATTATTGACCACACGGCGGTGCTTATATTGTTTAACTAAACCTTCTGTACGAATCTTGCTAATCATAAAAACTTATTTTTCGGAGTCGTTCTTTATTCTGTCGGCAATCATATCGACTAAGTTTTGCAGTGGTTTTTGTACCATTCCGCTTAAAAAGGCGGGGACTTCCGCTTCAATTTCGGCGTTGATGTCGGTTCCGGCCTCCTGACCTGCTAAATTGAGTGTGATGTTGACGGGAATATGCTTGTCGTTGGAAGCGGCAAAGACGACTTTCGAAAATTCCACTTTTTCCTCGATGTTTAGTCTAAGGGACGCAATTCCTGGAATTGAAAACTGGCAATAGTCTTCGGTGGATTCCCAGTCCTTGATCTGTTCGGGAAGGAATTTTCCGAAATTGTTGCAATTGCATAATTTCGCAAAGATTTCATTGTCTTTGGCTTGAACGTGAATTTTTTTTCCGCTAACTTTCATGATAGTTGAATTTGCGGCAAAGATACAAAATTTTAAGTTATACATTAGTAAATAACAACATTAATAAATTAAACTGAAAAAAATCGGAATTTTCCTTTTTGTCTTGTAATGAGATTCCGCCTTTGCTACGCATCGGCGGAATGGCGATGAGTCATTAGGCAAGAAGTGGCGGCGGCATCCCACACGTACATTAAACTCCTATTTTGCGCCGCCGGCCATCACGCTCACAAGGTATGTCGCCATTCCGATGTTTCCGACGTAAAGAGGGAACATCGGAATCTCAACAAGATTAAACGAGATAATCCAGAAAAAAAATCAAATGGTCAATGAAGATTAAAATAACGGAAATGTTGAATATTTTTGTACTTTTGCAACGAGAAATATAATAATTATGAGCAATATTTTGATTACGGGTGCCAACGGACAATTGGGAAATTGTTTGCGTGATTTGACCAGGGAGGACTCTTCAAGAAAGTATTATTATACGGATGTGGCGGAGTTGGATATCACGAATGAAGCCCAGATTGAGCAATTTGTTACCGATCATCAAATTCGGGTTATTATCAATGCGGCGGGATATACGGCGGTGGATAAGGCGGAAAACGATGTCGAAAAATGCTATCTCATCAATCGTGATGCTACTCGAAACCTGGCTCAGGTGGCAGCCAAACATCATTGTTTCTTGGTCCATATTTCCACGGATTATGTGTTTGACGGTCAGGAAGATGTTCCACACAAGGTTACCGATAAGGTGAATCCGCAATCTGTTTACGGTAAATCAAAGTGGGAGGGCGAAGTGGCGATGGCACAGTCAAAATGCGATGGTGTTATTATTAGAACTTCTTGGCTGTATTCGGAATATGGCGGAAATTTCGTCAAGACGATGCTGAAACTGGGAAAGGAAAAAGAGGAAATTCGAGTGGTGAATGATCAGTTTGGCGGTCCCACGTATGCACGCGATTTGGCAAGAGCCATCCTTAATATCGTCACAAAATGCAATGACTTTAAAGGTTTGAAGATTTACCACTTTGCCAATAGGGGGGTGATTTCCTGGAATGATTTTGCCCGACAGATTATGGCCAATGCGGGGTTGACCTGTCGTGTTTTGCCCGTTAGTACGTTGGAATACAATGCGATAGCACCGCGTCCGGCACACTCTGCCTTCGACTTGACCGATATAGAACGCGATTTGGACATACAGATTCCCCAGTGGGATGATAGTCTTTTGATATGTATGCAAAATCTTAAAAATCAACAAGTTGAAAAAATGTGAACAGAAAAAAGGCAAAAAAATCATTTTTAGTGTTGCAGAGTAAAAAAAAAGATGTATTTTTGCAAACTCAAAATGAAAATTTTGACAACGTTCTTTCACTTGATAGAATAAGCCGTTGTAGCTCAGGGGTAGAGCACTTCCTTGGTAAGGAAGAGGTCATGAGTTCAAATCTCATCAACGGCTCTTTTTTTATGAATATTCTTAAGCAAAAATAATTTATTAAAAACCTTAATTTATAAGAAAATGGCAAAAGAAAAATTTGATCGTTCGAAACCACACGTAAACGTTGGTACAATTGGTCACATTGACCACGGTAAAACCACTTTGACTGCAGCTATCACTACAGTATTGGCAGCAAAAGGTTTGTCAGAATTAAGAAGCTTCGATTCTATCGATAATGCTCCAGAAGAAAAGGAACGTGGTATCACTATCAATACTTCACACGTTGAATACCAAACTGCTAATCGTCACTATGCACACGTTGACTGCCCGGGCCACGCTGACTACATTAAAAACATGGTAACAGGTGCTGCTCAGATGGATGGTGCTATCTTGGTTGTTGCTTCAACTGATGGTCCTATGCCTCAGACTCGTGAACACATCCTTTTGGCTAAGCAAGTAGGTGTTCCAAGAATGGTTGTTTTCATGAACAAGGTTGATATGGTTGATGACCCAGAATTGCTCGACCTCGTTGAAATGGAAATCCGTGAATTATTGAGCTTCTACGGTTTCGAAGGTGATGATACTCCTATCATCCGCGGTTCAGCTCTTGGTGGTTTGAACAACGAACCTAAGTGGGTTGACAAAATCATGGAACTCATGGATGCAGTTGACTCTTGGATTCCACTTCCAGGACGTGACAAAGATAAAGATTTCTTGATGCCAATCGAAGACGTATTCTCAATCACCGGTCGTGGTACCGTTGCTACTGGTAGAATTGAAACTGGTATCGTTCACACTAGTGACCCGGTTGATATCATCGGTATGGGTGCTGAAAAACTGAAATCAGTTGTTACAGGTGTTGAAATGTTCCGTAAGATTTTGGACGAAGGTGAAGCTGGCGATAACGTTGGTTTGTTACTCCGTGGTATCGATAAAGACCAAATCCGTCGTGGTATGGTAATCGCAAAACCAGGTTCAATTAAACCTCACAAAGAATTCAAGGCTGAAGTTTATATCTTGAAGAAAGAAGAAGGTGGTCGTCACACTCCATTCCACAACAACTATCGTCCTCAGTTCTATTTCCGTACTACGGACGTTACTGGTGAAATCTCTCTTCCAGAAGGCGTAGAAATGGTAATGCCTGGCGATAACTTGACTATCACTGTTAAGTTGTTATCAGAAATCGCTATCAACAAAGGTTTACACTTCGCTATCCGTGAAGGTGGTAGAACCGTTGGTGCTGGTCAGGTAACTGATATCTTAGACTAATTCTAAATTAGCATATTGTCCAAAGGGCTGATTCTTCAGCCCTTTGATTTAGGAGAGTAGTTTAATGGTAGAACAGTGGTCTCCAAAACCATCAGTGAGAGTTCGATTCTTTCCTCTCCTGCCATAAAAAAAGAGGGTGATGTAACAGTCACCCTCTTTTTGTGTTTTTATATCTGAACTCCTGACATTTCCAATATATCGTCTCTACGAATGGTGTGTCTGGCATATTGTCGAAAATCTATCTACATTTTACACCTTCCCCTTCTGCGCCTGCGTCTGTTCCATTCCCGTCCACAGCTTCTTGCTGTGCGGGGTGTGGGAGATGAAACGGGTAGTGGAGAAAGAGGGATGTTTGGGCTTATTTTTAATTGTACGAAAATTTCGTTACGAAATTTTCGTACAATTAAAAATTTGTGTATCTTTGCATCCATAAAATGACTATACTATGCGTAATCCATTTATTTATAGAGCCTATACATCAAAGGAGTTCTTCTGTGATTGAGAGCAAGAACTTAAAATATTGCTGTCTCATAGCACATCCAATGTGGATACCACACTCATTTCTGAACGAAGAATGGGCAAAACAGGACTTATTCATCGACTCTTTGATGAAGTTAAGGATTTGAATATTGATATTTTGCCAATTTATGTGGACATTTTTTCAACCTGTAATCTGGCGGATTTTATTAAGGTTCTTTCCGAAAACATCTTACGGGCTGTTCCTGACAATTCATCTTTGGGTGAGAAATTATTGAAATTCATCAAGTCGCTGCGCCCAATGGTGACATACGATGCTCTATCAGGAGTGCCCCAATTTCAAATAAATTATCAGAATGAACCTGAAAAAATACAAACGCTATATTCTCTTTTTGACATTCTCAATAGTGTAGAAAAACCGGTATTGTTAGCCATAGATGAGTTCCAGCAAATTCGCAACTATCCTGAAGGAAATATGGAAGCTTTATTACGCACGCATATTCAAACCCTTTCGAATGTGAATTTTATTTTTTGTGGTAGCAAGCGACATTTAATGCTCGATATTTTCGCTAACGAGCGTGCTCCTTTTTATCGTAGCACGGAATTTTTGGCCTTGGATAAAATTTCTGAGCAATCGTACTCGGATTTCATCAATAGACAATTTGCTTCAGACAATAGAACTATTACCCCCGAGGCCATTGAATATATCTTGGAATGGACAAGGCGGCACACTTATTATACTCAACGACTTTGTCATTATGTTTTTCAGTTGGAAAATAATATTATTGATATTCAACAGGTTAAAGAATCAGCACAACTGATACTCCAGTCCGACTCAACCATATTCAATCAATATCGCCAAATGCTTACGGACAAGCAGTGGCGATTTCTCGTAGCCGTTGCAAAAGAGGGGGAAGTTGAGCAACCTACATCCCGAAAGTTTATCCAGCAATATGCGCTTCCGTCAGCATCAACTATCCAATCCCTCCTTCCCATTTTGGTCGAAAAAGAAGTCCTGACAAAAACCTTACATGACGGCAATTTAAATTATAGGGTTAGTGATATCTTCTTTTCTCATTGGCTGTCCTTACACTTCTAATTTGTTTGTTATAGGTGAACTGTTTCTTCAATCTTCGAGGTCAATCTGGATGATGTGATCAGGTTTTACTCCAGATTCCTTAAGATGTTTGGCAAACAGTTCAAATAAAAGAAACGACTTTCTGGAACGACGAATGCCGGTTATCACTTTTACCCAATTGTTCCCGTTTCCGTTTCCTACAACGCGAGGTGCGGGAGATGAAGCGGATAGAGGAGGAAAGGGAAGGCGAATAATTTTGATTCGCTCATAAATTTGGCTATTTTTAAATATTATTCATTCATAAAATTGGCATATAGTACATAATATTCGCTCATTTTTTTGGATAATTCATTTCCCTATTTCAGAAAATGCGTATCTTTGCACTCTGAAAACAGCATTTTAAAGATGAGGAGAAAGTTATATAACAGCTTGATTGAATGGAAAAACAATTCCCATAGAAAACCTTTGATTTTGGAAGGAGCTCGGCAAGTTGGAAAAACGTGGCTGCTGAAAGAGTTTGGCAAAAACGAATACGCAAATTTAGTGTATGTGAATTGTCACGATAATCCCGAAGTTCAACAGCTCTTTATACAGGATTTAAATGTGGTTCGAATAATGCAGGCATTCGAAGCCTATAGTGGACAACGTATTGTAGCTGGTAAAACACTAATTTTCATTGACGAAATCCAAGAAGCGCCGCACGCATTGGAAAGTTTGAAATATTTTTGCGAGAATGCACCTGAACAGCACGTTGCAGTGGCTGGTTCGTTGTTAGGCGTAATGAATAGACCGGAAGAATCATATCCTGTGGGAAAGGTCAACACCTTGCGTTTGTTACCGATGAGCTTTGAGGAATTCCTCTGGGCGCAAGGTGCTGACTATCTGACTGACGAGATGTCTCGTCTGAACTGGCAATTGATGAAAGATATGGATGTTAAGTTGCAGGAACACCTTCGTCAATACTACTATGTGGGCGGTATGCCCGAAGCGGTCTTGCACTATACCACGCAAGGCGATGTGAACGGAGTTCGGCGTATCCAGCAAGAGATTATTGCGAACTACAATCACGATTTTGCAAAGCATGCGGGCAAGGAGACACAACGGATTCGCCTGGTTTGGGATAGCATTCCGAGTCAATTGGCAAAAGAGAATAAGAAATTCATTTATGGAGCGGTCAAAAAAGGCGGTCGTGCACGAGAATTGGAAAATGCCATACAGTGGCTCGTGGATGCCGGTTTAGTCTATAAAGTATATCGCGCGGCAAGTCCCAAAGTTCCGTTGAAGTTTTATCGCGACATTGATGCCTTTAAACTCTATCTGCTGGATGTCGGCCTTCTTGGCGCGCTATCGGATGCTCCAGCTATGCAGATGCTTGTAACTAACGATGTTTTCAAGGAATTCAAAGGCTCGTTTTCAGAAAATTATGTATTGCAACAGTTGACGAATGTCCCATCGTTGCCAGTATATTACTATAGTAAGGATAATTCAAGATTGGAGATTGATTTTTTGGTACAACTCAATGATAAAGTTGTTCCGATTGAGGTCAAGGCGGAAGAAAACGTGAAGGGAAAATCATTGACGCAGTTTGTGAAAAATGAGTTTGGCGAAGAACACCTTCAAGGATTGCGTATCTCTATGAAATCCCATATTGACCAAGGTTGGATGGAAAACATACCCTTATATGCCGTAGAATTTTTCTTTCAGCAAACTATGGCGGAGTAAGGGGAACTTCTCCCGTTCTATCCCCGCTCACAGCTCCTGCAGTGCGAGGTGTGGAAAATGAAACGGCAGATGGAGGAAAATAAAGTAACATTTTTGAATCAAAGCCGTCCATTGACACCCGCTGAAGCAGATGCCTTTCGTGAGGTGTTTCTCATTGAAAACACGTACCACAGCAATGCCATTGAGGGCAATACGCTAACAATGCAGGAAACTGCCCTCGTCCTTAAAGGCATTACCATCGGTCAAAAACCGCTGAAGGACCATCTTGAAATTGTTGGCTATAAAGATGCATTTGTCTATGTGGAAGAATTGACCAAAAGCAAAGAGCCACTGACCGCATTTGAGCTAAAACGCATACACTCGCTGGTTTTGTCCGACCGTCCTGAAGATCGCGGCACGTTCCGTCGCGTCAAGGTTCGCATCGCTGGGGCGATTGCTGAACCAATTGAACCTTATCTCATTGAAACAGAAGTATCCAAGCTGTTGTCAGATTTTGTTTTATGGGTAGAGAAACGGCACATTGTTGAATCGGTGGCACTGTTTCATCTCCGTTTTGAGAGCATTCACCCATTTATTGATGGAAATGGAAGGACAGGGCGCTTGCTTATGAATTTGCAACTTGTACAAAATGGACTGCCTCCAATCAGTGTCAAATTTGCAGACAGACGCCGTTACTATGATGCTTTCGATGCTTACGCAAAAGAACAAGACGCAACCCCAATGATTAAACTCATCGGAGAAGCGGTGGTTGAACGTTTGAGGCAAATGCTTGATGCTATTGGAAAATAATTGGTTGTTAAATAAAAAAATCCCCCACTTTTTGGTGAGGGATTTTCTATCAAAAACGAAGCTGTTCTTAGTTTAGGTATTCATATTCATACAAACCACCCGTATAAGATTGTCCTCCACCCATTTCGGTTTCTCTTTTTGAAATAGGATAATTGTTTTTGTTGTATGAGTAGTCATAAGTGCTTGTCCAAGTTTCTATGTCGCCATCTTCCATTTCTGTATAATCTATTTTAGTGACATTGTGCTTGCATAGGCAACCATCCAACAACATATATTCTGGACTAATAAAAGATCCGAAAAATGGATTATTTTTTTTGTCGTATGTGTATCTAAACGTTACTTCTGCATAACCATCACCTTGATAACTTATCACCAATTTGCTTATTTCTCCTTTTTCCCAAGTAAACTTGTAGGTTTCGATGTAAGCGCTTTTCCCGTTGTTTTTAGCGGAATGGGTCTTTTCGGCTTTTTCAATGCATTGGCTGATTTCAGGTCCAAACATAAAAGTCAAAGGATTGATTTCCATCTTTTTGTCGCTTCCTTTGCTTGTAGAAGTGAGGGTCATACTTTCCAATTTGCCGCTTTTATAAGAAAATTTATAAATGTATCGCAAATTCCCACCAGAAAACACATTGGTTTCGCTCAGATGATTTCCGTCGTATTTGTATTCAACGTATTCATTGTGTTTATAGTCGTTCATACGGGTCAAGCGGTTGCCGTCGTAAGTGAAGTTGTAGGAGTGGCTGACGGTTCCTCCGGAATAAAAATCAATTCTATCCAATAGTTTGCCATTCCAAGTCCAAATCTGATCCAATAATTTGTTACCTGAAGTGGTGGTGTAATAAATCTTACTGATTTTTTTTGATGGGTTGTAAACGCCATCTTTCTGGCAGCCCGCAAAAATAAAGGCAATGCACGCAATTGCTAAAATTGTGAGAGTCTTTTTCATAATTGTTATTTTTTAGAATTAAAATGCAAAAGTACAAAAATAAAAATGAAATTTCAAATTTTAAGGAATCTCAAGGGTAAAAAAATCCCCCGCCAAATAGCGAGGAATTATAGTTTTAGAAGATCTAATCCAATTAGTTCATATATTCATATTCGTACAACCCACCTGTATCAACTTCCCCATTATATATTGAGGTCTCTCTTTTAGAAATAGGATAGTTGTCTTTATAGGAATAGTCGAATTTGATGACTTCACTCTCTCCCTCCATAGATGTAAGATCGATTTTAGTGATATTGTGCTTACTTAAGCTGCCGTCAACCATATTGCCTTCAGGATATAAATTTATTAGAGCTCCGGAAAATGGATTCTTTTTCTTGTCGTAAGTGTATTTATAAGTAATTTCGCTATAACCATCCCCTTGATAACTTATGACACATTGGCTTACTTCACCGTTTTTCCAGGTAAATTTGTAGGTTTCTACGTCTATACTTTTCCCATTGTATTTTTTTGCAAGTGCTTTTTCGCTTTTTTCTATGCATTGACTTATTTCAGGTCCGAATACAAAGTACAAGGGGTGGATTTTTGTCTCTTCTTTGACTCCCTTGCTGGTTGATGTACAGGTCATACTTTCTAATTTTCCACTTTTATATGAAAATTTATAAGTGTAATTCAAACTGCCGCTATAAAATACATTGGCTTCACTTAAATGACTTCCATCGTATTTGTATTCAATGCTATGAACGTTCCCGTATGCATATCTGTCCATACGCGTTAAACGGTTTTTGTCATAGTTGAACCGGTAGGTTTCTTCAACGGTGCCATCGTAATAAAAATCAATTCTATCCAAGAGTTTGCCATTCCAAGTCCAAATCTGGTCTAATGATTTGTTTCCGGAGGTGGAGGTGTAGTAAATCTTGCTGATTTTTTTGGATGGGTTGTAAACGCCATCTTTCTGGCAGCCCGTAAATACAAAGGCCACACACGCAATTGCTAAAATTGTGAGAGTCTTTTTCATAATTATTATTTTTTTAGAATTAAATTGCAAAAGTACAAAAATTAAAATGAAATTCCAAATTTTAAAGAAAGTCGATTAAAAAAATCCCCCGCCAATTGGTGAGGGATTTTCTATGAAAAACGAACGGTTTTTATCCTAATCCATTATGATTGCCTAATCAATTCCCGTGTTGTGTGATATCTGCGCCAAGTCCGGCATCAAGGAAGAAACTGCGCTCGTGCGGCCATAACAACTTAACACGCTCGGGCTTTGGCATTGGCATCGTGAAGATTTCATCGGCTGAGCGTACGACCGTGGTCCAGCCATGCTTCTGGTCAAACTGACGGAATACGCTTTGGTCTTCTGTGGGCTTGCCTGTCTTCATAAAACATACGAGCATATCCATTATCCTGTCGCTGAGGGCGAACCATCCTGTTGTGTCAACATCTTCACCTCTTGTGACATCCTCAACCATTCCTTCATTCTTGATGGTTCCGAACAGGAATGGAAGGTCGATGGAGTGTGCTGCCCTGAGTTCTGGCGTGCCAAAACGGGGAGATTCCCATACCAGATTGAACACATTTCCGCAATTGTATTGGACTGCTTCCGAAGCGGCTTTTATTGCCGGCACGTAAAAGACTTCGTCGTTGGTAAATTCGATGGCGCTTGCCCAGTCGTTGTACCCGAGGATATCTCTCATATACGTGAGATATTTATCTATAGTCTGGCGGTCTTCCTCCGTAGTGATAGACCTTGCCGTCTCCATTATATCGCACAGAAACAGGTGCAGGTTGCGGATTTGTTCTTCGTGCGAATTGCCTGGCATCAATTCCAGAATCTCTTTCGGGTCAACGAAGATACGTCCGTCATCCCAAGTGGAGCTCATTATCAGATTACCTTTGAAACCCTTCAACATCTCATTAAACGGGACATCCGGGATGATGTCACCATCTATGATTGGCTTGTGCAATCTTGCGGCTATCTCACCCTCGATACATTCCTTGATGATGACATCCTTCGGAAGTTTTTTCAATTCGGCCACCGTTTTGCAGTTATATTTTTTTGCAAGTGCCACAGCGGCATTGTTGTCACCTGTGAGATCCTCGGCGTGGGCACACATCCTGAACGATCCGCTAAGCGCGATCGCATTTTTGAACAGCCCTCTGGCATAAGGAGAAACGCAGAGAGTCGATACAAGGTTGCCACCGGCAGACTGCCCCATAATCGTGATGTTGTCCGGGTCACCTCCGAAAGCCGCGATATTATCCTTGAGCCACTGGAGCCCACAAACCAAGTCCATGACACATAATGCCTTTGACTGTTTGTATTGATCACCGTCTGGGAACATATCAAGGTCGCATGCCCCTAACATACCAAGGCGGTATGCAATTGTCACATACATCACATCAGGGTGTTCTTTCACGAATACGCTGCCATCGTAAAGTGCTTCGCGGTTGCCGCCTACTCTCCATCCACCGCCGTGTACAAAGACCATCACCGGCTTCTTCTTCATTTTGTTGTCCACTGTCCATATATTGAGAGTAAGGAAATCTTCTCCGCTAACATCAGCCAAATGATATCCATCAGACTGAGGGCAGACATTTGCAAACTCTGTCACCTGATGAGTGCCTTCAGGATAGACATACGGCACAGGCAATTCGAACATATAATCC
Source organism: Bacteroidales bacterium (assembly GCA_024400755.1). Taxonomy (GTDB): domain Bacteria; phylum Bacteroidota; class Bacteroidia; order Bacteroidales; family WCHB1-69; genus RUG11690. The sequence continues at coordinate 30,836 of JAKSMG010000010.1, read as the reverse complement.
AACGGGTCCTCGGCAAATTTGATGCCGAAGAACTTCGTCACTCCGTTTTCAACTTTTCCCACGAAAGTTCCTGCCTTACAGGATACGGGGTTCGATGCACCATCTGGTGTCGGTGTCGGTGACTGCTGACTGTTTCCACAAGAGGAAAGTCCAAAGGCAAGCACCGCAATTCCAATAGTTAAAATAAGTTTCTTCATATTTATCGTACGTAAATTTTATAGATCCTTCTTCAAATCAATGGTGTATGCCTGAGACATATCATTTCGTGCATTGAAGAGGATGGTGCGTTGTTTGGCATTGTAAACGCACGACCAGTTTGTTACCTGACCAGGTACTTCGATACCAAAATTTCCGTATTGCAGACAGAATAATGCGGCTACTTCATCCATAATTGGAGAATAATGGTCCATCATGTTCTGGGCACGAACCACGCCGCCGAAATCCCGTTGCCAAAAGTCCATAGACCAGGTTGCTGCAGGTATTGGATTATAATAATAGTTCTCCATACTGAGGTATTCGTATCCTACGTTATGGCTGCTCAAATTGGCTGAATGAGCACGTGCATTCTCGTCAAAGACATACAATGAGTCACGTCCGTCGCTACCAACCCAGTATTCTAGGGTTTTCCAATTATTGTTTGCATCCGAGACGCACCAATGTACATTCAAATCACGACCAAGAGTCGTAAAGTCATAAGAGCGAAACAAATCGATTACGTCTTGTACGGTGGCACATTTGGTAAGGGCAAGAATGTGTAGGCCTGAAAAACCGATTCGAGGTTTCCCTGTGTTCTGATCTACGGCAAAAGGACGTGGCGTCACATTCGGGAAAGGATCAATGGTAGGGTTGTTTCTGTCGTTAAAGTTCGGCAACTGATAGCTGGTAATGACCAGTCCCGCATCGTTCATTCCGTCAACGGTTGAAATAGGCTGGCGAAGCAATACATTGAGGTCTATGCCTCCCCTCAGAAGCACGTTGTCACCGTTGTAGCCCCCTGTGCCAGAATATTTTTGTGCGGCGTTCAAGTCTGTCATCATCACGCTCTTATGTTCGCCGGGTTTGACATTGCGGTTGAAGACCACGACCATCTCACCGTAATCTCCGTCATAATTGCGACAATTCAACAATTCTCCCTTTTTATTATAGCAAATGAAGCCAGAACAAGCATTACCTTGAATTTTGTCCGTATTCGTTGGTCCCGGGATATAGTTGAAAAGGGCATTGGTGACTTTGCTTGTCAGATAGTACATACCGTATAATGGCAGATTGTTATCTGTTAACAGACTTCCCCAATCCACGTTGGCCGTGTAGTCCATATAGTAAATGGGATGTCCTGGAATATATCGGATGGATTCTAAAGTGGCCTCAGCTCCTTCCGGGATGCATCGTTCAGGAGTAATGTTTGGGTTGGGAATTTCTTTGCCGACTGAACGCAATTCGACAATGAATTTATTAGGAACATCTTTCTGGCACCCCGTAAATACAAAGGCCACACATGCAATTGTTAAAATTGTAAGAATCTTTTTCATAATTGTTGTTTTTTTAGAATTAAGATGCAAAAGTACAAAAATAAAAATGAAATTCCAAATTTTAAAGAAAGTTGATTGTAAAAAAAATCCCGCACCAATCGGTGCGGGATTTTCTATCAAAACGAACGTTTCCGTATGCGTATCTGTTTATACGGGTAAAACGATTTTTGTCTTAGTTAAAACGGTAGGTTTCTTCAACGGTACCATTTTAATAAAAGGTCAATTTTGTCCAAAAGTTTGCCATTCCAAGTCCAAATCTCTTGCAAAGACACACGATTTAATCTTTTTTAACTTATGTATTTAATGTAATACAAAATTTATTTCGTAACTTTGTTGCACTTTTATTCACCGCAATTATTAACCAATAAAAAGCAATTATGAAAAAATCATTGTGTGTTTTAGCTGCAGTAGCCATGGTGGCAATTTGTTTAACTTCTTGCAACAAAAAATGTACTTGTACTGTAAGCGAAAAAGGTTTTTCTGCAAATTTTACCTATGATCTTAATCAGGTTAAGCAAATTTGGGGAAGCTATGCCGGCGACCTGAAGAAATGTAGCGATATGAATTACGAAGAAAAACTTACCAACTATTCTATCAAGTGTAAGTAGTTAATTTTTAACGGAATAGTACAAAAAACGGTAACATAATCCTTTACCGTTTTTTTTGTACTATTTTCTAATTAGAGTATAATAATTGTAACATTCATTTCACGACATCACTAAAATTATTTCCAACTAAGGAATTAATCGGAAATCATATTGACTTGACATATCTTTTCCGGATTACAGATCTTTTTTCAAATCAATGGTGAATGCCTGGGACATATCATCCCGGACATTGAAGAGGATGGTGCGTTGTTTGGCATTGTAAACGCACGACCAGTTTGTTACCTGACCAGGTACTTCGATACCAAAATTTCCGTATTGCAGACAGAATAATGCGGCTACTTCATCCATAATTGGAGAATAATGGTCCATCATGTTCTGGGCACGAACCACGCCGCCGAAATCCCGTTGCCAAAAGTCCATAGACCAGGTTGCTGCAGGTATTGGATTATAATAATAGTTCTCCATACTGAGGTATTCGTATCCTACGTTATGGCTGCTCAAATTGGCTGAATGAGCACGTGCATTCTCGTCAAAGACATACAATGAGTCACGTCCGTCGCTACCAACCCAGTATTCTAGGGTTTTCCAATTATTGTTTGCATCCGAGACGCACCAATGTACATTCAAATCACGACCAAGAGTCGTAAAGTCATAAGAGCGAAACAAATCGATTACGTCTTGTACGGTGGCACATTTGGTAAGGGCAAGAATGTGTAGGCCTGAAAAACCGATTCGAGGTTTCCCTGTGTTCTGATCTACGGCAAAAGGACGTGGCGTCACATTCGGGAAAGGATCAATGGTAGGGTTGTTTCTGTCGTTAAAGTTCGGCAACTGATAGCTGGTAATGACCAGTCCCGCATCGTTCATTCCGTCAACGGTTGAAATAGGCTGGCGAAGCAATACATTGAGGTCTATGCCTCCCCTCAGAAGCACGTTGTCACCGTTGTAGCCCCCTGTGCCAGAATATTTTTGTGCGGCGTTCAAGTCTGTCATCATCACGCTCTTATGTTCGCCGGGTTTGACATTGCGGTTGAAGACCACGACCATCTCTCCGTAATTTCCGTCAAAATTGCGGCAGTTCAACAATTCTCCCTTTTTATTATGGCAAATGAAGCCGGAACAAGCATTACTTTGAATTTTGTCCGTAGTCGTTGGTCCCGGGATATAGTTGAAAAGGGCATTGGTGACTTTGTCTGTCATATAGGACATACCGTATAATGGCAGATTGTTGTCTGTTAACAGACTTTCCCAGTCCACGTTTGCCGTGTAGTCCATATAATAGATGGGACGACCAGGAACATACCGGATTGAGCGCAAGGTGGCTTCAGATCCTTCCGGAATGCATCGTTCAGGAGTAATGTTCGGGTTGGGGATTTCCTTGCCGACTGAACGCAATTCGGAAATTTTCGTTTCTGACGAAGAACTCTTGCACCCCGTTATTGCTACGATGCTTATCGCAGCTAATAAGAATAATAATGGTTTTTTCATAACTAAGAAATTTATTTACGATAAGGTTAATCCATCTGCAAGCTTGAGTTCTCTATTTTCATTTCCAAACTTCACGTCTCATCAAAACTCAAATTAAATTGCAAAGTTAAAAGAATTTCATTAGATGCAAAATAAAATTAACAATAATTAACGTTGTATAGATTCAACTAGCAAGTGCTTGATTAGCAGCCAAACTTTTCTTTGGGTGGCTAATGTATTTTTTGTATCTTTGCAAAAATATTTTTATTATGCCCAAATTAACTATTCATACCATAAACTACCTTCGTACGGGTTATCAGGAAAACGATATTGCTCCGGAAGACTATGTCGCTTCAATCCTCGTTTATAATGAACACGGCTACGTTACAGCCGAAAACAGTTACAATGCCGATGCTTCTTTGCAGTCTGCCACTACTACCCAATATGATGACCAAAATAGAGCTTCCGTGGTGTGCCAGTACGATGCCGAAGGAACGCTTTGTGAAAGGGTGACCAACAGCTATAACGAGGCCGGGCAATTGGCAGAACAGAAAATGTGCTATGGCGAAGGTCTCCCGGAATACTCCACGCTCTATGTGTATGAAAATGGTCTCTTGTTGCGTCGCGACTGCTATGACGAAGGTGTTTTTGTCAATACCGAGAAAAAATACGAATACGATGATCAGGGCCGCGTAATCAAGGAAATTGATTTTGACGAGGACGGCAACCAGTTGTACGTGGTCGTTAATCAGTATGATGAAAATGGACGCTTGGCTTCCTATACGCGTGATGAAATACAGCAACACGATAGACGAACTTTCGCTTTTGAGTACGATGAACGCGGAAATAAAATCAAGGATTTGATTTATAATTATGATGAAGCTCTAATTGCCAAGATTTATACAACGTACAATGAAAATAATCAAGTTGTCGAGGTGGAGGAGGAAGATTTGGACCATTACCGCTTGACGAAGTATGAGTATGAAGGCAATAATTTGATGAAAGTTTCAGTTTATGGGAAGGATGAGCAGCTGCAAACCTGGGTGGCATATACCTACGATGCTGACAATCGCATATTGACGCAGGAAAATTATGCTCCCGACGAAGTGAATCCGTCAACTCATCGTCTGATGATTCATATTGATTACATAAGAGAATAACAATGGCGAAGACGAAGACGCAGTTTTTTTGCAAGAATTGTGGACATCAATCCACCCAGTGGATGGGCCGTTGTCCGTCGTGTGGCGAATGGAATACCTTTGAGGAAGAGGTCCTGGTGAATCAGGAAGCTCCCAAGGGGAAGTCCCATACGATGACTCGTCAAAGTTCGCCTAAACTGTTCAGCGAGATTTCCTTGCAGGAAATGCCGCGTTTGCATTCGCATATCGGTGAGTTGGACCGTGTCTTGGGCGGCGGCATCGTGGCCGGATCCATTACGCTGCTGGGCGGCGAACCGGGTATCGGAAAGTCAACTTTATTGTTGCAAATGGCTTTGTCGATGACCGAAACGAAAATTTTGTATGTTTCGGGCGAGGAAAGCGAAAGCCAATTGAAAATGCGTGCAGAGCGTATTGGACAACCCGATGCGTTGAAACATTGCTATATCCTGACTGAAACCGAAACACAGGTCATCTTTAAGCATATCGAGGAACTGAAGCCGCAATTGCTGATTGTGGATTCTATTCAAACTTTGCAGAGTAATCTGATTGATTCGGCGGCAGGTTCCATTTCGCAAATCAAGGAGTGTGCCGCCGAATTTCAGCATTTGGCCAAATCGACGGCAATTCCCGTCTTCCTGATTGGTCATATTACCAAGGATGGTACTTTGGCGGGTCCTAAGGTGTTGGAACATATTGTGGATACCGTACTGCAATTTGAGGGCGACCAGCATTATGGTTACCGCATCGTTCGCTGTATCAAGAACAGGTTCGGCTCAACCTCGGAATTGGGTATTTTCGAAATGACGGAAACGGGAATGCGGGAAGTGTTGAATCCTTCCGAAATTCTGGTGTCCCAGCACGACGAAACTTATAGCGGAAGTGCGATTGCGGCAGTGATGGAAGGCAATCGGCCGATGATGATTGAAACGCAAAGTTTGGTGAGTTCGGCTGTTTATGGTACTCCGCAACGCTCGGCAACAGGATTCGATACGAGAAGAATGAATATGCTTTTGGCAGTATTGGAAAAACGCTGCCGGTTTAAGATTGGAGCCAAAGATGTCTTTTTGAATGTCGCGGGCGGTTTGCACGTGGAAGATCCTGCCGTCAACCTGGCGGTGATTGCGGCTATATTGTCATCGACAGTGGATATTGCCATTGATGCCAAGACTTGCTTCGCCGGCGAGTTGGGACTGAATGGCGAGGTGCGGCCGGTGGTGAGAATCGAACAGCGTATAATGGAAGCCAATAAACTGGGATTCACTCGAATGTTTGTGTCAAAATATAATCTCAAAGGCGTGAAATTGACGGGCCTGAAAATCAAAATCTATCCCATCGCCCGAATAGAAGAAATGTTTGGACTTTTATTTGAAGAAAACTGATGAAAAAATACTTGTTGCCATTGATAATACTCCTTTTTACGACAGGGCTTTGGGCTCAGTCGAATGGCAATTATGTGTATAATTTTCTGTGCTATAATTATTCCAGCCGAATTGCGGGGCTTGGAAGCAATTTGATTTCTGTCTATGATGATGATCCATCTATCATTATGACCAATCCGTCTTTGATTAGTCAACGCCATCATTCTTCGTTGCTGTTGAATTTTACGAATTATTATACCGGTACCAATTATGCTTCTGCCTTGTATTCGCATACTTTCGACAAAGTCGGAAGTTTTGCTTTTGAGATGCGTTATGTCGGCTATGGAAAGTTTACCCGAACGGATGTGTCGGGACTTGAAACCGGTACTTTCCACGCCAATGACTTGGCGGCTACCGTGGGATGGGGTAGGGAATTGGGTCCCAACTTCTCTATCGGCGCCAATTTGAAGTTGATTTATTGCGGTTATGCCGATTATAATTCGTTCGGTTTGGCCGTTGACGTGGCGGGAACTTATCATAACGAGAAGAAAAATTTGTCATTATCGTTGTTGTTTAAGAATATCGGTTCAGAATTAAAGCCGTTTACGCCGGGAAATTTCGAGAAATTGCCTTTTGATATTCAGTTGGCATTCTCCCAAAAATTTGCTCATCTGCCCGTAAGATATCATATTTCGTTGCACTCTTTATATAAATGGAATATGGCCTACACGGGTTCTGATAATCCGCTTTATTCGAAGGATGCGATTAGCGGTGAGGTGCAGACCCCTTCGAAAGTGGCCACCTTTTTCGACAATATGTTCCGCCACGTGGTGGTGGGCATTGAAATCATCCCGGTGAAGTACTTGTCGCTGTATTTTGCCTATAACCACAATATTCATCAGGAAATGAAGATTCCTCAAAAAAGGAGTTTCGCGGGTTTCTCGTATGGATTTATGATAAATATTCGTTCTATCCAATTCGGATTTTCAAGAAATCATTATGCGGTGGGTGCGGTTCCCAATAATTTCACCTTTAGTCTAAATCTTGACGAAGTGGGCAAATTGTCAAAAGAAAATAAGGAGAAAAAATTAACTCGAAAAATTAATATTCAGGAAGAAAAATGAAAAAAGCTATTGTCTTATTAATTGCGTTGCTGACTTTCGCCTTTGTCAATGCACAAAAAGTTACGTATTCTATTGTCTCTTCTGACGAGGAAGGTTTGACGATTCGCGTGGATTTCCCGACATATTCCACTACCGATGTGACTATAGACAGAACGGTTTACCAAAAATTATCGCTCAAAGGGGCGTATGCAGTCACAAGACAGGGAGTTCCCGAATTATTGTCTGCTGCCAAGTCGGTCATTATTCCTGAAAACAGTCAGCCGACTGTAACGATTGTTTCCGAGGATTATGAATTGGTGCCTGGTTTTAAACTTCTCCCTTCGAAGGGTGTCATATATAGAAACGTCGATCCCAACGACGTCCCTTATACCTTTGGTCCTCAATATCAGCAGGACAAGTTCCAGTTGTCACAGGCCGCTTCCCTTACCAAAACTTTCCATTTGCGTGATTACAATGGTGTGACAGTGCAGACTTTCCCCTTCGACTACAATCCCGTGCGTGAGGAACTCAAGGTTTATCATTCCTTAACTTTGCGGGTGAATTACAACGCACCTTATACGATGACTACAGCTCGCAAGAATTGCTACGAATTTAATGAAATCTATAAAAACTATTTTCTGAATTACCCAACCTCGCGTTACACTTCATTGACGGAATCTGGAGAAATTTTGGTCATCGCTCCCGAAAGTCTGGCTTCGGCTATGCAGCCGTATGTAGATTGGAAAATCAAGAATGGTTATCCAACCACTTTGGTTACGCTAACTACGACGGGAAATGTCGGTCAGAGTGTGAAGGACTATATCGTTTCTTTCTATCAAACCCATAATTTGGCGTTTGTTGTGATTGTGGGTGATGGCAACCTTTTCCCGTATTTTACCATTGGTGGAGAAACGGCTGATAATTATTATACTGAAATCGTGGGCAATGATAACGTGCCGGATATTATTTTGGGAAAGATTTCGGCTGAAAATGAAAGTCAGGTTACAGCGCAGGTGAATAAGTTTATTCAATATGAAGCCAATCCGTTGGAAACGACTCATTTCAGCAAGTTCTTGGGCATTGCCTCTTCTGAAGGACCTGGTGACGAAAATGAATATGATTATCAGCATATCCGTAATATTGACAATAAACTGTTGAACTTTACTTATACCGATGGTTCCGAATTGTTTGAAGGCAGTCAGGGCGGTTTGGATGCTCCTGGCAATCCTACTTCTACGATGGTTAGTAATGTGGTGAATGAAGGTGTTGGAATCATTAATTATTGTGGTCACGGGAATTATAATAAGTGGCAGACGACGGGTTTCAATAATAACAATGTGGATAATCTAATGAATTATAATAGGCTGCCCTTTATTTTTTCGGTAGCTTGTTTGAATGGTGATTATGTGAATCAGACTTGTTTTGCGGAAACCTGGTTGAGAGCCAGTAAGAATGGGCAGCCAACGGGGGCCGTGGGTGCGATGATGTCCACGATGAGCCAGCCCTGGGAGCCACCTATGTGTGGACAAGATGAGATGATTAGAGTGCTGACAGGAGCCGACAATTCCCATATAAAGCGTACGTTTGGTGGCATTAGCTTCGATGGCTTGCTCAAAATGTATGAGAACTATCACGATGATGAAGGGTTGATTACTATGCGTACTTGGGTGTTGTTTGGAGATCCAACTTTGCAGGTGCGTACGGCAACGCCTCAGGTGTTGGCCGTTAGCCATCAGCCGAGTGTTTTTGTAGGCAGTGCCATTTTCCAGTTGAACTGTCCTGTGGAAAATGCGAAGGCTGTCTTAACTTTGGGTAATGACATTTTAGCTCAGGGGGTTGTGACAAATGGATCCCTTTCGTTGCCACTTCCCACTAACTTGCTTCCAACGGATACCGTCCATTTGTTGGTTTCTGCCTTTAACTATATTCCTTATCAGGCAGATATTCCTTTGATTATGTCGGAACAACCCTACATTACCTGTATAGGACATCAAATTAATAATGAGAACGGTTATCCGCAATACGGTGAAACAGTGACGGCGACTTTGCACGTGAAAAATGTGGGTGCAGTTGCGTCGTCTGATTTTACTGTTGAGGTTTCTACCGATGATCCGTATGTCACCTTGTTGCATGGTAGTGGTTCTTTTGCCGCGCTTCAGCCCAATGAAACAATTGATTTAACGGATATTCTTCAATTTAGAGTGAAGAATTATGTGCCTTCGGGCCATATTGCCCAATTCGTTGTGACTTTCACTTCGGATACCTTTGTCACCACCAACGTAATCAATCAATTGATACATACTCCGCAACTTGAGTTGGGAACTTGTGTGGTGGATGATTCACAGTCAGGAGAAACGGCCAACGGTCGTTTGGATATTGGCGAAACTGTTGAACTTTGTATTCCTATATATAACACGGGTAATGCCAAGGCGATGTATGGCTTTGCTTTTGTGGAAAGTCTAAATGACAATATCATCATCAATTCACCGCGCTCACAGGTAACTCCGTATGTGGGACCCGACGGTTCCGCGATGGTGAAAATCTCCGTGACGGTGAATCCTGAACTTCAAGGAATCGCCTTGGTCGAATTCAAGTTATGTTGGATTGCGGGTGCTTATAAGGTCGAAAAAAATTATCAATTATTGATTGGTGAACGTATCGAAGATTGGGAAAGCGGAGACTTTTCTATGAATCCCTGGAATACAAACACCAGTCGTTCTTGGTTTATAACCAATGAAAATGCGTATGAAGGAGTTTATGCGGCCCGTTCTGCCCAAATCGGCAACAATCAAACTTCTTCCCTCAAGATTAGTTTACAAGTCACACAGGCCGACACCCTTTCTTTTTATTATTTTGTGTCTAGTGAATATGGCGGGTATTGGGGAATGTATGACTATTTGGCCTTTTACATTAATGATGTCGAAAAAGATGCTTGGGATGGCGAGGTGAATTGGACTAAGGCCAGCTATGCTGTCTCTCCTGGAAATTATACTTTTGAATGGCGATACATTAAAGACTATATGTCCTCCGGCGGTCAGGATATGGCAATGCTTGACTATATTAAGCTTCCTGCATACGCGGGTCCTGTGGCGGTGGTCAGTTATGAAGAAGACCAGATTGAATTGGAATGTTACCCCAATCCGACTTCCGATTTCGTGGTGGTGAGTTGTGATCAAATAGAAAATCTAACCGATTGCAGAGCTTGTGTTTATGATATGAATGGAAAATTGATTAGACAGTTCCCGTTGACCAATAACCAGTCGTCTATCTATATTGCAGATTTGAATTCAGGTGTCTATTTATTAGATATTATGAATGCTCAACAGAAAATGAAATCAGTAAAAATTATTAAGAAATAGAGATGGAAAAACCTTTGATATTAATCGTAAATGACGATGCTTACGAAGCAAAAGGACTTTATGCCTTGGTGGAGGCAGCCAAGGATTTTGGTGAAGTGGTGGTGGTGGTCCCCGACAGTTCTCGTTCGGGTATGGCTCACGCAATCACGATGAATGAACCTTTGCGTATTCAACTTTATCGGGAAGAAGATGGAATTAAATATTATAGAACCAATGGTACTCCGGTGGATTGCGTTAAACTGGGGCAAAAGGTCGTTCTCCGTGACAGAAAAATCGATTTGGTTCTGTCCGGGATCAATCACGGTTCAAATTCTTCGATAAGTTTGATTTATTCTGGAACGATGGCGGCGGCAATTGAGGCAAGTCTGGAAAATGTTAAGGGGGTAGGATTCTCCTTGCTGGATTATTCTTCAGATGCCGATTTTACGGCCTCCATCCATTATGCCAAAAAACTGATTCCGCAGATTTTGAAAACCGAATTTCCTCCTCAGGTTTCGCTGAATATCAATATTCCCAAACTTCCATTGGAAGAAATCAAAGGAATAAAAATTGTTAGACAAACCAAGGGATATTGGAACGAGGATTTGGAGAAGCGTGTGGATTGCTTCGGACGAGATTATTATTGGCTTTCCGGCTACCTTGTAGATCAAGACCCGCATACCGATACTTGCCAATGGGCATTAAATAACGGCTATGTTTCAATTCAACCGGTACAGGTTGATATGACCGCTTATCATTTTATAAATGACCTTAAATTTATGGAGGAATAATGGGAAAATTTGTTGAAAAATTAAGGAGAGATTCTTTGCCAATGGGTTTGCTGATTGGCACCATCTGTCCGGCAGTTTTGTTTGGAATCCTGTACGGAATCATTACGATTGTCCAGCATCAGACAGGAAATGTGAATATCCCCAATATGATTCAAAAACTGATTTTACTGAGTGTGGTTCCCAATGTGCTGATTTTGAGATATTACCTGGTGAAATTAAAATACGACCTCACGGGTAGAGGGATTTTGCTGGTAACTTTTGTTATTGCCTTGTTATTTGCCATTCTGGAAATTGCTTTGTAGGAACGCAATTTTGTAAAAACAAATAGAGACGTTGCGTGCGCAACGTCTCTACGATGTATGAAAATAAATAGGAATATTCTTTAGTTCACTAAGGCGGCGGCTCCTAAAATGGCAACGTCGTTTTGTTTCAATTGTGAAACCATAATTTTTACCTTATCTTTATAGTTTGATAAGACGTTGAGGTTGAATGATTTGCGCACTGGTTCAAGCAGCACTTCACCCGCTTTCACAGGGCCACCCATTAAGAAAATGGCTTCGGGAGAAGAAAAGGCGACGGCGTTGGCCATAGCCAGTCCCAAAATGCCACCCGTAAATTCAAATACCCGAAGGGCCAAGATATCGCCTTGATTGGCTGCGTCGCCGATGGCTTTGGAATCGAGTTCCTCGGCTGGAATCTTGGAAAGAATTCCGTCATAGTAGGGGTCTTGCTCCATCATTTCAAGGCAGGTTTTGCGAATGCCACCCGCAGAAGTGTACTGTTCCAGACAACCTTGTCTGCCGCATTTGCACGGCCGGCCGTTAGGGAAGATAATGGTATGTCCCAGTTCTCCAGCAAAACCGTCGTGGCCGTAAAGGAGTTTGCCATCTATGATGATGCCGCTGCCTACGCCGGTTCCCAAGGTGAACATAATGAAGTGCTTCATTCCTTTGGCACCGCCATAAACCATTTCCCCGTATGCTGCCGCATTGGCATCGTTGGTGATGACGGCGGGAATGTGCAGGCGTTCTTCCATCATTTTGGCTAAATAAATATTGCCTTTCATATTCAAATTGGGTGCGTTTTCAATACATCCGGTGTAAAAGTTGCCGTTGGGCGCGCCAATGCCGATTCCTTTGACTTCCACTTTCTGTTCGTCAATGAGTGCCTTGATCGTGTTGGCAAGGTCGTCTGCGTATTGATTGGCGTCAGTATATTGTCCCGTGGGAAGATTCTTGCGGGCAACAACTTCTCCTTGCGGATTGACTAATCCAATGTCGGTATTGGTTCCACCAATGTCTATTCCAATTGCATACATATTCGATGATTTTTTTAGTTAATATTGTTTCTTAATAATGTATCTATTTTTCAAACTTATTACGCTCTACTCATCCTATTCCAATTTCTACTCCCAGTTTACAAATTTTAATCTTTAATCTCAACTCTCCGTTTTCAACTCTCCGTTCTCCGTTTTCAACTCTCAACTCTCAACTTTCATCTTTCATCTTTCAACTCTCCGTTTTCAACTCTCAACTCTCATCTCCCATAAATGGTATGAAAAAATTCCACCCCGATTAAGCGGTCATAAAGGGATGTTTCGTCATTGAGATAGACAAAAACACTATAGTCGTTGTCGGTTTCCCAATGGCTGCCTTCAATGTAGGTGGCGTCAATTTCCGTGCTTCCGTTATGAACAAAGACATATTGGTAATTGTAATAGCCCTGTTTCAAATACAGATTACTTTCCCAATAATGGGTGTATTCGTTGTATCGCAATTTGGCTTCGTCTTTGATTTGCCAGTCGGTGAGCTCGCCAAAAACATAAATGTCGCCGTCGGTGATGGGAAAATCGCATTTGAGCGAGAAGCGGGTGTCGATATATTCTTCCCTATTTTTGTCGTCATAGTCGCCGGTTTCCCAATAACATTTGCCTTTCAGGGTGGTAGAACCTTGGTAAGCCCCGTATGGTCTGGCGATGTCTTCCAAAACAAGGGCGTGGTATCCGTCGCTTTTGTACGTTAAAGAAGCGACGCGGTCGCCATTGTATCGGGTGCTTTTAAGCGAGAAAGTCCGAAATTCGGAACTGCCAAAAAAGCTGTTTTCATTTTCATCGTAGTCGAAATTATATTCTCCAGGTTTGCCAAAGCGGTAACGTAATCCGATGATGGCATTGTCCCAGCGACCGTTTTGCAGAATCGTGGCGGTCAGGCTCCGAGCAGGGTTGTGAATGACATAATCTCCCGTATTGACTACAAAATCTACTTCCTGGGCAGTGTTGCGATAACGAACATCCGAAGCAGAATGCACCACGCCTGAAATGATGGCACTTTCGGCTTCCTTGACCATAAAACGACGTGTTAGCACGGGCTTGTCTGTGGTTTCATCATAAACAAAAAGAATGTAGTTTCCTGATTTTGTGATGTTTAACATATCATTCGGAAACAAAAGCTCAAAATTGACATAATTCTGCAACGTGTTGAAAGAGTAGGAGTGGTTGCTGATTTCATCTTCAAAAAATCCATCAATATAATCAAAAGGATTAAGATCGGATGGCTTCCAGTCGTAAGTGCAATGAATGACGGTGTATTTCAGGTATCGGGTGTCATTGCCGTTGATGTCGTCAAAGACAAGTCTGAGCTGTTCTCCACTGCCTAAGTCTATGATGGGAAAACCCAGAGGTGCGTTGGCGGGAGTGAGTTTTACGCTGCTAATGCCATCAACATAGACTTTGTTTTCAAAAGAAATGTTTTTATATTGTTGAGAAAAAACAGTCGAAAACAAAAGGACAATGACGATACTTAAAAATAATTTTTTCATCTTGACAGAATATAATGTACAAAAATACAATTTTTTTCAATAAAGTGTGAATGCTGAAATTATTGTCGTGCCGATTTTTTCCTGATGACAAAATAGAGAATCCCTCCGATGACGATGAGGTAGGCAGTCCATAATAATCCTGTTTTCCAATAGTTAAGATGGTGGAGCTGTGGTGCGTCAAGTTGGCTTGGATTTTCGTGGCGGGTAATTGGATTCAGCCACATTTCGGTACCGTCTTCAAAAGTCAAGACCGTTCTTACATAACAATCGTTTTCTTGAATGGCATACAACGCTTCGTCTATATTGTTTTCTGTTTTAAGAATTTTTCCGTCTTGACCAATAAATTCGGCTTTTTGAATATTTTTTGATACTGCGATGCGTAATGTGTCGTTGGAAAGGTGAATATAAATTGGATGTGGAAGAAAGGTGTCTAAGCGTTTTTTCTTCTTTTCGGGATTCCTTTTTTCACTGTTGTCAAAAGGGAAAAAAATGCCGATGGTTTGTCCTGCCTTTAAAGCAGCCAAAATATGCTGGCTATCGGTTATAGGACTTGCCACCAAAGTGAAACATTTCGCTATTTCATTTATATTGAATACGTTATGAGAGTCGTCGTCGCCAATCAAATAAATTCGATGACCATTGGACAAGGCCGTGTCCCAATGTTCAGGCGAATGGCAATAGCCATTGAGCACTTCCATTAGTTTGTAGTTGTCAAGGTATTTGAAATCACTGGCGCGATAGCCGCCTTTCACAAAATTCGGATGGGCAGGAATGACCAATTCGCAATGTTTGCCAATTTGATTAAGGGTATGTTGTTTCATACTGAGGGTTTGCCAGAAAGGGTAATCCAAAATTCTTGCTTTCTGGGCGTTGAGGCAGAGTTGGTGTATCTTGAAAATGCCGTAGCCGTGCTCGTATGCAGGAATGAAGTCGTTGCGTTGAGAACCAAAATCGCAAATTTTATTATAGTTTGAAATGCCTCTGTGGGAGAATCCCAAAATATTATAGACGCTGTCGATCAGCTGTGGCGTGTTGTTGCGGCCGTTGGTGACACCTCCGGCTATGCGTGAGTGGGCGTGAAAATTGCAGCGTAGCCACGTCGTGGAATCGATGCCTTCGTACGGATTGTGCAGGTAGGAACCGCTAAAGGCGTGGGGTTCGTCAAAATCATAAACAGGAACGAAGAGGTTGATAATGAGAAGTAAACCTATAAAACAGCCGATAATCCAAAGTAATATTTTGCCCAAAAATGCCAAGATCCGCATATTTCTATCCTATATAAATTAAAATGCAAATGTACGGAAAAAAATCTTGTGTTGTTTGACCTGTTGGCTATTTCCTTATTCCCAAAAAAACATTATCTTTGCAAAAAAATGAATGATGATGATTTCAAAAAAAGAACTTCGTGCAGAGATTAAAATCTTGAAAAAACAGCATACTCAAGAGCAGTTGGCGGCACAATCGGCAGCCATTATGGCCAAAATCGAGCAACATTCAGATTTTCTTAATGCTCATACCGTGATGTTGTATAGTTCGTTGCCTGATGAGGTGCAAACACAGACTTTCATCGAGAAATGGCGTCGGGAAAAACACATTATTCTGCCCACGGTGGTAGGCGACGACATCATTCCGGTTGAATTGTCCGAAAATACAGGCTTTGCAGTGGGCGACTTTAATATTCTGGAGCCACAAAACGAACCTTATCAAGGCGATTATGATTTGATTGTGGTTCCCGGCGTGGCTTTTGACAAAAACGGTAACCGTCTGGGTCGCGGCCGTGGTTATTACGACCGATTTCTCTGTCAGCATCAGAAAGTGAAAAAAATTGGTATTTGCTTTGATTTTCAATTGGTTGATGAGATTCCAACGGAGCCGACAGATATAAAAATGGATGAAATTATTTCATTTTAAGCATTAATTTGTAGTTTTTTCATTTTTTGTGCGTCATACGATTGACATTTGATTCGAAAAAATGACATCACAATGGAGTCGAAAGAAAAAGAATTTGAGACATTGGTAAAAAAACATAAAACCACGATTTATACCGTGTGTTATATGTTTTCAAAGGATGCCGATGAGGTGGCGGACCTGTTCCAAGATGTTTTGATCAACATCTGGAAGGGTTTCGACAATTTTAGAGGGGAGTCAAAAGTGGAAACTTGGATTTGGCGCGTGGCGTTGAATACCTGCATCTCGGCCGATCGCAAGAAAAAACGCCAAGGCGAGAAAGTCCCTTTGGAAATGGCTGCCGACATTTACACCGATGATGATGAGGACAGTAAGCAAATCCGGATGCTGAATGCCCGCATCAGCAAGTTGGGACTTGTCGATAGAGCCATTGTCTTGCTGTGGCTGGAAAACCTAAGCTATGACGAAATCGCGGCCATTGTCGGTATTAGTGCCAAAAATGTCAGCGTGAAGCTGGTGCGAATCAAACAACAACTAATGAAAATGTCTAACGAATAAATTTTTGCCCTATGGAAGATGTACAAGAATTTCAAGAATTAGAGGAAATGCGTTCCCAAATGGAACTGTTGCGTAAAAAATTAGAGCACGAGGATATTATTAATGAGAAATTAATGCGTGAGACGATGAGATTCAGACTCACTTCTATCAACAAACAAGTTTGGATTGATATTTGTATGGCTTTGTTTTGTGTGATTATGTATCCATTGTGTTTTCCGTTCTTGCCTGTGTGGCTGTTGATTTATGTTGTCGTAATGGTTTCTGCCGATGCGATTGCAACGGTGCTGATTCACAGACCGGTGCGCGAAAAATTGATTATGAATGACGATTTGAAGACCGTGGCACAGAAAATGAGACGGCTCAAGAAGGCATACATCGTCGCTATGTGTGTTGAACTGCCAGTTGTTATTGTGTTTGTCGTCTTATTTTTGAGGGCGGTGGCCCCGCATTTTCATAATCCTATATTTGCAATTTGGGGTGGTGTTATTGGTGGATGTATCGGACTTATTGTGGGATTGATGATGGTCCGTAGAGTGCTGAAAAACAGCGACGCAATCATCAAACAGATTGAAGAATAATGCTTCAGGAAAATTATCATTTGCTATTTGATAAAAAAAGCGTATTTTTACACTTTTAATTCTATAAGAAAATATATATCGTAACTTATTATCAATAAAAAAATTAAGAAAGATGAAAAAATTATTGTTCGTTTTGGCGGCTTTAATCCTGACCATCAGCGCAGTGTCGGCACAGGATCTAAATGCTCCCATCAATCCCGATCCGAACGTAAAAATCGGAAAATTGGACAATGGCATGACGTATTATATTCGTGCCAACAAGAAACCAGAAAATCGTGTGGAATTTCGTTTGGCGGTGAACGCCGGTTCTTGCCAGGAAAACGAAGACCAGCGCGGTTTGGCTCACTTTACCGAACACATGGCCTTCAATGGTATCAAAGGTTATCCCAACAACACGATGATTAGCGAATTGCAGAAAATCGGTGTTACCTTCGGTATCGGCATCAATGCTTACACTTCATTCGACGAAACCGTTTATGAATTGACAATGCCTAATGACAAACCCGAATACATCCAAATGGGTTTGGACATCTTGAACGGCTGGGCAAACGGCCTTCTCTATGATTCAAAGGAAATTGAGTCTGAAAGAGGCGTTATCGCGGAAGAATATCGTATGGGCCTCGGTGCCAGCGACAGAATGCAGAAAGTTTGGTGGCCTGTGCTTTTCAAGGGTTCTCGTTATGCCGAGCGTATGCCTATCGGCTTGATTGAGGTCATCACTGGTTTCAAACATCAAACCATTAAAGATTTTTATCACGATTGGTATCGTCCTGATTTGCAAGCTGTCATCGTGGTCGGCGATATCGATGTGGACGCAATGGAAGCCCAAATCAAGAAGCAGTTCGGCAAAATCAAACCTGTAAAGAATCCTCGCGTGAAGGAAGAATTTCCTATTGCCTCTAACAAAGAACCTTTGGCTGTTGTAGCAACAGATAAGGAAGCAATGGGTAATACCGTGATGATTATCCGTAAACACCCTCATTTCGTGATGAAAACCGTGGGTGATTTCAGAACCAGTCTGAAACACGACCTGTATAATATGATGTATGACTCCCGTTTAAGCGAGATGACCCAAAATCCTGCTTGTCCTTTCTTGAGTGCCAGCTGCGGTTATTCCGGATTAATCGGTAGTACCGATATGTACGGTTGCCAGATTTCCTGTAAGGAAAACAAGATTATCGAAAGTATCGAAGCTTTGATGCGTGAAGACCAACGTGTGCTTCAACACGGTTTTCTCCAGACCGAATTGAATCGTGCCAAGGAAGAATTACTCAACTTGTATGAAATCGCCGCTAACGAAGTTAAGAAGACGGAATCCTCAAGATTTGCTTCGGAATATGTGGCCAACTACTTGCATCACGACCCAATTCCAGGCGCTAAGAGAGAATACAATTACGCTAAGAAATATTTGGAAGATATCACGATTGAAGAAATCAATGCGTTGGCTAAAAATTGGATTACCGATGAAAATTTGGTGGCTATCGTGATGGCTCCCGAAAAAGAAGGCGTGAATGTTCCTACCGAAGTTCAAGTCTTGGCAGCCATTACCAACCCTGGCAACAAAGACGTAGCCCCATACGTTGACAATTACAAAGATGTTGAATTGGTTAATAAAGATGAACTGAAAGCCGGTTCTATCATCAACACCAAGGAATTGACGGAAATTGATGCCACAGAACTTACCTTGAATAATGGTATTGTGGTCGTTTTGAAGAAAACTGATTATAAGAATGATCAGATTTTATTCTCAGCTAAAAGTAAAGGCGGTATGAGTCTTTATTACGAATGTGATCTTCCTGCTTTGCATTTTGCCTGCAGTTTCGTGGATCGTGCCGGTATTTCCGAATTGGATTATTCTTCCTTGGAAAAGAAAATGAAAGGCAAAAACGTAGGCGTTACTCCGTATATTGGTTTATTCGACGAAGGATTTAGCGGTTCTTCTACGCCGAAAGACCTGGAGTTCTTCTTCCAATATTTGCACGCATTCTTTACTTCTCCAAGACAAGACACGACCGTTCTTGAATTGGTAACCAGTGAATACCTTGAACAAATCAAAATGCTGTCTGCCAATCCTATGTATAAGTTCATTTTGTCTTTCTATGATAAAGTGGCTCAGAATGATCCTTATCAAAAACCATTGTTGAGCAAGGAAGATGTGGATGCCGTGGATTATACCAGAGCATTCCAATTGTATCAACAGCGTTTTGCCAATCCTGCCGACTTCGTTTATACTTTCGTGGGTAATTTCGACGAACAGCTCATCAAGGAATACATTGAACTTTATTTAGGTTCTCTTCCAACTTCTTCTGAAAAGGAAACTCCAAAATACGATGTGGTAAAAGGTTTCCCAGATCATCAGATTGTTGACAACGTTTACGCTGGTAGCGAACAACAAAGCTGGGTGGGCATTGCCTACGACCACGATATGGAATGGACTCCTAAGAACAGAATGATTGTGGCTGAAATCAATGAAGCCCTGCAGATTGAATTAATTGCTACCATTCGTGAAAAAATGAGTGGCGTTTATTCTCCAATGTTGCAAATGAGTTCTGACAATGAACCCAAGCCGTCTTATAGTATGATGGTGATGTTCAGCTGCTCTCCAGACAACACCGATAATCTGTCTAATGCCGTTTTCAATATCCTGAAAGATTTCCAAGCCAACGGACCATCTGACGAAACTTTAGACAAAGTGAAAAAGCAGATGATCAATGACCACGAAACTTCATTGAAGAAGAACGGTACTTGGTTGAGCTACATCGCTAACAAATACTACGACAATGATACAGACATGAACAGCATCAATACAACGACTGAAAGAGTCAATAGCGTGACCAAAGAAGATATCGTTAACTTCTTGAAGGCCAACTTTGATGTTGACAAGTATGTGAAGATGTATTTATATCCTGAATCTATGAAGAAATAGGTTAGATATTGAGCATTTTGAAATAACGTTTGATTTCAATTTGCATTCTTTCGAAGCTCCCGAAGCGAACTGCCTTGGGAGCTTCGCCTTTTTTAAACATCACCATTCCTGCACGAACTTCTTGTGCGTAAGGGGTGATATCTACGCGGGTTATTTCATTGAGCGTGAAATCGTGAATGGCCACGTCGCTGAAACTCGTGGCGACTTCTTCATAGTAAACCTGCCTGTCTTCGCAGAAAGCTTGCAGCATTTCAACAGTGTCGTCCCAACCATCGGGTTTGACATTGCTTTCATAAAAGAAGACGACGGCACTGTATTCCGGAATGGAGTCATTGACTTCGGTGCATTCGAAGCGACAAAGGTCGTTGATGACGTAGCGATCCACAAAATAGGATTTGCGCTGGTAATCGTTGATGCCGTGTTGCGTCGCATTGGTATCCAAATTCTTAATCCATTCGTAGTTTTTATGGACGATGAACGAACCGTCGGATTCGCGGTAGGTTTCCCAGATTTCTGTTTCCAACATTTCGTTGTCTTGCTTGGCCAAATTCAATGCCACGGGAACAAGGTCCAGGATGCGTTGCGTGCCAAAACCAGAAGTGATAACCAAGTAGGCCCATTCGCAGTCTATTGACCGTAACAACCATAGTTCGCGGCCTTCAGGAAGGCGTTCCACACAAGAAATTCCCCATTCTTCGGGAACTTTGTTGGTAATGGTGATGTGTTTGCCCTCGTAGTCGTTGAGATGTTCCAAGAAATCCTCGACAAATTCCTCGCTGACGGGATATAGTTCTGATTGGTCACCGATATTGGCCGTAATGGTATCGGCAATGATGGAGGTAGGGTAACTCATTAGTTCATTGTCGCTTATTTCCTCATTGTCGTGATTTTTTAGACCACAAGCTGCGAAAAAGACGGCCATAATGAAGATGGCCAATAATAAGTATTTTTTATTCATTTTATGTGATTTAATCTATGGTTTTAGGAATCAATTGAATGGCATCTTCAACTTTGAAGTCTCCGATACGGGTACGTCTCAGTGCTGTCAAATGTGCTCCAGAATTGAGTTCGAAGCCGAAATCGCGGGCAATGGAGCGGATATAGGTGCCTTTGGAGCAGACTATGCTGAAGTCGAGGTCGGGCAGTTGAAAACGAGTGATGTCGAAAGTGGGAATTGAGATGCGTCGTGGTGAAATTTCAACATCGGCACCTTCGCGGGCCAATTCGTATGCTCTTCGTCCACCCATTCTTACGGCAGAAAACTGTGGCGGCACCTGGTCGATTTCCCCGAGGAATTTCTGTCGCGTCTCTTCCACCAAGGCCTCGGTGACGTGGTCGTAAGCAAAAACCTGGTCAATGGGTTTTTCCAAATCGAAACTCGGTGTTGTGGCACCCAAGCGGAAAGTGCCGGTATAGGCCTTTTCCTGGGCTTGGTAGTTGTCGATTTGCTTGGTGAATTTGCCCACGCAGATAATGAGTAATCCCGTGGCCAGCGGGTCCAGTGTGCCTGCGTGGCCCACCTTGACTTTCTGCTGATACTTGCGGCGGATGTATTGCCTAACCTTGCCTACGACATCAAAGGAGGTGCAGCGGTAGGGCTTGTCAATAAGCAAAACATCACCTTCAGGATTGATGTCCAAATCCGGCAATTCGAATTGAGCTTCGTGAATGACTTTCTTGTTTAGCATAAGCTAAATATTAAAGTGGATAAACCAACGATGGCACAATAAATCGCAAACCAGATTAACTTTCCTTTTTTCACGATGTTAATCATCCATTTGCAGGCCAAACAGCCCACGATGAAAGCAGAAAGAAAACCGATGATGACAGAACTGACGGGAATGCCGTTCATTGCCTGTTGAAATCCGACTGTTGCGATGTCAATGGTGTCTAAAAGCGCTTCTCCCAAGATGGGCGGGATGACCATTAAGAAGGAGAATTGGGCCAGGTTTTCTTTCTTGTTTCCCAAGAGCAGGCCCGTAGCGATGGTGGAACCAGAACGTGATAATCCGGGCAAAACGGCCACGGCTTGGGCAATACCGATGACGAAAGCGTGCCATCCGCTGATGTTTTCCTTTTGACGCGGTTTGGCAAAATACGAAAATGCCAGAAGTAGGGCAGTGACAAGCAACATAATGCCGACAATCGTCAGTCCTGATCCGAAAACACTTTCTACCGTGTCCTTAAGGCAAAAGCCGACAATACCGACGGGAATCATCGATATAATGATATTGACTGCATATCGCGTGCCGGGGTTTAAATCGCTGTAGGATTTCCACGACTGCTTAGAAAAGATGTCTTTGAAAATCCAGACGATTTCCTTCCAAAGTATGACCAGGGTGCTGAGCACG
The DNA here is from genome assembly GCA_024400755.1 of Bacteroidales bacterium. Taxonomy (GTDB): domain Bacteria; phylum Bacteroidota; class Bacteroidia; order Bacteroidales; family WCHB1-69; genus RUG11690. Next base: position 8,344 of record JAKSMG010000010.1, on the reverse strand, counting down.
GTGGCTACGTGAAGCATCACCGAGAAACTAAGATTTTCTTCCCCGGTAAGTCCGAAAAGGTTTGAGATAATGGTGAGATGACCGCTGCTGCTAACCGGCAGATATTCGGTCAAACCTTGCAGAACGCCTAATATTAATGCTTCCCACCAACTCATTATTCAGCTTTTTCTTCGTTGGTTTTCTTTTTGTTTCGTGGGTGCCACATAATGGCGAAGATTTCGGTAACCAAGCCAATGAGAATCATCACGGGGGCAACAACAATACGGCGGGTGTTGAACACTTCGGGATTGAACTGGTCGGGTTGTTCGGCCGCACCGCCGGAAATGCAGAAATAGCCGATGATGATGATAATAGCGCCAATAACCATCAAAATGTAGTTGACCGGTCTGAAAAGAGGCGTTTTATTGGTTTTGGGTGCTGGTTCCTTTCCACTTGGGTTGGGAGTCAGTTTCTTTTTGTTTTCAGTATTAACTGTCTGTGCCATAATATTTTATTTTTATTGATTTACAAATAAAGTCTTTCGTCTTTAATTCGGATGTATCTATTGACGGAAATCACGGAGATGAGGATGGTGAAGAGAATGCTGAAAATGAATACGCCCAGCAATATTGCGGAAACGTACATGATTTGTGTAAAGTCAACGAACTGTGGGAAGATGATGTTGCCTTGGTAAAGCAGCAATCCCAACAGAACCACGGCAATGGCTCCACCCCACACGCCTTGGCTCAAGCCCTTGAGAACAAATGGACTTCTTACGAATCGGCGAGTGGCTCCTACTAAAAGCATACTCTTGATATTAAATCGTTTGGCATAAATGTGCAAACGAATGGAATTGGCAATCAACAACATTGAAATTAGCATAAATACGGCACTGATAATGAGTACCACCCATTGTATCGTATGGAAATTATTGCTGATGGATTTTACGAGAAAGTCGGGATATTGCACATCTTGTACAATTTGTTCTTTTTTGATTTTCTTCGAAACCTTTTGCAATGAATCAGTATTGGCGTATTCTGGACTTACGCTAATGATGATGGACGCATTGATGGGGTTGGAAATGATTTCGGTATAGTTGTTTCCGATGGTTTTGATGGCTTCCTGTGTGTTTTCCTGACGGGAAGAAACCCTCGAGGTGGCAATGAAGGGTTCCATCTTCAGTTTTTGTTCCATCGAAACAATGTCCGCTTCTTTCACGTCGGCATAAAATAAAATTTCCATTTCTATTTTCTTGGAAAGATTGTTGATGTACTGCGTGGAAAAGAAAGCGAAAAAGGCCAATGTGCCAATGAAGAACATCGTCAGGGCAATGCTGACAATGGAGCCAAAGGAGGAAAGACGCAACCTGGCTTTCGTAATTTTGTCGATAGTATCCGGATATTTACTCATAATTACGTTATAATAATTCTAACTTGCAAATATATAAATATAATGCGGCTTATATTGAAATATCCGTATTTTTTATTCACAGTGAAATGAGGATAAATCGTTGGGTTTAGAATTTCATCCAAAAACGGCAGATCTCACGGTCGTCGTCAGCGGCAAAAACCGTCATCAGCCAACTGCCGTCGCTTTGTTCCTGCTTGCCAATATAGTATTTATCACCGGGAAATAGTTGTGAGATAAAGTGAATGGATATTTCAGTGGGTTGGTGCCGCGTGCAGAAATCGTGTCCCATTTCATCCAAGACCCATTGCAGGTACTTGGTGTTGTTGACGTGTTCGTTCAAGTCGATGTCGGAATGCAGTACTTGATGAACGACTGGAAGGTCGGGTTTGGGAGCGGCGGCCATTCTTGGAAACGCCTTGGTGGTAACGGCATTTTCTTCCAATGGGAAACGGCCTTCCCGGTCAAAATCTTCCAATTTCTGCGGCTTGGACTGCCCGTTGATGATGGCCCAGATGGAACTGGCTCTGACAATCGTATCGCCTTGTTCGTCTATAATCAAAAAATCACGAGGTTGAGAAATATAACTATGGGATTTTTCCCAGGTCTGTATTCTGATTTTTTCGTGCCAATGAGGAAACCTTTTAATTTGAACGTGCATACGGGTAAGTACCCAAAACAGGTTGAGCGGCTTCAAATCAATTCCGCTCAGCTTGAATTCGCCACAATGTGCCGCTGCCGTTTCCTGTAGTACTCCCGTCAGGCAAACCGGTGTCATCAGTACCTGGTTGTCCACCATATAGGCAGCTACCGATAAGTCTTGTTCAAATATCCCGTTTTTACTCTCCATTATCTTCGTTTAAATAGGGCAATCAATTCTTTTACGTAATCTTGGTCGGTATAAAAGTCGGCCATATCCACGCCGGTTTTTCTGAATAATTCGGCATTTTTGGCCTGTTGGATTTTCCACCAGTGTTCGTGTGCGGCGCGGGTAACTCTGTCTGACGTATCCACCAGCATATATTTTCCCGTTTCAGGATCTTTGAGTTGCATTACACCCAGGTCGGGTAATTGAGACTCGCCTTTGTCCACAATGTGAAGTGCGACAATGTCGTGTTTTCCCGCGGCAATTTTAAGGGCTTGCTCAAAATCGCAGTTCACGAAGTCGGATATGACAAATGCCGTACATTTTTTCTTGATGGCATTGGTTAGATATCGCAAGGGTTCAGACAAATCAGTTTTGGTTTCGCTGGGTTTGTAGTCCACCAATTCGCGAATGATGCGTAAGATATGAGAACGCCCCTTTTTCGGCGGAATGAATTTTTCCACTTTGTCACTGAAGAAGATGACGCCCACTTTGTCGTTGTTGTTGATGGCTGAAAATGACAGCACCGCTGCCAATTCGGTGATCAGGTCGGCTTTGAATTCGTTGCGGGTGCCGAAAAGGTTTGAGCCGCTCACATCGATGAGCAGCATCACCGTCAGTTCTCGTTCCTCCTCAAATATCTTGACGTAGGGATGGTTGAGTCTGGCGGTCACGTTCCAGTCGATAAAACGCACGTCGTCGCCATAGTGATATTCGCGGACTTCGCTGAAAGCCATACCGCGACCTTTGAACGCACTATGGTATTCGCCTGCAAAAATCTGCTGCGACAACGCTTTCGTCCGTATTTCGATTTTACGGACTTTTTTTAATAATTCCGTTGAATCCATATTCCTTTAGTTAAAAAGATTGAAAAACGGAACGACCATTATGGAACTTCAACCGTGTTGAGGATTTCGCTGATAATATTGTCCGTGGTGATATTTTCAGCTTCCGCTTCGTAAGACAAACCGATACGGTGACGCATCACGTCGTGGCAGATGGCACGGATGTCTTCTGGAATGACATAGCCGCGGCGTTTGATGAAGGCGTATGCCTGGGCGGCCAAAGCCAGGTTGATGGTGGCACGAGGAGAAGCCCCGTACGCAATCATATTGGCAAATTTTTCGAGTTTGTATTCCGAAGGATAACGGGTGGCGAAAACGATGTCGGCAATGTAGTTCGAAATCTTTTCGTCGATATATACTTCTTTTACCACTTGGCGGGCTTTGATGATGTCTTCCGGCTTCAGCACGGTGTTGGTGCTTGGAAATTTATTTTCCAAATGTTGAGACAGAATGTTCTTTTCTTCGGCTTTGCTTGGATAGGAAATGACCACCTTCATCATAAAACGGTCCACCTGGGCTTCGGGAAGCGGATAGGTTCCTTCTTGCTCTATGGGGTTTTGGGTGGCCATCACCAAAAACGGCTCTTCCAATTTGAAAGTCGTCTCGCCAATGGTGACCTGGCGTTCCTGCATCGCTTCCAACAAGGCACTTTGAACCTTGGCGGGAGCACGGTTGATTTCATCCGCCAAAATGAAATTGGCAAAAATAGGGCCTTTCTTTACGACAAAGTTCTCGTTTTTCTGACTGTAAATCATCGTGCCTAACAAGTCGGCAGGCAATAAGTCGGGCGTGAACTGAATACGGCTGAATTTGGCGTCAATGACATTTGCCAAAGATTTGATGGCTAATGTCTTAGCCAAACCAGGTACACCTTCCAATAAAATGTGTCCATTGGCTAACAGCCCAATCATCAGTCGTTCAACCATCGTTTTTTGTCCAACGATGACCTTGCTCATTTCCATATTGATGATGTCAACAAATGAACTTTCACGCTGAATGCGTTCGTTTAATTCCCTGATGTCTATTGTATTGTCCATAGTTAGATAATTGTTTTTTCTTCTTTTGAAAAAAGAAAACGAAATTTCAATTAAAATATTTTACAAAAATACATTTTTTTAGAATTATTTTTTCTTGTTGCGATATTTATTTGTAAAAAACAATGTTGGCAGGATTCATTCCCACTTCAAACTTGAACTTGAAATTTCCGTTTTTGTCAAAGCAATAGAGGTCGCCATTGACGGTATAGTCGTAAGAATCAGAAATATAGACATCCCCGTTGTCTGGATCGACATCTATAAGATAGGGGGTCTCGAGTTTGGTGTCGTCGGAGATGAACTGGTTCGAGATGATGGTCTCGGTGTTGAGGTCAAATTTTTTATACGAAGCCAGCATTGTGGCGTAATTGTAGTTGAAAAATAACAAAACGTGCTCATAAATAGCCATTTCACTGATTTCAAAGTCGTAAGTTTTCACCACTTCGTCTGTGGTGGTGCTGATTTTTTGCAGGCAGGAGCCGATGTTCGCATAGTTTCCCTTTGAAATGAGCATCAGATTTTGATTTCTGTCTTTCAAGAGTTTATAAGGGTTGCAAACGACTTCAATTTCCTTGGTGACGGTAAAGGAAGCGAGGTCAATAACGGAGACGCTTGTCCCGTAGTTGGGTGCGTTGTATCCGCCGCTGTTGGCCACGTACAGCTTGCCGTTGGCCACGCAGAGACCTTCGGGGTTGGGACCGACCGTGACGCTGGCCTCAACAGCCAGATTGGCGGTGTCGATGCGGACCACGCTGCCATCGAAACAGCTGACATACGCCTTGCCGCCGTCAAAGCAAATGTGGCGAGGCGATTTGCCGGAGAGTGAAATGCTTTTGACGGAACTGGCATCTTTGAGATTCATCACTTCAATGATTTCGGAAGTGTTGACCACGCAGTACATTTTCGAACCGTATTTTTGAAGGTCGTTGCCCGTATCTCCCAATCCACGGTGATTGACCGCGGAAAAAATGTCCGCATTGACTTCCCCGGTTTCGAAGTTGTAAAAGCTGATGGTGCTGTTGTTGGCATTCCAAAGTCCTTGGTTAAGCACGTATATTCCAGGTCCGTCGGTAGTGGTGGAAATGGGCTTCGGTTTTTCTTTGTGGCAGGCGCTGACCAAGAAGGCGAGGCATAGTAAAAGCGATATTTTTTTCATTGTTGCTGAATTTTTCCGTAGTTTTTCAAACGATAGACAAAAACATATTCTGCGGGTTTTCCGCATCGGTCAATGGTAAGTGTGTCGATAGGGACGACTTCTTCAAAATAGGTCGCCAACCACCAGTTGTCAATGTCGAACGAATGACAGCTTTGGTTTAGGAACCAATAGTCGTGTCCGGGTTGCAGTTGTCCTCTGATCTCGTTAATCCATTGATATTTATGTATTTGTGAAATGTCGCCAAGTCCAAATAAGGGAATGTTCAGGGGCGTGGCGAGGTAGTAGTCCATATTGGCAGCGGGAAACCATTGCAAGGCGACTAAGCCATCGGTTTCCTTCATTTTCCCGTCTGAGATGGCTTGTTGGCGGCTTTTGGCAAATTTTTCGCTCATCTGCTTCCATCCATACATATCAAGGGTTACGTCTCCTTTGCCCAAGGTGCTGCTGTCCATTTTATCGGAATGATGGAAACATTCCTGAATTTTGCCGGTTTTGATTTCAAAGCTGCCAATTCCCACTACAAACAGCATCAGTAGGAGTGCATAGACAATGACGTTGGGAATGGCTGCTTGTTGTTCGTTGTTGGTTTGCCGTTCCTCAAGGAAGGCGGCGGCAAAAGGAATGAGGAAACTGATACCAGGGGCACTCCAGTGGGGTAGGGTGGGGCGAGTGAAGGAAAAGTAGATAAACAGTCCGATGAGCGGCAGCGAAGTCAATAGAAGCAGACGGCTGCTTTCTTTTTCCGAGTTGAGTCGATGCTTGAAAAAGGCCACCATTGCCACGATAATGAGGATATAGACAATGGGGTTATTGTAGAGAAATTCCCCGAAAATTTCTCTGCCGAAGTATTCGAAATGGGGCTTGCCAAACCAGCTGACGCGGTCGCCGTGGAAGCTAAAACTGATGAAATCGTTTTGGATGTTCCAAATCAAAATCGGCAAAAGGCAAATGAGGGCAAGGAAAACCGACAGGTATAGAAATTTGTTGCGCAGTTCCTGACGCTGGAAAATCAGCACGTACAAGCCCATACCCAGCAATAAAAATGCGCCCGAATATTTGGAAAGCATAGCCAGACCGGTGCAAAATCCCCCTAATATTAAATATAGGTAACGTCTCGGGTTCGATTTGAAATACTTGATAAATAGGTAAAGTGCCAACAGGGAAAACAGCATAAGCGGCGTGTCGGGCAAAATGAAGACTCCCGTAATGATGAAGCCGTATGGCGTTGCCGTGTAGAGCAGGGCGGAGTAGAGCCCCGTAAGACGGTTTTTGAGTTCTTTTCCAATGAGATAGAAAAGAAAGGTGTCGATAGTCATAAAGATTAAAGAAGCCAAACGCAAGAAAAACTCGCTGTCGAGTAGCAAATTGAGACTAAACGCCTGCATTATCCATCCCACCATACCGGGATGGTCGAAATGCGACCAATCGGGGTATCGGGCGTACGTCCAATAATAGACCTCGTCGTTGCCCAACTCGAAAAATCCAGCCAATAATCCTCTGATTACCAAACTTATGACAAGCAGCCATAATAAGATTTTCGTAAGGTTTTTGGTCTGAAACTTCATTGTCCGTTTTTGTTGTTTAAAAATGCAAATGTACGAAAAATATCGGAATCCGTATGCGTATAATTCCCCTCTTTTTTAGGGTTAAGGGTTCAGGGTTAAGGGTTCAGACGTGAAAGAAGCCAAGATGCCGCTTAATTCCCCTCCTTGCTTGCAAGGAGGGGTGCCCGAAGGGCGGGGTGGTCAAACTTCCCCTCCTTTTAAGGAATCGACGCATGAGCGAACACAGAGCCAAGCTTGCTTGGGCTCTGTTGAGCGAAAAGGAGAAAGAGACCGCAGGTCTCACTGGTGCCCGAAGGGCGGGGTGGTCAAACTTCCCCTCCTTTTAATGAATTGACGCATGGTATAGGGGTTAGGGTGAGGGGGTTAGATAACGCATTAATCTTAGAATCTCTTGATTCTAACCCCCTCAACCCTCACTTTTCCACTTTCCACTTTCACCTCTGTAAAGCACATTGTCAGACTACAAAAACTTCCATTTTAAATTTGTAATTTAACTATTAATTGCTAATATATAAATTATAATTTTATAACATCTTGATATAGATGGCGATAATTTTTTTGATGAATGTGCGGATTGATAAAAAATTATACTATCTTTGCACACGATTACAAACATAAACTAACATAATACTAAGTAGAACAATGGAACCCACAGTAAATCCGATATTGAATCAAGACCCACACCAGCTGTCGTGGGCTGAGTTGAAAGAATACATTGCAGCCGTCTCGCTTCAGATGCAGGAAACCGACAAGCAGGTGCAAGAAACCAGCAGGCAGATGCAGGAAACGAGATGTATGTTTCAAGAGACCGACAAACGCATAGAGGCGTCAAGAATAGAGACCGATAAACGCATAGAAGCGTCGAGATTAGAAACCGACCGACGCATGCAGGAAACCAGCAGGGAGGTGCGGGAAATGAGACGCACGTTCAGGGAGTCCTTGCAGCGAATGGAGAAAACCGACAAGAAGCTCAAGAACCTGAACGACCAGTTCGTCTCGCAGACGGGCCACATCCTGGAAGGACTGACGCAGCGCTCGGCGTTGCGTGCGTTGCAGAAGGCGGGGTTTAGGGTGGAACAGAGTTTCAAGGAAATGACCGGTTCGAACAGCGAGCTGGGTCTCAATATGGAAATAGACCTGCTCTACGTGGATACGACGGAAGCCATCGCGGTGGAGGTGAAGACCAACTGCACCAAGGCCAAGATCAACCACTTCCTGAAGCAGATGCGCAACTTCAAGCTGCTGTACCCGCATTTTGCGGATTTGGAGGTCTATGCTGCGATTGCCGCGCTGAATATTACAAAAGAGGCGGAGGCCTACGCCCGCGAGAAGGGGCTCATCGTCATCCACGTCAGCGACGACGTCTTCACCATCGACCCCATTGACAGGGCAAAGCTGAAACGATTCTAACCGCAGGTCTCACCGTTTCCCGCCAGGCCGGGGTGGTTGCCGCCAACCGGGAATCGCTTGTTTCTTTTCGAGCCGTCTTGTTG
>JAKSMG010000001.1 GCA_024400755.1 Bacteroidales bacterium | reverse complement strand
AAATCAACTGCGGAAACGCCCAATGGCACGCTTCTGCCAATACCTATACGCTGAGGGTGGAAGAAATTAATGCCGGTGAAATTACCGCCAACGACACGACGGTTAATTACGACTACGCACCTATCACTATTCAAGGTGACGAAATTGCAGGTGCTGAATACCAGTGGAAGATTAATGGTGAGGTAGTTGCCGAATCCAATGTTCAAAACTATATTATCTCTGCCGGACTTTGCCCAGACAGCGTTTACAATTTTACTCGCGAGGTAAAAATCAACTGCGGAAACGCCCAATGGCACGCTTCTGCCAATACCTATACGCTGAGAGTGGAAATCAATGCCGGCGAAATTACCACCAACGATACAACTGTTAAACACAATTACGAACCTATCACTATTCAAGGCGACGAAATCGTTGGTGCTGCTTACCAGTGGAAGAAAAATGGCGAAGTAATTGCCGAATCCAATGTTCAGAACTATACTATTCCTACCGGACTTTGTCCTGATGACTATACCTTCACTCGTGAAGTAAAGATCGCCGTTTGCGAACAATCACAATGGTTGCCTTCCGCAAACAGCTATAAGCTTACAGTGGAAATCAATCCTGGCGAAATCGTGAGCAAGGACACTTCCATCACGACCGGAGAATCTTTGACCATCGAAGGTGACAACCTCGGTGAAGGAACTTCTTACCAATGGTTGAAAAATGGAGTAGATATTGAAGGTGCTACTGAACAAAATTATATTTTGTCAGCTGAAAATCTTTGCCCCGGTGAGCAATTCATTTTCACTCGTCAAATTTCAATCAACGAGTGCATTGGTGCTACCGCTACTTCCGCTAACGAATACAAGGTGATGATTTCTGTCGGCGCAATCGAAGCCAAGGACATCACCGTGGATCCTGGTTATGTCGCAACCATTGACGCCGATAATTTGCCAGGTGTGCAATATCAATGGTATCTTAATGGCAGCGAAATTCCAGACGCTACCGAATATAATTATCAAATCACTGAACTTTGCGAAATCGGAGAATATGTCTTCACCCGTAAAGTGAAAGGTGCCGAATGTGCTAATTGGTACAACTCTGAAAATGAATATAAGGTAACTGTGAAGGCGATTGCCGGCAAAATCGATGCCGATGCCATTTACGTATGTTCTGACCTTACAGGTAAACAAATCGGCAGCATTGAAGACGCTCAGGGCGATGTCGTTGTTTACAGCTGGAAGTATAACAAGAACGATGGCGAATGGATTAATGCCGATACCAATAGAAATTCATTAACTGAAGCCGATTTGAACGCTATATGTGCTGATGCTGCCAGTGAAGACGTCTATGCCTTCCAACGCTATGCCAAGATCGGTTGTATGAGCAATCCTGTTGCTTCTGAAGGAACGGCAAAGATTTACTTCTCGTCAACAAGCGGTGACGAATTGGTGGCTCACGATATGAGCTATCATTTCAATTATGGCGAAGATTTCTTATGGAGAGATTCTTTGCTTCTTCCTGACTTGATTCACAATGGTGAGATAAGACCTTCTGACTGGGTATATGAAATTAATGCACCGGCCGAAAAGATTTATCCTGCACCTGGAACTAATAAAGCAACTATTACTTGGTCTATTACGGATAAGTGTGGTGCAACATTTAACGCAACTCAAACTATCACCTTCTTATTGCCTGCTTGCGGTGACGAATATACCGTAACCGATGTTGACGGCAATGAATATGCTTCCGTTCGTATCGGCTTGGATTGCTGGATGGCCGAAAACCTGAAGACCACACACTATGCCGATGGAACGCTGGTTCCCAATGTTCGTTCCTACAAGGGCCACAAGGATTATCCCGATACAGTCCAAAACGCTCAAACCTTCGGTTTGCTCTATACTTGGAATGCGGTTATGAAAAACACAACCCCTGCTACTGCCGACGAAATGGTTCAGGGGATTTGTCCTGATGATTGGGCACTGCCTACGGCAGCTTATTTTGAAAGAATGATGCCTGTTGACGTTAAAACCTTGAGAACCACCGATTATTGGTTGGTTGCCAACGGTACCAACACGACTGGATTCTCAATGCTTCCCGCTGGTCGTTACAACGATGTTCACAACCGTTGTGAAAACCTCTTGGGTAACGCTTATTTCTGGTCATCCACTACCTATAACAATACCGAAGTGAAAACCTTCGAGGCCGACTGCCATTGCTACAAGTGGCAGGAAGTTTCCAATCCTAAGACCGCTGGTTTGAGTTTACGTTGCGTACGAGTTAAGTTTGAACCTATCGTGATTTCTACCGATAGTGCTACCAACCTTACCAAGACCTCTGCAACTCTTAACGGAACCGTTTCCTCTTTGGGCGACTATGACGAACTGAATGTAGGTTTCAAGTATGGCGCAAACGTACACGTACTTACTTCTATCGTGGCTTTGGAAGATGCAATAACTGCTCCTGACGAATTCAGCTATGATATTGACGGTCTTACGCCCAATACCCGGTATTACTATAGAGCTTTTGCTACCAGCGGTATGGATACGGTTTGGGGTGCGTTGAAGAGCTTCATTACCCCTGTTATTGCCGTTACCACCGACAGTGCCAACACCGTTACCAAGAACAGTGCCAAGCTGCACGGCACCGTTATCTCTTTGGGCGAATATTCCGAAGTGAATGCTGGTTTCAAGTATGGTACAAGCGAAAGCACGCTTACTTCCATCGTTGTTAAGGATGCCGCAATGACCGCTACCGGCTTGTTCAGTTGCGACATTGACGGTCTTAACGATAATACGAAATATTATTTCAAGGCCTTCGCTGCCAACGGCACCGACACCGTTTATGGCGAAGTGAAGGACTTCACCACGACGGGATCATCAACATTCACCTGCGGCACCGACAGCGTAAAGGACGTTGACAACAACTGGTACCACACCGTCAAGATCGGCAACCAGTGCTGGATGGCTGAGAATATGCGTTGTACGACAAGTCCAAGTGGAAAACTGACTAACGGAGGTACTACCATAACTCCAGATAAATGCTATTATTATATTCCGACGAGTAATGTGCCAAGTATTGGCACACCGTCAAGTTATACACCGGAAGAGTATGTGAGTACGTTCGGATTGCTGTATAATTTTATGGCGGCGGTTGACAGCGTCGTTACAGAAACTCCATTTCCTGCTGGTTTAACCCAGGGTATCTGCCCAGAAGGTTGGCACATACCGACAAAAGCTGAATTCACTACATTGACAGGAGTAACGGGTTGGACAACAGCTTTCGATCCACTCTTAGCCGGTGGTATTAATGGTGGTGGTTTCCACAATGTTGGTGAGCATGCTTATTTTTGGGCTGATTCAATTTACGATCAACATACTGCGTATTATCTCTACCATAATGGCTACACGCAAGTCCAAATTTGCTATCCTTCCGATGGTTACTCTGTCCGTTGCCTTCGCGACCTGGAAGTTCCTGCGTCCGTTACCACCGATTCTGCCAACACCGTTACCAGTAACAGTGCGAAGTTGTACGGCAACGTTACTTCAATGGGTAGTTATACCGAAGTAAACGCCGGTTTCAAGTACGGCACAAGCGAAAGCACGCTTACTTCCATTGCTTCTGACGGATCTGCAATGTTTGCTGCCGGCCAATTCAGCTACACCATTACTGGTCTTACCGCCAATACCCAATATTATTTCAAGGCCTTCGCTGCCAACGGAACTGACACCGTTTATGGCGAAGTGAAGAACTTCACTACTCCAGTGATGGCTGTTACTACCGATAGTGCCAGCACCATTACCTATAATTCTGCTAAGTTGTACGCTAACGTTAAAAATATGGGCGGTATGACATCATTGAATGCCGGTTTCAAATATGGCACCAGCGCAAGCGCCCTCACTTCTATCGTTACCAAGAGTGATGCCGTAACAGCAACGGGTTCGTACAACTGCGAGATTACTGGTCTCACCAGCAATACAATATATTATTATAAGGCCTTCGCTGCCAATGGTACCGACACTGTTTGGGGTGAAGTGAAGAACTTTACTTCAGCATTTGCTTGTGGTGATACGGTAAAAGATGTTGAAAACAATAAGTATAAAACTGTTGAAATTGGCACTCAATGTTGGATGGCTGAAAACTTGAAAACCACGCATTATGCTAACGGCAATACTTGGCAAAATCAAATTCAAACGGTAACCACTGCAACTACTTCTTCTAATGGTTGTTGTTATAGACCTGGTAATGCTGATACCAATGTTCCTACGTATGGGTATTTATATAACTGGCACGCTGTAGCCAACACTTCCAATGGTGGTCTTTGTCCTACTGGCTGGCACGTTCCTACAGATGCAGAGTGGACGACAATGACTGATTATGTGGGCAATCAAAGCGGCTATCAATGTAATCACCAAAAGGCTAATATTGCTAAGGCCTTGGCTTCTAAATCTAATTGGAATAGCAGTACTGGTGGAGGTACTACTTGTAATGTAGGTAATGACCTAACTACTAACAATGCCACGGGTTTCTCGGCCCTTCCAGCTGGTACTTTTTCTGGTTCTGATACTAGATTTGAAAATTTAAAATCAGCAACGCGATTTTGGACTGCAACTGGTTCTGGTAGTAATGCCACTTGTAGAATAATGGAATACAATTCGGCAAATGTGACTAGTAAAAATAATGTTGGAAAAACCAGTGCTTATTCTGTTCGTTGTGTAAAGGACTAATTAGAAGAAAATATCATTTAGTTAAAAGCTAATTTCAAGTCCCGTTCCCTTCCCGAGCGGGACTTTTTTTATGATCCAGCGGTGTCTGAAAGACACCGCTGTCTTGTCGTCACAATGCCGGCAGCACCTCCAACACCCCATTTATATCCTCCGCCTTACAAGCGCTTTGCGTGACAAATCGCGGCGGGTGAAGGCGTTAAGGACGCAGACTGTTTGAGCAGGCGGAACGGAGTGGAGCCTGCAATGTGGGGTAACCGCAATGCTTGGGCATCCAAGCTTCTCGGAGAGAAGCCACAGCACTGAGCACTGGGCAATTGACAATGAACAATGAACAATGTACAATGTACAATGTACAATGAGGGTGGGGATTCCGCTGCGCTGCGCTTGCGGAATGGAAGAGGTGTACAGATGAAAATAGGATGGGCGGCGGCACACGTAAAGAGGTATTGATGCCATCGTGGTGCCACCGCCCATTATTATCTTCCCCGTCGGTAGGGGCCCACCATTCCGCAAGTAACCGAAGGGAGCGAAGCGGAATCCCAACAAGATTTAACGGGAAAACCAATTAATCTCATAATCTCTTAATTTTAACTACTAACCCCTTAATCCTCAACCCTCAACCCTAATCCATCTGTCATACGCATCTCCATCTGCAAATATTCCCATTCTAAAGCTTTATCTTAACTATTAATTGCTAATATATAAATTATAATTTTGTAATAGATTGATATAGATAGGAATAATTTTTTAATGAATATGCAGATTGATAAAAAAATTATGCTATCTTTGTATCCGATTACAAGCATAAACTAACATAATACTAAGTTGAGCAATGGAACCTACAGTTAATCCGATATTGAATCAAGACCCACACCAGCTGTCGTGGGCTGAGTTGAAAGAATACATTGCGGCCATTTCGTCTCAAATGCAGGAGACAGACAGACGCATAGAAGCGTCGAGAATTGAGACAGACAGGCGCATGCAGGAAACTAGCAGGGAGGTGCGGGAAATGAGACGCACGTTTAGTGAGTCCTTGCGGCGAATGGAGAAAACCGACAAGAAACTCAAGAACCTGAACGACCAGTTTGTCTCGCAGACGGGCCACATCCTGGAAGGACTGACGCAGCGCTCGGCGTTGCGTGCGTTGCAGAAGGCGGGGTTTAGGGTGGAACAGAGTTTCAAGGAAATGACCGGTTCGAACAGCGAGCTGGGTCTCAATATGGAAATAGACCTGCTCTACGTGGATACGACGGAAGCCATCGCGGTGGAGGTGAAGACCAACTGCACCAAGGCCAAGATCAACCACTTCCTGAAGCAGATGCGACACTTCAAGCTGCTGTACCCACATTTTGCTGATTTGGAGGTCTATGTTGCCATTGCCGCGCTGAATATCACAAAGGAGGCGGAGGCCTACGCCCGCGAGAAGGGGATCATCGTCATCCACGTCAGCGACGACGTCTTCACCATCGACCCCATCGACAGGGAAAAACTGAAACGATTCTGATTTTGTCGTAGCTTGGGATGGTTGCTAATGTGAAGGTTATTAACAGACTCGATTTTCTTTTCGGTTTTTAACGTTATTTCGAAGTGTTTTTCAACATAAAGACGCACAATATCATACAAATGATATTAGGCATCCACGTGCCTAAACCGGGTGGCATATTGCCTTGTACCGAAAACACTGTGGAAATCTGCTGAAAGAAGACAAACGAGAATGCCAAACCCATTCCGATGAAAATGTGAACGCCCACGCCTCTTCGTGTTTTTCGGGAAGATACGCACAATGCGAAAATCGTCATAATAATCGTGCCAAATGGATTTGCCCAACGACGCTGCTGTTCAATGATATATTGATCTACCAGGGTAGATCCTTTAGCTTTTTCATCTTTGATAAATTGTCGCAACTGCGATGAGGACATCGTTTCGCTCACGTACGCATCTTGGTTCAATGTGGTAGGCGTTAAGTTGAAAACCGTGTCTTTTGACTTGAAACGCGAGAATATTTCCTGTCCTTTGACAATCCTTCGCTCAAATCCATCCATCAACATCCAACGCTTATTTTCATCATTATATACGGCTTGCTGGGCACTGATGCGGTAATTCAGCGACTGGTCGCCCAATTCCTCGTAGGTAAACTGATAACCCGTCTTTTCGGCCTTTGTCCATCTTTCAATATAAATATAGCTGTTGGAAGAATTTTTAATGTGTACATTCACGCGTGCCAAGGAAGATTCTCCCATATAGGTTTCCTTGAATTTGTACAACTGCTGATTGGTTCTCGGTACGACGAAATTGGACAAGAAAATGGCAAAGGACGCCACAATCAAAGCTCCCACGATGTACGGATACAACATTCGATAAAAACTTACCCCACCGTTTAATATCGCGACAATTTCATTGTTGGCAGACAGTTTTGAAGTAAACCAGATGACACTGATAAAAGTGAAAAGTGGAATAAATAAATTGATAAAATAAGGAATAAAATTAAGGTAATATCCTGTGATAACCGCTGACATCGGTGCATTGTTATCCAAAAAACGTTGCAGGTTTTCTGAAATATCCACCACGATAATGATGGTCATCAGCAACGTAATGGAATAGACTACCGATCCAAGGAATTTCCTAAGGATGTAGCTATCCAGGATATGCCATTGCAAATATTTCTTTATTTTTTCAACCATTGGTCTAACCATCTGAAGAATTCTCTTTGCCATAAAATGGCATTTTGCGGTTGCAATACGAAATGGCATTCATCAGGAAAATAAAGGAAGCGGCTTGGAATACCCTTCATCTGGGCGGCGTCAAAGGCCTGCATTCCTTCAGTATATGGAATTCTGAAATCGTTTCCACCGTGGATAACCAAAATAGGCGTATCCCAGTTGCCAATAAAATTATTGGGGGAGAAGTCATAACTCTTTGGAACATTCTTTTCCCAATATGCACCGCCTATGTCGTGGTTGGCGAAGAAAAGTTCTTCGGTGGTGCCATACCAACTTTTGAAATTAAACATTCCGCAGTGGGCAATAAAGGCCTTGAATCGTTTTTCGTGGTGGCCGGCGAGCCAATATACGGAAAATCCGCCATAACTTGCGCCAACCGCACCCAATCGATTTTCGTCAACGTACGATTCTTTGGCCACGTCATCAATAGCAGAGAGATAATCCTTCATATTTTGTCCGCCGTAATCCAAACTGATTTGTTCGTTCCACTCGGCACCGAAGCCAGGCAAGCCACGACGGTTGGGTGCCACCACGATATAATCGTGAGAAGCCATCATTTGGAAATTCCAACGGAAAGAATAAAATTGGCTTACGGGCGACTGTGGACCGCCTTCGCAATAAAGCAATGCGGGATATTGCTTGTTGGGGTCAAAATGGGGAGGAAGAATTACCCAAACGAGCATTTGTTTGCCGTCGGTAGTCTTCACCCAACGTTTTTCCGTCTTACCCGGCGTAATCTTGTCTAAAATATCCTTATTGGTAAATGTCAACTGCTGGTCGCTGCCGTCCTTCAAGTTGACGGCAAAAATTTCCTGTGGATATGCGTGTGTACACTTGGTGGCAATCAGCTTGTCGCCAGCCAGCAAGATGCTGTTGTAATCGTGGTCGCCGGCGGTAATTTGTTCATAGGCATTGGTGGCCAAATCCAATTTATAAATCTGAACCGTGGCTTCCCAACAACTTAAGAAATAAATGGCACTGCCATCCGCGTTCCAAACAAAATTCGTAGCGTCTTGGTCAAAGTCTGCACTGTAATCCGTGGTTTCATTGGTGTTGAAATCGTGAACAAACAAGCGGTGTTTGTCTGATTCGTAACCATCGGTGGCCATACTCCACCAAACAATTTTTGAGCCGTCTGGAGAGAAAACGGGGTCCATATCATATCCCATATTTCCTTCCGATAAGTTTATTGTCTGCTGGGTGGCCAAGTCATAGATGAAAACGTCCGTATTGGTGCTTTCGGCGAAAGCACGACCGGAAAGGCGTTTGCAGCAATAGGCGATTTTTTGTCCATCGGGACTCCAAACCACTTCTTCCATACCACCAAACGGAGGCACTGGAGCGTTGAATTTTTCGCCTTTCAGCAATTCGATGGTGTTGTCAATGGCGGGATAGGCGGCGATAAACAGATGGCTGTAAGTTCCGTCGGCCCAGGCATTCCAATGGCGATACATCAAATCGTCGTAGATCATCGCGTTGGCTTGTGGAAGATCGGGATAACGGTCCACAATGCGTTGATCGATTTGCACGTTTTTGGCATAAACAATATGCTTCATATCGGCTGCGTAAGAAAATCCGTTGATATCGCCGTCAACGTGGGTAATTTGCTGGATTCCCGTGCCGTCAGGATTGCATTCAAAGACCTGCATACCTTGTTCTGTGGGGTACAGGTAAGCGATTTTCTTTCCATCGGGACGCCAAATCGGCTGCACTTCATCAGCGGCAGAAGAGGTGATTTGGGTGGGTTCGCCACCTTCTACCGGCATTGTGTAAAGTTCGGTGTTGCCCTTATTGGCGTGATAATCAAAATACTTTACCCCGTAAAGCAGGGTTTTGCCGTCGGGAGAGAGTTCGGGAGCTGAAACACGTCCCATATACCACAAGATTTCTTCCGTAAGAACCCCTTTTGAAAAATCGGGAATCTCACGATTTTCCTTCGTGATAATCTTTTCGTCCTGAGGTTTTTCCTCTGTCTTTTTGTTATTGCAAGATGAGAAAATCATAGCCAAAGCTGCTAATAATATGATATGTTTTTTCATTGTTATATTTTTTGCAAAAATACAAAATTTTGTTGAATCATTAAAAATTATCTGGATTATCCCGTTTAATCTTGTTGGGATTTCGATGAGCCTTGTATGCGTGATGGCGGCGCAAAATATGAGGTTGATGTATGTATGGGATTCCGCTGCCACTTCTTCAATAATTCGCCGTCATTTCGACGAAGCGTGGCGAAGTCAGAATCTCTTTACAAGATGAAAGGGATAATTGTGGCAAATGCTTGATTAGTGGCCAAGAATGTAGTGGGAAAGACTAAAATGAACCTTTCCTTCCAAGCAGTTCGTCGGCAATGTCCCAGTTGTTGTTGGCGATGAGTCTGCGAATTTGTGCAGAGCGGACTTTGATGTCGTTGAAAACAAATTCTGGAATGTCCACGATGTCGATGTGATTGGCTTGGCATAATTCGGCAATGCTGTCGTGGTTTCCTTCGCGTTGATGGCCAAAAGAATGACTTGGTCCCATAACAAGGGCTTTCGCACCGATTTTATCACGGATGATTTGTTGGATAAAATCTTGGGATGAAAGTTGGGAGAAAGCTTTGGTAAAATGTATGACAATCAGATAATCGATATCTTCTTCTTGAATTAACCGAATATTTTCTTCCAAGGGAAAAATTTGGAAAAAGTCGGTGTTGGGGTGCAGCACCACTTGTGGGTGAGGGTCAAAAGTGACCACCACGCTTACGCCATTGATTTGTTTGGCATAATCTTTAACTTGTGCGAAAATTTGGCGATGTCCCAAGTGAATACCGTCAAATGCGCCTACGGCAACTACCGGGTTTTGTAATCGAGGAACGTCGTCAAGGTCTGTGATTACTTCCATAGTGTTATTGTCTAAGTTTAGCTCCAATTTCACGTTCGTAGGCGGCAATCAACTTGTTCATTACCTTGTTGATTTCGTCTTCGGTGAGGGTCTTTTCCGCATGTTGAAGCACGAAATTCAATGCGTACGATTTCTTGCCTTCCTCTATCTTGTCTCCTTCATATACGTCGAACAGACTGATTTTCTTCAACAACTTGGAACCGAATTTGAAACCGATTTTTTCTAAGGTGTCGTAGTTGATGTTCTTGTCGATAATCAGGGCCAAATCGCGTTTAACCGCAGGGAAACTCGGTATGGCTTGGTAACTGACTTCGGCACGGCTGGCGGCATAAAGAACGCGAGTGTCGATTTCGGCGTAGCTGACAGCTTTCTTAATGCCGAAATATTTCAAAATAGAAGGGTGAATCTGACCGATGCGGGCCAAAACCTCGTCACCGATTTTATATACGACGTGGCTCATCAGTTGTTGGCATTCTTCTACGGATATTTCAATTTTATCCGTTGGAATGTTCACTTTGGCGAAAATGTTGGTGATGATGTTTTTCAGGTAGAATAAGTCTAAGTCCTTGGCGGCGAAATTCCAAATGTCTTCGCAAGTCTTTCCTGTAGCGAAAAGTACGAGTCTTTCGTCTTCGAGGAAGCGTTCCGTTACGGCATCTTCTTTCTTGCTTTCCGTATTGCGACGATAGGTTTTGCCAAATTCAAACAAACGTAAGGAATTTTGTTTGTTGTTGAGGTTTCTGGCAATGTTTTCAAGACCGGAGAAGAGTAGGGTTTGACGCAAAACGCTCAATTCGTTGCTCAAAGGATTCACTAAAGCCACGGTTTCGTTGTCGTTAATGAAATCAAATTTTTGGACATATTCGGCTTTGGTTAGTGAGTTATTCATTACTTCAAAGAATCCAACGTCAGCCAAATAGGTAGAGATTTTTTTCTGTAATTTGCGGTCGGTCCGGTCAGAAATGCAACTCAATGGGAAGTTGATAATTTCAGGAATTTCAATATTGTTATAACCGTAAATTCTTAATACTTCTTCAATTAAGTCGATAGGTCGAGTGACGTCGGCGCGATTTAGCGGAACGGTCACCAAAAGTTGTTCGTCGCCGGAAGCTTGTACTTCCATTCCTAACAGCATCAGAATGTTGTTGACGGTATGTTTGTCGATGACTTTCCCTGCAACCTTGTTGATTTCGTCGTAGCGTAAAGGAATACGTGGACGGGCAATTTCCGTTGGATAAACGTCAACGATGTCGGAAGTGATGGAGCCGCCTGTCAATTCGCGAATCAAGATGGCGGCGCGTTTCAAGGCATAAATGCAGATGTCGGGGTCGCAGCCGCGTTCAAAACGGAATGAGGCATCGGTTTTGAGACCGTGTCTCTTGGCGGTTTTGCGAATGCTGACCGGATTGAAGTAGGCACTTTCCAGGAAAATGCGTTTGGTATTATTGGTAACGCCGGAATTGAGGCCGCCATAAACACCGCCAATACACATTCCGCCTTTGGTGTCACAAATCATCAGGTCGTCTTTGCTCAATTTGATTTCGTTGCCGTCCAATGTCGTGAAAGCTGTTCCGTCGGGAAGATTCTTGACAATGATTTTGCCGCCTTGGATGCGGTCGGCGTCAAAGGCGTGCATCGGCTGTCCGATTTCGAACATAATATACTGGGTAACGTCCACCACGTTGTTGATGGGGCGAACGCCAATGGATTTCAGTCGGTTTTGCAGCCATTCCGGAGATTCCTTAACCGTGACGTTTTCAAGGGTTAATCCGGTATATCGAGGACAAGCCTTAGGATTTTCAATGATGACGTCAATAGGAAATGATCTGGAGTTGACGTTGAAATCGAAATCGTTGGGCAGCATCAACGCAGAGCATTTAACCTTGTTGATTTCTAAAGAAGCATGCAAGTCTCGGGCTACGCCGTAATGGCAAATGGCGTCACTTCGGTTGGGTGTTAAGCCGATTTCGAAAATCCAGTCGGACTGTACGTTGAAAATTTGGGCGGCGGGAGTGCCGGGAACCGTATCTTCCGGCAGCACCATAATGCCGTCGTGGGAAGTTCCAACTCCAATTTCATCTTCGGCACAAATCATACCTTCGGAAGGAACTCCTCTCAATTTTGATTTCTTTATCGTGAAAGATTCGTCACCGTCATATAAAACCGTGCCAATCGTGGCAACGATGACTTTCTGTCCGGCAGCAACATTGGGTGCTCCGCAAACGATGTTCAATGGCGTTTCCGTGCCGACATTGACAGTGGTAACGTGCAAATGGTCAGAATCGGGATGTGGTTCACAAGTGAGAACCTCGCCCACGACCAAACCTTTCAATCCACCTTTAATGGATTCGTATTCTTCTAATCCTTCAACCT
This sequence comes from Bacteroidales bacterium, assembly GCA_024400755.1. GTDB lineage: Bacteria > Bacteroidota > Bacteroidia > Bacteroidales > WCHB1-69 > RUG11690. Next base: position 250,976 of record JAKSMG010000001.1, on the reverse strand, counting down.
CTAAACCACTATCAGTTAAGTATTTGCCAGCTTCTTCGGCACTGAGGTCACATTGTACGTATTGCTTCAGCCAGTTATATGATATTTTCATAAAAATGATAATTTTATTCCATAATAAAATAAGCGTGCAAATATACAAAAAATCGTGATTTGTTGTAAAGGAATTTTTTACTGAATATCAGAAATTGAAAATTAATTATTATTTTTGCAGAATGATTAGAATGAAATGATGGGAAATGATATGGGTTTGAATATTGAGATTTGTTTAATCGATTAAAAATCAATAATTTATATTAATAATTAAATTTTTGCTTTATGGAAGATGTAACTGTTACCCTGTTGGATGGCACAAAAGTGGCCAAAAGTCAAGTCCCTGCCGGAGTTGTTTATATTAATGAAAATGGCGTGAAAGTGAAAAAAGTGGCTTCCAAAGCCGCCAGCACAGCTCCTGCCGCTTCCGCTCTCTTAGGCGGAAATCTTTTAGGTGGTCTGAAGGATATGATTAACCAAAAACTGCCTTCTGTGATGTCAAACTTTGACGTGGCTGGCGCTTTGAAGAAATTACAAGGAATTCCTCAGTTGAAAGGCGTTAATTTGCAGTCGTTGGAAGGTCTCCTGAAAAATCTAAAAGGAGGCAAAGCCGGTAATGTCAGTGGCTTGATTTCTGATTCATTGGGTGGGTTGAATGGTTTGGATTTAGGTGAAATCTCAAAGGCAGCTTCTTCTTTGGGTATTCCTGGATTGGACAAGGTTCTGGGTGCCGTGGGCGGTATGTCTGCAAAGGCTACCCCTATGCAGCAGTTGGACAGCTATCTGAGTTTGGCAATGGAAGACGGTGTCATCACTGATGAGGAAAATGTCAAAATACAGAAGCTGGCTTCTGCCGCCGGAATTGGCAACGACAAGCTTCAAGCAATGATTAAGCAGAAGCAATGCTAAATTTATGAATAAAATACGGAATTATCCCCTTTAATCTCGTTGGGATGTTTGCGGCGACACCGTGTCCGAACTATATCGCAGTTGTGTCCCGTCGCCGCTACTTTTTGCCCAATGACTCATCGCCATTCCGACGAAGCATAGCGAAGTCGGAATCTCTTTACAAAACGGAAAGGGATAATTCCGATGAAAAAAAGCGGTTATCATACCGCTTTTTTTATTATTTTACTTTGATTTTTTGTCCTAATTGCAGAATCCCAGTCTCTTTAATGTGATTGATTTTGCAAAGTTTATCCACCGTGGTGTGGTATTTTCTGGCGATGGCATACAGCGTGTCGCCTTTTTTGACAATGTGGACGGAAGCAGAGGATGTGTTGTCGTTGGAATTTTTGCTTTCCGTAGTGACAACAGGTTCTTCAACAGTCCCCGTCATTCCGTTGACGATCTTGAGCTTGATGGCGTTTCGGTCAATGTTTTGGTAGGCCTCACTCATGGCATTGACATCAATGGTGATGTCTTTGTTGACTTTTCTTGGAGAGTCGGTTTTGGAATGGGAAAACAGCCATTGATAAGTTTCTTTGATGTAGAAGATCTTTGCTAGGGCGGAGTGACTTTGTCCGGGCAGTTTGCCAAAGCGAAGCAGCGAGGTGTCGCCGCATTCGGCCATTGCGTTAACCACTTCCTGCGAGCGGGAAATGGGTACGGCGCGGTCTGCCGTGCCGTGCAGGATGTAGAGTGGAACGGTGTTTAGACCGCAGTGCGATTTGAGGTTGCTGCCCCCGCACAAAGCCATCGCGGCAGCTACTTTTTCAGGGTAGGTGCCTACAAATTCAAAGGTCCCGAAGCCGCCCAAACTCAATCCTAAAACATAAAATCTGTTGGTGTCTCCCGCAAAGTGCTCCTCCGCCCAATTGACGACGTTGAGCAGTTTCTGGGCATTCCAGGCACCGCCCGGATTTTGGGGCGCAATAATCACGGCGTCAATGTCGCGGCCTAAAGACAAGGCGTCTAAACATCCATAACGCCGTACTCTTGACAAGTCATTGCCGCAAAGACTATGTCCGTGAAGGAAAAGCAAATAGGGCTTATTATGTTGTGTCGAATCGTAGTCGGCGGGAGTGTAAATCCAAAAGTTGTAGCCGTCCTTCACCACATTTCTGTATGATGCAAGGGTTTGGGCGGAAACCCATACGGGAATTAGGGCAAAAATAAATAAAAAGATTTTGTTTTTAAGCATATTGATAATTATTTTTCTTCGGCAGGTACAGGTTGTTCCAATGGTCCAATCGTGGTACAGGGATGATAGCCTAATTGCTGAAGAAGCTTGATTTGAGCAGCAATCTTGGATTCAAATTGTTCGTAATTTTTCTTTTCTTTGGGGGTCCAAACGCATTCTGAGAGGGCGCAAAGTCGTGGCAGTAGCATAAATTCGGCATGGTCGTATGTGAAAATGAATTCAGACCACAGATTGCATTGCCCGCCTTTGATGAATTGGGCTTGCTCGGCGGTCAAAGAGTCGGGAATGGGTTCAAAAGCGTAGGCTTTTTCTAAAGGCACCCAGCCGCCGATGGCTTTGGGCTGTGTTTCCGGTATATCTTGGTAATAGTCATAATAACAGAATTCCGTTGGCGACATAATGATGGCATTGCCGTTTTGGGCGGCGTGTATGGCGGTTTCTTTGCCTCGCCAAGATTGAACGGTGGCTGTCGAGGATACTCCGCCATCTAAAATTTCATCCCAGCCAATGATTTTTTTGCCTTTGGCGTTGATGTGCTTTTCCATTTCTGCAACCATCCAACCCTGCAATTCCTCTTCGTTGTTCAAGCCCAAGTCCTTGATTTTGGCTTGGCATTTCGGACATACTTTCCAATTGTCCTTGAAGGCTTCGTCACCGCCGATATGCACATATTCGTAGGGGAACAGTTCAATGACTTCGTCTATGACGTTTTTCAGAAAGACCATCACGGAGTCGTTGCCGCCGCATAAAATGGCTTTGGGTGGCCAATAGGGTCCGATGGCGATATCGTACGGAAAATCATCGCAGGCGTATTGGGGATAAGCCTTTAAGATGGCAGAACTGTGCCCCGGCATTTCAATTTCGGGAACGACGTCAATGTGCCGTTGGGCGGCATACGCAATGATTTCGCGAATTTGGTCTTTGGTAAAGTAGCCGCCGTAAGTGCATTCTTCGCCTTCTTGTGCGGGTTCGGCCTCGCCCCAGGGCACATCGCTGCGATCGACACGCCAAGCTCCGATTTCGGTCAATTCGGGATAACGATCAATCTGGATACGCCAGCCGTGGTCGTCGGTCAGGTGAAAGTGAAATTTGTTAAGCTTGTACAAGGCCATCACATCCAAATGCTTCTTTACTTCGTCAATGTTGAAGAAATGGCGGCAAACGTCCAAATGGCTGCCGCGCCACTCAAAACGCGGATAGTCGGTAATGTTGACGCAGGGAACTCCTAAAGTTGCGGCTTGCTCAACACCCACGTTGCCCGGCGCCAACTGTATCAGTGTCTGGAATCCATAAAACAATCCCGCTTCCGTATTGGCGCTGATGATAATCATTTTTTTTGATACTGATAATTGATAACCTTCTTCGCCAATTTCGTCGTTAGTCTTGTCATTCAGGCAGAACATAATCACATTTCGGGTGGCAGAAGCCTTGACAATCGGATCAAAACCGAAAAACTTGTGGTAATTTTCCAGAACATATTGCTGAAGATTGCTGTTGTCAGGCAAGTTTTGAAACGCCAATTTGGTCTTGGCATTGATGGCAAATGCGCCTTCGTTGACGGAAATTGACACGGGCTCAGGAACCAAACTGATGGCTTGTGGTTCGGGTGCGTCTTGCTGACAGCTGCAGAAAAATAGGGCTGCGATAAGGACAAAGAATATTTTTTTCATTGTATTGATAATTAATTTCTGAAGTTGCAAATTTACACAAAATTTGTTTTTCGAGTTTGATATACATCTAAAAAATATTACTTGCTTCAAACAGGGCATCCATCGTTACGGTGCTGTTAAAGATTCCGGTATGAATGTTTTCCCGTATTCCGTAAGTGGTTACCAAAATGTTATGCAAGGCATCTTTTGCTTTTGTGAAATGGGCAAAAGTATCGGTTCTATCCCGTAGATGATTTTCGTATTCCGCTGTGACGATGTATTCCGACTTGCTGTATTTCATCTCGCATAAATCAATGACATGATCACCACGACAAAGCAACAAGTCAATTTGAGTGCCCGACCATTCGGTGCCGTCTTTGTCGATTTGTTTAGGACACGACCATGAACTGATGTTGGTAAGTACTCCCCTAATGCCTAATTTGATTCTGATTTGCTCAATGTGGTGTAGGCAGACTTGTTCAAAGGCATAACCGGCCCAGGCGTTTCTTTTTGTTTCTGGAAGATTTGACCAATAATGTTCGTCTAAGCCTTGCTTTTCATTGATGAATTTCAAATAAAATAGAGAATATAGATCAGTCAACTGGTACAACATTCCGCGTTCCTTTTTCCCGTACGCCGCATATTTGCGGATAAAGTCGCATTTACAAAGATTCTCTATAATTACTGACAAAGAGCCTCCGTCGTTGACTTTTAACGATTCCTTTATCTCTTTCAAGGTCAGACCTTTATTTTTTTTGGCAACCGCTTCGACGACTTGCTTGTAAATTGCAGACGACTTGAACAGCGAGCGGAACAGAAAGTCGTATTCCACCTGCAATGGCGCACCCTTGCGAAAGAAAAGGTTGTTGATGTTCTTTTCAAAAGGCAGGTCTTTTTCCAGCATGTTGAGGTAGTAGGGAATGCCGCCGAAAATCATATATGCTTCCAAAATCTGATAGCGATTCCATACGATGCCTTTCTGCTTTTTCAGAAAATCCTCAACCTCATGCAAATTGAAGGGCGCAAGGTAAATTGAACGGCTGCAGCGACCATAAAGTCCACCTTTGTCGCCAATTATCTTGTTTAGCATCCAGGTGGTAGAGGAACCGCAAACGATGAGTTTGAGCCCTTTGCGAGTGGATGCCCAGCTGTTCCAGAAATAAGTGAAAGCCTTTAGGAAATTCGATTTCGGCGTTTCCATCCAAGGTAATTCGTCTAAAAAAACCACAAGACGTTTTTTTTTGATGCCTGAAAGATAAATCCTCAACTGGTCAAATGCTTCGAACCAAGTTTTCGGTGTAGCTTGTTCTTCTCCACTGTATTGCTGCAACGTGTTTTGAAAAAGAGCAAGTTGCACCTTTTGTGGTGTCTCAAAACTACCCGTAAAGAAAAAGTCGAATTGCTCGTCAAAATATTGTTTTACGAGAAAAGTCTTGCCCACTCGCCTACGCCCATACACTGCTATAAGGTTGGCACCTTTCTCTTTGCAGAGCATGTCAAGCAACCGTTGTTCATATTCTCGTCCTATGATTTCTATGTCTGCCATAACGATTTGTTTTTCAAGGTGCAAAGATACAATTTATTTTTTTAACAGCAATTATATCCAGTCCGTAACTATAATTTTTTACCACTTGCGGCCATCTTATAAATTATTAATCGTCCGAAACTATATTTTTTTGTTATTTACGGATAGTTGATAAATTATGTACCGTCCGTAACTATAAATTTTTTACCACTTACGGACGATTAATAAATTGTTATCTTCTATCATGAATCACAAAATTTGTTTTTCGACGGCGATTCAACTTCTCATAAGGAAGCTTCCAATTGCTTTTTACAGTTTTCAACCATAAAATGCAAGCGATTAAAGACGTTGGCTTCGGAAGTGCCACTGTCAAAATCAAGGAAGAGTAAGCTGAGCTGCGGATAAACCTGCTTGATTTTTTTCTCGACGCCTTTGGAAATGATATGGTTGGCAATACAGCCAAAGGGCTGCAAACTGACGATGTTTTGAATGCCGTTTTCTGCCAAATGGCAAATTTCACCAGGCAAAAACCAGCCCTCACCAAAGTCTCCAGCCATATTGACTACCTGTTCTGCTAATTTGGCGTCTTCAAAAATAGGGGTGAGAGGCCTATAAAATGGGAAGTTGGCACAAATTTGGTTGAATTTCTGAATTTGTTTGAATAAACGATGGTAAACCAAATCGTTGAGCCATTGTGGAAATTGCACTTCCTTAATGTGAAGTTGGCGGTTGATGTGGTTGTTGGCAAATCCCATCGTGAGAAAGCCGATGAGCGCTGGCGGAACCACTTCTACGCCGTGTTCTTCCAACCAATTGATTACAAATTTATTGCTGAATCCGTTGTATTTCACATAGATTTCTCCCACTAAACCAATGACAGGAACTTTCTTTTCACCATCTATTGCTGTACTGAAATCCTTGACGGCTTCCGCCAATAATGTTAATAATCCTTTGCTGTTGTTGGCTTCAATAATGGGGAAGGCCTTCTCCATATATTTTTCTCTCAATAATTTTACAGAACCCGGCACTTTTTCACGCACTATGGAAGCGTGGTAGAGTTTGGATAGACAATCGGCGTAAAGGATGGTGTAAATGGTGAGTTTGGTGATTTTTTTCCACGGAATGGTAAATCCCGGTTGGGAAGCCGAAACCGATGCGCTTAAAGCCAGTGAAATGACGGGAATTTCCTGTAATCCGGCATTGACCAAGGCGTTTTTTATCAATGAATAATAGTTGGACGCACGACATTGTCCTCCGGTCTGTGTCATGACAATGGCGGTTTCTTTAGGGTCGAATTGTCCATCTGTCAATGCTTTCATAATGCTTCCAACCACGATGGTGGCGGGGTAGCAAACCTCGTTGTTCGCATATTTCAAACCGATTTCGGCAGCTTCCTGATTGCCGGTGGGAAGGTTGATGAGCTTGTAACCCGCCACTTTGAAAACGGATGGAAAAAACTCGGAATATCCTTCGGCAAAGTAGGGTGCGATTAGTGTGCGGTGGCGTTCCTGTGCGGTGTAGGTTTTGGTAGTGGTGTATGGTGTCGGTTTCGTTTCCGCTTCTGAATAGTTCGGCGACGATTCTTGATGGGCAAGATTGTCGCTTACCGATTCCACCAGCGAGCGTACGCGCAGTCGCAAAGAGCCGATATTGTTGACATCATCAATTTTGAGAATGGTGTGGTTTTTATGAAAACGCTTCAAAATGGCATTGACCTCGTCCAGAATAAAGGCGTCAGGACCACAACCAAAAGAGGTGAGCTGTACAAAATGCAGATTTTTATATGGATGATTACCAACAAAATATGCTGCTTTGAAGATGCGGTTCGGATAACTCCATTGCGTCATGGCATTGAGTTCCTTATATACGTCGCTTCCTTTTTCACTTGCCGTGTTTTCGGTTATGACGTCAATGCCCATATCGGCGATGGCGTGTGATATTTTATGCTCAATGAGCGGGTCGATGTGGTAGGGACGCGCCGCCAACAAAATCACCATACGGTTTTCGGCAATGGCTTGTTGTAAGATTTCGTTGCCCCGTCTGGTGAGCTTTTGCAGATATTCGTCCTGTGCTTGGATGGCCGCATTGATGGCGTGCTGTGCCGTTTTTTTATCAACGCTGAGCGTCTCTAAATAAGATTGGCAAGATTGACGAAGTAATATTGGGTTCTTGAAACTGATAACCGGCGTGTCAAAAGCAATTCCTGACTTTGCGGCGGGATCCATAGAACTTCTGATGACATCGGAATATCCGGCCACAATGGGACAATTATAGCTGTTGAGCGATTTTTCGTCTTCCTTCCGTTCATAAACAACGTAGGGATAAAAAATTCGATCTACTTTCTTGGAAATTAAATCGTTAATATGACCGTGCATCAATTTGGCGGGAAAGCAGATGTTGTCGGCCATGATGGCACGCAAACCGCTTTCATACAGTTTGTTGCTTGAAGCGCTAGAAAGCACGGGCCTGAAACCGCATTCGGTAAATAAGGTCCTCCAAAATGGATAGTTCTCATAAATGCCCAACCCTCGCGGAATGCCAATCGTGGGAGCATCGTCACGAACTTCCTTGTCAGCTTTTTGAAATAGCAATTTGTATTTTTCCGCAAACATATTGACTCCCTTTCGCTGGTTGGAAGAGCTGTTGGAATAAACCCTTTCGCAGTTGTTGCCCGAGAAAAAAGTGTTCCCATTCGAGAAATGAAACAGCTTGACCGTGCAATGGTTTTCGCACCCCGGACAGATTTCAAATTCCGATTTGTAACTGTTGGCGGCAATAAGTTCGTTGAGTGTCATAATGCGTGAAAGTTTAAGCTGAGTTTTTTGATGTTTTGAAAGATATACGACTTATTTCTGAAATAATTTGTGTTCTTTTTTCATCTGTTTCGCATAGAGGGCGGCTCCGTAAGCACCCATCAATTCGGGAATGTCGGAAAAGGAAACGTGGCAGCCGGACATATTTTCCAAGGCCCGTACGATACTGTGATTCCTAAAAGTGCCGCCTTGTACGACGATATGTTGTCCTAATTCTTCGATATTTTTGATTTTCAATACTTTGAAAAGACAATTTTTGACAACGGAATAACTGAATCCTGCGGCGATGTCGTCAACGGCGGCACCTTCCTGCATGGCTTGTTTGACTTTGGAATTCATAAAGACGGTACAGCGGGTGCCAAGGTCGCAAGGGTAGGGCGCAAAACACGACAGTTTGGCGAATTCTGCCACGGGATAGCCCATCATATTGGCAAAAGTCTCGATGAACGATCCGCAGCCGGAAGAGCACGCTTCGTTGATTTCCATACGGCGGATGGACCCGTTTTCAACAAAGATGGCTTTCATGTCCTGACCTCCGATATCCAGTACAAAACTGACATTCGGCTCTACTTGTTTGGCAGCGGAAAAATGTGCCATCGTTTCTACAATGCCATAATCAAAGTTGAAGGCGGTCTTGATGAGGTTTTCGCCATAACCGGTAACCGCACTGCCCGCAATGACGATGTTGGCGGGATTGGCAACGCTTTGGTGCAGACTTTGCAGCATCCCGCAAAATGCCTTGAAACTGTCGCCTTCGTTGCGCTGGTAATCCGTATAGACAATTTCTCCTTCAGTATTTAGCAAGACCAACTTGGTGGTGGTGCTGCCCGAATCCACGCCCAGAAAATAGGGAGTGGGATTGTCGTCCTTTAATTTCGCACGTTTGACATAATAAATGTTTTCCGCCTCCAGCCATTCTTGGTAATTTTTTTCTGATGAAAAAAGTCTTGGCAGCCGATTGCTAAAAGTTGGCGTGTCGTCCTGTTTCGTTTCAATGGTATTGATGAGTTGGCTGATGGTGATGCTGCCTGTACTTAATTGATCGGCTAAAAGGGCACAACCTGAAGCGGGGATGATTTGCGCGTTTTCGGGAAGAATGCACTGTTCTTCGCTCAGTCCCAGTACTCTTTGAAAGTGCTTTTGTAGTTCGGGGAGAAAGGCGAAAGGTCCTCCGCAAAAGAAGACGGTCGGGGTAATGTCCATTCCGCGTGCGAGGGAAGCCACCACCTGCATAGCCACGGCATTGAAAACAGAGGCGGCAATGTCGGCGCGACTAATGTTGCGGCTCATCAAATTCTGAATGTCGGTTTTGGAAAAGACGCCGCAGCGGGAGGCAATGGGGTGGATGTGTTCGGCTTGTGCGGCCAAGGTGTTCAGTTCCTTTGTCTCAACGTGGAACAGCATAGCGGTTTGGTCGATGAAGGCACCGGTGCCGCCGGCACAACTGCCGTTCATACGGATGTCTGGCACTTTCCCTTTCTCGAAGAAAATCATCTTGCTGTCTTCGCCCCCCATGTCAATGAAGGTGCCGACTTGCGGATAGCGCTGCCTGACCATCTCGGCGGCGGCCACCACTTCCTGTACGAAACCAAAGCCGAGCCGCTGTGCGTAGCCCATACCTACCGATCCGGTGATGACGATGCGTAGGGAACACTCTCCCAAAGTTTGGTAAAGCTGCTTGACGATACGGCTTGCGGTTCCGCGAATGTCGGCCTGATGACGTTGGTAGTCTGAAAAAACCAATTTTCCCGATTGATCCAATACCGCCACTTTCATCGTGGTTGAACCGATGTCAACGCCTACGCGGTAGTGCTTTCCGTCAATATTCATAAGTATTATTTATTCCTATTTAATTATAAGTCAAAAAAAGTGTGCAAAAATAGGAAAAATATTCTAATCCTATTATAAGAAAACGGAATTATCCCGTTTAGTCTTGCGAAGTCGTTATTTTTATTAATAAATTTCCGCTACTTTTCTCTTGATTGAAAAGTAGCCAAAAAATCAAGCCGACAACTGCCCGATTTGTAGAGACGTGGCGCGCCGCGTCTCTACATTAACGGGAAACCTTTCTTTGGTTACTTTCTTTGGGTTATAAAGAAAGTAACGGAAAAGAAAAACATTCTCAAGAAAAAAATCTTTTACAAGACTAAATGGGATAATTCCGTAAGAAAATAAACTACACAAATGGTTTTGCCAGTGAATTTTAGATTTTAATATTCATAAAAATGACGATATGAAAAGAAAGAAAATCATCATTTTTTTACAAAGAGGATTTTTTTTTGTCACTACTACTCAAAAAATTGTATCTTTGCAGTTTCAAAAATTATTAAACGATATTATTATGGTGAAGACGATATTGTTAGCTGCGTTGGTTATCGGTGCTATTGGTTTGATAGCCGCGGTAATTCTATATTTTGTTTCAAAAGCATTCAAAGTCATTGAAGATCCGCGTATTGACGAGGTGGCTGCCCATTTGCCGGGTGCCAACTGCGGTGGTTGCGGCTTTGCGGGCTGTCGTGCCTTGGCCGAAGCGATAGTGAAGTCCAATTCGTTGGAAGGTCGCAAATGTCCGGCAGGAGGCGATATGGCTGCCATTGCCAAAGTGATGGGCTTGGAAGCTGCCGAAAGTGAACCGATGATTGCGGTGGTTCGCTGTAATGGAACGGCTGAAAACGCTCCGGCGAAAGTAAATTACGATTCTGCCATTTCCTGCCAGTTCGCCAGCTCGATTTTTGCTGGAGAGAGTGCCTGCCCATTCGGTTGTCTTGGCTGCGGTGATTGCGTGAAGGCCTGCAAATTCGACGCAATTCATCTTGACCCCGTCACTCAACTTCCTGTCGTAGAGGAAGAAAAATGTGTGGGTTGCGGTGCTTGTGCGAAGACTTGTCCTCGTAAAGTTATAGAACTCAGATATAAGGGAAAGTTTAATCGTAGGGTGTTCGTTTCCTGTATCAATAAGGAAAAAGGTGCTGTCGCCCGCAAGAATTGTTCTGCGGCGTGTATCGGTTGTGGCAAATGTGCCAAGATTTGTCCTTTCGAAGCGATTACAGTGGAAAATTCCGTGGCCTACATCGATTTTACCAAGTGCAAGAGCTGTAGAAAGTGCGTGGCCGAGTGCCCGACAGGAGCTATCCATACCGCCAATTTCCCTCCCAAAAAGGAAACCCCAAGCGATGCTCCTACATCTCAAGAAACCCCATCATCAAACGAAAATAATCAATAGTTTTTACGTATGAAGACTTTTAAGTTGGGTGGAATCCATCCCGAAGAAAATAAATTGGCCAAAACCTGTACGGTTGAATATTTCCCGATTCCCAAACAAGCTGTCGTTTTCCTTACTCAGCATTTGGGTGCTCCCGCGACTCCTGTCGTGCAAAAGGGCGATAAGGTCAAGGTCGGCCAATTGATTGGCAAGGCAGAGGCGTTTATTTGTGCCAATGTGCATTCTCCAGTTTCAGGAACCGTGTCCAAAATTGAACCGGCAACGGATTTTCTGGGCTATAAAAAAGATGCCGTCTTTATTGATGTGGAAGGTGACGAATGGGATGAGTCTATCGATACTACACCTGACTTGGTGAGCGAAATCAAACTGACGAAAGCCGAAATTATAGATCGGATGAAGGCCTGCGGTATCGTGGGTTTGGGTGGTGCCTGCTTCCCGACTCACGTTAAATATTTGGTTCCTCCCGATAAAAAGGTGGATTACCTCATCATCAATGCGGCTGAATGCGAACCTTATATCACGGTGGACTATCGTATGATGCTGGAACGCGCCGAAGAGGTGATGGTGGGTATCGAGGCAATGTTGGTGGCTTCTAACGCACCCGTGGCTTTGATCGGTGTGGAGGCCAATAAACCCGACGCCATTGAGCATTTGACCGAAGTGGCGAAAAAACATCCTAAAATCCAAGTGGTAAAACTAAAAACAAAATATCCACAAGGTGCTGAAAAACAATTGATTAACGCTTTAACAAAGCGCAATGTCCCGAATGGGAAATTGCCTATCGAAGTGGGTTGTATCGTCAATAATATTGCTACCACTTACGCCATTTATGAAGCCGTTCAGAAAAACAAGCCAATTGTTGAGAACTTTATGACGGTGAGTGGCAAGTCGGTGCCCGCACCTAAGAATTTCAGAGTGCGTATCGGAACAAGTATTGCCGATATCTTAAATGCAGTGGGTATTCCTGAAGATACCGGCAAAATCATTTCCGGCGGTCCAATGATGGGGAAGGCCATGTCCAATGTCAATGCCTATACCGTAAAGGGTATGTCCAGTTTGCTGCTGATGAACGACAAGGAAAGCAAACGTGGTGAAGTGTATGAATGTCTGCGTTGCGGAAAATGCGTCCACGCTTGCCCGATGGGCCTGGAACCATATATGCTGTATGCTTGTTCTGATGCACAACTTTACGAAGATTGCGAGAAACGTGGTATTATGAATTGTATTGAATGCGGTTCCTGTTCATTCGGCTGCCCATCCAATCGTCCTTTGCTGGATATTATCCGTTTGGGTAAAAATCGTACCGGTGCAATGATTCGTGCCAGAAAATAGTTCTTCCTAATTTCTATGATTGCGTTCCTTAAAGTTGAACAGCGTGCCAGACAATAGAAAAATTCTTATTTTTGCATAAAATTTGAGTTTTTATGATTGTTGTTACGGGGGCTGCCGGCTTTATAGGAAGTAATTTTGTTCGTCATTTGAATCACTATGGTTATACGGATCTAATCCTTGTCGATTTTGATGAAACGGCCAATTTATTACGTCGGCAAGACCTTCAATATTTGGAATTTGTTCCTGCGGATGTTTTTTTTGAATGGGCAGGAAAGTATGCTTCGCAAGTGGATTTTGTCGTGCATTTAGGAGCGCAGACAGACAAGGACATCAATGATTATGCTGTCTTCAAAAGATGGAATGTGGAATATTCGCAGCGCATTTGGAGTTGGACTTCCCAAAATCATATTCCGTTGATATACGCTTCTTCAGCAGAAACCTACGGAGAAGGAATGACTTCGTGCATAGATGACGACAAGGCGTTGTATAAATTAAAACCAGTGTCACTTTGCGGTCGATCAAAACACGAGTTCGACCAATGGGTGCAAAAGCAGGTCTCAATGCCGCCATTTTGGTATGGCTTGAAGTTTTTTAACGTTTTTGGTCCGAATGAAGGTCAAAAATTGAAAAATGCGTCCCTGGTGTATCAGCTGGTTCGTCAGATAATGACGAAACAAATTGCCACATTGCTCCTGGTTGGTGGGCAAGAACCCTTGTATGATTTTGTCTATGTCACGGATGTGACAACCGTGATGATGTGGTTGATGAATCATTTTCCGGCACGGGGCTTATACAACGTGGGCACCGCCTACGCCCGTCCATTGAGCGTGGCGGCCCAGAGCGTTTTTTCAACTTTGAAAATCCAGCCACAAGTGGAATTTTCGGAAAATTTGACTTGTCCCGTTTTGCCTTCTGCCGGCCTTTATGCCGATTTGTCGAAATTGAGGAAGGTGAATTATAAGAAGAGTTTTCTGCCGTTGGAAACGTCGGTTCGGCGCTTGGTGAAGGCGTCTTTGAGCAAAGAAAATTGTTAGGTAAATTATTCCACTAATAATCAGGATGTTATAAAAATAAGCGTAAAAAAAAGGCAAAAAATGTATCTTTATTGCAAAGTTTTTTATATTTTTGTTGAATAATACTTGAAAAGAATAATTAGCAAACTCAAAGTTTACATATAATGGCAACTTTTACTGACAAGGAGATTTCCAAAATGCTGAAGAAATTTTTCGGCTTTGACACTTTTAAGGGAAATCAACTCAAGATTATCAAGTCACTATTGAAAGGTAAGGATTGTTTTGTGATAATGCCGACTGGTGGTGGCAAATCCTTGTGCTACCAATTGCCTGCTATGATGAAGGAAGGTACCGCCATCGTGATATCACCTCTTATCGCCTTAATGAAAAATCAGGTGGATGCCATCCGTAATTTAGGCACGGAAATCGGCATCGCACATTTCTTGAATTCGTCTTTGACAAAACAAGAAATCAAGGAAGTCAAGGATGATTTGCGTTCAGGCAAGACGAAATTGCTTTATGTGGCTCCGGAATCATTGACAAAAGAGGAAAACGTGGATTTCTTTAAGGATATCGATATTTCTTTTTACGCCATCGACGAAGCCCATTGTATTTCCGAATGGGGACACGATTTCAGACCGGAATATAGACGAATCAGAGCCATTATCGATACCATCGGCAAAAAAGTCCCGGTGATTGCCCTTACGGCTACGGCAACGCCCAAGGTGCAAAGCGATATCCAGAAGAACTTGGGAATGGATAAGGCAGAAGTCTTCATTTCCTCGTTTAATCGCCCGAATCTTTATTATGAAATTCGTGAAAAGACGAAAGATGTTGATAAGGAATTGGTCAAATATATTAAGAACAATCCTGGAAAATCAGGTATCGTTTATTGTCTTAGTCGTAAAAAGGTTGAGGAACTGGCCGAGTTTCTACAGGCCAATCAGATTAAGGCACTGCCTTATCACGCCGGCTTGGATTCCCATACGCGTGTCGAAAACCAAGATGCTTTCCTGATGGAAAAGGCCGATGTGATCGTGGCCACGATTGCTTTCGGAATGGGTATTGACAAACCCGACGTGCGTTATGTCATCCATTACGATATGCCTAAGAGTCTCGAGGGCTATTACCAAGAAACGGGCCGTGCGGGTCGTGATGACGGGGAAGGCGTTTGTATCGCCTTTTATGATCCGAAGGATTTGAATAAGTTGGAGAAATTCTCAACAAAAAAATCAGTGGCGGAACAGGAAATCGTTAAGCAGCTCTTGGCCGAAACGGCTTCTTACGCAGAATCAACAAGCTGTAGGAGAAAACATTTGCTGCATTATTTCGGAGAGGAATTTGATGAGGAAAGCTGCCATAATTGCGATAATTGCAATCATCCCAAACCGAAGATGAACGCTTCCGAGCAAATTGTCTTGACCCTGGAGGTAATCCAAACGGTGAAACAGCAATTTAAGGAAGACCATATTATTGACATTATCGTGGGTGATGCCACCACTTCTGTCGAAAAGTTCAAACATCAAAAACTAAAACAATTCGGCGAAGGTATGGATTATGACAAGAAGTTCTGGTCCAATGTGATTCGTCTGGCTATTTTTGAGGAATTGATCGTAAAGGATGTGGAGAATTACGGTTTGCTGAAAGTGACGAAGAAGGGCGAAAAATATATGGTCAATCCTTATTCGGTGATGATTGTCAAACCGAAAAATGTCAACAACGAGGTTGACGACGACGACGATGAGATGATGGATGACCCGGTTCCTGTTAAGGGTGATGCCTTCGACAAGAATCTCTTCGCCTTGCTGAAGGATTTACGCAAGACCATCTCCAATGCCGAAAATCTTCCTCCATACGTGATTTTCCAAGATCCGTCATTGGAGGATATGTGTATTCAGTATCCTACCAATATGGAGGAAATGACGCATATTACCGGCGTGGGAGCGGGTAAAGCCCAGAAATATGGCAAGCCCTTTATCGAATTGATTAAAAATTATGTGGAGGATAATGAAATTGAACGTCCGCAGGATTTTGTGGTCAAGACGGTGGCAAACAAATCCTATAATAGGGTTTATATCATCCAAAATATCGACAAGCGAATTGCCTTTGAGGATATTGCCGTGGCCAAGGGTATGGAAATGGACGAACTTTTGACAGAAATTGAAAGTATCGTGGCCTCGGGTATGAAACTTCATATCGATTATTATATCGATGAGGTGGTCGATCCCTATCATCAGGATGAAATCCTTGATTATTTCAACAATGCGCAAACCGATTCTGTTCAGGACGCCCTTGAAGAATTGGGCGAGGACGAATATACGATGGAAGAGGTGCGTATTATGAGAATTAAATATTTATCTGAAGTAGGAAATTAATAAAATTAGAGAATAATGAGTGAATTTGAAGAAAATGTAGCCGAAGTTTCCCCAAACAACAAGCAGGAAACTTGTGAAAAGAAAAAATGTAAATGCTGTATTGCGAAATGGATTGTTGAAATCGTTTTGGCGTTGGCGGTAATCGGATTGTATATTCTGTATTTCTTTTTCCCGAAAACCGCAAGCCATCGTCCGACAGCTGTGGTGAATACCGAACCCCGTTCTGGAGAAATCGTGTATATCAATATTGATACCATTAATTCACAGTATGAATTGGTGAATGTTTTGACGGATGACATCGAGGCCGAAATGGCTAAGCAGGAAGCCCTTTTCAAGAATAGACAAAGTGCCCTGGAAAGAAAATATGCTCAATTCCAGCAGAATTATCAATCTGGCATTTTGACACAGGTGCAGGTAGAAAACGCACAGCAGCAACTGATGGCCGAAAGTGAGGCTCTTCAGGCGGATTACAACCAGGTGATGAGTAACTTGGAAGCACGCCAAGCGGCGGCTTTGAAGCAAATCGCCGATTCTGTCATCGCGGCAACCCAACGCGTGAATGCCGAACGAAACGCTTCCTTCATCTTTTCTTATCAGTATGGCGGACAAATGCTGGATGCCGATCCAACCAAGGATATTACCAATGAAGTGTTGGATATCTTAAATGAACCTTTCTCTAAAAAGAAAAAATAACTATGAAAAAACTGTTGTGCATATCCGTCGTTTTGTTGTTCTTGATGGGTATGATGTCGTGCAAGCCCAAGTCTAAGGAAGAGTCCAAGGTCGATGGTATGGAGGAATCTGTTGAATTGAATGAAGCAGCCATTGGTGCGGGAAAAATCGACCAAAATGACACGCTTCCGGGCAAAAAAGTGGAACAAGCATACGCCGATAAACAATCCAGGATCGTGTGTTTTTATAAGGTGGACGAAAATGGTCAGCTGACCGATGAAAAATATCGCGAGGTTTACTATTATGACAGTACGCATTATAAATATACGGAAGGAAATATCGTAGATCAAACCAAACGAGACGGCGATTGGTTCGCATATCATAAAAATGGAAATTTATGCACAGAGGCCCATTACGTTGATGGTAAGGAAGAAGGCTTATATAAGGTATATCACGATAACGGCTATTTGTATTATGCGGGCAATTATCGTCACGGACTGAAAATCGGGGAATGGAAGTTCTTCGATGAAAACGGAAAGCTTATTTATAAGTATTTCTTCAATGATGAAGGTCAATTAATCAAAACTGAATTAGCGAAAAAAAATCAAAATAATAACAACTAAAAATTTATTACTATGGAATTACCATTTGCAGAATCTTGGAAAATCAAGATGGTTGAACCCATTAAGAAATCCACACGCGAAGAACGCGAAAAATGGCTTGAAGAAGCTTACAACAACATTTTTATGTTGAAATCAGAACAGGTTTACATTGACTTGAATACGGATTCCGGTACCGGTTCTATGAGCGACCGTCAGTGGTCTGCCATGATGATGGGTGACGAAAGTTATTCTGGTTCAAGATCTTTCTTTGAATTCAAGGATATGGTGACTAAAATCACGGGCTTTAATTATGTGATTCCTACTCACCAAGGCCGTGCCGCTGAAAATGTATTGTTTTCATATTTGGTAAAACCCGGCAACGTCGTTCCCGGAAATGCCCATTTTGATACTACAAAGGGACACATCGAATCACGTAAGGCTTTCGCTATCGACGTTACTACCGATGAAGCAAAAGATACTCAACTTGAAGTTCCTTTCAAGGGAAATGTTTCTTTGGAAAAATTGGAAAAGGTATTGAAGGAAAACCAAGGTAATGTTCCTTTTATGGTTTTGACCGTTACGAACAATACCGTTGGTGGACAGCCTGTAAGCATGCAGAACATTAAAGACACTTGTGCACTTTGCCACAAGTATGGTGTTCCAGTAAATATGGACTCTGCCCGTTTCGCCGAAAATGCCTATTTCATCAAAACTCGTGAAAAAGGTTACGAAAATAAGACGATCAAGGAAATCGCCAAGGAAATGTTCTCCTACGTTGATTCTATGACGATGTCTGCTAAAAAGGACGGTTTGGTCAATATGGGTGGTTTCATCGCTACCAACAAGGAAGATTGGTACGAAGGTGCCAAGAGATTCTGTATTCCTTTTGAAGGATTCTTGACTTATGGCGGTATGAATGGTCGTGATATGGCTGCCTTGGCAGTGGGTTTGGATGAAAATACCGAATTTGATATGCTTGACACCCGTATTCAACAGGTTCAGTATTTGGCTAAGAAATTGGACGAATATGGTATTCCTTATCAACGTCCTGCTGGTGGTCACGCTATTTTCGTAGATGCCGATAAAGTGTTGACTCACGTTCCAAAGGAAGAATTTCCTGCTCAAACTTTGACTTGCGAATTATACTTGGAAGCTGGTATCCGTGCTTGCGAAATCGGTTACATCTTGGCCGACCGTGATCCTGTAACTCGTGAAAACCGCTTCGGTGGTCTCGATTTCGTTCGCCTCTGTATTCCAAGAAGAGTTTATACCAATAACCACATGGATGTTATCGCTGCCGCATTGAAGAATGTTTATGACAGAAGAGAAACCATCACACGTGGTTTGGAAATCACTTGGGAAGCCGAATTGATGAGACACTTCACCGTTAAATTGAAAAGATTAAAATAATTTAGATTGACTATAGAATGAAAAACATATTTTCTATCATACTGCTTGTCATTTTTATGACAAGCAGTATTTTGGCTGCACCGCTAAAGAATGTGCCTTGTACCATTACCCAGCCCAATGGCGAGGTAATCCATTGTTTTGTCAGTGGTGACGAGTATTTTAATTATTACCACGATGCCGATGGTTATACGATTATTATTAATCCTGAAACAAGGTACTATACTTACGCCGTGAAGCAAGGTGACGAGATCGTCCCTTCCGAATTTATTGTCGGCCAAACCAATCCGAGAACTAAGGCGGCTTTGACACCTGGATTCTTGGGAAACGCCAACAAGATTATGGCTCGCCGTATAGACAATGAGCGACGGATTCGTGAGAACGCGCCCGCAGCTACTCGTACAATGAACCATGGAACAATGAACAATCTCGTAGTCTTCATCAGCTTTGCCGATGATACGAATTTCGTCAACAACTATACTACGGTGGAAAATATGTTTAACGATACGACAGCTGATAATTCTTCGTCAATGAAGAATTATTTCCAACACGTTTCGTATAACCAGTTTACCATTCAGTCTCATTTGTTTCCTGCTCCCAATGGAAATGTGATCCTTTCCTATCACGATATTCATCCTAAAGGATATTTCAGAACCATATATCAAGATCCAATCTGGGGATATGCCGACGCATGGGAACGTCAGCAACGTGAAGCAGATTTGGTGGATAGTGCCGTCCGTTTTATTCAGTTTATGGTGCCTTCGGACCTGAATTTGGATTACAACGACGACGGTTTGGTTGATAATATAGTATTTGTTATCAATAGTGATGTGGAAGGATGGAGCGAATTGTTGTGGCCTCATAGAACGTCATTATGGGATAGGGTCATTTACATTCGTGGAAAACGAGTTTATGATTATAATTTTCAACTGGCACGAAATGATCACTATTTTTCCACCAGCACGTTGTGTCACGAGATGTTCCACTCTTTGAGTGCTCCAGACCTTTATGGCTATGAAACGGGTGGAAACGACCATACTTTCGTTGGAAAGTGGGACTTGATGGAACAAAATGCTACACCACCACAGAATATGGATGCCTATATGAAGCATAAATATGGTCATTGGATTGACGAAATTCCAAGAGCAGATACTAATGGCCTTTATACCATTTATCCTGTTGCTTCTTCAAAAAATAGCGCCTATATTATTCCTTTGAATGATCCATTCCGTCCTAACGAATATTTGCTGTTGGAATATCGTAATAGTAGTCATTATTTTGATAGTCAAGTATATGGAACCGGTGCGGTAATCTATCGTATCAACGATGAATGGAACGGTAATGCCGGTGTGGATTTTGAGGAGGTATTTCCTGAAGTATATGCTTTCCGTAAAAACGGCGAACCTTCCAGTTTAAATCCGTATGAACCTACTTACGGTACTATGTCACAATCCTATTTCGGTGGATATGGTATGAATGAGTTTAGCCAATATTCAAATCCATTCCCGTTTTTTACCAATGGAGATCGTGTCAATAATGTGCGTATCAGCAATATTACCAATATGGGCGACAGCCTGCAATTCCAAGTTGTGCGTGGCTTTACGACGATTGATACTTTTCCTTGGAGAGAGTCTTTTGAATCACGATATATTCCGTTGTATTGCTACAATGAATTTGTGAATAATACCTTTTCGTGGAAAACGGCTACGGGAAATAATAGCGGTTCTATTACTACTGCCCACTCAGGAGAAAAAAATGCGTTGTTCTATTATGTAACAAATGGTACCACCAAGTTGGTTATGCCTAATTTTGACTTTACTTTCCTCACTAATCCGGTATTGTCATTTTGGTATGCACAGCAAGGCAGTGCTTCCTATACGTTAAAAGTTTATTACCGCACTTCTCCAACCGCAGAATGGACTTTGTTGGAAACTTATAGTACGGCAAGTAACGAATGGACTCAAAAAACATTGTCGTTGCCCAATCCAACAGCCAATTATCAAATTGCATTCGAAGCATCTGGCTCAAGCGGTTCGGGTTTGATTATTGATGATATTGAAGTTTACGGCAATGCCATCAGCGATTTCCAGATCTTTGCCTCCGCTGGCGATCATGGTGCAATCACTCCAGAAGGTAATGTTACTGTGCCTATCCACGGAACGCAGACTTTCCAATTGACTCCAGAGGAAGGTTATACCGTTGACGTGTTAAAAGTGGATGGCGTGGATCAGCCTCGTCGTTTGGAATATACTTTTGAAGATGTGGTGAGCGACCATACCATCAACGCTACTTTCAAAATTGCCAATCCATCTTTGGCAGCCACTCCTTCAACGCTGGTGTTTTATGTTGAGGCAGGAGACACTTCATCGCCTAAGGAAGTATATGTCAATGCCACCGATTTAGTGAGCGATATTGATGTTAGCGTCGCGGGTGATTTCCTCGTCTCTGTTGATCAGGAGAATTATGCCCATACTACAACTATGCCATATAATGGCGGATGGTTGTACGTGATTTGTGCTCCAGCTATGGCAGGTGTCGACCAACAGGAATTGCATATTTCCAATGCCGAAACTTCCTTGTCAACAACCGTTACCCTTAAGATGACGGCAACCGGTATAGAGGATGTTCAAAATGTGGGAATGCAATTGTATCCTAATCCTGCCAATAATGAGTTAAATCTGATTTTTAATCAGAATATTCTTCCCGAAAACGTGGAAATTATTGATATTTGCGGTCGGACCGTCTTGTCACAGTCTGTCGTAGATAAAAATAATGTCCTGAATATCAGTCAACTTGATGCGGGAGTGTATTTTGTGAAAGCAGATAATCTGGTTAAGAAGTTTATCAAAAAATGATAATCGTTGATAATATCTTAGTCTCCGACGACCTTTTCGATGGTCAATTTTGTTGCGATTTGTCGAAATGCCAGGGTTTATGCTGTGTCGAAGGAGATACAGGAGCTCCAATTGCTCCTGAAGAAATTGCCGATTTAGAGGATAATTATCCTCTTTTCAAAAAGTATATGTCTCAAGAAGGTGTCGATAAGGTGGAAACCGAAGGCACCTTCGACTATGATATGGAAGGTGCTTTTGTGACTCCGCTGCTGAGTGACGAAAGATGTGCATACGCCTATTATGATGAGCACGGCGTGGCAAAATGCGCCATTGAAAAGGCATTTAGAAATGGAGAAATCGACTTTCAAAAGCCGATTTCCTGCCATCTTTATCCCATAAGGGTGAACAAGCTTCCCGATTATGAAGCACTGAATTATCATCGTTGGATGGTGTGTGAGGATGCTTGTGAATTGGGGAAACGCTTGCATTTGCCCATCTTTAGATTCCTGAAAGAACCGATTATTCGTGCGTATGGCGAGGATTTTTATCAGAAACTCGAAGCTCGTTATGAGGATATCAAGGCGGCGGGAGGCGTGGTTTTCAATGCCAATGACGAAGTGCTTCTGATTTACCGTCGTGGAAAATGGGATTTCCCGAAGGGAAAGGCGGAAAAAGGGGAAACTATCGAGGAAACCGCCCTGCGTGAAGTAGGGGAGGAAACGGGTTTGACACAACTTTCCATCGTTAAGTCGCTGCCATCAACTTTTCATACCTATATGATGGACGACAAATGGGTGGGCAAGGAAACGTATTGGTATGTAATGAAAACCGACGGCCAGGAAGATCTGGTTCCGCAAACGGAAGAGGATATCGTGGAGGCCCGCTGGGTAAAGGCAGGTGAAGTCGAAAAATTACTGCGGGATTCTTATCCCACTTTACAAGAATTATGGAAATCAGTAAAAAATGAATAATATGAAACCATTAGTAGGAATTATTATGGGTTCCAAGAGCGATTGGAATACCATGAAGGCAGCTTGTGACGTATTGGATGAATTTAACGTCCCTTACGAAAAATTTGTAATCAGTGCCCATAGAACTCCGGAAAAAGCTATAGAATACGCTTCTACGGCACGCGAGAGAGGTTTGAAGGTCATCATTACCGGTGCCGGCGGTGCTGCCCATTTGGCGGGTATTACTGCCGCCAAAACGACGCTCCCGGTTATTGGCATTCCTATCAAGAGCGCTGCTTTGAATGGTCTGGATTCTCTTTTGTCCATCGTTCAAATGCCTGGCGGAATCCCAGTGGCTACCGTGGCTATCGACGGTGCTAAAAACGGCGGCCTTTTGGCAGTCGAAATCTTGGGTGCCTTCGATGAAAAAATCGCCGCTCAATTGAAGGATTACCGTGTGACAATGGAAAAGAAAGTTTTGGATTCAACACTCGACTAATCTTGTAATGTTTAAAGTTTATAAAGCTTCTGCCGGTTCAGGTAAGACAACCAATCTCGTGGCGGAATATTTATCGCTTTGTCTTTTGCATCCCGATAAATTTCGCCACGTTTTGGCTATTACTTTTACCAATAACGCTACGGCCGAAATGAAGGAGCGAATCGTAAAAGCCCTGCAAACTTTCGCCTTTACGCCTGTCTCCGAATTCAAGGGTTCTGACGCTGCCATTTATGGTTTGTTGAAAGAAAATGAAAAAATAAATGGGCTCTCCGAAGCCGATTTTCAGGAAAAATCTCAGATCTTGTTAAAAAAGATCCTCTACGATTATCCGAATTTTACCATTAGTACCATCGATAGTTTCTTTCAGCGTATTATTCGCTCTTTCGCTTTTGATTTGGGCATTAATATGAATTATAATGTGGCTATCGATTTGTCGGAATGCTATGATCAGACGATTGACGTTTTGCTTAATAAACTGTCCAAACAAGACGCCGGTTTGGTGAATCGGGTGTTGTTTTTGGTAGATAGGCAAATGCACGAAAGCGGCAAATGGCAAATTGAAAACGAACTGCGTTCATCGCTGAATTCCATTTACAACGAAAAGGCGTTTCTGGCAGCTAAGGCCTTGGATGTTTTGCATAATAATAAAATAGAATATCGGGGTGCCTCTTCCAATGAATTGGAAAAATTTGTTTTGGAACTGCATCAGCAACGAAATCAATATCAAGGAAATCTTAACAAGGCCATCGAACAACTTCAAACCATAATCAAATCTCTTGGCGACACTCCCGATTTGTTTGTCGGTGGAAGGACCGGCATTTTCAAGTGGGTGGCCGATTTGTCCAACACTCCGTTGAAATTACCGGGAAGCAATGTCCAAAAGGCCATTGATGCCCCATCGGTTTTGAAGTCTCCCGATAGTGAACAAAAAGCTTTACAGCCCCAAATTGTTGAGTTGTATAATGCCGTGTGCGAATGGCAAAGAAAGTCGGCAGACACCGTTCTTGTTAGCCAGTATAGTTCCTCTCTGCTCCTGCTTTTCGATTTGAAAGAGATTATGGACGATATTAAACTTCGTGATAATCTTTTCTTTTTGAACGAGACAAATAGTCGTATCTATGATGAAATACAGGAGGATGAAACACCCTATCTCTTTGAAAAAATTGGAAATAAGTACGCCTATTTTTTTGTGGATGAATTTCAAGATACTTCTTATTTGCAATGGGAAAATTTGAAACCCTTGATTACGAATGCGCTGGCAGGAGCCAATGGCAACGGCGAGGGCGGACAAGTCATCCTTTTTGGCGATGTCAAACAGTCAATTTATCGTTTTAGAAATGGTGATTCTAAATTGTTGAACGACTTATCGACTTTGGATGGAGTTAATCAAAATCTTGGACATGATATCGTTGATTCACAGGGTTTTGATATAAAACGATTGTCAACCAATTATCGTTCTTCCGAGTCTGTGATTAATTTTAATAATGGATTCTTTAAGTATTTGGCAGAGAATATATTTTCCCATAATGAATTGCTGAAGAATTATTATCAGGACGTGAAACAAGACGTGTCCAAGCAGCGTAAGGGCTTTGTTTATGTGCGTTTTCAACAGGAAAATGATGGAGATGATTATTTGGAAATTGAAACCTTGAAAGCTGTTCAGGATGCGTTGTCAAGGGGATATTCATATCGGGATATGGCAGTGTTGTCGAAAGCCAAAAAAACTTGCCAGAATATTGCGCAGTATCTATCGTCACAAAATGTGCCGATTATTTCTTCCGATTCTCTACGCTTGTCATCTTCTGCTGAAGTAATGCTGATAATCAATACTTTACGTTATTTGCTGAATCCTAATGACACTTTGGCTCTTCTGTCTATTGTCGAGTATTTTTGCAATGACAACTGGTCGGAAAAACTGGATATTCTGGCTCAACCCAATGGTTTTAACCTATTTGTTCAAAGTTTGGGTGAAAAAGTGATTGTTGAGCCGTTGCAACAATTGCATCAATTGTTGGATTTTCCGGTGTTTACTATCGTGAAGGAATTGTTGATGGCCTACAAGATTTCGCAAATAGATGCTTACGTCATTGCTTTTATGGATGCCGTCTATGAAAATTTCAATGCCCAATTTTCGGATTTGACGCAGTTGCTCAAATGGTGGGACGACACGGGTTGTTCGTTGTCGATAACCTCGTCAAAAGAAACCAATGCGGTGACGGTTACAACGATTCATCAGTCCAAGGGTTTGCAGTATCCTATCGTGATTTATCCAATGCGAAGTTATAGAAATGCCAACGGTTCTAAAATGACCTGGGTGAAAAATGAAAATCCAGAACTGCTTCTGCCGTATGTCAATATTCCTACCAGTAATTCGGCATTATCTTCGACTTCTTTTGCTTCGGTGTCTGAGGAGGACAAGCAAATGACGGAAATCGACAACGCGAATGTGATTTACGTGGCCCATACGCGTGCTGGCGACGGCTTGTATATCATAACCGGAAAGCCTAAGGGAAAAACGGCCAATTATGCCAAATTTCTGGCTCAATACATTCAATTTCATGATAATGATATTCAAGAACCCATCGTTGAATATTGGGTGGGTGATGTTGATTTTCGCAAAGCCGAGACCGCAGAAACCATTGAAGAGAATCCTGTTTTGAGTAAAATCCATTCTTCCAAATTTACCTTATGCTCCGATCAGTTGATTTGTGGCAAATGGTCATCGCCTGAACAGGAACTGGGTGTTTTTATTCATGATTTTTTATCCAAATTAACGGAATTTCCTCAAGATGAAGTGGAGTTGAATACAGTTTTGGCAACGGTTGAGGCCGCTGAAGATCGCGAGATATTGGCAAAAGTATTGCGGGAAATTATGAATGATGAAACGCTCAAGCCCTATTTCGCGCCCGGAGTCAAAGTGATGAATGAGGCAACTATTTTAACTGGAAGTGGTCAATTGCGCCGTCCAGACCGTATCGTTTTTATGGACGATGAGGTGATGGTCATAGACTATAAAACCGGTCGCAAAAATGAGTCGTATCAAGCCCAGTTGGACGAATATTGCCATCTTCTGGAACAAATGGGATTCGAGAATGTGCATAGTCGATTGATTTATTTGTAAATTTTGAAAAAAAATAAAGTGGTATTGATATTATTTGTAACTTTGCCGAATATTAACTTTAAATCATTATATTATGGAAACTGATAATTTAGAAATGGTAGAACAAGCAAAAAAGTATTTGGATTCCACTTCAAAATGGATGAAATTCTTGGCAATAATTCTGTGTATCAGTGTGGGAAGTATGTTTATAGTCGCCATCGCCATGCTGGCAGGTTCTTCCGTAATGAACCGTATTGCCGGCTATGAAAATTTTCCCGGATGGATATTTGGCGTTTTATACTTGCTTTTGGCTTGTGTGTATGTTTTGCCCATCATTTATATGTTCCGTGCTTCTGCTTCGGCTCGCGATGTCGTGGAACTTAATGACAATGAAATGCTGCTTGAATTTCTTAAAAACAACAAGTCTATTTGGAAATTCTTTGGCATTTTCACGATTGTGTCGCTTGTATTTGTGGCCTTGTGTGTTCCACTCGCAATCATTGCCGCTGCCGCATTGTAATTAGGATCATTTGAAAAATAGAAAATGGCCCAAGGAATAAACGACTTGGGCTTTTTTAAACTCTTGGATAATGGTGGTGTCAAAATATAGTGTTAATTAAATTTATAATGAAAAAGATCGTATTATTAATTTTGATATGTGGAGCTTCGTGGTATGGCTGGGCTCAGGAACCCACCCGTTTTTCGTTGGAAGATTGCCTTAAATATGCGGAAGAACATAATTACACGCTTCAGAACGCCAAATTAGACCAATCGTCGTCGGAAATATACTACAAGCAAGCAAAATTGCAGATGACACCTACGATTTCGGCTTCGGCTACGCAGGGCTTTTCCAATTCGCATAGTTCTATCAACGGAGGAACAGATTGGACTGGCAATTATGGTATTTCGGCCGGAATTACGTTGTTTAACGGTCTCAATACCTTTAATTCCATCAAACAGCGCAAATTGGATGTCACTCAATCATCGTTGTTGTATGAACAGTCGAAAAACAATATCAACATTCAAATTGTCCAGGCCTTTTTGAATATTCTGATGAATGAAGAACTGCTTTCTTTTCAAAAAGATGTTATCAATAAAAGCCGCGAACAAATGGTCCAGGGTCGTAATCGCTATGCCGTGGGCCAAATTCTGGAAAGCGACTATTTGCTTTTGGAGGCACAGTATATTTCCGATTCCACCAATTATCAGAATACGTTGATTGCCCTCAACAATAGCTATATTACTTTGAAGGGACTTTTGGCGATCAATTCGATGGAACCGATAGAGGTAATAAAACCCGATACGGCCGCGATGATGGAAAATCTGCTTGTCCCGCCATTGCAGGACGTGATTGATAGGGCTTTTGACTATCTGCCGGAATTGAAGATCAGTCAAAACCGTATAGAAAGTGCCAATTATGACGTAAAAATCGCCCAATCGGCCTATTATCCTTCGTTGGGACTAAATGCCGGAATCAGCACCGGCTATGCGGCCAGTGCTGGCACTTGGGGAAGCCAGTTGGGTGAAAGATTGGGTGAAAATGTCGGTCTTTCGTTGAATATCCCCATTTACAATCAGAATAAGGCCCGTGCCTCGGTTAAGTTGGCAAAGGTTGAAGTACAACAGGCGGAGAACAATTTGAAAGAAACGCAGCTGGATGTGTTGCAAGAATTACAGAAGTATTATCTTGAAGTCAATGAGGCCGCCAACAACTATAGGGTTTCAATGATTAGGGGAAAAGCTTATTATGCCAATTTTCAGGCCTATAATATGAAGTTTATGTACGGTACGATTACCGCGGCCGATTTGTTGACCCAGCAGAATAATTACTTGCAGGCATTGAATACCTATATGCAGGATAAATATTCTTTTGTGTTGCAACGAAAGATTTTGGATATCTTGATGGGCGTTCCGGTCACGTTATAATCTGAAAAAATAAAAAGAATAACTAATATGGATGCGAAAAAAAGAAAAAAATGGATTGTTGTCGGCAGTGTGGTCGCTGTCGTTGTTATTGTCCTGGTGTTGCTGTTTATGCGTAAGGCGGGAAAATCCAACCAGATGACGATTAATACCGAAGTCGCGAAAATGGATAGCATTGAGGTGTTGGTTACCGCCACAGGTGAAATTCAACCGGTTTATAAGGTGGATGTGGGTACGCAGGTTTCCGGCAGGGTGGAAAAATTATATGTCGATTTTAATTCAGAAGTAAAAAAAGGTGATTTGTTGGCCGAACTCGACAAGTCTATGTTGTCGGAGCAACTTCAGCAGTCGCAGGCCGCGGTTTCCAATGCACAAAGCAACCTTACCTTGGCACAACGCAATTACGATAGAACCAAGACACTTTTTGACAATAAGGCCGCCACGCAGGAAAATCTGGATGCTGCCGAAGATGAACTCATTCGTGCCAAAAATCAAGTGGTGACGGCTAAGTCTAATCTTCAAAAAGCACAGGTGGATCTGGGCTATGCGATGATTTATTCTCCCATATCCGGTGTCATTTTGAACAAGGCCGTGGAAGAAGGTCAAACCGTGGCTTCTTCGTTCAATACGCCTACACTTTTCACAATCGCCAACAACCTTACCGAAATGCAGGTGGAAGCCAATGTGGATGAAGCCGATATCGGTCAGGTTAGAGTAGGGCAGCTGGTGACTTTTACTGTGGATGCCTTCCCCGATGATGTTTTTACCGGAACCGTCAAACAAGTGCGTTTGGAGCCAACGGTGACATCCAATGTGGTAACCTATACCGTCATCATCGACGCACCCAACCCGGATGAAAAACTGTTTCCGGGAATGACGGCGAGCGTTTCTATTTTAGTGAATAAGGAAGTGGGCATAGCCATCCCAACCGAGGCCCTGTATTGTGCCATTGAATCTCGGGTTATTGAACAAATGACGAAAAAAGGTTTTACTTTCAAGCAGTTGTATGATAATCAAGAAGATATTACAAAAAGTTTGAAGGATGTGGCCAGAAAAACCGTTTGGGTAAAACATCAAAATTCTATTGAACAAGTAAGTGTGAAAACAGGTTTGAACGACGGAGCCAAGTCGTTAATCTCCGAAGGCATTAGGGAAGGTGACGAAGTGGTGCTGTCTATTACCGAAATGAAGGATCTGTCTAAGCAGCAGGCGGGAAATGGCCCGTTTAAGATGGGACCACCGGAACGTAAACAAAGATAGTTATGGACAACGAAATTCTCAAAATCACGAATCTGAAGCGGATTTTTCGCGTGGGTAATGAGGATGTGCACGCACTCAACGGGGTGACTTTCTCCATTGAGCGTGGCGAGTTCGTCAGCATAATGGGAACCAGCGGTTCGGGAAAATCAACCTTGTTAAACATATTGGGCTGCCTCGATCGTCCATCAGCCGGTGAATACTGCATTGACGGTGTGGCGGTTAGCACCTTGTCCAAAAAGGAATTATCCACGCTTCGAAATCGTAAAATCGGTTTCGTCTTTCAAAATTACAATCTGTTGGCGAGGACAACCGCTATCGAGAATGTGGAATTGCCATTAATGTATAATTCGCAGGTGTCGTCGAAGGAACGACGAGAAAGGGCCATAGAAGCATTGGTGGCGGTGGGATTGGAAAACCGTTTGATGCATATGCCTAACCAAATGTCTGGTGGTCAGCAGCAACGTGTGGCCATCGCCCGTGCCTTGGTCAACGATCCGGTCATTTTGCTGGCAGATGAGGCCACGGGCAATTTGGATACGCGTACATCCTATGAAATTATGAGTCTGTTTCAGGATTTGCACGACAAAGGAAAAACCATCGCCTTTGTCACCCACGAACCTGATATCGCTGTTTTTACGACACGTACCATCAAGTTGCGTGACGGAAATATTATTGAAGACGTGCCAGTTGAAATGCAGTCTGCGGCGCTGGCCTTGCAAAATTATAAGGAGTTTAAGATTTAGCTTATGAATATATTAAGTCTTATACGAATCGCCATTAGGGCTTTGATGAGAAATAAGAAACGGGCGGGTTTAACGATGCTCGGTATCATCATCGGTATCGCCTCCGTTATTGCTATGGTAAGCTTGGGACAAAGTTCTACGTTGAGCGTGCGTGAACAATTGTCGGGTATGGGATCAAATATGATTATGATTATGCCGGCTCGCCAAATGCGTGGTGGCGTGAATATGGGTAGTGCCAGTGCACAATCCTTGGATATGAGGGATCTAAATGCACTTGAACAGAACACGCGCTATGTGGCCAATGTTTCCCCCCTGGTCAATTCATCGGCACAGCTGGTTTTCGGATCAAATAATCATCCCGGTTCCATCCAGGGAGTGGCGCCTTCCTACTTGAATATCCGTATGTATAAGTTGGAAAGTGGAATTATGTTTACCGATGAAGATGTGAAGAAGTATAACAAGGTGTGCGTGATCGGCAAGACGGTGGTGGAAAATTTGTTTAAGAATGGAGAAAATCCAATTGGACAGGTTGTGCGTTTCGGCTCTATTCCTATGAAGGTTATAGGTGTGTTGGAGGCAAAGGGGCAGAACCAAATGGGACAGGACCAGGATGACGTGGTCTTGGTGCCTTATACCACGGTGCAAAAACGCTTTATGGCTATCAACCATTTCAATATGCTGTTTGCTTCCGCCACTTCGGAAGAAGAATCGGAATATGCCGCTACCGAAATCACTTATATCTTACGAAGCAATCATAAAATCGCACCGGGTGCGGAAGATGATTTTGAAATCAGAACCCAGGAAGAGTTGTTGACCACGATGAGTTCCGTTACCCAGCTGCTTACCGTGCTTTTGGCAGCCATCGCTTCCATTTCGTTGATTGTGGGTGGTATCGGAATTATGAACATTATGTATGTCACGGTGACGGAGCGAACGAAGGAAATAGGTCTTCGTATGGCTATTGGTGCCCAAAATCGCGACATTATGTTACAATTTCTATCTGAAAGTGTTATTTTAAGTTTGATTGGCGGTCTCATCGGCATAATTCTAGGACTGATTTTGTCGTACTTGCTTTCATACGTGCTGAAATGGCCTTTCGTTGTTAGTCAAACTGCCATTTTGGTGTCGTTTTTGGTATGTGCTGCTACCGGTATTTTCTTTGGTTGGTATCCTGCCAAAAAAGCAGCCAATATGGATCCTATTGCTGCGTTACGATATGAATAGGTTAATTTCGTATTTTTTTTGGCACATAGGCATTGACTGATTATTGCTAAGACCTGAAACTAAAATACTAACATCCCTGGTTGTCACAAATTTATCTCAATTTGTATAATTGCAAAAAGAAATTGATGTTTTACTAAATCACATAATTACAATTATTTGTACTGATATTTTGCAATGAATTGATTTGTAGTTGATTATAATTGATTTAAGAAAAAAAACAATCAGTTGCGTATTTTATATTTTTTTGTATTTTTGCAAGATATATTTGTTAAAGAAAGTTAATGAAACCGTTACGCAAAAAATTTAATCAATATCGTGCACCACAGGAAGTAATGGAAAAAGGAATTTATCCGTATTTTATTCCTATTTCTTCCGAGCAAAATACAGAAGTTACCATCAATGGTAAGAAGGTGTTGATGTTTGGCTCTAATTCTTATTTGGGCTTGACGAATCATCCAAAAATTAAGGAAGCTGCCAAAGCGGCCATTGACAAGTATGGTTCCGGTTGTGCGGGTTCGCCATTCCTAAATGGTACATTGGATATTCACGTTCAATTGCAGGACGAGTTGGCGGAGTTTATGGGGAAAGACGCGGTTATGCTCTTTTCAGCCGGGTTCCAGGCCAATTCGGGAGTTATCTCGGCGTTGATGGGTAGAAATGATTTTGTCTTTTTTGATGAGCGGGATCACGCTTCCATACGCGAGGGCTTGCAGATCACTTTCGCCAATACTTGCAAATATAAGCATAACAATCTGCAGGACTTGGAACGCCTTTTGCAGCGAAGTACTTCGGATATTCCAAGGTTGGTGGTTACCGACGGGGTGTTCTCAATGGAAGGCGATGTGGCTCCACTGCCCGAATTGGTGAAGTTGTGCGAAGAATATCAAGCCACGTTGATGGTTGATGAAGCCCACGGCTTAGGTGTTTTCGGACGTGAAGGACGTGGAACTTGCGACCATTTCAATCTCTTGAATGATGTGGAAATCGTTATGGGAACCTTCTCCAAATCATTGGCTTCCGTGGGTGGTTTTATCGCTACCGATGCCGATACGATGAATTACTTGAAACATAATGTGAGACCCTATATTTTTACCGCTTCCATTTCTCCCGCTTCTACGGCTTCGGTATTGGCTGCGTTGCATATTATGCGTTCTGAACCGGAACGTCAACAGGCATTGTGGGATATCACGAATTATGCGAAGAAGTCTTTCCAGGATCTCGGTTTTGAAATCGGAAATACGGAAACGCCGATTATTCCGCTGTTTGTCCACGATAATGAAAAAACGTTCCAGGTAACCCACATGCTGCTTGAAGAGGGCGTCTTTGTTTGTCCTGTCGTGGCTCCCGCTGTTCCTTCTCAAGATACTTTGATTAGAATCGCGATGATGGCAACCCATACAAAATCACAGGTGGATTTTGCGGTTGATAAAATCTACAAGTGCTTTAAACAATTGGAAATATTATAAAATTCGTTGTATGGCTGATATAAGTATTAAAGAAGTCCGTACCAGAAGGGAATTGCGGCAGTTTATCAAATTCCCTAATCGCTTATTTAAGGACGTCCCAACTTATATTCCGCCATTGATGATGGATGAAAAGGGGCTGCTGACTTCCAAGAATCCTGCGATGGACCACTGCGATTTTAAAATGTTTTTGGCTTATCGCGACAATCAAATCGTGGGTCGTGTGGCAGCTATCATCAATAATTCCTGCAATCAGCATTGGAGCAAAAAATGTGTGCGTTTCGGCTGGTTCGACTTTATTGAGGACTTTGACGTTTTTTCTGCACTGATATCAAAGGTGGAAGAGTTCGGCAAAGCACACGGAATGGACGAAATAGAAGGACCACTCGGCTTTACCGATATGGATAAGGAATGCTGGATGATTGACAACTTCGACCAAAGACAAAATTTGAGCACTTTGTATAATCCTGAATACTATATTCGGTTTATTCAGCGTCTGGGTTTCGAAATCAAATGCCGTTGGCAGCAGTATCGCATCAAAATCGAACAAACTGTGCCTGAGAAAATCCTTCGGGTAAATGAACTGATTAAGGATAAATATCAGTTAAAGGTTCTCGATTTTAAAAAACGGAAAGAGGTTTTCAATTATGGAAAAAAGTTTTTCCATACATTGAATAGCTCGTTTAAGGACTTGTTTGATTTTGTGCCGCTGACTGAAAAGGAAATTGATGTTTATATCAATGAATATTTCCCATTCATCAATCTTGATTTTGCAAAATTTGTAGTTGACAAAGACGATAATCTGGTGGCTTTCGGTTTGGGAATTCCCAGTATGAACGAGGCTTACCAAAAAGCAAATGGCAGATTGTTTCCGTTTGGTTGGTTCCATTTGCTTCGCGCTTTGAGAAAGTACGACGAGGTGGATTTGCTGCTTACCGGTGTTCATCCGGATTGGCAGAAAAAAGGCGTACATTCACTCTTTTATACCGAAATGACCCAGAATATCATCAATCATGGCGTGAAATATGCTTATACCAATCCTCAGATTATTGGTTTCGACGCAGTGAAGATCTGGTCAAAGTACAATGGAGAGGAACTGATGAAGCGTGCCGTTTTTGGCAAATCCCTGCTGTAATTTTATTACGATTTATAATAATCTCGAAGAATATTCACAAAGCAGTTTCCCGGCAGGATATGCTTGAGAATAACCGATAATTTTTGTTCAAAATTGGCTACGACGTAACGAAAACGAGGATGCTTGGCATTGACGATTTTTTCAATGGCACGTGCCAAAACATCGGGTTTAAGTCCTCCATTTTCTTCTTTTTCTATGAGCGACAAACTGCGTTTGAAGATGGGACCGTAATCCTCGTTTTCCAAGCTTGCCGAGGAATTTACGCGGCGTGCGGTGAAGTTGGTGGCAAAATCGCCCGGTTCAACTAAGGAAACACTGATGCCAAATCCCTTGACTTCGGCACTGAGGGCTTCTGAAAATCCTTCAATGGCAAATTTTGAAGCCGAATAAAACCCCTGGTAGGGAAGGCCCATCACGCCGCCAATGGAACTCAAATTGATGATTTTTCCTGTTCGTTGCTTTCGCATCTGCGGCAGCACTTGACGACATACATTGACACAACCGCGGAAGTTGGTGCCCATTTGCAAGTCTATTTCTTCTTCAGTAGCCAATTCCAAGGCCCCGCCAATACCCATTCCTGCGTTGTTGACCAATACGTCAATGCGACCTTCTTGAAGAATAACTTGCTCAACTCCGGCCTTCACGGATGCGACGTCTCGTACGTCCATCTGTAAAAAACGAATGCTTGGATGTTCCGTGGCTTTTCGGCTGGTTCCGTAAACAATATGCCCGCGGCTGGCTAATAATTCGGCGGTGGCTTTGCCAAAACCTGACGATGCGCCAGTGATAAGAATGACCTTCTGCTTGTTTTCCATAGTTGTGTCTTCTATTTAATTAATTTTGAAATGCTCTGTATATAATTCCATTCCCGCCGTAAACTTCAATTCGAAAGCGTTCTCCTTCCGAAATATTTAAACTGCCTTCCCATAAATGCGTGAATTGTCGTTCGTGGACGGGATATCTCAGTCCGTGAAAAGTAAAACGGGCTTTCCCATCCAAATTGAAAATTGATACGGCTTGACCAGGATAGGAATTAAAATCACGATCTTCAGAAATAAAAGAGAAAATGCCGTGATCGCTGACCATTATCAAGTCTAAGTCTGCGGAAAACATATCCAAAATGGCTAAATTGGCCAATTGGTGATCTTCGCGTAAACCACAGGCCCCAATAATTGAAATATTGTTATAATTATTTGATTTACAATAATTTAATGATTTTTGTAAATCATTTTTTTCAGTATCTTTATCTTCTATGACGATTTCTTTCAGCTGTTGAAGGAAAGTGTGGGGAATGGAATCGAAGTCGCCAATGACAACGTCGGGCTGTTTACCAAAGTGCAGCAGTTTTTCCACGGCTCCGTCGCAGCAGATAATGCGCTCTGCCTGTTCGATAAAGCGTAGGGCAATTTCGTTACTCGGGAATTTCCCATTGGCCAAAATGACCGTTTTATATTGCTGCAGTTCTGCCGAAAAAACATCCGATGCCTTCATTGCGATAAATCAAGATAAATGGTCTATTCTTCTTTTAAAAAATGTTGATTTTGCAATGCCTTTTTCAACACGTCGGCGAAAAATTCGTTGTCCTTCTTGACATATCTTCGTTCTGTAAAGACTTGAGCCAGATTTTCCAAATTGTTTTCCTTGAGAATTTGAATGGTGTTGGGGTGCGTTTCTTTGTCTTTGTATAATTTGTTGATGTCGTATTCAGAATAATCTTGGTAAGTGTCTTGATGAACAAAGGCCTCAACGGGAAGTTTGTCGGTCAAAGCGGGTTGCTCGTCGGGATAACCCATCGAAATGCAGGCAACGGGAATGACGTTCTTTGGCAAATGCAGTATATCAATGAATTGATCTACTTGATAGGTGATGGTTCCTAACCAGCAAATTCCTAAACCCAGGGATTCGGCGGCCACGCAGGCGTTTTGTGCGGCAATAATCGCGTCGGTAACGGCCCATTGGTAGGACTGCAGATTGTCATAACTATCGGTAGAGGCGTTGCGAAATTCACAATAGCGGTTGAAACGGTGTAGGTCGGCACAGAAAGTCATCATCAGGGGAGCGTTGGTGGCAATGGGCTGGTTGAAGTGCAGAGGAGCCGTCTTTTGCATCATATCTTTGTCGGTGGTGACAATGATGCTGAAAAGTTGCATATTTCCTAATGTCGATCCGTTGCAGGCACATCGAAGAATGGTCTGAATGGTGTCTTGTCCAACCGCTTCCGCCTTGAATTTTCGAATGCTTCTGTGATTTAAAATCGTTTCTATAGTTTGATTCATAGTATGTGTTAATTAAATTTGTGTTTCCAACGGCGATGACTCCACAACCAATAGGAAGGATTTTGCCGAATGCTTTTTTCCAATAATTGGGCGTATCGTGTGGTGATATAACCGTATTCCGTTTGTGTCGGATGATCTGTAATTAGTTCAAATTCAAGATGATAATATCCGAGTTTATCTTTGATGACCTGATAGTATATGACGGGAATGTCGTACTTTTGTGCATAGTGTTCGGCTCCAAACAATATGCCGGACTGCTGGTTTAAAAAGTCGGTGACAAAGCACTTTCTCGGATTACTTGGCGATTGGTCGCTCAGCATCATATAGCAGCAAGGAATGTGCTTGGATTCATAGTTCTCGAAAACTTCTTTGACGGTGTCGGCAAAAACGACTTCTGTGCCATAGCGAGTACGTGCCCGGTTGATTAATTTTTCGAATTTTTTATTACTGTTGGGCTTGCCAATGCCAATGCCGTGATGCTTAAACTGCATATCCAAACTCAAAACCATCCATTCCCAATTGTTGTAATGACTGGACATAAGGATGACACTCTTTCCCTCATCAAAAAAACGATTAACGACTTCAGGATTCTCACAGCGATATCTTTGTTTGACCTTATGACGACTTAGGGTGAGCATCTTGAGCATTTCGGCAGCCAGTTGAGCCAAATGCCAATAGTATTGTCTGCGAATGCGGGCAAGTTCTTTTTCACTTTTTTCGGGAAAGGAATGCCGAAGGTTTTCATCAATGACTTTTCTGCGATAGCGAACGAGATATGCCAGAACGATGTACAATACCAATCCAATGCCATATAAGATGCATAATGGCAACAAAGAAAGCGGATAAAGTATAAACCAAAATAGAAAATGCATTGGTACAAGTGTTTGCGTTACTTAAAGAACGCTCGTATCACATCCAGCCCGTTGGCGTATATCAACAATAAAATTAAAATGGTAAAACCGATCGTATTGGCGATTCCGATGAATTTGTCGCTGGGCTTCTTTCGGGTAATCATTTCAACGATGATGAACAGCAGGTAACCACCATCCAACGCAGGAATAGGAATAATGTTCATAAAGGCCAAGATAATGCCTAAGAAGGCGGTCATGTTCCAGAAGCGTTCCCAATCCCAAATTTTCGGGAAAATGCTTCCGATAGTGCCGAAACCACCCAATTGCGTGGCACCTTCTTTCGTGAACACGAGTTTGAATTGCTTGACGTAGGTGCCTAAAGTCTCAAATCCTTTGTCAATGCCGGCTGGAATGGATTGTACAAAGTTGTATTTGACGACTTTGGTGTCAAAGGTGGAAATGAAGTCTTTAACGTATGCTCCGATTTTTCCTTCCTCATTGACCATTACGACGACAGACATCAGTGAGTCGCCGCGGTAGAAACCCAATTCAACGTTTTCATTTTTGTGTTTCAACAAGATATTTTGATAATCAAAGTATGAAAAATAATTTTCACCGTTAATGGCTACCAAGGAATCGCCGGCTTGAAGTCCTGCTTTCGCTGCCGGATAATCTTCCATAACTAAGTCAATGACAAATGGAAAGTTGAACATACAGAAACCGCCCTTGTCACCAGAGGCCAATACACGCTGGCCGAAATCTTCAGGAATGTTGACATCATATAATCCTCCCTGACGGTTGACTGTGACTTTTTTCACGCCATCGATGAGTAGGGCAGTGGAAAAATCTCCAATGGTTTCGGGCTTTTTGCCGTCAACGGATACAATTTTGTCGCCATTTTGGAATCCTATTTCCTGGGCACATTCCGTAAACTGCATGCCGTATTTGGCTTCGGTAACCGGAATGAATTCTTCACCATAATAGGCCATTAATCCTACATAAATGATAATAGCGGAGAGAAAGTTCATCAGCACGCCGCCCACAATGATTAGCAAGCGTTGCCAAGCCGGTTTGGAACGAAATTCCCAGGGTTGAGGTTCTGCGGGAAGTTCGTTGGCCTTGGTGGTTTCATCCACCATTCCGACGATAGAGCAGTAACCGCCCAATGGCAGCCATCCGATGCCCCATTCAGTGGTTTCGGGGTAGTTTTTCCAATCTTCAGGAGAATCGGAAGAGAAAAAACTAAATTGAAATTTGTCCCCGCATTTCTTCATTCTCATAATGGAAAAACCCGGGTTGAAAAAAAGGTAAAATTTATCGACACGCGTGTGAAAGATGCGCGCAAAAATAAAATGTCCTAATTCGTGAACAAAAACCAACAAACTCAAACTGGCAATCAAGCCCAGTATCTGCATTCCAATTCCCATTTTTGTAATCTTTTAATTATATGATTTTAATATTCTATTTCTAACTTCTTTGTCTGTTTCCAGATATTCGTCAATGCTGCACGGTTTGCCGAAAGGCACTTCGGCCAATTGCTGCTCAATGATGGCTGGGATGTCCATAAAGCCGATGCGGTCGTGCAAAAAGAGCGAAACGGCCACCTCGTTGGCGGCGTTCATTACGCAAGGACGGTTTCCGCCTTCGCGTGACGCTTCGTAGGCAATTTTAAGGCAACGGAAAGTTCCCATATCCGGCTTCTCGAAAGTGAGCGAGGGATAATCCGCAAAATTCAGCCGCGGCATTTTGTTGGCTTCACGTTGAGGGTAGGTGAGTGCGTATTGGATAGGCAGCTTCATGCTGGGCAATCCCAGTTGCGCTTTCACCGAGCCGTCGGCAAACTGCACGAGGGAATGAACAATGGACTGCGGATGTACGACCACTTCAATCTGGTCTAAATCAGCATCAAACAACCATTTTGCCTCAATGACTTCCAATCCCTTGTTCATCAAAGTGGCGCTGTCAATGGTGATTTTGTTGCCCATACTCCAGTTGGGATGCTTCAGTGCTTGCTCTTTCGTTACGTTTTGCAAAAATTCTCTGTTTTTTCCTCTGAAAGGACCTCCCGAAGCCGTGATGATGATTTTTTCCAACGGATTGTTCCATTCTCCGACTAATGATTGAAAAATGGCGGAGTGTTCGGAATCGACGGGTAAAATCGGCACGTGATGCTCTATGGCAAGTTGGGTCATTAGCTCGCCGGCGACGACTAAAGTCTCCTTGTTGGCCAAGGCAATCGGTTTCCCGCAGGAAATGGCGCGATAGACGGGCCTTAAACCGGCTATCCCCACAATACAGGACAGCACGATGTCGATGCTGCTCATCTCTACGATGTCGCATAACGAAGATTCCCCGGCAAATACCTTGATGTCGTCGTTCCACAATTGTTCTTTAACATATTCGTAGCGGTCATCATTAATAATGACCACGGCATTGGGCTTAAACTTTTTGGCCTGCTGGATGAGTAGGTCGGCATTGGAATGGCATGCCAAAACTTCTACCTCAAAAAGTTCTGGTAATTCGTCGATAACTTCCAGTGCCTGAACACCCATCGAACCCGTTGACCCCAATAAACAAACCTTCTTTTTCAATTTTATGATTTTAATCTGCAAAAATACAAAAAAAATCAATGTGTTATTGGAAGAAATCAGGATGTTTTTATCTTGGCAGATTTCTTTTGCCGTGTATTAACTATAGCGTAACCGCCTTTCTTTTTACTTCCCGTGTGTTTAATCAATCCCTGATTTTTGAGTTCGGATAGACAGCGTTCAACTGTACTCAACGAATAATTCGTTTCAGCAATAATATCCGCAGAATTGCAAATGGGGTGGGCTTTTATGTAGGAAAGAACTTTTTTTATTTTTTCTTCTGGAGGGATTGCCTGTTTGCGTTTGATTTTTGGTACGTTCGTTTCCTGTGGAATATTTTTGTCATTTGCTGTCTTGCCGCATTCTTGAAAATGGGCCGAAATTCTTTGAACAATGTCTTTCTGGATCTTGGAATCCAACCCAAATGTGGCAGGTTTTTTCTCCCAATACATTTTTTTTTAGGGTTATCATATTATCTTGATAGGACGCAATGAATCGGAATGGCACTAATATGGTGGTTGTTATGCGGATAAAATCATCCTCGCCAAATAACTGTTCGAGATGCTTCATTGAACCGAGACGTAAGTACTTCTTATTTTGTATCATATAGATTTCCGTGTAGTTTCCAATTTGGTGACAATAAAGTATGTCGTCAATGTCAACCAGGTGGATGTTGCTGTCTTTATCCATTACATCAAGCTTCCGCACATTCTGGTAAACGACCCTTACTTCTTTTTCTAAAGACTGTCGGAAATATTGCCGTTCCCTCAACAGGTAGGGAATGAAATTCAATGAGAGATTACGTCCAACAATAAAAAACAGTGTCTTTGAGAAGAAACTATAGAAGCCGACGAGTTGGATGACATGTATGTTATGAGAAATAATATATGGATAGGCAATGGCAAAATCCACAAGCCCAACTGCGGCGGCAAGGCAAACCAAGGTTAACCAATAGATGGTATGTGAACGTTTTTGGTGGATCTTTGGATAAAGTATAAAATAATTGACATATAATGCCCCCAGTAATAAAAGGCAGGAGACGAACTCTTTGAAAAAACTGCCCGCATAAGGACGGAGAAAGGCATTGTGGGTGAAAAAATAAAGCGTTATGCCGCAGAATAGGATGTTCAGCAAAATGACAACAGCTTTGTTCAAGTTTTTCATAATGTTTACTATTGAATAAGAATACGGATGCAAAAATAATCAATTTTAGATTCAAATTTATGAAAATAAGCCATTAATCATTCACAAAAAAAAACATTTATCCCTTCACTAATACATTCAACAGAATAGCACTATAATATGCTTATTATCAATAATTAAATCTCAATATGAGGGATTATTTTAACCGTGAATAATCGTTGTTCTTGAGGTGCAGGATTCATATTTGAGGCGTGAGGGGTTAAATGTTACTCAAAACGACATTATTTTTGCAACGCAAAATCAGCTCATTACGTTTTATAATCAACCAAATACGAAAATGCCTGCCCAGTCAATCTTCAGTATATGCCAATCAAAACATATAAATTTGTCCTGACGATAGTCTGCACTGTATTGATGCTGTTTTCATACGGCCAAACTATGCCTATCGCACCTATTTTGTGGCAGCGGGCCGACAGTGCTGAAACCAATGCCTTGTGGTGGCGTGTCATTTCTGGACACGGATGTCACGCCGCCCCATCGTCGGGCAACCTTTCCGATAGCTTGGCACTGTGAATTTCAAAGAAAAGAACGGAAAAGAAAATCATTCTCGAGAAAAAAATCTTTTAAAAGACTAAAAGAGATAATTCCGTTATAAAAAATAGTGTTTAAATTTTTGGCAGTTGGTGTGGATTATAAAATTTTTCCGAAAAGTTGCATCTTCAATCAATCCCCGAACCCCAAAAATGCCAGCAAAAAACCACACATTTTCATCACTCAAACAAGCCAGCTCTCAATTCACAGTTTACTGATCACAATTCGCAGTTTACAGGTTACACTTCACTGATCACAGTTCACTCCAAAATAAGCGTGATTCAAAAAATTTATGTAAATTTGCACTTTTAAATGTAGAGTTATTATGAGTGACCAAATTCGAGCAGGCGGATTCAATATTTTACCAACAGTTGTCAAAAACTTGTTGATTATCAATGGTTTGATGTTTCTGGCGAAGATCGCCTTGGCAAGCAAGTTTGATTTGGACGCTATCTTTGGATTACACTATTTCTCGGCTTCCGATTTCCATCCGTGGCAGATTATCACCTATATGTTTATGCATGGCGATTTCGGTCATCTGTTCTTTAATATGTTCGCCCTGTGGATGTTTGGTTCGGCAGTGGAGAATGTCTGGGGTCCCCGACGTTTTATTTCTTATTACCTGATTACTGGTATCGGTGCGGCATTGATTCATTACGTCATTATTTATTTTCAAATTCAGTCGTCGTTGACATTAATGAATGACTTTTTGGCTTCGCCTACGCTCGACACGTTTAGCCGTCTGTCGCAAGTGTCACATATCAATACGGATGCCATTGCCCAGAATCTACTTGCGTTACAGGCAGATCCGTCTGCGGTTACGCAGTTTGTGCCGCAAATTGAGACCTTTAAGAATTCGTTTTTGAATTCATTTAATATTATCGGTGCGTCAGGTTCCGTTTTTGGCTTGTTGCTGGCTTTCGGAATGATGTTTCCCGAATCTGAAATTTACGTTTATTTTTTACTTCCACTCAAGGCAAAATGGTTCGTCGTTATTTATGGTGGCCTGGAATTGTTGTACGGTGTCTTCGGTTCTGCCGATGGTGTCGCACATTTCGCCCATCTTGGCGGTATGCTCTTCGGTTTCCTGTTAATTGTGGCTTGGCGTCATCACGACCGCAATGACGGCTGGTCCAATTCGAACAGTCGGAAACACCGCAGAGTTAAATTCACTTCGTCTAATGACCGGTATGATTTTTCGGGACAAGCGATGAGTGATGAAGAATACAACGTACGCAAGGCGGAACGAGAACACCATCTTGACGAAATCCTCGATAAAATTTCAAAATCCGGTTACGATTCCCTAACTCAAGAGGAAAAGGACTTTTTGTTTAAATATTCGAAAAGATAGTAGGTATGTGGCGTAGTAAGAATTATAATAAAACTCAAAAAAACAAAAGACGGTCTTTGTTGGGGGCATTGTTCAAGGTGCTGCTGTTGTCCCTGAACGCCATAGCTGCCTTGGCATTGCTGTTTTCATTTCTGTCAACGGTCTTTCCGCCATCGTTTAGCGTGCTGATAAGCTATTGCGGATTGGCATTTCCGTATCTGTTAATCGCGAATTTAGTGTTTGTCGTCTTATGGCTGATATTTGATTATCGCTATTCGCTGATTTCGGTGATGTTGATCCTTGTTAATATTAATAATGTAGATCGCTGCTTTCAACTTCGGGCTACCGCTAAACCGGAGGTGTGTGCCAGTTGTGTGAAAGTGATGAGCTACAATGCTAAATTGTTTGGTCTTTATGATGTGGATACGAAGGCCGAACGCGACCAAAATCTGAAAGAGGTATTCGACCTTTTGGCAAGAGAAAAGCCAGAAATCCTTTGCATTCAAGAGTTTTTCTGCGACGGAAGCGGAAAGTTGAAATTTCCTACAACCGATACCATTATGAATATCTTGAATCTCTATGATAAAAAACGGAATTGTTATCAGTATTTTTATGCTAATAATAAGAAAAAGGATTATCATTATGGAATGGCGGTATTTTCCCGTTATAGAATTTTGAACGGTGATTATGTGGATATGGGCGATAGTTCTGCCAATGGTTCAATTTATGTCGATATTAAATACAGGTCCGACACTATTCGCATTTACAATGTGCATTTGGCTTCCATTCACATGGATGAGGAAGATTATGCCATCGGTCGTGATATCTCTGCCCACGGTATCGATGATCCTAATCTGGACAAAAAGGCGAAAGTCCTCTACCGTAAAATCGGCAAGGCATTTGTCGAAAGGCAATACCAGGCAAGAGCCCTGCGTGCCCATATTGATAGTTGCCGTTATCCGATTGTCATCTGTGGCGATTTCAACGACTCGCCTGTTTCGTATGCGTATCATAAGGTGGGACACGGCTTCAAGGATGCGTTCCGGGCGAGTGGGGAAGGCCGGGGCCAGACCTATTTCGGAGACGCGTTCCCGTCGTTTCGTATAGATTATATCTTGCACGATAAACGATACAAGAGTTTCGGCTATACTACTTACGATTCGTTAAAGG
Organism: Bacteroidales bacterium; assembly: GCA_024400755.1. Taxonomy (GTDB): domain Bacteria; phylum Bacteroidota; class Bacteroidia; order Bacteroidales; family WCHB1-69; genus RUG11690. The sequence goes on along the minus strand of JAKSMG010000001.1, from coordinate 207,112 downwards.
TGTCAGACCATTATCCCATTTGGACCAATATCTCCTTGCTGAAATGAAAAAGGTAGGTTGCTTTTTCTTCGCTATCATTTTGCTTTGCTCCTGTGGAAATAATTCGCTTCACATCAGGGGACAACTGGAAAATGCACATCATCGTCAACTGTATTTGTCACTGCTGACTACAGATGGTTTGGTGTTGCTGGATTCTACCAACGTCAGCCATAACGCCTTCGATTTTAAATTAAAACCCAACGAACTTCCCGATGGAATGAATGCCGAAGATCCGCTTTTCCTGCAAATTTCACTTTCCCCGGAAAACGCTTTGACCACTTTGGTTCAATTTGGACAAACCGTTGAAATCAATGCAGATGCCAACGACCTGATTCGGACGTACAACGTGAAAGGTCCCACCGATGCACAATTGATGTGGCAATTGGACAGCGCATTGGCCGTTTTTGTCCGCCATACCGACACGCTAATGCAAATTTATCAGACTTACAGGGATGTGGATTCGGTGCGAAGTGAGGTGGAATACAAATATAATCGGCTGACGGATGCCCATACACAATATTTGCGGGAATTTATCGGACAAAACTCCCATTCTCTAAGTTCAATGATTGCTTTTTATCAAATTTACAATAATTGTAGGTTCTTGGAGGAAAAAACCGATGTCGAACTCTTCCAATTGATGGTCGATTCCTTATCCGCTTCATATCCCGATAACGAATATGTCAAATATTTGCAACGAAGAAGATGATGCTGTCGCAAAATCCTTTGTCGATTAAAGGAGTGTCCCTTTTTTAGAAGTGTATTTTCTTAGGCCTAATGGCTGAATAGATAAAAAATCAATAATTTGATTTTTCTATCAAAAAAAATTGTATATTTGCAAACGAATCAACTTTGAAATTATTAATCTTAAATTATATATCAATTATGGGAAATTTAATTCTTGCTATTAATCCAGGTTCTACATCAACAAAAATCGCTGTGTTCGACCAAATGCAGCAAGTGTTTTTGAAAAACATCAAGCATACTACCGAGCAGCTTTCTGTTTTTGGTTCTATTGCCGAACAATATGATTTTAGAAAGAACACGATTCTGGAAGAATTAAAAAACAATAACATCAACCTTAACGAAATCGGTATCGTTATGGGCCGTGGCGGTTTGGTAAAACCTCTGACTTCTGGTGTTTACAGAGTTAATGAATTGATGAAAAAACACTTGCGTGAGGGATATAATGGACAGCACGCGTGCAACTTGGGCGGTTTGATTGCCGATAGTATTGCCCAGTCCATCGGTTTGAAGGAAGCTTATATCGCTGATCCCGTGGTCGTGGACGAATTTGAAGAAGTGGCTCGAATTTCCGGACACCCGAAATTTGAAAGACTTTCGATCTTCCACGCCCTGAATCAAAAGGCCATCGCCAGAACATACGCCAATGATAATGGCAAAAAGTATGAAGAATTGAATTTGATCGTGGCCCACATGGGTGGCGGCGTAAGTGTTGGCGCACACCAACAGGGTCGTGTTATTGATGTCAACCAGGCGTTGGACGGCGAAGGACCATTTTCACCCGAACGTTCAGGAACGCTTCCGATGAATCAGATTATTGATGTTTGCTTCAGCGGAAAATATACTTACGAAGAGGTGAAGAAGATGATTGTCGGTCAAGGTGGCTATGTGGCCTATTTTGGTGCCAATGACGCGTATGCCATTGAAAAGGCAGCTCTTGCCGGTGACAAGAAAGCCGATTTGCTCGAAGAAGCTATGGCTTACCAGGTGGCTAAGCAGATTGGCGAAAACGCCGCTGTCTTGAAGGGTAAAGTTGATGCCATTATCCTTACCGGCGGTATCGCTTACGGCGTTCCAGTCGTAAATCGTATCAAAAAGTATATTTCTTGGATTGCTCCAGTTGCCGTTTATCCGGGCGAAGATGAAATGAAGGCCCTGGCAATGAATGCCAATATGATTATTGACGGAGAAATCCAGGTGAAAGAATACGCATAATGAAAATTGCGGTTTATAGTCGCAAATGCGACGAAGATGAAATTCTTTTTATAAAATCAGTCGTCACAACCCTGGCTTCCCGGGGTTGTGAGATTGTTTTTCATCAAATTTGCCATTGTCCGCAACTTTCCGGAAAATTTGTTTTTTTTGCCAATCATACAGATTTGGCCAACATTAAGGATGTTGATTTTCTCCTGTCCTTTGGCGGCGACGGTACTTTCATTGATGCCGCTAATTTGGTGGGCGATTTAAACATACCTTTGGTCGGCATCAATACCGGCCGAATTGGCTTCCTGACAGCCATCAATCGAAATAATTACAAAGAATGCCTGACCAAATTGTTGTCGGGCCAATATGTGGTCGAAAAACGATCGCTCTTGCATTTGAGTTGCCTTAAGTCGTTGGACTTGCCTTCCGATTTTGCTTTGAATGACATTACGGTTCGGACTTCCGATGACAATTCGATAACGGCCATCAAGGTTTTTGTGGGTGGGAAACCTGTCAACACATATTGGGGCGACGGTCTGATTATCTCAACGCCGACAGGTTCCACGGCCTATTCGCTGAGTTGCGGCGGCCCGATTATTGTTCCGTCAACCAATGTAAACGTGTTAACCCCCATCGCTTCCCATACCTTGGGCGTAAGACCTATCGTGGTCTCTGCCGATGAGGAAATACGTATCGTGGTGGAGAGTCGGAATAACAGCTTCTCCTTGGCCCTGGATTCTAATCGCGTGGTCGTCGAAAATCCTGTGGAATTGCTTATCACCAAAGAGAAATTCTCAATTCAAACCGTCCTTTTCGACGATACTGATTTTTACCGGATTATTCGCGAAAAATTGCTTTGGGGTATCGACAAAAGGAATTTTTAGTCTTCTTTGTGGGCTGTCAGCGGCTCGATTGGTAGAGGCGTGACGCACCGCCTCCACCTACTGTTCAATGATTTGTCGCCATCCCGACAAAGCGTGGCAAAGTCGGAATCTCTTTACACGCCAAAACGGTATAATTCCGTTTGTTTTTGTGGTTCCAAATGGTCGTGAAAAGTTGTTCAAAATCCTTCGTTAAAGCTTTGCTATCAATAAAATAGCTCGCTTCCCGTTTGTTTTTTGATTTTTTCTTGTATGTATCAATATATTTTGTATATTTGCAAGCTTAAAATAGTATAATGTGAATTAAATTAAATTATTAATAATCAAATAAATAACACAATGCGAAACAAAGGTTTAGTTCTGTTTTTTACAATACTTATTGCATTAGTATGCTTGTATTGTTTGTCTTTCTCCTTCGTAACTTGGCGTGTGGGACAAAAAGCCAAGGCTTTTGCCAATGATCCCGCGGCTATCGAAGAAGTGAAAAAAGCCGCTAACGGTGACGTTATGCGTGAGAATTACCTCATTGACTCTTTGCTTACCAGCAGAGAACAGTACTTTTTGTCAAGTATGAATGACTCAGTCATTTATCTGGGTAATACTTACAAGGATTGCAAGTACAAAGAGGTTAACTTGGGTTTGGACTTGAAGGGTGGTATGAACGTAACACTCGAAATCTCAATTCCAGACGTGATTCAGAGTTTGGCGGTGAACACCGAAGACCAGCTCTTTACGAATACTTTCAAGAAAGCCAATGACAAGTATGTGGCTGAAGGTGGCGATTTCATCGATATTTTCGTGGCTACTTTCAATCAGGAAAAAGCATCTCTTAAGCTTGAAAACGCCAACCTTCGTACTTATTTCGGAGAACGTGCCGGTATTAAGAATGCTACTGATGCCCAAATCGTTGAATTTATCAAGACTGAATCAAGCGAAATAGTTGATCGTACATTCAAGATCTTACGTACCCGTATCGACCGTTTCGGCGTGGCTCAGCCCAACCTCCAACGTCTCCAGGGTGGTCGTATCCTTGTTGAACTTCCTGGTATCAAGGAACCTGAACGTGTTACCGACCTTCTGAAGAGCACGGCTAAATTGGAATTCTGGGAAGTCTATAACGAACCCCTGAATGGCAAATCTATCCAGCAGCGTTTCTATGAAGCTGATGTTCAATTGGCTAAAGAAATTAAGGCAAGAGAAGAAAATGAGAAAAACGTGGCTAAAGCCGAAACCGAAACTCCGGCTGAGGTTGATTCCGCTGTGGTAGAAGAAAATTCTTTGGAAGCTCTCGCAGCTTTGGAAGAAGATGAAGATGAGGACGAAAGCGATGTTGACACTCGTTTGGGTGCCATTATGAGTAAGGCAGTGGCTGGTACAGATGGTCTTGTTATTGGCTATTTCAAAGAAGCTGATGTGAAGGCTATCGACGCTATGCTTCCTGAATTGCAACGTATCTTGGGTGACAAGAGCGCAGTGTTCTATTGGGGTTCCGCTGAAAAACGTTTCAATAACGCAATGCCTCTCGTTCCTTTGAAAAAGAACAGCGATCGTATCGGACCTAAGTTGAGTTCGGAAACTATCGGTGGTGCTCGCGTTGTACGTTCCGCTCGTCAAGATGTTGATCAAAACAACCGCGTCGTGGTTACGATGTCAATGGAAGATCAAGCTTCAGAAGAATGGCGCAAAATCACAAGAGCTGCTGTTGACAATAAGTCTAAAGTGACTTGTATCGCTATCGTTTTGGATAACTTCGTTTATTCTTACCCAAGCATCCGTAGTGAAATTCCTAACGGTAATTCAGAAATCTCCGGTAACTTTACTATCGACGAAGCTAAGGACTTGGCTACGGTTTTGAATTCTGGTAACTTGGAAGCCCAGGTAAATATCGTTCAGTCAGAAGTGGTTGGTCCTACCTTGGGTAAGGAATCAATCCGTTCTGGTTTGCTTTCATTCGTTTTGGCATTCGTATTAGTATTGTTATATATGTTCTTATATTATAGCCGTGCTGGTTTGGTTGCCGACGTGGCCTTGTTTACCAACGTGTTCTTCCTGATGGGTGTGCTCGCCTCTCTTGGCGCTGTATTGACTTTGCCTGGTATCGCTGGTATTGTGCTTACCTTGGGTATGGCTGTGGATGCCAACGTTATCATCTTTGAGCGTATCCGTGAGGAAGTTCGTGCCGGTAAGGGCAGCCGTGTGGCAGTGGACGAAGGTTTCAAGAATGCCTATTCAGCTATCATCGACGGTAACGTTACTACATTGATTACGGCTATCGTTCTTTATATTTTCGGTTCCGGTCCTGTTCAGGGTTTCGCAACAACTTTGGCTATCGGTATCCTTTCTTCTTTGTTTACCGCTATTTTCGTTACTCGTTTGATTTTCGAAAGACGCTTGAACAAGGGTAAAGAAATCAGCGTGGGTAACCGTTTCACGATGAATACTTTCAGAAACGCCAATTTCGATTTCTTGAAAATCAGAAAATATTGCTACATCTTATCTGCTGCACTGATAATTATCAGTATCATTTCCTTCTGTACGCTCGGCCTTCAACCCGGTATCGACTTTACCGGTGGTAGAAACTACGTGGTTCGTTTTGACCAACCCGTTAAGACTAACGAAGTTCGTGAAGCCGTTGCAAAGGAATTCGGTGGCAATCCTGAAGTAAAGACTTTCGGTGGTGACGATCAAGTTCGTATCACGACGAACTACAAGATTGACAGCAACGATCCTGTCGTTGATAAAGAATGTGACCAAAAATTGTATAACGCATTGAAAGGTTTCTATTTGAAAGAATCTATCTCTGAATACGATTTCTGTCAACAAGTAGATCCTCGTGGTATTCAAAGTTCTCAAAAGGTTCAACCAACTATCGCAAGCGAATTGTTGATGGATGCTGTTTGGGCTGTTTTGATTTCTTTGGTTTTGATTTTCATCTATATCGCTATTCGTTTCAAGAATTGGCAATTCGGTATGGGTGGTGTCATCTCTTTGATCCACGATAGTTTGATTACCATCGGCTTGTTCTCCTTGTTCTATAAGGTGATGCCGTTCTCAATGGAAATCGACCAGTCTTTCATCGCCGCTATTTTGACGGTAATTGGTTACTCTATCAACAATGTCGTTATCATCTTCGACCGTGTTCGTGAAAACTTGGCCCTCTATCCAAAACGCGACAACTACGAAAACTTCAATTCCGCTATCAATAGTACCTTGGGTCGTACCGTAAATACTGGTGGAACAACCATCGTGGTATTGTTGGCCATCTTTATCTTTGGTGGTGAAGTAATCCGTGGATTCATCTTCGCTATGGGCGCTGGTATCTTAATCGGTACTTACTCTGGTATCTTCGTTTCCAACCCGTTGTCATACGATATGTTGAGAAAGTCAAAGAAGGTGAATAGAGTGAAAGTAGATATGACGAAATAAATTATATGAAAAAAATAATTGGGAAAAATTCGTTTTTCTCAATTATTTTTTTTAATTTAGCACCCTCATTTAGAATAAAACTGATATTTATGAAATTATACAAGTCGTTTGTCGTTTTGTTGGCTGCCCTTTTCCTTACTGTGGGAGGCTTGAAAGCCCAGTCCCCTGTTCGAGATGCCGACTATTCTTTTAAACATTGCAAGTACGAAAAGGCCTTGGAAGATTATAAGAAAGGGATCAAGAAAATCAGCAAGAATAGAGTGGAAGTACAACGTGTAACTTTCCAAATTGCGGAATGTTATCGTATTATGGGCGACTTGAAAAAGGCCGAACAACAATATTTGCGCTTGGAAAAAAAGAATTATCAAAAAGATAATCCTATGATTCTTTTCCATCTGGGAAGTATCTATAACCTGCGCGGTGAATATGATTTGGCACTTAAATATTATAATAGCTATAAGAAACGTGCTCCCGAAGATACTCGCGTTGATGAGCGTATCGCTGGTTGTACAAAGTCTAAGATCTGGTCAGAAAATCCTACTCGTTACGAAGTGGAAAATTTGAAAAAATTCAATACCAAACAAGACGAGTGGGCTGTTAGATGGGGAAATCCTGAAAAACAAAATCAGCTGATTTTTACTTCTAATCGTGAAGGTTCTACGGGTAAAGGTACCGACCAATGGACTGGTGTTTCTTTCTCTGATATTTATAAATCAGATAAACCTAAAAGCAAGAACACTTCTTGGCCAGGTGAATGGTCACCTGTTACTCCTTTGGATGAAAGCGAGTCTTTAAATTCGGGTGTAAATGAAGGCGAGGCTTCTGCCAATAAGAAGGGATCTGTCATTTATTTGACAAAATGTCCGCAAGACAAGAAGGTGGTTTATGGTTGCTATATCTATTCTTCTCAAAAGAAAGGTAAGTCTTTTGCCGAACCTGTAAAAGTTGAACTTGGTCCCGATTCTTTCAACTATGTTCATCCTTTTATTATGCCTGATGAGTTAACTATCTACTTCGCTTCCAATAGACCAGGCGGCTATGGCGGTTACGATTTGTATAAAGCTACCCGTTCAAAAAAATCAGCGAAATTTACCAATATTACCAATCTCGGTCCTAATATCAATACGCCAGGTCAGGAAGTCTTTCCAACGATGCGTGGCGATAATGAATTGTATTTTTCATCAGATGGTCACCCGGGTATGGGCGGTTTGGACATTTTTGTTTCCGAATTGAAGGATGGACAGTTCCAACCCGCAGAAAATATGATGGTGCCTATCAATTCCTGTTGGGACGAAATCGGTATGATTTTTGATGAAACTGAATCATTGGATCCTAAGTCAAAGTCTCCGTACTTGGCAAAGGGTTATTTTTCATCTAATCGTCCGGGAGGCCGTGGCGGTGACGATATTTATTATTTCCTGCTTCGTCCTTTGGTCTATTCTTTGGCCGGTTATGTTAAGGATGCCGTTACGTTGCAGTATATTGATGGTGCCCAAGTCGAAATTATTGGTTCTGATGGTACTTCCTGCAAGACTACTACCGATGTAAAGGGTTATTATTACTTTGACAAAACCAAGATTTTAGGAAATACGACTTATACGATGAAGGTTACCAAGCCTAAATATTGGGAAGAAAATAATACCGCTACCCAAACGACTATCGGCTTAAGTGAAAATACTGATTTGAAACAGGATTTCGTCTTGGATCCTATTCCAAACGAACCGATCGTTTTGCCGGAAATCTTGTACGATTTGGCCAAGTGGGATCTTAAACCCCAATACAAGGACTCTTTGATGTATCTGTATGATATTATGGTTAAGAATCCGACTTTGGTGGTTGAACTTCGTTCTCATACCGACTTCCGTGATACCGAAGAAAAGAATGAAATTTTGTCCCAAAATCGTGCCCAAACCTGTGTCGATTTCTTGGTTAATGAAAAAGGCATTGCAGCTGACCGAATCGTTGCCAAGGGTTATGGTGAATACAGTCCACGAAAAATTGAAAAGGATATGTACACGACGCATAATGGCAAGCAGTTCTTCTTCCCCAAGGGCACTGTCCTCACAGAAGAATATATCCTGTCTTTGCCTAAGCCAGAACAGGAAGCTGCTCACGCATTGAACCGTCGTACCGAATTTATCGTGTTGCGTACCGACTATGTTCCAACAAGTGATACTATTGCCGCAGCCAATGCAGGTAAGATTGCCGTAATACAGAAACGTACCGTTCCGGTAACTATCTCGGGTGATGTTGTTTCAGGTAAATGTATCGCTAACAATAAGTCATTCAATTTCCAAATCGGTGCCAATACGGAAGAAATCCAAATGAGCTATACTTTGGCTTCCCGTTTGTTGAAAGAAATGATTATCAAGGCCAACGACTTTGAAGATGTGGCAACTGCTATTAATACCGAAGATGGTTCTATTACCGAAAATGCAGTGCTTTATCTTGAAGAGTTGCGTGTGGGTGACGACTACGAAGAAAATGTTAAGGTCGTGGTTAAGAAAGGTCTTGCTTCCGATTTCATCATCGGTGATGGATTTATCTCTAATTCTTGGGGTAAGTACACGATCGATAAGGAACATAGCCAGATTGTTTATGAAAAATAATATGTTTTATGCATAAATTTTGAAGAGGAGGAAGAAAATTTCTCCTCTTTTTTGTACTTTTGTAATCATAATATCAAATTATCATACTATGAAGAAATTAATCGTTTTTGTCTTTTCCTTGATGATTTTTTCATCTGCCTTTTGCCAAAATGGTCATATCAAGTTTATGGGCATTGAAGTCAATGGTCAAACCAGTACCTTGGAACAACGTTTGGATACAAAGGGATTCTCTAAAACCAAGGGGGATATGTATAAGGGAAAATTTTCCGGCTACGATGTGAAACTGAAAGTGGAAAAAACCGTTAAGTCCAAGACGGTGTATGAAATTTCGGTGGTTTTTGGACCAGAGGTTAGCAAAGAGGATTTGCAAGAAATGGCTATTTCGTTGAAAGAAAAATATGCTCAAGATAAGTATTTCGAAAACACACGTGATGCTGAAGTTTATCAGTGCGGAATTGAAACGCTGGAAGGTATGATTGTCCTCGATTTTGACGAAAAGACGCTGTCTTATCGTGATAAGGCCAATATTAAAAAGAATAAGTTGGAATCACGGGATGACTTATAACCATCTCGACAGAATTTAATAAAAAAGCCTTTCAATGATTTCGTTGAAAGGCTTTTTTATGGATAAGTAAATGTGATAGTTGATTATTTCGCCATTTTGCCAATCGCTTCAATTCCCGCATTCATACGGCAAATCACTTCATCCACACCTAAAATGTCAATGATTTCAAACAAGTCTGGACCTTTGGCGGCACCAACCAACGTCAATCTGAAGCTGTTCATAATTTGTCCCATGTTGAGTTCGTTTCCTTTGATGTAATCCATCACTTTGTCGTGGGCAGCACTCTTTTCAAACGGAACTACAGAGGTTAAAATATTGGCTATTTGTTTTAGATGACCTTCGGTTCCTTCTTTCCATCTTTTTTTGATGACTTGTTCATCGTATGAGGTGGGTCTTTCAAAAAAGTAGTGACTTTGTTCCCATAAATCCTTGGTGAAGTATATTCTTTCCTTGATTAAACCAACAACTTTGACAATCTTATCCATCGGAACATCGATTCCTTTGTCCGTCAAGGTCGTTTTGAAGTCTTCTGCGAGGTTTTCGTCAGGGATAGCTTGTAGATAGTGGTGGTTGAACCATTTGGCTTTCTCGAGGTCAAATTTGGCCCCCGACTTGCTAATCTTTTCCAAGGAGAATAATTGGATGAGTTCGTCCATCGACATCACTTCCTGGTCATTGCCGGGATTCCATCCCAATAAGGCCAACATATTGATTACTGCTTCGGGAAGATAACCTGATTCACGGTAACCCGATGAAATTTCACCGCTCTTGGGGTCTTTCCACTGAAGTGGGAAAACGGGAAATCCCAATCTGTCTCCATCGCGTTTGCTCAATTTGCCGTTGCCGTCAGGTTTCAACAGTAACGGAAGATGTGCAAAACGTGGGGCTTCCCAGCCAAAAGCCTTGTACAACATCACGTGCAGTGGAGCCGATGGCAGCCATTCTTCACCTCTGATTACGTGCGTGATTTCCATAAGGTGGTCGTCAACAATATTGGCCAAGTGATAGGTCGGCATTCCGTCTGATTTATACAACACTTTGTCGTCTAACGTGTTAGAGTTTATTCTAACTTCTCCGCGAATAATGTCGTTAACTAAGATTTCGGTGTCGGGAGTGTGTTTGAAACGGATGACGAAGGGTTCGTTGTTGGCTAATTTTTCTGCCACTTCTTCCTTGCTCAAAGTGAGCGAATTGACCATCGTTTCGCGTGTGTGCAGATCATATTGGAAGGTCTTTTTTTGAGCTTCGTATTCTTTTCTCTTTTGTTCCAGCATTTCCGGAGTGTCAAAAGCATAATAAGCCCAGCCGTTTTCAATCAACTGGTCGGCGTATTGTTTGTACATCGGTTTGCGTTCCGACTGCTTGTAAGGGCCATAGTTGCCGCCAATGCCAACACCTTCGTCAAATTTTACACCCAGCCATTGGAAGGCCTCGATGATGTATTCTTCAGCACCTTCCACAAAACGGGTCTGGTCGGTGTCTTCAATTCTCAATAGCATTGTTCCGCCATTCTGTTTGGCGAAAAGGTAGTTGTACAAAGCGGTTCTTACGCCACCAATGTGAAGCGGTCCGGTTGGACTTGGAGCAAAACGTACACGTGGTTTCATTGTCTGTTATTTTAAATTAATATTTTGTGTCGAAATGATAATGGGTTCTTCTCTAAGTGCTTTACGCAATTGTTTCGATGCCTTTTTGTTCTGAATGCCTCTAACCAGGGCCTTAATCATACCGGAAAAGTGGATTACACCGCCAATGCAGAATCCTCCTAAGGAAGACCATTTGCAGATTTCTCTGTTGGTGTTCAATTTTTTGGCTTCTTCATCAGTCATTGTGCCTTGCTTATTCTTGATTTCCTTGCCGTAGTTTTGGTACAAGATAAGCGCAGCGGTGGCACCACCATAGCATAATAAGGATGTTACCATACACGCGGTTCCTTCTTTGCCTTGTGTGGCCACGAGGGTGCCTAACCCCGGAATAATGCCGTAGAAAAAGGCCTCGCCGCCAACGGTCTTGTATTTTGTTAAACTGATGTCGCGTAAAATCTCGGCATTGACCGACTTCGATTTTACGTCAAAATAATATTTCCCGTTGGGCATAAGACTGTCGGTGAGAAGTCGCTCTTCAATGCTTGGGTCAAGGTAGTTGGACGACTTGTTGACGATTTTGTTCTTCTTTTTGAGAACAATGTGCTCATATTTTTTCCACGATAATGCCACATTAAGTATCGACATTGACTTAATCGGAATTCCTTCTTTGTAACTGGGCTTCAACGAGGAATGTCCCAACAGATTGGAAAGCCTGCTTTTGAAAAGTGTGAGGTTCCGTTCGGTAGAAGGTGTCTCAAAATCAAAAATTTCGTAATAAGACTGATTAATGGCCAAAGTGTCAAAAATGATGGAAAAATTAAAACGTAGTTTGCCGTGATCCGTCTTGTTTACCAATGTGTTCACTTCGGTTTCCAATGCTTTTGAGAATGTTGAATAATTTTCAGAATTGCTTTCACGGTAGCTGTAAGTCATTGAATTTCGGTGGTTAAGGACTTCGATTTTCTTATTGATAACCGCTATGCGTTCCTGGGCATATCTGTTATTGAGGTCCTCTTTCAAAACCAAGGAATACATCCTGTAAGCGTCGGCGTAATTCTCCATCTTGTACAATTCATCTCCTTGATTTGTGTAATCTTGAATTTTTTTCTGCTTGTATTTACTTTTAACTTGACCTAATTTGTTGTCAATGACCGTGGTGTATTCGTTGACGAGGCCGTGGCTCTGTTCAAGTATTTGGATGGCGGCCTCATAGTCTTCGCTTTCGATTAGGGAATCGGCAGTACTCAAATTTGCTAATATCAGTCGTTTCTTATTCTCTTTTTCAATGTCGATGCTGTGTAACTGATGTCGTGAACTTTCTGCCAATTGCTTGATTTCCGGCATATTATACACACTAATAGTGGTTTCTTCGTTACGGGAGAGTCCGTTTCCCAAAAGAGTGTCATCTTCAAAATAAAGTGTTATGTCGCCGCGCAGATTGATTTCATTTTCATCTGTATTGCTGGTGATTATACTGTCGGCAATGCTTGCCCGAATTTGGTTGGCACAGTGCTTGGAGGTATGGTATTCTATGTAGTTATGATAGTTTTCTTTGGAAAGAATGTTAATGTAAATGTTGTTGAATCCTCGAGAATATTGCCAATTGGACATATTTACAATGAGAGTATCCCCTTGCCATTGAATGGGAATGTTGTTTTCGCTGGAAACGGCGAAAAAACCATTGCGGTTGAGAAGTACGGCATAACTGTAACCGTCGCTTTGATAAAGTTGCTGAAGTTGTGCCAGCGTTAGACAGTTGTTGGCTTCTTGTGCAAATAAAGAAATTGCTCCCCATAGGGATGTGCCAAAAATCAATATTCGTAGAAGCCAATTCTTCATTTTTTATCTATTGCGATATAGAGATGATTAAACTTGCAAAAGTACTAATTTTTTTGGTATATTTGCATTTTGGTTCTCAAATGATATTTTATGAAGAATTACGCCGCTTTGATTGCTGAAGAACTTGGCCTTACGGAACATCAGGTCAAAAATACGCTCGATTTGTTGGAATCGGGGGCAACTATCCCATTTATAGCCCGTTATCGTAAGGAAGTGACGGATAGTCTTGATGAAGTTCAAATCGCCGCCGTGCGAGATTTATATGCCAAGTGGCAAGAACTGGATAAACGTAGGTCGGTAATTTTGGATTCTATCGCCGAACAGGGAAAGTTAACTCCGGAATTGGCGGAAAAGATAAATAATGCACTTAAAATGAGTGAGTTGGAAGATCTGTATCTTCCTTATCGGCCTAAACGGAAAACAAGGGCTTCGGTGGCAGTGGAACGAGGTCTCGAACCTCTGGCAAAAATCATTATGCGCCAGGGACTTATCGACTTAATGTCAACAGCGGCAAAGTTTGTCAATCCTGAAAAATCGGTGGAAACTTTCGAGGAAGCTCTCGCTGGAGCTCGTGATATTATGGCAGAGTGGGTGAGCGAAAATGTGGGCGTGCGTGAACGTTTGAGAATCCAGTTTAGAAATTATGCGGTAATTTCATCTAAAGTGGTGAAAAATAAGGAGGAAGAAGGTGAAAAGTATGCCATCTATTTTAATGCTTCTGAAAAATTGGCCAAGGTCCCTTCTCATCGTATGTTGGCGATGTTCCGTGGCGAGGAAGAGGGTTTCTTGCAGTTGAATATCGCTCCGGATGAAGAAAAGGCGTTGGAAACGATCAAACGCTTTTACCTTCGTGGTGAAAATGACTGTTCCCGGCAGGTGGAGTACTCCATTGAAGATGCGTATAAGCGGCTGCTGCAACCCCAGATGGAAACGGAAATGCGTAAGTATTACAAGGAAAAAGCCGATACCGAGGCCATCAAGGTTTTCGTGACCAACCTCCGTCAGCTGCTGATGGCTCCGCCAATGGGACAAAAAACCGTGTTGGCACTGGATCCCGGTTTCCGGACGGGTTGCAAGTTGGTGATTTTGGATAAGCAAGGCAAATTGCTTCATACGGAAACGATTTATCCCCATCCGCCCCATTCTCAATACAAATTGGCATCAGATAAATTAAAACGCCTGGTGTTGCAGTATAAAGTCGATGCCATCGCTATTGGAAATGGCACGGCAGGAAGGGAAACCGAGAATTTTGTCCGACACATTCCTTTCGAACGCGATGTGATGGCGGTGGTGGTCAACGAAAGCGGGGCTTCGGTGTATTCTGCTTCTGAGGTGGCACGCGCCGAGTTTCCTGATTATGATGTAACCGTCAGAGGAGCCGTCTCTATTGGCCGCCGCCTGATGGATCCATTGGCCGAACTGGTAAAAATTGATCCCAAATCCATTGGTGTTGGTCAATATCAGCACGATGTCAACCAAAATCGTCTGCAATCAAGTTTGCAGGAGACCGTCGAAAGCTGTGTGAACAGTGTGGGCGTGGAGGTTAATACGGCAAGTAAGGAACTTCTGTCGTATGTTTCTGGCTTGGGTCCGAGTTTGGCAAAAAATATCGTGGATTATCGCAACGAAAATGGTCCTTTCAAACATCGTTCCGCATTGAAATTGGTGCCTCGTTTCGGTGCCAAGGCTTTTGAACAGGCTGCCGGCTTTTTACGTATTAGAGATGCCGAAAATCCACTCGATGCCAGCGCGGTCCATCCCGAAAGTTATGGCGTGGTCAACGAAATGGCACGCAAAGCACATTGCTCCGTTGCCGATTTGATGCAAAATGCCGATTTACGTAAGTCTATCAATCTTAATGATTTTATTACGGACAAGGTCGGATTGCCCACCTTGAACGACATTATGCAGGAATTGGCCAAACCGGGAAGAGATCCAAGACAAAACTACGAAATTTTTGAATTTGACAAATCTATTCAAACGATTAATGACCTCAAAGAAGGTATGGTGGTTCCCGGTATCGTTACCAATATCACCAATTTCGGCTGTTTCGTCGATATCGGCGTCCATCAGGATGGGTTGGTGCATGTGAGCCGCTTGGCCAACAAATTTGTGAAAGATCCCAACGAAGTGGTTAAACTTAATCAAAAAGTGATGGTCAAGATAATAGGAATTGAGGTGGATAGAAAGCGTATCACCTTGTCTATGAAAGATGTCTAAATCACGATAATTTCTCTTTGGCAATTTGAAGAAATTCCTCGTCAATACCAAAGATTTCAGCGATGGTCACGGCTTCTTTGGGTACGTCGTCGGTGTGATTTTCCACCAAGCTGTAATCCATAAACTGATTGATGTTGTCGGGGGTGATTTGCTGCTCGTTGTCCTTTATTTTCAGTCCTTTCACGCGTAATCTGCGACACGGCGTGTCTAAACCGCTGTAGTGTGTGGTGATGAGGGCATCGACCTGGTGTTGTGACATGATTTGCACAAAACTGGAAACCAAGGCCTTGCCTTCTTCGGGATTGGTGGTGCGGGCCAGTTCATCCACTAATGCCAAGATTCGCTGTCCCTCTTTCACGGCTTTGATAATCTTGTCGATGTTCAGGATTTCAACGGCAAAGGAAGACAATCCGTTCATCTCGGATTGCTTGTCCCCAATACTGAATAGAATGTCATCCACTAAAGCGATTTCGGCGGATTCAGCGGGAACAAAAAATCCGAATTGGCAAAGGGTTTGGGCTAAACCCACGGTCTTGAGAAGAACCGTTTTCCCCGACATATTTGAACCCGTGATGAGGGTGGGAACGTGTTTCAGTTCTATGTCGATGCCTTGGAATTTTCCGGTGTTTTGCTTGACGATGGGATTAAACAAACCCTTGAATTGGCTGTTTCCGTCGGTGATGGTCGGCTTGCATAAATGCCAATGACGGATTTGCTCGGCGTGGGCTAAGAGCAAATCTAAATAACCAATCTGATTGAGATTTTCCTGGATTTGCAAAGCTTTGAACGACAGCCGTTTGCTTAATGTCGTGCGAATGCTGTCTTCTAATTGGGCTTCTTCCCATTTCAGTTGGGCCAATTCCTCTTCGTCAGTGCTTTGGTCTATTTTTTTCCGTATTTCTGCCAATTCCGGTTTATAGGCCGAATAAATATGAAATTGTGGCAATCTGTTCTTTTCAGGGTCTAAGGTGTCAATCACAACGGATAAATCGTGAAATGGAATCCAGTCGAAGCCATTGTCGTTGAGCAGTTTGGCGACTTTCCAGCAAATAAGACTGAACTTTTTGACTTCAAAAAGCTGAATGTCGTCCAACGTGTTACCGTCCACTAGGTTGACAAAGGTCTGGCTGATGTCGTTAACTTGGCAGAGTTGCTCTGTCAGATGGGCCAAAACGGGTGTGTCGTGGTGTGTTTCGATAAAGTCAACGACGGCCTGTTGAATTTCCAATTCCATCTGAAGTTCAAAAGGATCGGTGAGAAATCTTCTGTGTAATAGTTTCTTGCGACCCATTGGCGACGAAAATTGTAATTCGTCGGTCATAAATTGAAAGGCACTCTGTCGTTCGATATGTGTTTTGATATGAGCCATAATATGAATAAGTTTTGAAATGCAAAGGTAATGATTTTTGTTGAAATTTGACGGAAAATTGTTTTATATGTTGGTAATTAAATAAATTTATGTAGATTTGCATCGTCAAACGACCAAAGCTTTTTTTGGCGTGCGATAAACATAGAAAGGCGTTGAATCAACGTCTTATCTGCGGTCACTCGAATCTCGCAAATTCAAATCCATCCGCATGGTAAGGCAATGGTCAATGTCCATGGTTGTGTATTTTGTGGCGATGCGTTTAAACGTATTCGTACCATACGGATTTCCCGACAATCCGTTTTATGCATATAGCGTGGGCTTCGACATTGCTTATCCTCGGATGGAGGGCAATGCGAGAGCCTGAGTGACGGGATAAGTGATGATTTGGGTTCCCGCGCTTTTTTATGTGCTATTCAATGATATTTTAACATAGTGCATAGGAATCCTGCGCGAAAAAATTAAATGCTTATGCGTAACAAATTAAAAATTTTTGGAATGGTGGTATTGATGCTTACCACTGTGATTTTCATGTCCTCATGCAACAAAAACGAAAAGAATATTGTGGGTAATTGGATGGTAACAAGTAGTCCAAATCAGAAAGACAATCAAGAAATATGGTCTTTCAGGGATAATGGTAGCTGTTCTGTTACTTTTGAAGGTGAGGTATTAAGCGGAGAATACTCTCTTAGCAATAATTCTTTATCAATAACTGCTAAAACTGAAGAAAACGATACTTACTATGGTATGAATTATCAGTGGGATCTAAATATTGACGTGCTTGATAAAAAAGAAATGTCGTTGTCAGGAACACGTAAATATATGGTAATGAATGGATATAACGATAGTTATATTGAGAAAGTTTCGTACAATTTCAAGAAAAAGTAATCTTAGAAATCGCTTCGTTCAAAAGGGAAGTTTGTCGGGAAACTTCCCTTTTTTATTACTTTACGTTCATGTCTTTACTATGGAGTTTTTACCATCTGAACTTTTTGTTATCATCATCATCATCATCTTCACCCCGGTTTCAATGATTTCGTCTGGAAAATCGTAGGTTTGGTGGTGGAGTGGGGGGCAATTCTCACCGCTTCCCAAACCAAAGAGGGCGCCTGGATAATGTTGCGTCAACAAACCAAAATCCTCGCCCCAGGTAAATGGAACCTCTTTCTCAAAATAATCCAGTCCTAAATTCTGGGCACTTTGGCGAACCAGTGCGGCGGCATCGGCAGAGTTCTGACCACCGGCAAAATATTCCAACCAGCGTATGTCTGAGCTGAGTCCAGGGGTTTGTCCAACTTTTTCGGTTACGATTTTTTCGGTGTCTTTGATGAGTTTCTGTAGTTGTGCTTCCGATTTGGCACGAAGGGTGAAGCGTAGCACGCCGCTTCCTGCTGAAACGCCGTAGGCGGTTTCCCCGATGTGGGATTCTATCAAGGTGACGATTTGGTAATTTTCGTCTCGCAAATCGCTGTGGCTTAGATTTAGTAGTCTTTCTGAAATACCGGTGGCCGCTCGGAAGGGTGAAATGCCGTTTTGTGGTTCCGCGGCGTGTGCGGTGCGACCGTGAAGCTGAATCTCGCAACTGATGACGGCACAGGTGAAACTTCCCGCACAACAAGTGATGCTGCCGATGGGTAAACCTGGAATGTTGTGCAGCGCATATACCATATTAATATTAAAGGAATCGAGGAAGCGGGTCGTAAGCAATTGGCCGCAACCTTCACCGGTTTCTTCCGCCGCTTGAAAAAAGAGCAGGACTTTTCCTTTTGAAATAGGGTGGGTGTGAAGCTGTTCGGCAACGCCCAACAATATCGTGGTGTGGCCGTCGTGCCCACATTTGTGAGCGCAATGGGGGTTCTGCGAAGCATAGGGAAGCTCGATGGTTTCGTCAACGCCCACCGCATCAAAGTCGCCACGGAGAAGTATCGTGTTGCCCGGCTTGTGCGAATCATAGATGGCGATGATGTTGTGGCTGTTCTCAAAACGATGAATTTCCGTGGGCTCAAACTCCTGAAGAATATTGAGAATTTCTTGGGCGGTGTGCTCTTCCTTGCCGGATGGCTCTGCCAAGCGATGAAAGCGATGTCGAATGTCAGAATAATTCATTATAATACCTATTATATAAGATTGCAAAGATACAAAAACAATCGGAAACCTGTGTTTTTGCGGAAAAAAATCCCTAAAATTTCCATATCAAAAATGAAGAAAAAAAATACGGGCCTGATAATTAACATCGGGCTGTTTATACATTGTGAAAAATTGTCTCTAACTATCGTTAAAATCGGAGTATTTATTTTTTTGAAATTTTTTTTGGAGAAAGGTGAAATCGTATTGAAATTTTTACTATTTTTGCCGCCAATTTTGATAGTAAATGGAGAAGAAAAAAATCCGTTTATGTATCATATTGTAAATAAGCAAGTTAGAAATTAAAAATAATACAAAAACAATGGGAGCAAGAAAAAGATTAGCTGCAGATGCGCGAAAGGAAGCCAAGAAAAATGTCTATATGGCTCGTTTGGTCGATAATCCGACTTCTCCGCGCAAGACAAGAATTATGGCTGACGTCATCAGAGGAAAAGATGTTGATTATGCAATGAACGTATTGAAGTTCAGCAGAAAAGAGTCAGCAGAAAAATTATTGAAATTATTAAAGTCGGCAATTGCGAA
This sequence comes from Bacteroidales bacterium, assembly GCA_024400755.1. Lineage (GTDB taxonomy): Bacteria > Bacteroidota > Bacteroidia > Bacteroidales > WCHB1-69 > RUG11690. Next base: position 187,970 of record JAKSMG010000001.1, on the reverse strand, counting down.
CTGGCAGGTTAAGAATGAAGGTGCCAGATTGGAAGATGCCCACCTCTATGTTAAGACCATTATGGTTGACGGTGGCAGAATGCTGAAGAGAATCAGAACCGCCCCACAGGGACGTGCACACCGTATCAGAAAACGTTCCAACCACGTGACCATCGTTCTCGACAGCCGCGTACAGGAAGTTGCAGTTGAAAATAATAACGAATCACAAGAATAATATTAATTTAAAAAGTATGGGTCAAAAAGTTAATCCGGTAGGTTTAAGATTAGGAATTATCAGAGGATGGGATTCTAATTGGTATGGCGGCAAAAATTTCGCCAGTAAATTAGTCGAAGACGACAAAATTAGAAAATATTTGAACGCGCGTTTGTTCAAAGCCGGAATCGCAAAAATTTACATTGAAAGAACACTCAAGCTTGTAACGGTTACCATTAATACCGCTCGTCCCGGTCTCATCATCGGCAAGGGTGGTACAGAAGTTGACAAATTGAAAGAAGAGTTGAAGAAAATCACCAACAAGGAGATTCAAATCAACATTTCAGAGGTAAAACGTCCCGATTTGGATGCTGTTTTGGTTGCCCAAAACATCGCAAAGCAAATCGAAGGCCGTATCTCTTATAGAAAAGCTGTTAAGACTGCCATCGCTGCCACTATGCACGCCAATGCAGAAGGTATCAAGGTTTCTTGCTCAGGTCGTCTGGGTGGAGCCGAAATGGCAAGAACAGAACATTTCAAGGAAGGTAGAACACCTCTCCATACCTTGAGAGCTGATATTGACTATGCTCCCGCTGAAGCCCATACCACATACGGCCGTATCGGTATCAAAGTATGGATCTGCAGAGGCGTTGTTTATGGCAAGAGAGATTTGTTCGCTGCCAATAACGAGGCAAAAGAACAAAAAGGTCCAGCCAAACGTTCACCACGCGGTCCACGCAAAGAGAAGAGAAACTAATCATAGTCAACTTCAAAATACAATCTAGAGTATAAACAATAAAATAAATAGCAATGTTACAACCAAAAAAGACCAAATACAGAAGACCGCAGAAAGGCAGAATGAAACGCATCACCAAACGCGGTTCTGAAATTGCCTTCGGTTCATTCGCACTTAAGACCCTCGAGGAATGCTGGCTTACCGCTCGCCAAATCGAAGCAGCTCGTCAAGCTATCACTCGTCACATGAAACGTGAAGGTCAGTTGTGGATCTCCATCTTCCCAGACAAGCCGGTAACCAAGAAGCCTGCTGAAGTTCGTATGGGTAAAGGTAAGGGTACTCCTGAATACTTCGCAGCTCGCGTTAGCCCAGGTAGAATCCTGTTCGAAGCTGACGGCGTTCCTTACGAAGTGGCTAAAGAAGCCCTCCGCCTCGGTGCCCAGAAGTTGCCTATCGCAACCAAATTCGTAGTAAGAAGAGATTATTCAGAAGAAATTTAATAGCAATGAAACAACAAGTAATACGCGAACTTTCTACCGCCGAAATCAAAGAAAGAATGGTGGAAGAACAACAACAGTTGGTGAAATTGAAATTGAACCACGCTATTTCTCCTATCGAAAATCCTCAGAAGATTAAAGAACAGAGAAGAACCGTGGCTCGCCTCAAAACCGAATTGCGCATGCGCGAAATGAAAGAAAACGTGAAATAATTAAGATCCCGCTATGGAAGAAAGAAATAATAGAAAAGTCAGAGAAGGTCTTGTTACGAGCAACAAGATGGACAAAACCATCGTGGTTAGCGTTGAAAGACGACTCAAACACGCTAAATATGGTAAGTTCCTCAAAAGAACAACCAAGCTGATGGCTCATGACGAAAAAAATGAGTGCAACATCGGTGACAAAGTCAGAGTAATGGAAACCAGACCCTTGAGCAAAAGCAAGCGCTGGAGATTAGTAGAAATCATTGAAAGAGCTAAATAGTTATGATACAGCAAGAAACAAGAATGGCAGTGGCCGATAACAGCGGCGCTAAGGAAGTCCTCTGCATCCGCGTTCTGGGTGGTACTAAAAAACGCTATGCTACCGTTGGCGATAAGGTTGTCGTCACCGTTAAAAGCGCCATCCCTTCAGGTAATGTAAAAAAAGGTTCTGTCTCTAAGGCAGTGGTGGTCCGCACCAAAAAACACGTTCGTAGAAACGACGGTTCCTACATCAGCTTCGATGACAATGCCGTTGTCCTCCTTACCCCGGCAGACGAACTCCGTGGAACCCGTATCTTTGGACCCGTTGCCCGTGAACTCCGTGAGAAACAATATATGAAAATCGTTTCCCTCGCTCCAGAAGTACTTTAGTTGTTGCTTAAACAATTAAGATATATAGGACAATTGACAAAGACCAATTGAAAAACATTTAAAAACAAACAAACAATGAAAATTCACATCAAGAAAGGTGACATCGTTAAAGTCATTGCCGGTGATTCAAAAGGTTCACAAGGCAAGGTGATTATGGTAGATGTCGAAAAATACCGCGCGATGGTTGAAGGTGTTAACTTGGTTTCTAAACATACCAAGGCTAACGCAAAGAACCCTAATGGCGGTATCGTTAAAAAAGAAGCTCCGATCCATATCTCTAACCTTATGCTCGTTGATGCCCAAGGTAACGCTACCCGCATCGGCAGAAGAAGAAATGAGGACGGCAAATCAGTTAGATATTCAAAAAAGTCAGGAGAGGAGATTAAGTAATGTATTCACCAAGATATAAAGAAAAATATACTAAGGAAGTTCTTCCAGCTTTGAAAGAACAGTTTGGATTCCATTCCATTATGCGCGTTCCTAAAATCACTAAGATCTGCTTGAACCAAGGTCTTGGCAAGTTCGGAATCGCTGATAAGAAATTAATCGACGCCGGCGTTCAGGAAATGACAATGATCGCTGGTCAAAAGGCCGTGGCTACCAAGTCTAAAAAGGATATCTCAAACTTCAAATTGAGAAAAGGTATGCCTATCGGCGTAAGAGTTACCCTCCGTGGCGACAGAATGTACGAATTCTTGGATCGTCTGATCTCTGTTTCTATCCCTCGTATCCGTGACTTCCGCGGTATCAGCGATAAGGGCTTCGACGGAAGAGGTAATTATACTCTCGGTATCCCTGAACAAATTATCTTCCCTGAAATCGATATCGATAAGGTGGCTAAGATCAATGGTATGGATATCACTTTCGTTACCACTGCCCGTAACGACAAAGAGTGCCTCGCATTATTAAAAGAGTTTGGATTACCATTTAAAAATCAGAAATAAGATATGGCAAAAGAATCGTTAAAAGCAAGAGAAATTAAAAGAGCAAAATTAATTGCTAAATACGCTGAAAAACGTCAGGAGTTAAAGAAGATCATCAATGGTAATGATTATGAAGCTAAGCAAGCCGCTATCGTAGCCCTGCAAAAACTTCCCCCCAACTCTAACCCGATCAGATTGCACAATCGCTGCAAATTAACAGGTCGTCCAAAAGGTTATATGCGTCAGTTCGGTATCTCTCGTATCAACTTTAGAGAGATGGCTTCAGAAGGACTCATCCCGGGCGTTAAAAAAGCAAGTTGGTAACATTTAAAATTAGGAGAAAGACAATATGAATACCGATCCGATTTCAGATTATTTAACCCGAATGAGAAATGCCATTAGGGCTAATCATAAAGTTGTGGAAATCCCCACTTCTAAAACCAAACGCGAAATCACTAAGATTTTGTTTGAAAAAGGTTATATCTTAAATTATAAATTTGTCGATGAAACTAATCCTGGTATGATTAAGATCGCTCTTAAATATCATCCCACTTCAAAGTTGTCGGCAATCACCGAACTTAAACGCGTTAGCCGCCCAGGTCTTCGTAGATACGTTGGCGTCGAAGAGTTGCCTTCCGTATTGAACGGACTTGGAATCGCTATCATCTCTACTTCTCACGGCCTGATGACCGATAAGGAAGCTAAAGCTCAAAATGTTGGTGGCGAAGTTTTATGTTACATTAGCTAATAGGAGGAAATTGTTATGTCAAGAATAGGAAAATTACCCATTTCAATTCCTTCAGGAGTTGAAGTTAAAAGAGACGAAAAATCTAACGTTGTCACTGTTAAAGGTCCCCTTGGTGAATTACACCAGTATGTAGATCCCGATATCACTATGGATGTTGAAGACGGTCACCTCAAATTGGTCCGTCCAACTGATCAAAAACGCCATAAAGCTTTACACGGCCTTTATAGAGCCCTCCTTAACAATATGGTTACCGGCGTGTCTAAGGGCTTCGAACTTAAACAGGAAGTTGTTGGTGTTGGTTACAAAGCTGAAGCTAAAGGTCCTCATCAATTAGACTTGAGCTTGGGTTATTCTCATAATATCCTTTTCGATTTCCCAGATGAAATCAAGGTTGAAACCATCAACGAAAAAGGTAAAAACCCAATCATCATCCTTAAAGGTATTGATAGACAACTTTTAGGCCAGGTCGCTAACAAGATTCGCTCTTACAGAAAACCTGAACCTTACAAAGGTAAAGGTATCCGCTTCGTCGGCGAAGAAGTTAGAAAGAAAGCCGGTAAATCAGCAGAAAAATAATATTGAAAATTTAAGAAGATGGCTTACAATAAAAAAGAATTTAGAAGAAACAGGATTAAAAATCGCGTGCGCCAAATCGTTAGCGGAACTCCTGAACGTCCTAGAATGTCAGTCTTTAGAAGTAATCGTGACATCTATGTACAAATTATTGACGATGTTGCCGGTGTCACCTTGGCATCCGCTTCATCAGTTACCCCTGATATCAGAGACCAAAAGGGTACTAAAACCGAAAAGTCTGCAATGGTTGGCAAGTTGATCGCCGAACGTGCTAAAAATGCTGGTATCTCAGCAGTGGTTTTTGACCGTAACGGTTATTTGTATCATGGTAGAATTAAATCTTTGGCCGACGCTGCCAGAGAAGGTGGTTTAACTTTCTAATTTGTAGAGGATATGTCAAACGTAAATATTAAAAGAGTAAAATCAACCGATATCGAATTCAAAGATAGATTGGTTGCAGTGAACAGAGTTACTAAGGTTACCAAGGGTGGTCGTACTTTCAGCTTCTCAGCTATCGTCGTCGTTGGTAATGAAAATGGTGTTGTTGGTTACGGCCTCGGTAAGGCAAAGGAAGTTTCCGCCGCTATCGCCAAGGGTATCGATGACGCAAAGAAAAACTTGATTCAGGTTCCTATCCTCAAAGGTACTATTCCTCACGCTCAAGAAGGTAAATACAGCGGTTCTCTCGTATTTATGAAACCCGCTGCACCTGGTACCGGTGTTATCGCTGGTGGTGCTATGCGTGCCGTATTGGAAAGTGTTGGCGTAAAGAACGTGTTGGCTAAGTCTAAAGGTTCTTCCAACCCTCACAGCGTGGTGAAAGCTACTATCAATGCTTTGGCTCAACTTCGCGATCCTTATACTATCGCTAAAGTTCGTGGCGTCCAGCTTGATACCGTTTTCAATGGATAATTCCACAATATCTATATTAAAACTCCCGCCCTTCCGACGGGAGTTTTTTTTTGCCTCCAATCCAAAATTTTTTGTAAGTTTGCATCCAAAATTTTTGAGTATGAACTATACCGATGCCTTCCAGGAATTACAGCAAATCGTGCGTGAAATGGAAAATGCCGACGTCTCTGTCGATGAATTGTCAGAGAAAATCAAACGTTGCCTCTACTTAATTAAAATATGTAAGGACAAATTGTCTAAAACCGAAGTGGAAATATCCAAAATTATGGAGATGGAATAATGGAATCTATCACCCCTATCAATGTCGAAGAATATTGCGAAGCCCACTCAACTCCGGAAGGCGATTTGCTGTATAGACTCTATCGCGAAACACATCTTCGTGAGGTGAAACCGCGTATGCTCTCGGGTCAGTTGCAAGGTCGTTTCCTTTCGATGATTTCCAATATGCTCCAACCTAAGCATATCTTGGAAATCGGAACCTATACGGGGTATTCCGCCTTGTGTCTCGCCGAAGGACTCGCCGACGATGGCATCCTCGACACTATTGAGGTCGATGAGGAAATGGAAGACATCATTTTAAAATATGTAAACCAGTCCCCGTATAAGAATAAGATAAAATTGCATATCGGCGATGCGGCCGCGTTGCTTCCACAATTCGACTGCGTTTGGGATTTGGTCTTTATTGACGCGGATAAGCGAACCAATCGTCTTTATTATGATATGGTCCTGCCCCAAATGAGAAAGGGTGGGGTGTTGCTTATCGACAATATGTTGTGGAGCGGGAAAGTCGTTGAACCAATGACGCATAGCGACCTGGATACAAAGGCGATTATGGAATTTAATGATTATGTGCAGCAGGATCAGCGCGTGGATAACGTTTTGCTGCCCTTGCGCGACGGTATTATGATGGTTATTTGTAAATAAATGATGAGAATAGATATTTTGACTCTTTTCCCGGAAATGTTCACCGGCGTGTTCGGTTGCTCCATTATTAGTAGAGCCGTTAAAGGCGGCTATCTCGAATTGCATACCCACGATATCAGGGATTACAGTACCGACAAGCATCGTCGTGTCGATGACTATCCTTTTGGCGGCGGTGCGGGTATGGTGATGATGGTGGAACCCATCGCCCGCTGCATCGAAAAGTTGAAAGACGAAAGACATTACGATCTGATCCTCTTTATGGCCCCAGATGGTCAGACTTTTGATCAAAATTATGCCAATAGATTGTCAATGTGCGAAAATATTATGATTCTTTGCGGTCATTACAAGGGCGTTGACGAACGGGTCCGCGAAATATTTGTGGATGAAGAAGTAAGCATTGGTGATTACGTGTTGTCCGGCGGCGAAATTGCCGCAATGGCTATCGTGGACGCAGTGGCCCGTATTATCCCGGGAGTGCTTCACGACGAAACCTCCGCCTTGCTGGATTCTTTCCAGGACGGTTTGCTGTCTGCTCCCGTATATACCAGGCCGGCGGACTATAAGGGACATAAAGTCCCAGACATCCTTCTCTCAGGACACCAACAGAAAATTGACGAATGGCGTATGGAACAGCAACTGAAACGTACCGCTGAACGCCGTCCTGATTTGTTGGCTGAATAAATTTCGGAATTATTTCTTTCCGTCTTATAAAGAGATTCTGCCGTCGCTATGCTTCGTCGGAATGGTGACAAGATAATTCCCCTCCTTTGTTGTGTATCTCAATGGATTGAAATATAAAAACGAAGTCTGTGTTATACAACAAAAAGGAGGGGTAGCAGTACGCCGGGGTGGTAAATCCGGCGGAATTGATGTCGGCATTCCTCCCTGCGGCACTTTAGGTCCCCCGCCTTCTATTCTCACGCGTCTTGCGCTGCCGCACATATAAGCGAAGACTACATCGTCATCCCGAACGGGGCACAGCGGAGTGAAGGGAACTTAACAAGATTAAAAAAGGATAATTCTGAAAAAAAATAAAGAAAAATGAAAAATATGTGATATGTATTAAAAAAAAATGTATTTTTGCACGTTGAAATTGTAATGTAGTATATTATCAATAAATAGACTTAACTAACGAAAACCCAATAAAATAAAAGAAAATAAGGATAAAAAATCAATAACAATTAAATTCAAAAATCTATGAAAAAATTAGTATCAATTTGCTTCTTAAGCATCTTATTCTCGATGTTTAGCGTGCAAGCACAAAGGGATTGCTGCTTCCAGCTGTTCAATCCGGGTGCTGACACGATGCGCAACATCGCGAATTTGCCAAATGGAGATCTTCCACTGAACCACACCATGAACAAGCTGGTGTTTGGTGCGACAGATGTCTATGACTTAATGTTTTCAGATGAAAACTGCCTTGGTATTGATTATGAAACCGGAAAGGTTTCAATCGAAACCGAGCTGTGGTTGGATGGTGAAAACGTTTTGGATGGTCAGCACGTCTTGAGTCGTTATTGCGACCTCAAATTGCAGACTTCTTACAACGAACTTCATTGGTTGGGCACTCCGCTGATGCCGGATAATCGTTATGAATATCCAGGTGCTATCGAGATCTTCCCCGGAACCTATGAAATCAGCAACGTCGCTTTCGACTATTTTTATTTCAAATTCTTGGTTAATACCAAATCAAGATTGGTTGTTACTTGGAACCAGCATTTCCAAGATGCTGTTTTGATTGTGAAAATTTATGAACGCATCCACGGTACTAATAACGAACTTTATTGGGATGAAGGTCAACGCTTGAATATCGGTGGTCACCAATCTCATCGTGGTCGTCTCCTCGCTTCTGATACCCTTACTAATCGTGATATTATACAATATACTTCTATTATTAAGGATTGTGACCCTGTAACGGTTGGCAAGCCTGAATTTACTATGGATACGACTGGCATTTATAAAATTGCCTACGTAGATACTTCTTGCGGTTATAGAATTGACAGCGTTATCACTTACGATTATACACACTATGTTCACCCAACTACTCCTACTTTGAGCGATTCTTCCTTCAACTATTGTCAAAAAGTTCCTGCTGAACCTATCGTTCTTCCACTTGATCCTAATCCTGCTTTGGCCGATCACGCCGATCAAATCGTTGCTTATTGGTCAGTATATGGTAGAGACTTCGAATATATGCCATCCTTTACTCCTATTACGGATACTACCGCTGGCACATACGAATTTTATGTGAAACGTCACGACAACCTCTGGGGTTGCGAAAGTGAAATCGATACGTTCCATATCACTATTAACCAAATTCCTGCTGGACCAGTTGTTCCTGAAGCTGACAGAGTTCAGGAATATTGTGTTAATGACTCTGCTGCTCAGTTGGTATATAATGGTGTTCTTCCTGAAGGTATGCAAGTGCTTTGGGGAACTAACCCAGACGAAGTGACTTCTACTGAAGCTCCAACTCCAACCACTACAGCTGCTGGTACTCAATATTATTATTTGAGAATTCAAGATATGAATTCAGTGAACGAATGTGTTAGCGCAGATTACGATTCTATTATCGTTAATGTTTATGCTAACCCAGTGGTTACCATTAGCGCTGACAAAGATACCCTTTGCCATAACGGACAAGCTGTCTTGTCTGCTAACCCAACCAACCTGACTACCTATACTTGGAAATTGGCTAATGTTGAAATTCCTGGTGCCAACGATACTACTTATACATATATTAATAATGTAGCTGATACCACCACTCAACATTTCACAGTATATGTAACTGAAGATCATCCAGAAGTTACTTGTCACGCAACAAGCGATGAGTATTTGATCTTGGCTTATCCTGAAATCGGTGCTCCTACATTGGTTAGCGGTGAAACTACGGTTTGCGGTCCTCAAGATATTACCTTGACTGTGGCTAACGGTCAACACGCAAGCACCTCTACTTGGTATGCTGCTGATAAGACCACGGTTTTGGCTGAAGGTACTGAATATACTGCTACCTATTCAGCTAATACTACTTTATATGTTTCTTCTTCCAATGATTTTGGTTGCGAAACTGAAGTTGAAAATTGGTTGAAAATCAACATTACCGTTAATGATATTCCTCATATCACATTGTCTGCTGATAATGATGGTGAAGTTTGTGCCGAAAGCGAATTGATTATCAGATCTGCTGTGATTGATTCAACTTCTAATGCTTATACCTACGCTTGGACTTCTAATCCAGCTGCTATCTTGACTCCAGCCGATGCCGATACCACTACTTTCGTGGCTGCTACCGCTGGTACTTATAAAGTCGCTTTATTTGTAACCGATGCTAATGGTTGTACCAATACCGATACTATCGAAATTACTGTTGATACACTTCCTATTATCATTGCTGAAGTTAACTACAACGTTTTCGACAATGATTACTGCGTAAATAACAATGGTAAGATTATCTTCACTACTCCTGATTATGTAAATTACAGCATTGACAATGGTGCTACTTGGCAAGCAAGTAAGGAATTCACTCAATTGGCAGCTAATACATATTATTTGGTTGTAGAAAATGCCAATGGATGTAGAAACCACGCCAATAAAGAAACTATTATTGACGCTCCTGCTACTCGTATTTTGACCGACAGCGTTGTTGCCAATAAACATTGTGCTGAACCATATTCTGGTGAAGTTATTGCTCATATTACCGCTACACCTAACGGTCGTACCGAAGCTACTCCTAAGACTTACCAATACACTTTGAAGAATGCTTACAATGTATGGGGTCCTCAACAAGATTCAGTTTTCACAAAACTTGTCAATGACTCTTATACCTTGATTGTTGAAAACACTACTACAGGTTGTGTTGATTCTATCGATGTTACTGTTCCATACGAAGGTGTTCTTCCTACGGGTAAGGTTACTTCATTAGACTATATTTGCTTCGGTGATACAGCTAGAGTTTCTTTCGTTCCAGATAGCGCTGATGTAATTTTCCAAGAATGGACTTACGTTGGTCCTGCTACTTCTGAACTGATTGATCCTATCAAGAATTTGCAATCTTTCACTTTGAAAAACTTCCCAGCAGGTAAACATACCTTTACTGCTCACTTCATTGATACCGTAACAAAATGTGTCAATCAAGCAACTAAGACTATCCGTGTAATTGGTGTTAATATCAACTTACATCAAATTTCACCTGCTCAAATTTGTGAATATGACAGCGTGATGATCAATTGCGAATACTTCCCAGATGATGTTACTGCAGATACGATTGTTTCTTACAAATGGTATGCTAAGGTTTATACTCCAGTTTCTGTTGATACAATCAAGGTCGTTCCAAATGCCGTTGATAACAGAGTTTCTGTTGTGGCTACCGATAACCACAACTGCCAATCAACTAAATACATTGACTTAAAGGTTAATGCTTTGCCAAATATTATTTTGACAGGTGAAGTTGAATATTGTCAAAATTCTGCTACAAATATTACTGTTTCTTCTGATTCTAGCCTTGTTGCTTATAAGTGGACTTTAGATGGTAATGTGGTTTCAACTTCTTCTACGTTGAATGTTGCATTATCTCAAGATACTGTTGTGGTTGTTACTATTACAGATTTACATACTTGTAAAAATGATTCTTCAATTGTAATTAACACTGTTGAAGTTCCTGGTGCACCTATCATCACTCCGGCTGTTCAGTATTTCTGTGCTGCTTCTGATATCAGTGTTATTCCTACACAAGCTACACCTCAAATTGGTACACTTAGATGGATTGACAGTAATGATCCTAACGTTCTTAAAGTTGCTGGTAAATATTCAGCAGTATTCGATACTGTTCATAGTGCAAGTTTGACTTGTACTTCTGACACTGCAAAAGTTGAAGTTAAAGTATCGGGCGTTCCTACTGTTGCCGTAACTATCAAATATAATGATGAAACTACTCCATCTGATTCTGCTGCAAGATGCTATGTAGAAACTCCAACCGATACTCTTCACGTCAATGTTACTCCTGTCGCATTCGCTACCGCAACCGATACATTGAATTATACTTATACACTTAACGGTGTTGTTACTACTGCCAATATGATTCTTTCTCACGTTGTTGCCGGTACTTATGTAGATACTATTGGAGTTTCTGCAAGAAGAGTTAATCCTGATGGTAATGTTTGTACCTGGGATACGACCATTTATTACCACTTTACTGTAAATCCACTCCCTGCTCCTGCTGCATACCGTCAAGGCACAACTCCTACTGCTAACGCTGATAAAATTTTCTATTGTCAGGGTTCAACGGCTTCTTATAATTTTGCCTTGGAAGAAGGAGAAACTGAAACCTATACTTACGGTGACTCTGTTGCTGTGGCAACTAAACCTGTTACTAAATATGCCAATGTTCTTTGGACTGTTACTAACCAATATGGTTGTACAATGAACTATACTTACCATATCATTGAAGTTCCTACTCCAGTATTTACCCTTACTCACAAAGCCGATAATTCTTACTGTGAAAGCGAAGTCGTAGAAGATACTGTTACAGCTACTATTAATAATCTTAGCTCATACCAAGGTTTGTTCAAATGGAATGGTGGATCCGAAATAGTTAATGGTGCTACCAACAGCTATCCTCATACTTTCACCGTTAATGACACAATGGTAACCGTTGTTGTTGGTATGTCTTCTGGTCAGGGTCCAACTGGTCCAACAGCTTGGAATGTTGCTTGTTATGCTCAACCTGATACACTGAAGGTTAATTTCATTGACATTCCTACCAAGCCAGTTTTGGATTCTACCTATACTTATTATGTTAGTGAAGATTCTGTGGCTTATTGTGCTGGCGAAATTGATGCTTTCAAAGCTGATCCTATTACTAAAGCTCACTTTACAAGTAGTTCGGATTCTATTTTAATTTCAAAATTCGTTACAATTGATCCACCTCTGATTATTTGCGGTCATACCGTTGGTTACTGCGATACTGTTAGAGAAACCTATATTTTCCCGTATAATACGATTGATGAGCCTGGAACCTATCGTATTGTTGCTTACAATAGAGTTTCTCCTTACTGTCAAAGTGAACCTTTGTTCTTGACCGTTCACGAAAAACGCACCCCAGCTATCCCAGTTGAGTTGACTAATCCTTCAATGTATAATGATACCGTTTTCTATTGTGAAGGTTCAACTGCTACCTATACATTCACTACGGCTAATCCTAATGATGTATTATCATACGCTGAAGCTGGTTCTGACAATTTTAGTTCAGTTAAACCTACTACAGAAGGTACTTATACGCTTCGCGTTACCGATACTGTTGAAGGATGTTATGCTGATTCTAATTTCCGCATTATTAAGGTTATGAATCCTAACTATAATGTAAGTGTTGCTTGGAATGATACCAATATTTGCTACCTTAATAAACACTTTGTTCGCAATTATCAACTCCAAATTTCTACTATTTATCCTATTGAGTATGGCGCTACTCGTTCTGATTCTACTTATTGGAATGGTGTAAAGACAAATTCTGCATCACATACCTATAACTTTAATGTAACCAATGATACGATTTTACATTACAATCGTATCTATACCGATACTTATCGTGGTGGTGTTTATGGTCCAGTTTGTTCTTCTTCTTACAAAGATACCATCGATGTTAACTATTTCGGTACTTTAGCACAACCTGTATATAATGGAACTAAATCTTTCTGTGATGGCGACAGTGTTGTTATTTCTGCATCTAACTTCTCTATTACTTATGGAGTGGATACTGCCTTATATACTAATCCAAGTTTGCCAAAGACCTATACTGATGGTGGTTCTGTGAAGGCGGTTGCTTATTATGGTGCTTTCCCAACTTGCCATAGTGATACTACTACTATTACTATTACTAAGAATCCTCTGCCAACTGTTAGCATCATTCCTAATGCTACCACCATTTGTAAAGGCGATACTGCTACATTGACAGCAGGTGGTGCTTCTACTTACGTTTGGTCAACGGGTGAAACTACAACATCAATTAAGGTTACTGATTCTATTCAATATGTTGTAACTGGTACTGACGTCAATAATTGTTCTAACACTGATACCGCTAAGGTTAACTTCCATCCTGGTTTCGAAGTTAAAATGATGAACGACACTGTTGTTTGTAAAGGACAACCAGTTAATGTAACAGCAACTATTTCTCCGATTGGTTCTTATTCATATAATTGGTTTAAGGATGGTGTTTCAATATCTAACGGCACTGCTTTTGGTGTTGGAACTCTTTACTATGGTACTGATTACCCTGCTGAAAGTGCAATTATTGGTGGTGTTCCAGTTCCTACCCTCTATGCAATCGAAGTTACAGATGATAATGGTTGTAAGAGTGTTTCCGACAGCAATGTTGTAGCTGTTTCTTCTACTGACAGACCTCAATTCGAATTCCGTGAAGTGGGTGGTACTGAATCTATCAGATCTTTGGAAACTCACGTTGGCGATGCTACTTCATTCGATATGTATATCCATCAAAATTGTTGGAATCCAGATACCCGTGTATTTGTTGATTTCCAAATCTATAAGGATGGTGTTCCTATGACCGATGCTCAATTGGCTAATACTATTGATGTTACACGTGGTATAGCTAATACATCATACGCTTTCGATTTGACTCAAAATGCTCCAGCGTTGTATCCTCTCACTATGACTTCTTCTAATTACAATAAAGCCGCCGATTTCTTCCCAGGTACCGAATTCCTTGATAATAGTGGATTCCCATTTGACTGGTTCTATTTGCACTTTATTGATAATAGAAAGATTACGGTTGACCTTGGTGCTTGGAAAGCTGCTTCAGCTGGTACGTACACTATTTCTTACGCTGTAATCGTTGCTGGTAATGAATCTGCTACTAACGGTCTTCTTTATAAGGGTGCGTTGAAAGTTGGTGGTCACGGTTCACATACTAATTTGAATAAGAAAGATACCATTGCATTTGATTACATTACCATCTATGTTGATCCAGTTTCTGCTTCAGGTGAAGGTAATGACGACGTTACTTCTATCACTACTTTGGATCCTGCTACCAGCGTAGATATGAAGGTTTATCCAAACCCAGCTAACGTAACTGTTAATGTAGCCGTTGCTGGTGTTAAGGGTAAGACCAACGTCCAAGTATTTGATATGAGTGGTAAGGCTGTTATCTCTACTCAAGTTAATGTTGAAAACGATGGTCAAATCATCAGCTTACCTGTTGACAACTTTGCACAAGGTATGTACTTCATCAAACTTGTTAACGGTGATGCTATGATGACTAAGAAACTCGTTATCAAAAGATAATTATTCTAACCTATAAAAAATTTTCAAAAGGAGTTGCGTTCTCTGCGTGACTCCTTTTTTTGTAAAAAGACAAGCTATGGAATTTTCGAGCAAGCATTTTATGAAGAGTTTTTTAAGTGACTACTGGCCGAGGTTGCTTGTGGTTTTCTTTTTTAATCTCTTGGCTGTGGCTTTTTCCATCTTGTCATTGATGCTATTGGAACCCTTCATCACGATCCTATTTCATCGCGATATTTTCTCGTTGAGCGTATTAGGTCGAACGATGATGAATTTCATTTCTACATTTATCGATACCCGGGCTGCTTCTCAGCAAGTGGTCGGATTGATTTTGTTGGCCGTTTTATTTTTCTTTTGCAAGAACCTATTCACCTTTATGGCGCAATGGTTTATGGCCCCCATCCGCAGTGATGTAGTTCGGTCTGTGCGTAATTCTATTTTTGATAAACTTCTTATTTTGCCCTTGTCTTTCTATTCAGATCAGAAAAAGGGTGACGTGATTTCGTGTGCGGTGAATGACACTCACGAAATTGAATTTACCATTTTGTCGGCCATTAAAGAGTTTATCATAGAGCCCTTGACCATCTTGATCTATATGGTATCTTTGTTTATCATTAGTTATAAGTTGAGTCTGTTTGTGCTGATATTGTTGCCTTTGGCCGGTTTCGCCATTTCCACTGTCACTCGTTCCTTGCGCCGTCACGGAAAGCGTTCTAAGGAATATTTGGGTACCCTTTTGTCACACGTGGAAGAAACGCTTTCCGGTTTGAGAATTATCAAGGCCTTTAATGCCTTTTCGCAGGCGGAACGTTCTTTTGCTCGTAACAATGATGAGTTTACATCCATTCAACTTAAGATTTATCGGAAAGTAGAGTTGGCCTCGCCGTTGAGTGAGTTTTTAGGAATTACGTTGGTGATGATTGTTCTGGTTTTTGGTGGTTATGTGGTGATGCAACCGCATAGTACTTTGACGCCTGAACTATTTATTACCTACATTGCTCTCTTTTCCCAAATTATTAATCCTTCCAAAAATTTCTTTACTGCCTTCTCTAATTATAAGAGAGGACTTTCGGCTTTGGATAGGTTGGCGTCGATTATGCAAGCGTCTGAAGTGATTGTTGAGAAACCCAATGCCTTAAACATTACCTCTTTTCAGCACGATATCGTAATGAAGGATATGTCTTTTTCATACGAGCAACAGGAGATATTGCATCATATCAATTTGCACATTTCTAAGGGTCAGATGGTGGCCTTGGTTGGTCCGTCGGGTGCTGGAAAATCTACTTTGATGGACTTGCTTCCCCGTTTTTACGATCCGACGTCCGGCTCTATTCAGATTGACGGCGTTGATATCAGGGATTATAGAATTGACCATCTACGTTCTCTTTTTGGCTTGGTTTCGCAAGATGTGATTCTTTTTAATGACTCTGTGGCCAACAATATCGCTTTTGGTTTGAAGAATGTGGGAAGATCCGATATCGTGAATGCGGCGAAGGTGGCTCATATTTATGATTTTATTGAATCGTTGCCAGAAGGTTTTGACACCAATATTGGAGACCGAGGCGTTAATTTGTCGGGAGGACAGCGGCAGCGTCTGAGCATTGCCAGGGCTGTGTTGCGTAATGCTCCTATTTTGCTGTTGGATGAAGCCACATCGGCGATGGACACGGAGTCTGAAAAATTGGTGCAGCAGGCCTTGGATGAGATTATGAAGGATCGGACGGCCATTGTCGTGGCCCATCGACTTTCCACCATTCAAAATGCGGACTGGATATACGTATTGGATGACGGCTTCATTGTGGAGCAGGGCACTCACGAACAATTGTTGCGTGATGGTGGAAAATATGCCAAACTTGTTGAGATACAAAATCAGTAGATTTTTGTACCTTTGACTTTTGAAATTTTAATTTGATAATCATATAAATAATAATAATGTCTAAAAACAAACTCGCTCGATTTGCCGAAAACGAAACATTCTCCAATTTGTTTCAATGTACCAACTTTGACGCCCGAGGCACGGGGTTCCCTCTGCAAGGAAAGTGGGGTGCCGAATATTTTCATAATGAAAATCCTATTATTCTTGAATTGGGATGTGGAAAAGGAGAATATACGGTGGGCTTGGCTCAGCGTTTTCCTGACAAGAATTTTATAGGTATTGATAGAAAAGGTGCCAGATTGTGGCGTGGCTGCAAGAATGCTATTGAACAGCAGTTGCCCAATGTTGCCTTTTTAAGAATCCCCATAGACGATATTTTCTATTATTTCGGTGAAAACGAAGTAAGTGAAATCTGGATTACCTTTCCAGATCCCCAACCCACGAAGGAGCGTAAACGTTTGATGTCGCCCAATTTCGTGGCGAAGTATGAAAAATTCTTGAAACCCGATGCGGTGATGAACCTGAAAACCGATAGCCGTTTGTTGTATGATTATATTCGAAAAGTCATTCCGCAGCAGCAATGGAAGTTGCTGGAAGATATCGAAGACGTTTACTCTTTGACTGAACCGTCTATTTTGACGGAAATTCAGACTTTCTATGAAAAGCATTGGCTGGAAGGTGGAAGTCTGATTTCGTATGTAAAGTGGAAGTTGGCTTAGTTCTTGGGTTTAAAGGTCCAATATTTGATAATGAGGAACTGAGCTATACCGGCCAGAATCGTTGCCAGTAGCTTGCCGATGAAATCTGGCATTTCTATGATGGAAATGAACAGAAAAACCAAACCTTGACTAATTCCATAGCCGATAAGGTTGACGAGGAAAAAGGATAAAAACCTTTTCCACATATTGTCCTTTATCTTGAAATTGAATTGGCGGTTGAGAAAGAAACTGAATACCATAGCTACTTGGTAGCTGATGGTGTTGGCAATCAGTTCGTGTATGTCGTAATGGCTGATCAGAGTAAAGATGCCGACGTCAATAGCGGTTGTAAACAGACCGATGATGCCGTAAAGGATAAAGTTACGGTATTGTTCGTAGAAGTTTTTGCAGTGTTGTTTGAATTGACTCATAGCTTGATCTTGCTAATAGTTTGCAAAGATACGAAATTATTGTTGTTTGGTAATGCTTCAATTGTCACTTTTCGTCTTGTAAAGAGATTTTTTTACTCTAGAATGCTTTTCTTTTCCGTTACTTTCTTTATAACCCAAAGAAAGTAACCAAAGAAAGGTTTCCCGCTGCCTAAGCGATTGCTACAAATCGGGCAGTTGCCGGCTAAACGCTGAAACTCGCTGGCCTCGCAGGCTTGGCCAGCTCAAACAGCCAGCGTTCTTAACGCCGCCACCCGCCTCGATTTGTCACGCAATTCGCTTAGAAGGCGGAGAATATAAAGTGCTGCGGGGAGGAATGCCGACATCCGGTGCGGCACGGGCTGTGAATGCGTGGTGGCCTACAGCGGCGTGCGAAGGCAAAAGGGTATGAAGGTTGAGAAGATGATGACAATTCCCCTCCTTTGTTGTGTAGTCCAATGGATTGAAATATATAAAGTAGTCTGAGATACACAACAAAAGGAGGGGTGGCCGTAGGCCGGGGTGGTTGTGTCGGCTTGATTTTTTGGCTACTTTTCTATCAAGAGAAAAGTAGCGGAAAATTATTCATAAAATTGAAGACTTTGCAAAAACGGAAGTGGATAATTCCGAAATAATATAAACTGATTAAACGTTTTGCGAGGAGAAAAGTCTATAGATATTGTTTTACGAAACGAAAAAATGATTAATTTTGCAAACTAATAAAAATTACATATTATGAAAAAGTTATTTTTATCGGCAATGATTTTACTGGGCGTCAGCTTGTTTTCTTTTGCACAAAATGATATTGACGCCTTCCGTTTTTCCCAGCACGACTATGAAGGAACGGCGCGCTTTATGGGTGCCGGCGGTGCCTTTAGTGCGGTTGGTGCTGAATTTTCCGCAGTAAATGTCAACCCGGCTGCCATTGGTGTGTTTAAGAAGAGTGAAATTACCTTTACGCCAATGGTCGTTTCCATTTACAACGATAATTCAAACTATAATGGGACGAATAGCAACACGAGCAATGTGAAGTATTCGTTGTCCAATGCCGGTGGCGTTTTCCGTGTGGGCTTGGGCAAGGATAATGGCTGGAAAGCCATCCAGTTTGGTATTGGGTACAACAGAACGATGGACTTCAACAATATTTATCGTATTGAAGGCGTGAGCAACAACAGTTCTATGATGGATCCACTGGTGGCAAGTGCCAATACCACGTTGGTGCGTAATCCAAGCAGTTTGAACGACAATGCCTATTTGGCCTGGCAGACCTGGATGATTGATACGCTTCCTGGTTGCGTTTTCTATTCGCCATTTTCATACGAGTCTTTGAATCAGAAACTCGTAGTGGAAAGTTCCGGTGCGATTGATGAAGTCAATTTTTCATTTGGCGGCAACTATAATGACCAGTTGTTTATTGGTGCCACGATTGGTGTTCCCGTATTGAAATATGATGAAAAGACGAGATTCAGCGAAACCCCATTTTTGCCCTTAGAAGGTATAGACAGCTATTCAATCTATGAAAATTATAAAGTCCGTTCAACAGGTGTCAACTTGAAGTTGGGCTTGATTTATCAACCTGTTGATTTTGTTAGAATTGGTGCGGCCTTCCATACGCCTTCTTATTATGGAAAGGTAAAGAATACTTATCATAAAGAGATGATTAGCTATTATGCGAATGGTGATAATTCGGGTATTTATGAAAGAAATTATGCGTTTGACTATACTATGACTACTCCGTTGAGAGCCATTGGAAGTGTGGCCTTTCTGATTGCGAAGCGTGCTTTCGTGAGTGCGGAATATGAATTTACGGGTTATGGTATGGCCAAGATGAGTTCCAACGATTATAATTTCGATGATGAAAACGCGGCTATCCAAAGCAAATATGGTGCTTGTCATACCGTTAGAGTCGGTGGAGAAATTTATGTCACCAGCAATTTCCTGCTACGTGCCGGTTATAATTATATGAGTTCTCCTTATAAGCAACACGTAAACAATGCGACTGGAATGCACACGGCCACTGCCGGTTTGGGCGTAAGAACCAAGCACTTTTTTGCTGACGTGGCCTACGTGTTCAAGACAAGAAGTGAACAGGTTTGGCTGTATGACAGCGATTTTGTAGATCCTGCGTCATTGAAGAACAATACTCATCGTATTGTGGCTACTTTAGGTTGCAAGTTTTAAGCATATAGGTTAATTTTTCCTCTACGGGAAGGCCGATGTCCATCCAATGGATATTGAAGCCTTCCCGTTCCATTTTACGGAACCAGGTCATTTGGCGTTTGGAAAATTGGTGGATGGCCACGTTGAGTCGTTGCACCATCGTGTCGTAGTCCCATTGGTGTTGAAGGTATTGGGTGAGGAACTTGTATTCCAGTCCATAGCGAATCAGCTGGTTGGGGTTGACGCCGCTGTCGAGTAGTTGTTGCACTTCGTCGATCATGCCGTTTTCGAGACGTTGGTGAAGACGTTGGGTGATGCGGGAACGAATGAGGTCGCGGTCGCCCTTGAGGCCGAAAATGATGGAAGAAACGGGTTGGCAGGAAGCCATCAGTTCGGGATGTTCCTGATAGTAGCGTTCTATTTCGATGGCACGGATGAGGCGGGGGCGTTCGCAGGTGTCGGTGTGGTTGTGCAGGGCTTTGAAGGAAGCCAGCATTTGGGTTAGTTCCTCATCGGAGTGCTGCTCCAGCTGTTGACGTAGCGGGGGATTGTCGGGTACGGGGAAGAGTTTGTAACCCTTGAGTAGGGCTTCGATGTACATTCCGCTGCCGCCGCAGAGAATGATGTTTTTGCCCCGACTTTCGATATCTTGGATGGCTTGATGAGCCAATTGTTGGTATTGGAAAACGTTGTATTCGATACCGGGTTCCACGATGTCGATCAGGTGATAGGGAACGTTGGTTCCGTTGAGGCAATAGTCGTCTAAATCCTTGCCGGTACCGATATCCATACGGCGATAGACCTGCCGCGAGTCAGCACTGATGATTTCGGCGTTGATGCGGAGCGCGAGGGCGGTGGCGAGACTGGTTTTGCCGGTGGCGGTAGGGCCGAGGATGGTGATAATCATTTTTCTTCCTGATAAATATCGAAATTTGAGATTTCCTTTCCGTTGATGTCGAAGCGGACGAAGGTGATGAGTTGGTGGATGCCGTATTTGCCGGCGGCACCGGGATTGATGAAAAGCAGATTGTGTTGAGGATCTCTGATGACGCGTAGAATATGGGAGTGTCCTGCCACAAAAATCGTGGGTTTTTCTTCCTGAATGATTTTGGCGGCTTCGGCTTCATAATGACCTGGTTTGCCCACGATGTGCATCATAGCCACTTTGTGTTCTTCGCAGTTGAAGAGTTGCAGTTTGGGAATGCGGCCGCGGATATCCCAGCCGTCGCAGTTGCCGTAAACGGCACGAACGGGGGCGATGGTTTCCAAGTTGTATAGGATTTCGTCGCTGAGCATATCGCCGGCATGCCAAATTTCGTCACACTTCTCAAAAAAAGTGTAGAGTTCGGGATGGATGTAGCCGTGGGAATCGGAAAGTACGCCTATCTTTTTCATAGTCTTTGTTTTACGGTTTCAAACAATACGATGCCGGTGGCCACGGAAACGTTGAGGGATTTGACGGTTCCCACCATAGGGATATTGATGGCGTCGTCGCAAATGCGCTGGTAGTCCCAGGCGATTCCCTCATATTCGTTACCCATAATGAGGCAAACGGGACCGGTTAAATCCTTTTGGTAATGGAAATGGGAAGCTTTTTCGGTGACGGCGATGACTTCGATGCCGGAATCTTTCAGGAAATTGATGATTTCCACCAAGTTGGAATGGCGGCAAATAGGAATTTTGTGGAGGGCGCCGGCCGAACTTTTCACTGCGTCTTCGTTCAGTTGCGCACCACCCTTGAGCGGAAGGATGATGGCATCGACGCCGGCACATTCTGCTGAGCGGGCGATGGCTCCGATATTGCGGACGTCAGTGATTTTGTCGAGCATCAGCAGAAAAGGAACTTTTCCGTTTTCGTAAATGGAAGGGACAATGTCGTAAATGCTTTGGTATTCGATAGCCGACATAAAGGCGACGACGCCTTGGTGGTTTCCGCGGGTAAACTTGTTCAACTTTTCGGCCGGAACATATTGGAAGGGCACTTTGTTTTGCCGAACGTGATAAAAGAGATCTTTGAAAAGTTCCCCTTGTAACCCTTTTTGTAACAGTACTTTGTCGATTGTTTTTCCAGATTCCATCGCCTCCATTACCGGGCGAATGCCATAAATGATATTGTCTAAAGCCATAATAAGAAAATAAAGATGCAAACTTACATAAATTTTCGGAATTATTCTCTTTGCGTCTTGCAGAGTTGCAATTTTTCTCAGAATTATCACCTTTTAGCCTTGTAAAGAGATTCCGACTTCGCTATGCTTCGTCGGAATGGCGATGAGTCATTGGACAAGAAGTGGCGGAAAGATCAAGCCGACATAACCACCCCGGCCTACGGCCACCCCTCCTTTTTGTTGTGTAACACAAACTGTGTTTTTATATTTCAATTCATTGGATTACACAACAAAGGAGGGGAATTGTCGCAGCGCGCCGCGTCTCTACATCAGCGGAAAACCTTTCTTTGGGTTATAAAGAAAGTAACGGAAAAGAAAAGCATTTTCAAGTAAAAAAATTTTTTACAAGACAAAAGGGGTAGTTCCGTATTTTTTAATCTCTTAATTTCTTAATTTAATATTGCGGTAGTGATTGGAAGGGCGCCGAAGGCGGTGCGAGCGGAGCGAGCACGGAACCCCTGGAAAGCACGACCCGAGCGAAGCGAGGGGACCGCCCAAATCATCAAAATGATGATTTTTTTATCACCATAATTCAAAGAATAGTTGTATCTTTGCGAATAATAAAAAGATAATACATTGGAATCATTAGATATTTATTTTCAGCAAGTTGCGTCAGGAAAAGAACCCTGTAACCTGTACGACCCCATCACGTATATTTTGTCGCAGGGCGGCAAAAGGGTAAGACCGAATCTGGTTTTGTTGTCGGCGGAAATGTTTGGCGAAAAGGCGGAAAACGCTTTTCACGTGGCGACGGCCTTTGAGATGCTGCACAATTTTACCCTGATACACGACGATATTATGGATGACGCGCCTATCAGGAGAGGGAAGCCGACGGTTTATAAACGCTGGAATGGCAACATTGCCATTTTGGCTGGCGACGCCTTGGCCATTATGGCGATGCAGGAATTGCTGAAGGTTCCGACCGACGACGCGACCATCATCAAAATCAGCGAGCTGTTCGCCCAAACATCGCTGGAGATTTGTGAAGGGCAGCAATATGACTTAGATTTTGAAAGTGAAGAGAATGTCAGCATAGAGGATTACATCAAGATGATCCGGCTTAAGACGGCAGTGATGCTGGCCGGCTGTTTGAAGTCAAGTGCCATTTTGGCCCACGCTTCTGAGCAGGACCAGCAGGCCATTTATGATTTTGGCATCAACATTGGTTTGGCCTTCCAGTTGCAGGATGATATTCTGGATTTGTATTCCGATGTCGAAGTGTTTGGAAAGGCACGTGGCGGGGATATACGAGAAAACAAGAAAACCTATCTGTATCTTGTGGCTTTGCGGGATGCGGATGAGGATCAAAGAAAACAGTTGCTGCATTATTTTTCATCCACCCATTTCGATTTTGATGAAAAACTGAATGCCGTAAAAGCCGTTTATGAGTCGCTGTCGGTCAAAGAGAAAACGGAATTTGTTATTAATCAGTATGTTGATAAGGCGAAGGAACTGTTGAAATCTATTTCCGTGGAGGAAGAGAAAAAACAATTGCTTTACCAATTGGCGGATAGGTTAGCCCATAGAGAAAAATAATGAACAGCCAGCAAAATTCAAGAAAATATATCCTCATCGTCACGGTGATGTTGATTTTGGCGGTGGTTTATCTCATCAAGTTGTTCAGTCTTCAAGTCGTAAACAAGGATTATGCGGAAGCGGCCAAGAACAATGCGTTGAGACAGATTACCGAGCACCCGGATCGTGGCTTGATTTACGACCGTAACGATTCGTTGCTGGTCTTTAATGACGCGGCCTACGATTTGATGGTGGTTCCCAAGGAATTGCGAACTTTTGACACGCTTGACTTGTGTCGTATTTTGGATATTACGAAGGAGGAATTGGAGACGCGTATCGAGAAGGCGTCGGCCTATTCGAAAATCATCCCTTCGTTGTTTGCCCAGCAAATGTCGAAGGAGGATTATGGTTATTTGCAGGAGAAGATGTTCAAGTTCCCAGGTTTTTTCGTGCAGACGCGAACCTTGCGTTCCTATCCGGAAGCCGTGGCTGCCCATATTTTGGGATATGTTGGCGAAGTGAGCGAACAGACGATGGAAGATGATCCCTATTATAAGATGGGAGATTATATCGGAATCAGCGGCATTGAGAAGGCGTATGAAACGGAGTTGCGAGGGGTGAAGGGGCAGCGGGTGGTCCTGGTGGATGTGAATAACCGTGAAATCGGCAGTTACCATAATGGCGAAGAAGATGTGAAGGCGGTTCCGGGAACGGCATTGTGGAGCACCTTGGATTTGCGTTTGCAGCGTTATGGCGAGCAGTTGATGCAGAATAAGCGGGGCAGTATTGTGGCGATAGAACCCAAGACGGGAGAAATTTTGTGTATCGTTTCGAGTCCGGGTTATGATCCCAATCTTTTGGTGGGAAAGGACCGAAGCAAAAATTACAGAATGTTGCTGATGGATTCCATTAAAAAACCCTTGTTTAACAGGGCGTTGCAGGCGATGTATCCGCCCGGTTCCACTTTTAAGCTGGCGAACGGGCTCATTGCCCAGGAGGAAGGAATCTTGACTGCCAACACGATTTATCCTTGTCCCGGCGGTTATCAGGTGGGCAGCCATAAAATTGGTTGTCACCATAGTGGTCCGACCAATTTGATGTCGGCGGTGCAGCATTCGTGCAACACCTATTTTTGTAAGGCATTTTATAACATCATCAGTAATAAAAGCAAATATAAGACGATACAGCAAGGATATACGGCCTGGCGCGAACACATTATGAAGTTGGGTTTCGGCACGACTTTTGACACGGACCTTCCGTATGAGAAAAAGGGAATTTTGCCGTCTGCGGATTATTTTGACCGGGTTTATTTAGGACATTGGAATGGCAACAGCGTGGTTTCAATGGGTATTGGCCAGGGCGAAGTCTGCGTGACGCCGATACAGATGGCCAATATGTTGGCGGTCATTGCCAATAGGGGATATTATGTTCGTCCGCACGTGATTAAGGCCATCGGGACGAAAGACCATTTGAACACGCAGTATATGGACAAGGTGAACGTGGATATCAAGCCGCAATATTTTGATCCGATTATTGAAGGAATGGAGATGGCGGCTACGGCGGGTACGGCTCGAGGAGCACAGATTGAGGGCATTCGCGTGGCTGGAAAGACAGGCACGGCTCAGAATCCGCACGGCCGCGACCACTCGGTATTCGCCTTAATTGCCCCTGTTGACGACCCGCAGATCGTGGTCTTCTGCCTCGTGGAAAACGGAGGGTGGGGGGCTTCCGTGGCTTGTCCTATTGCCAGTTTGATTGCCGAACTTTATCTCACGGGAGAGGTGAAACGTAAGGCAGTGGAAGAAAATATGCTCAATTTATCATTGAAATAGTCATGATATTATTAAATACGAGAACATCAACGAACGGATTTGACGGCAGACTGATTCTGTATTATGTCTTGCTTGTCATTATTGGCTGGATGACTATTTTTTCAACTTCCTACAACGCTGCCAATCCGCAGGAGTTTAGTTTTGCCCTTCCTTACGTACGCCAGTTGGTGTGGATTGGCACTTCGGTGGTTATTGCGGTGGGTATTTTGCTTTTGGAATCCCGAATCATACAGCATTCTGGATATTATGTATATGCTTTCTGTTTGCTTTTGGTCTTGTCAACTTTTGTCTTGGGTTCGAAGGTGAATGGGGCGACCTCGTGGATTAAGATTGGCAGTTTCAGCATACAACCGACCGAATTTATGAAGTTGGCTACGGCTTTGACCTTGGCGCAGTTCTTTACCGAAGGCAAGACCGTTGGGCAGCGGCGTCGACTTTGGGTGATTGCCTTTGCCATTATCTTGATACCGGCACTTACCATTTTATTGCAAAAAGATACGGGGTCGGCGTTGGTGTTCTTGTCGTTTGTGGTGTTGTTCTACAGAGAAGGAATGAGCGGCCTTATTTTCGTTTTTGGCGCGATAGCCGTTTTCTTGGCGGTCTTTACCTTGATGTTCAACGAGATATATGCGGTGGCGCTGTTGACGCTTGTGTTGGTGATTGCGTGGATTATTGATCGACGTGACAAGAAAAAAGTACTTCGTAATATTATAGTCTTTGTTGTTGCCGTGCTTTTTGTGGCGGCTGTGAATATCGCCTACGAAAAAGTGTTGCAGCCGCACCAAAAACAGCGTATTGACACGTTGATGGGGAAAACTTCCGATCCAAAGGGCGCTGACTTTAACCTGATTCAGTCCAAAATCGCGATAGGTTCCGGCGGATTTTTCGGGAAAGGTTACCTTAACGGTACGCAAACCAAGTTGAATTTTGTGCCGGAACAAAGTACCGACTTCATTTTCTGTGCCATTGGGGAAGAATGGGGTTTTGTGGGCAGTTGTGCCATCACGGCTTTGTTTTTAATGCTGGTGATTCGCATTTTGCGTTTGTCGGAAAAGCAGCGAAGTCCCTTTGTCAGATATTATGGTTATGGTATTGCGGGCATTATCGCCTTTCACTTCTTTATCAATATTGGAATGACGGTAGGTTTGGTTCCGATTATCGGTATTCCGTTACCGTTTATCAGTTATGGTGGTTCTTCGTTGTGGGCGTTTACCGGTATGCTCTTTATTTTTATCAAATTGAATGATAATTAATGTTATGAATAAGAAAATCGGCCTTTTTTTCGGTTCTTTCAATCCCATTCACGTGGGGCATTTGATTATTGCCGAATATATTGTGGAGCATAGCGATTTGAAAGAACTCTGGTTTGTGGTTTCGCCCTGCAATCCGTTGAAAAAGAAGCAGAGTTTGTTGGGTGAGCGGCAACGTCTGTATATGGTTAATTTGGCCATCGAAGACGATGTGCGTTTCCGTGCCAGCGATATTGAATTTAAATTGCCGCAACCATCCTATACCGTGCATACGTTGACTTATTTAGCTGAAAAATATCCGGATAAGGAGTTTTGCCTGATTATGGGCGAAGACAATTTGGATTGCATTGAA
The DNA here is from genome assembly GCA_024400755.1 of Bacteroidales bacterium. Taxonomy (GTDB): domain Bacteria; phylum Bacteroidota; class Bacteroidia; order Bacteroidales; family WCHB1-69; genus RUG11690. The sequence goes on along the minus strand of JAKSMG010000001.1, from coordinate 161,042 downwards.
AAATGGTATAATTATCAGTTTATTTTGGATAATTATCAGATTTATGTTTATCCGAGAGATAATTATAAGACTGAAAAGAAAAGGATTCTTCCGAATATTGCTTACGTGAATGCTCCGAAGATGGAGATTTCCGCCACGATGATTCGTGAAGGCATTAAGGAAAAGAAGTCGGTGCGGTATTTGATGCCCGAAAAGGTGGCCAAGTATGTGGAAGAAATGGGTTTTTATAGAAATTAGAAATTAAACGAAACTTTGTGTTCGTTGTCAATATTAAAGAGATGAATTATTTTACGATAGAAAACTTAGAAATTACGGATGCGGGAGCGGAAGGCAAGGCCGTTGGAAAACACGAAGGATTAACGGTTTTTGTACCCTACGCTGTTCCTGGAGATGTTGTTGATGTTCAGGTGTTTAAGAAGAAGAAGGGTTATGCCGAATCCTATATCACGGCCATCAAGAAGCCGTCGGCAGACAGAATCCAGCCGGAATGTCAGCATTTTGGTTTGTGTGGAGGGTGTAAGTGGCAGATTTTAACCTACGAAAAGCAGTTGTATTACAAGCAAAAGCAAGTGTTCGACAACTTTAAGCATTTGGGAAAGTTTGATTTTCCGGAAATTTCGCCGATCATTGGCTCGGAAAAACAATATTTTTATCGCAATAAATTGGAATTTACCTTTTCCAGCTTGAGATGGCTGGATGAAGAAGACAAGCAGAGGCAGGAAGCCGGTGAAAAAATTGTTACCGATGGCTTGGGCTTTCACATTCCCGGCAAGTTCGACAAAGTGTTGGATATTCAGAAATGTTATTTGCAAGCCGACCCTGCCAATGACATCCGCTTAAGTATCAAGCAGTTTGCTATGGAACATCAGATTCCGTTTTTCAATGTGCGGCTTCACGAGGGAGTTTTGAGAAATCTGGTTATCCGCAGCAGTTCCACAGGCGAGTTGATGGTGATTGTGGTGATGACCGAGTTGAATGAGAAAACCAGGTCGTTGTTGCAGTTTGTGGCGGAACGTTTTCCGGAAATTACCTCGTTGCTGTACTGCATCAACACCAAGTTCAACGACAGCATTACCGATTTGGAGATGGTGACTTTCAAGGGCAATTCGTTTATGATGGAGCAAATGGAGGATTTGAAATTTAAGGTGGGACCGGTTTCGTTCTATCAGACCAACAATCCGCAGGCCTATAATTTGTATAAGACAGCCAGGGAATTTGCACAAATCGGCAAGGATGACGTTGTGTATGACCTTTACACGGGAAGTGGCACCATTGCCAATTTTGTGGCACGTCAGGCCAAATTGGTGGTTGGTATTGAATATGTGGACGAAGCCATTGTCAATGCCAAGGAAAATTCAAAAATCAACGGCATCGACAACACCCGGTTTTTTGCCGGAGATATGGCGAAGGTGTTCACACCGGAATTTATCAAAGCCAATGGCACTCCCGACATAGTCATTACGGATCCGCCGCGTGCGGGTATGCACGAAAAGGTTATTGATCAACTTTTGGCTATCGCTCCCAAGCGTATTGTCTATGTGAGTTGCAATCCTGCCACGCAGGCACGGGATTTGACTTTGTTGTGTCGTGACTATAAAGTGACGAGAGTGCAACCTGTGGATATGTTTCCTCATACACAGCACGTGGAGAATGTGGTGTTGCTGGAAAGAATAGGTTAGTTGTACTGTTATTCTTTGGATTGTTTTTTTGAATTATCACTTTAAATCTTGTGGAAAGATTCTGACTTTTAATTGTTCAGCTTGCTGTTTTGGGGTGAGAATTGGGAACCACGAAAAATGAAAAATCACAAGTCATCTTTTCCCACTGTCGGCTTAGAACAATCGTAGATCTTCGGGTTTGACTTTATCCAGGGTGAATAGCTTGTTTTCTTTGGCACGGATGACCATCAGTCCGTGTTCTTGGGCGTATTTGTCGCTTTGGGCCTCGAATCGAACGGCGGCGATGGCGGCATAGACCTTTGACTTCGTGAAGGGCAGATCGCCGAACAAATCTCTGTAGATTTCCATTTGATTGAGGAAATGGTCGATTTTTTTGTCGGTACAGTTGAGCTTGGTTTCCACCACGATGGTGCATTCGTCGCCGAAGAGGATGAGGTCGGCCTCCATTTCCTTGCCATTGCGTTTCTTTTTGGCCTGCTGCAGACTGCCTTCGATGTTGAAGCCGGCCTTTTTGAAGACGCGGTGTGCTTCGGGTTCCACCAGGCCTTCTATCAAATGACCCACTTGTGAGGTGAAGTTTTCGGCCAGTTCCTTAAACTTGCGGTCGGTTTCTTTCATTTGCCGGCCAGTTTCTTTTACCTGTCTGTCTAAGATGGCTAATTGTTTGAAATTGTATCGAGATAATTCGGCACATCTTTTTAGAATCTCATTAGTCTGGTTTAGCCGAATTTGCCAGTCTGGAATAGCTTGGTTAGGGGTAATATTTTCCATCTCTTTGTAATTTTGTGCCTGCAAAAATACAAATAAAATTTGAATAATAACTATTATTTAGTATTTTTTTGAATTATTATTATTTTCTATAATCTTAATGAAGCGTTTTTTTTGGGTGCTATGATAGGATTATATTCGTTAGTTTAGTGATTTTATTTCATTGACAACAAGTATTGTTGTCTGCTAAACATTTCGTAATTATACCGATTAATTTTGTTGAGATTCCGATGTTTCCTTCTTACGTCGGAATCTCCTTGCAAGGCGGAGGATATAAGTGGAATTTCAGCCACTAAGAAAACTGAAAGTGGCATTCGAAAATTACATTATAATTTTCCTGTCAACGCTTGACCGGTAAAGGATTTCTTGCATTTGATTAAATCTTCGGGCTTGCCTTCAAAAACGATTTTTCCTCCGTTGTCGCCGCCGCCGGGTCCCATATCAATTACCCAGTCGGCACACTTAATCAGTTCAAGATTATGCTCGATGACCACAATGGAATTGCCTTTTTCAATCAATTTGTTGAAGGCGATATAAAGTTTGTTGATGTCGTGGAAGTGCAGACCGGTTGTCGGCTCGTCAAAAATGAAAAGGGTGTTTTGCTGGTTGTTGCCCAAAGAAAGATAATAGGCCAACTTGACACGTTGAGCTTCGCCGCCAGAGAGAGTGGAAGACGATTGTCCCATCTTGAGATATTCCAAGCCGACTTCTTCCAGCGCTTTCAAGCGTTGAATAATGTTATCGACGATCCGGCTTTTGGGAAGAGAACTGAAAAACTCGATGGCTTGACTGACCGTCATATTGAGGATGTCGCTGATGGATTGTCCAGCGACTTTGACATCCAAGACTTCCTCTTTGAAGCGGGCGCCGCCGCATTCGGAGCAGACCAAATCGACATCGGCCATAAACTGCATTTCAATATGCACCACGCCTTCGCCTTCGCATTCTTCACAGCGGCCGCCGGGACTGTTGAAAGAGAAGAATCCTGACTTGTAGTTGCGTTGTTTGGCCAGCGGCTGTTCGGCGAAAAGGTCACGGATGAAGTCGTAGGCCTTGATGTAGGTGACCGGATTGGAACGTGAGGAACGACCAATAGGATTTTGGTCAACCAGGACCACGTCGCTGAGTTTGCTCAAATCTGCGTCAATGTGGTGATGTTTGCCGGGTTTGTCGCTGGTTTCATTAAGGATTTTCTTCAATCCTGGATAAAGAATGTTTTTGATGAGCGAACTTTTGCCTGAACCGCTGACGCCGGTGATGACGGTAAAAATATCCAAAGGAATTTTCACATCGATATTTTTCAGATTGTTTTCTTTGGCACCGAAGATTTCGACATAGTTACGCCATTTGCGGCGGTGGGCCGGCACGGTGATACAGCGATTTCCCTCCTTGTGAGGATTTGACATTCCTCGGAGGTAAGCCGCCGTGAGGTTGTCTTTCTGTTTCATCAATCGCTCGTTGGTTCCGGCAAAAACGACTTCTCCGCCGAGGCGGCCGGCACCGGGACCGATGTCGATGATATAGTCGGCGGCATTGATGATTTCCTCATCGTGTTCCACCACAACGACTGTATTGCCAATATCTCGAAGCCGTTGAAGCACCTTGATGAGCCGTTGCGTGTCACGGACGTGCAGTCCGATGCTGGGTTCGTCGAGAATATAGAGCGAACCTACCAAACTGCTGCCCAGGGAAGTGGCCAAGTTGATGCGTTGCGACTCTCCGCCCGAGAGTGTGCGGCTGTTGCGGTTGAGCGTCAAATAGCCCAAACCCACGTCAGTGAGAAATCCAATGCGGTTAATTAATTCATTCACCAGTTGTTTGGCAATCTGTTTTTCAGTATCATTTTTATATTTAAAATGAGTGAAAAAGTCATAGAGCTGATCGATCGGCATAAGGATGAGGTCGGAAATGGACTTGCCGTTGACCTTGACGTAGTTGGCATCTTTGCGGAGGCGGGTGCCTTTGCAGTCGGGGCAGAGCGTGCGGCCGCGGTAGCGAGACTGGATTACGCGGTATTGGATTTTGTAGATGTTTTTATCCACAAACTCGAAAAACTGCTTGACGCCTTCAATGTTTTTTGACGGGCATCCGTTCCAAAGCATATCGAACTCTGCTTCGCTGAGGTCATCGATGGCTCGATGAATGGGGAAACCGACCTTGCTGGCCTGTTTGATGAAATATTCTTTCCACTCGGCCAGCACTTGTCCACGCCAACAAACCACCGCATCGTCGTAAACGGATAACGAGCGGTCGGGAATGACCAATTCGGGATCGATACCTTCAATCATACCGGTTCCGCTACAAGTTTTGCAGCAGCCGTATGGATTGTTGAAGCTGAACAGGTTAACAGACGGCTCTTCAAAGTGGATGTCATCCATTTCGAAGAGATTGCTGAACTTGGCCCGCTTGACGGTGCCTTCTATCTCGTATTGAACAATGCAGTTGCCTTTTCCCTCGTGGAAAGCCGTTTCGATGGAATCGGAGATGCGTGCCTTATTGTCGTCAATTTTATCGGATTTGAATCGGTCAATGAGAATGTTGATGTCGGCATTCTTGCTGACTTTTCCCTGCAAAACTTCGTCAATCTCTTTAACCTCCTTATTGTAAATGATACGACTAAATCCTTGTTGTTTAAGCACTTCCAACTGTTCGGCGGGCGTTCGTTCAGCAAAAAGCTGAAGAGGCGCGGAGATATAGACTTTTGCGCCGGCGGGAAGTTGTTGTATATAGTCTATGACATCTTCCACGCTTTCGCGTTTAACCTCCTTGCCGCTGACGGGCGAAAAAGTGTGTCCGATGCGGGCAAAAAGCAGCTTCAGGTATTCGTAAATTTCGGTCGTTGTTCCAACGGTGGAGCGGGGATTGCGGGAAATGACCCGTTGCTCGATGGCGATGGCGGGAGGCAATCCAATGATGCTATCGACGTCGGGTTTGGAAATTTTGCCCATAAATTGACGGGCGTATGAACTTAGACTTTCCACGTAGCGGCGTTGTCCTTCGGCGTATAGCGTATCGAAAGCCAAAGAACTCTTGCCGGAACCGGAGAGACCGGTAATGACGACTAATTGATTACGGGGAATCTCGACATTGATATTTTTGAGATTGTTGACGCGTGCTCCTTTGAGGATGATTTTATCTTCGGACATTGGAATTGGCAATATTAAAAATGCAAAGTTACAAAAAAATAAGGTAACCCAGCACCGTGGCTTTACAAATATCGTTATTCCCGTTTAAAATAGGAGTGATGGATAATGAGAATCGATTGACAGTGCATTGTCGTTAAAGAATATGTTGTATATTTGCATTCTAAAATATTAATTGTAAATAACTTATTATGAGATTTTTAAAGACTCTTGTCGCGATATTGTTCCTTCATATTTTACTTTTTTCCAATGCTTTTGCGCAAGATGTCAGTCGTGACGACTTTGGCCTATGGACGGATGTGCAATTGAACAAGGCCTGGGACAATGGGGTGTATGTTGGTTTTAGGGCGGAATTTCGTACCTGCGACTTGTCGCGCAAGGTAGATTGCCTGTTTTTGCGGCCGAGCTTTGGGTACCAGCCGTTGAAGTGGCTGAAGGTGGATGTTGGCTACGACTATTTGGTGTGGGCGGATCGGCGGATGCGTCATAGTTTCTTGGTTTCGGTAACGGGAACGTTGAAGCGCGAAAATTTGACAGTGTCGTTGCGTGAGCGTTATATGCTGATGTATATGCAGAACGAAAAGCAGTTTTCGCACGTGATTCGTTCTTATTTGAAAATACAGTATCAGATAGGGGAGAGCCGTTTTGCGCCGTTTGCGTCCATAGAAATGTTTACGTGGCGTAAGTGGCAGATGCAGGATAACATCGTGGGCACGTCCATTCACTTGGCAAAGCATTGCGATATGGAAATCTTTTACAACTTCAACATTAAAATGGCGAAGACCAAGGATCCCGAACCGGTGGATTACTTGGCCACGGAGCACATTGCCGGCGTGGGCGTCACGGTGAATTTGTAGGAGGAGCAAAGGGGGACAGTCCAGCCAACGGTTGATGAAATCTTAAATTTCGGAAGATGCAGACTACAGATAATCAAATAATGGTTTCCAAGGCACCGCGAGCGTCCAACATCGAGTTGCTGCGTATTGTCGCGATGTTGATGATTGTGAACCTGCATTCCTTTTTCGCTCCCGAAGCAGCCGTGGCCTGGACGGATGTCAATGTGGCCTATGTCCTGGATTTTTTTAGGGAAGCTCTTTGTATTCCCGCCGTAAACATTTTCATTGTCATTTCGGGTTATTATTCCATCAGATGGAAAATCAAAAGCTTCTTTTCCCTTGTTTTTCAGACCTATTTCTTCGTCATAATCATTTATTTCCTGACTTTGTTGTGGGGAAATCCATTCAATATTAAGACTTTTCTACTGTATCTCAACTGTGTTCCGTACACATATTGGTTTATTGCAGCGTATGTCGGACTGTATTTGTTGTCGCCCTTGTTGAATGCCTTTGCTGATAAATGTTCGGCTAAGCAACTGTTGGTTTTTCTGGTCATCTATTATCTTTTTCAGTTTTATTATCAGTTGATGTTTTCCAATTATTTCAATGCGGGATATTCCATTTTAAGTTTCTTCGGTTTATATCTTATCGGACGATATATTAATAAAATACATCAGGAAAATCAAGGCAGGACACATTCGGCCAAATTCTACTTTTCTCTCTATTTGATTGCGAGTGTATGCATTACGATAAATTTGTTGTTTATGCAAAGCCGTGGAATGAATGTCAAGGACGACCATTTTTTAGGTTTGGCCTATAATAATCCCCTGGTTATTGTGCAGGCGGTGAGTTTGTTTTTGTCGTTTTCGAAACTGAAGATCCAAAGTAAATTTATTAATTTCTGCGGATCGTCCATTTTGGCGGTATATTTGGTACACATGCATCCGCAGCTCAAGTATGACTACTACATCGAATATTGTTCCTCTTTGTATGCTTTGTCGTACGCGGAGCATTTGTTGGTTTTGTCGGTTTTATTTGTGGTGCTTTTTGTGGTTTCTATTTTGGCCGACAAAGTCAGGTTATGGATATATAATTTTTTATATGAATTTTTGAGGAAGATTTGTCCCAAGAAAGTCAAGCGGGCATTGGCTAGGGTAGAGTATATTTGCACTTGTTAGTTGAATCTGCACATCAAAAATTTTGACTATTTTTGTTGCACTTGCTGGTTGAATCTATAATTTGAAAGTGTGATTTTTTTGTTTCGCGGCAAACGAAAAATGTTGTATATTTGCAGCATTATTTTTAAATTAAAGAATATATAAAACTTTTACCTGTCTAGTTAAGCGGTTGGTGAAAAGGAGAGATAGACGGTGGAATTTTGCAACACCCCGAACCTGCCCCGGGAAAAGAGGGAAGGGAAGAAGAAAAAAGGAAAAATAATTGTTGTATCTTTGCGATGATTTTTGAAATGGAAAAAGAAGAAAGATAGGCAACGTGCCAGCTAAAAATACGAGATAGAAAAAGTGATGGGAGAAACTAACACAGAGAAAGACAACGTCAATATGCTCATGACGGACCAGCAATACCGGATCTGGGTAAACGACCTGAGTCGAAGGTATAAGCAGAGTCAAGTCCAGGCTGCTATTGGAATCAATGGCGAACAGCTCAGGTTCTACTGGACTGTTGGTCGAGACATAGTGGCTATGCATATCGAAGAACGGTGGGGACACGGCATTCTCAAACAACTCAGTAATGACCTTTCTAAGCAACTTGACAGGAAGGGATTTTCCGTCACATCACTCGGCTATATGAAGCGTTTCTATTTACTATATCCAGATGCTATTCCCATTTTGCCCTCATCTGGGGGTGAAATGGAAAAGTCTGATTCTTTGCCCCCAACTGGGGGCAAAACAAAAAGCCCTTTGTTTTGTATTCCGTGGAGTCACCACAAGGCCATAATAGATGCTGTAGGATCAGACAGTCAAAAGGGTTTCTTTTTTGTTCGCAAAACATTACAGAATCAATGGGGACGCGGCATGCTCCTGAATATGCTTGGCACAGACTTATACGAAGTGCAAGGGAAAGCAGCTACGAACTTCAATATAACGATGCCAACGCAAGATGCTGATTTGGCGCAAGACCTTGTCAAAGGTGTTTACGATTTTAGTTTTGCACAAATAAACGAGCATTATAATGAAGCTCAACTTAAAGAGCGACTTGTTGGTGACATTTGTCAGTTTCTTCTTGAATTAGGGCGTGGTTTTTCTTTTGTCGGCAAAGAATACCGTATCTGTGCTGCAGGCAAGGAGAAGTACATAGACCTCCTTTTCTACATAATACCATTACATCGATATTGCGTGATAGAGGTTAAAACCACTGAATTTGATTTCCCTGATGTCGGACAGTTGGCAGGTTATATGGGAATGGTTGATGAAGTGTTGAATGTTGTGGGAGATAATGATTGCATTGGACTTTTGATTTGCCATTCAAAAAACAACATTTTCGCTCATTACGCACTCTCCAAAATCAATGCGCCCATTGGGGTGGCTGAATATAAATTGGGTAAGAGCACGCTTCCTCAGGATTTTCAAGACAAATTGCCTACGGAAGAAGAGATATCAAAAGGACTTACTGAATTAAAACGGTAACTTATAGAAAAATAACAAACGACATACATAAATCACACCCCGAACCCGTTTTGGTGGAAGAGGGAAGAGAGAAAAGGAAAAAGATATGACTGTTGAGGTATTGACAACGCGAGTGGAGAGTCAGGCTTCTGTGGAGAGTCCCGGCAACTTGCCGAGCATTGTGCGCTTGGACAATATGCGTTTTGTGCATTTTTCTCGGAATCCCATTATCGCCAAATTCTTGAAAGCGCATAAGTTTGTGCGTGAGTTTGGCGAAGGCGTAGATAGAATGTACCGGGAATTGAAAGAAGCGGGGAACCCGACTCCCAAGTATGAGCAGATTGCCTTTATGATTGTGGGAACGGCGTATTCATCCATGTATGAACAGGTGGAGAATCCGCTTGTTGTTGCAGAAAAGCATCCGGAATATGGAACAACGAAGAAAAATATATCCAAGGACATAGAAAATCCGCCTGTAAATCCGCCTGTAAATCCGCCTGTAAATCTAACAGACAAAGAAACTACGGAGAAAGACCTAGAAAAAGACCTAGTAAATCCGCCTGTAAATTCTTTGGACAGTCGAATTATGCAGTTGATGTCAGGAAATTCTAAAATTACGTATGATGAACTGGCTCAAATAACAAAAAAACACAGGGACACTATACGAGAGCACATTAAAAAATTGCAGGAAAAAGGATTAATCACCCGCATCGGGCCCGACAAGGGCGGATACTGGCAGGTGACGGAAAAGAAAGAATAAAAAACGAATAAGAAAATACACCCCGAACCCCGTTTTGGTGGAAGAGGGGAGAGAGAAAAGGGAAAAAAGAAAAAAAAGAAACTACCCTTTGAGGTTTAGTGTAAATGTTGTATTTTTGCTGTTCTGTTTTTCTAATTGGAAAAAAAACACATTCTAAAATGATGACTGTAGAAGATCTTGATAAAAACAATGCTCCTTCTTCTCAAAGAAGATATAAGGTTATGGTCAGTTCATCCGTTTTGGATTTTGAAGATCAATTAGACGTACTATGTTCATATCTCAACACTTTAGGATATGATGTGTTATGTTCAAAGGAAGGAACAATTGTGGCTGATACTCGTTTGGGGAATTTTGACAATTGTTATAAAGCAGTTGAAGACTGTGACTTATTTCTTGGCATCATTAGACCTTATACAGGATCAGGAAAGAAAGGCGGAAAATCTGTCACGTTCCAAGAATTTGAAACAGCTAGAAAATACAACAAACCAGCTTGGTATATCGTGGACAAACGTGTGCAGTGGGCTTCTGAATTATGTAGGTCATTGGTGCTGCGAAACAAGCCTTTGAATATGTCCCAATGGATTACGGGAATGTTGTCAACGTATCGTAAAATGGCCGTTCGAAAAGAAAAAAAACTCCCAAAAGTGTTGGACATCTTTGGACCTGATAACAGCCGACGATTTAGCGAGGAATGCTTTGAAATGGAGAAATTTGTCAATCAGAAAGACGAGTATCTTCCAAGTGATGGAAAAATCATAAATAATTGGATGCAGTATTGTGGAAATCTCTTGGAAATGAAAACTTGGATAAAGACTAATTTTGGCAATTACGAAATGATTGATAGTATTGTTAACGAAGCCTAATGAAGATGAAGTATAGCAATCCCATATTGGAATATCTTCTTAAAGATGGTGAAAATGAGACGTTGTGTCTGTGCGCATCATACAGTGAAAACGTCCTGAAGGTTGCCTGTGCGATGGCCAACGGAAGAGGCGGTAATATTTTGCTTGGTGTTGGAGACGGCAGTTCTATAGTGGGTATTACTGAAGAGAAAATCAAGTGTGCGATTGCCAACTTGTCCCATCAAATAGTTCCAACCTTGCCATTTACTTTCAATGTTTTAGATGAGGCAGGCAAAAAGGTTTTACTGGTATCAGTATGGATGGGCAGCCAAAAACCATATACCGCATTGAAAGATTTTTACGTGCAGGAGGGAAATGTCGTAAGAAAAGCCAACTTGAATCAAGTGGATGCCCTTTTTGAAGAACGAGCACAAATGGAATCAAGTTGGGAACGGAAGCCCAATCGTCAAACGGATATCAGTAGTTTGTCAAAGTCGGTATTGGAAAGATTCAGATTGAAATTTGTTGATGCTGAAAAGTGCACTTCAGCAGCAGGCGAGGAGGAGATATGCAAACTATTGAACTTCATTGTTGACGATTCCATCACGAATGCGGGAACGGTCGTGTTGCACGAGCGTCCATCCGAAGTATTGCCACAAATGCGTATCCGAATTTCGCTTTTTGGTGACAGCGCGGGCGCAGAATTGATCAATGTCCGTCTTTTTGAGGAAAATATTGTGCAAACCGTGGATAAAATAACAACGTATGTGACGGGATTCTATCCTCCCCAAATAAATATCACCAATAACCAGCGCATCCAAATTGAATCCTTGTCTAAAGTGGCTTTGAGAGAAGGATTGCTTAATGCGATAGTACACAGAAAATACGACACATACGATTCTTTTGTGGCCATCAATTTGTATTCTGACCGAGTGGAAATTATTAATAGCGGAAGCTTGCCTCAGGGTATCACTGTGGCGGATTTGAATAGTACGCACAAATCCATTTTGAGAAATCCCGATATCGCCAATGCCTTTTTCACCTTGGGTTATATTGAGATGGCAGGAAGCGGCACCCAGCGAATTATCAATGAATGTGAACATATCAATGGTGAAATGCCTTTTTGGAAAAATGAAGATGGTTATGTAACCTTGACTTTTCCAGCCGTATATCACCGGCAATCGGCAGCGAAGACAAAAGATTGGATGTCTGTCGCCTCCAAGTTGAATGTTGAAGATGCTGTATCTCAATCATTGGCGATTATTTTAGAATATTTGTCGATGAATAAATCTGTGAAATTGGATAAATTGGCAGAAATAACCGGAAAAAGTTATCCTACGGTTAAACGATATACGCAGATGCTTAAAACTGCAAACTTAATTTATTATGAAGGAAACAACCGTACAGGAGGATGGAATATGAAATGATAATGAAAAAGGGTAATGACAACGTGATCCCAATAATGATCCCAATAATGATCCCAATAATGATCCCAATGATGATCCCGATGATGATCCCGATGATGTCCAATTAAACGCTCGAAAAAATGGAGAGAAACCCCGAACCCGCCCCGGGGAAAGTGAGGCGGGAGGAGAGAAAGAAGAGAAGAGAAATAGCAATATGAAAAGACTAATATTAATATCATACATTCTGTTTATATGCAGTATAGGGAGCTTTGCGCAAGAGCCCACGATTATAAAGCAAGCTGCACAGCAGCAAATAGATGAGTTGCAACGGAAAAATGCTGAACAGAATGAAATGATTCTGCAAATGAGTAGAGATATCGCTCAATTGCAGAAAGAATGCGAACAAATGCAACAGGCGCGGCTAGAAGAGAAAAGTGATATAAAGAATCAAATTGATACTTGGTTCACTATTTTTTCTATTATTATTTCTGTTGTAATTGCAGTGTTGGGTGTTGTCGCCCCTTTAGTGATAAATAGAAATAATGTTGAACATATTGAGAAAACGATAGAAGAAATTCGTCAAGAGGTAGAAAACGCAAAGCAGGTCGCTTTAACAGCCGAAAAGGCGGCAAAGGCGGCAGAGAAAAGTCGTCTCTTTGCCAAAGCATACGCAGAAGATGATTCGTATAAGAAAATCCGAATATATACGGATATAATTAAAATGGATGATAAGGAAGTAAAAGCTTTCATCAATCGGGGCATGAGTTATCGAAAATTAGGGAAAAATGAAAATGCCCTCAATGATTATAATCAAGCTATAAAAATAGATCCTAACAGTGCGGTGGCATATCGGCATCGTGGTATATTTAAAATATTCATGAAGCAGTATGATGAGGCAATAGAAGATTACAGCAAAGCAATTCAATTAGATGAAAGTTATGCCAAAGCGTATAAAGCTCGAGCCAAAGCATATAAGAAAAGGAATGGGGCTTCTGATGTGGAAAATGCCATTTCTGATTACAGCAAAGCAATTTATTTAGATTCGCAATTTGCTGAGGCATATTATGACAGAGGGCTATTAAGGGAAAAGAACAATAACATTGACGAGGCGCTTGACGACTATCGTCAGGCTATTTTGATAAATCCTAAATATACTGCTGTTTACAATAGCAGAGCACACACCTATTTGAAGAAAAATGAGTTTTCTAATGCCATAAAAGATATTAGGATGGCTCTCTCTCTTGCTCCTGGAGAAGCCAAATACATTGATACATTCGGAGAAATCTATTTGGCAATGAATGAATTGGATAATGCTTTACAGTATTTCTCTTTAGCTATTTTACTTCAAGAATCAAAAATAAGATATGAACATCGTGCAAAATGTTACGAAGCATTTGCTTTGAGAGAAACTGATGAAACGAAAAAATTAGACTATTTGGCAAAGGCAGAATTTGATAGAAACAAAGCTCAGGAATTGAAAAAGAAGACACAAAAGGAAGAAAATGAGGAAAGTGGAGAGGATAAAGAATGTGAGAAATTATGCTAAAACTAATTTTTAAATGGTGCTGATTCTCTTTGAATATTTTGAAAAATAAAAACTGGTATAAAAAATGGAAACTTTACATTTCAGTGAAAAAGAAAAGCAAATAATCAGAGAACTTGCAAAATATGATTTCTCTGAAAAAACAGAAAAGGAATCAACTGAGCCCAAATTAATAACTTTGGGGTGGTTTTTTCAAAAAAAAGTATATACGAATTCTGAATATCAAATTATTGTTCGACCACAAGAATGTGGTATGATTTGGTATAAAGAAGGATTTCAAGCAGAAGCATATTATTATTTGCTTACTCCCATTTTGTTGATGAAAAAATTGATACAACATCGTCTTATTTTCCCACTGCCTATTGATGAAACTGTAAAAAAATATAGTGGGTGGATATATTTGGGAACGCAGGAGTTTCAGAAGGAGGATCAAGAATACTTATATTTCGCTTCAAATGAAAAAATGTCTAAAATTGACGGTCGTGGGAGTTGGTTTGATGAGAATGGGAAAAAGAAATATTGCGGTAACAAATTTTCGTATGACCAAGTTCCGATGATAGATTTCTTTGGAATTTGGCCGATAATAACACCAGAATTAAAAAAATTAGTTGAGGATGATTTCAAGACAACAGAGTATAAAACATTATGTTGGACACGCATGGCTGCGATAATTGCTTTTATGGGGATGCTTGCGTCAATAATACTTTCTTAAAACCAGTGCCGTTTATTCATTAACAAATTATGCGTTATATGTAAAACTAAATGAAAATTACCGCACTTATCCCAGCCCGTTACCAATCATCCCGCTTCTCAGGCAAACCGCTGGATGGCATTTGCGAGAAATCAACGATTATGCAATATTTTGATGTGAATATTTAAGAAATAGTAATAAATCCCCGAACCTAATTTTGAGGGAAAAGAGAAAAGGGGAAAAACAGAGAAAGAAGGAAAACAATACAGAAAAGATATTTTTTGAAATGGACGATAATACACGGAAAATAAAATTCATTTTTGACCTTGATGGAACTGTGACCTCAGAGGAGACTTTACCTTTGATAGCAAAACAATTTAAGGTTGAACAGGAAATTGAAAAGTTAACGCAAGAAACTGTCCAAGGGAATATCCCTTTTGTGGAAAGTTTCATTAGGCGTGTCTTTATTTTGGGTAAGCTTCCGGTAAATGAAGTTGCTGATTTACTTGAGACCACGAAACTTTATCCGAAGTTGGTTGATTTCATTCAGAAACACGCTGGAAATTGCGCTATCGCTACTGGAAATTTGGAATGTTGGTCACATAAATTACTGAAAAAAATTGGGTGTGAATCGTATTGCTCTGATGCCGTGGTGGAAAACAACCACGTGGTGAAGTTGACAAAGATTTTACGAAAAGAGCAAGTCGTTGAACAGTACCAAAAAGAAGGATATACGGTTGTTTTTATTGGTGATGGGAATAATGATTTGGAAGCAATGCGGGTAGCGGATATTGCCATCGCAGTTGGGATGACACATAATCCCTCTAAAAGTATTTTACCTATTACTAATTATTTGATTTTTAGCGAAGAAGCATTATGTCGTCAGTTAAATCAGTTGTTATAAGTTGCGCTGGAATAGGATCCCGTTTGGGCTTGGGACAAACCAAAGCATTAATCAAGTTGAATGGGAAATCCTTAATAGCTTGGCAATTAGAATTGTTCAAAGATGTCGAAGACATCAGGATTGTCATTGGATATCAAGCCAATGATATTATAAAAGAAGTCCTCAAATATAGGAAAGACGTTGTTTTTGTTTATAACCATCGTTATTTTGAAACAAAAACAGGAGCAAGTTTCTTTTTGGGCGCTCAGCACGGTTCCGAATATGTTTTAGAGTGGGATGGTGACTTGTTAGTGCATCCGGATGATGTCAAGAAAATTCTTGATACAGAGGGCGAGTTTATCTGTTATGCAGATAAATCGTCCGATGAAGCCGTATTTGTGCAGACTGACGATGAAGGCAAGGTTTTGGCCTTTTCACGAGAAACAGGCGATTATGAATGGACTGGTCCGGCTTGTATTCAGAGAGATAAGGTGAAATATTCCTCTGGGAATGTATTTAATCAATTAGAGCCCTATCTTCCGATGAAAGGAATTAAAGTTAGAGCATACGATATTGATACATACAGTGACTATACGAGAGTGATGGAAATAACTAAAAAATGGGCAATAAAATGACAATAGGGGTAATAGGTGGGGCAGGTGTAGCTGCGACCAATAAACTATGTGAATTAATCGAACAAAAATTTACGATGGATGGTGCTTTTAGAGATTGTCACCACCCGGAAATGATTATATATCAAGCAACTCAAGTACCATCAAGAAGTATGTTCTTAGAAGGCAAAGGACCAAGCTTTATTGAAGATTATGTTGCTGTGGGCAACAAATTGAAAAATGCTGGTGCTGATATGCTTTGTATGTGCTGCAACACAGCTCATTATGCTCTCCCAATTTTGCAAGAGCAGTTGCAAGTCCCTTTTATTAATATGATTGAAGAAGTGGCATTAGCTTGCAAACGCACGGGGAAGCTAAAGTTTGGTTTGGCTGCTTCTGATGGCTGTCTGAAGGGGAAAGTATATGAGGCATATTTTTCAAAAGTTTTCCCTGAAGCACAACTAATATATCCTGATGCGGATTTTCAGAAATTAGTGACTAAGGGCATTTGCAATGTGAAAAACACGCATCGTTTCGATCCCTTAGATTCAGATGACCGCCCGCAACACATTTTTGATGTTGTTTATCAGCATTTGATGGACAAAGGGGCAGAAGTCGTCATTATGGGGTGTACGGATATACGAGTGGATTATGTTACTGACAAAAATAACGTTGTAGATTCACTTACTATTTTGGCGGAAAAAATTTGTTTGTTAAATAACAATATATAGTTATGAAAAACGAAGAAGCACTTGATTTTTTCAATAATATGGCAGCAACAACCAATGATTCAAAATCAGTCAAGTTGGCGCATGTCAGTGATTTTACGCAACTGGATGCTGATTTTATTTTAGCCCGAGTGACAGATGATTCAGATATTTTGGACTTGGGTAGTGGCACAGGTCTCATTATCAATAAAATATATGACAAGGTCCATCATATTACAGCAGTTGAGCCATTTTCTCAATTTACACGTTTTATTGTTAGTAGCAAAAACGTGCAAATAATCAATGAAACATTTGAAAATTTAAAATTGGATAGACAATATGATGCAATTACCATTTTTGGTACGATGCATTATTTCAATGAAGAAGAAGCTATCGGGATTTACAAAAAATGTTTCCCAGCTTTGCGTAATGGTGGATGCCTCATCGTTAAAAATCAATTCGGTGTCACCAAAGATGTTACTGTATCTGGATATTCTGAAGAACAAAAGAGTAATTATTTTGCTCAATACCGTTTTGTGGAAAAAGAAGTTGATATCTTGCAGAAAATTGGTTTTAGATTACAAGAAGTCGCAGACATCTATCCTCCTGAAGCAAATAGGTGGGATAACACTCATTTTTATGCAATTGTAGTAAAAAAATAGAATAAAAATGGAACAAGAAGATTTTTCAAAATACAATGGAGAAGGTACTATATTGAGAAAAGCTCAATTGCGAATGTTGGATATTCTTGTTGCGGTTGATAAAATTTGCAAAAGTAATGGAATTCAATATTGGATAGAATCAGGGACTCTCTTAGGAGCTGTTCGACATGGTGGGTTTATCCCCTGGGATGACGATATTGATATTTTTATTTTACAAAAAGATTATAAAAAAGCAAGAAAGAATTTGGTGGCTGAACTTCCACCGCATTTAATATTTGATGATTCTTCAACGGATAAATGTTTCAATCTCGTTTGTGGAAAGGTGAAAGATTCTACTACCATTATTGAAGAAAAAGGGGCAAATTCTCATATTAAGCATCAGCATTTGTTCATTGATATTATTCCAGTGGAACCTATGTTTTCTGAAAAAAGCAAGAGAATGGTTGAATTTCTATATGGACGAGTCTATAGAAGAATTCACAATGCAGATAGTGGCAAAATAGAACTCATTGTTGCGTATATGTTGTGCCCACTGGCATCTTTTATTGTAGCAATAATGAGAATATTTGCCAAAATCGTTCGTCCTAAATATTTGGGACGAGCATACGGTTGGCCGTTTGTTAAAATGATTAAATATTCGGATGTGTTTCCATGTTCAACAATAAAATTTGAAGGATATGACTTCCCATGTCCACAAAATGTTGACCACGTGCTAACTGATGTTTATGGCGATTATATGCAAATCCCACCTGAAGACAAAAGGGAAGTGCATGCATTGAAAATTGAATTTTTAGATGAATAAAGAAATGAATTGCAATCCTCTTATTTCCGTCCTAATGCCCGTTTACAACGGTGAAAAGTATTTGCGAGAAGCCATTGACAGCGTGTTGGCACAGACGTACAAGAATTTCGAATTGATTATAGTGAATGATGCCTCCACAGATGGCACAGAGCAAATTGTTCAGAGTTACCATTCAGAACAAATTCATTATTTCCGTAATGAAACAAATCGTGGAATAGTTTTTTCAAGAAATTTTTTAATTGAACAAGCAAGAGGCGATTTTTTTGCTGTGATTGATTCAGACGACTTGTGGGTACCAGACAAGTTAGAAAGACAACACGTATATATGATGCAACATCCAGAGTGCTATCTTTGTGGTACTTGGGCTAAAATTATTGACGGAAAAAATATGGTTGTTTCCAGAATACAACACCCCATACATTATAATCATATAAAAGCTAATCTTTTATTCCAATCTTCTTTTGTCCATTCAAGTGTATTAATTAGAAAAATGAACGATCATACATTTCATTATGATTCATTTTATCCTGTATGTGAAGATTATGATCTATGGTTTCGTATTTGTCAAAAGTATCCGGCTCATAACATTGGTGAATATTTGACCTTATACAGAATTCACAAGACCAATATTTCAAAAGAAAAAGAAATACTTCTTTCGGACAAACGAAGAGAAATAATAAATCAAGCTTGTTTAGAACTCGGGTCATTCTCAGACAAAGAGATTAACATTATTGATTCTATAGGAAACTTGACAGAACTTCCAATGGACAGTTCTTTGGTCAATGAATGGAAAACAATAGTTGATAAATTGATTTCATACAATCAAGAAAAAAAGTTTGTTGCACAAAAGGATCTTGTTTCTTTTTTATTATACCGTTGGGCCTTTTATAATGCGGCTACGAAACACTATCGGTATGTTCCCAAAATGTTTCTATATAAGACCAATGTATCTGTCCTTTGCAAATCGATCAATCTTATTCTATTGAAAATTTTTATCAAATAAGCTATGCTAACTATATACCTTCAAGGAGGTCTCGGGAACCAGATGTTTGAATGAGAACTATGGAAGACAAAAATATCTCTCTTAAATTCAGCAATAAATGGTGGATAATATTATAGAAAATAAAAAACTGCTCTGGGTTGATGCAATTAAAGGGATAGGTATTATTCTAATAATGCTTGTTCACATGGAAGCTTTTCCTTTTAATTCTGATTTCGTTGCAACAGGATATGTGTCAATGTTTTTTGTTGTTTCAGGATGCACATTCAACCCTAAATACTCGTTTATGGAAGGAGTGAAGAAAAAATCCATGAGATTGCTTCGTCCTTACTTCGCATATACTTTCCTTTTTGTAAGTTTAATGTACGTTATTTCGTTAATGGCTGGAAAAGATGGGAATTTCTTACACCAATTATATGGTGTACTGTATTCTAGATATAGTCTGGTATTATCCGTTACTAATCCTTCTCAAATCCTATTGAAAAGTTACATTGCGCCATTGTGGTTTTTAACCGCATTTTTTGTTTCATATCTTTTGGTGTATGTTTGGAATTATAAAAATAGAAATCGATGGATAGTCATTGCATATATTGTTCTTGCAGTCATTTTTTCCAAATTGCCAATACTTCTGCCATGGAGTCTTGATGTTGCTCCCTTGGGTGCTTTGTTCATCATTTCGGGTTACTGTTTGAAATCCGTTTTTACGTATAAAAACAGATATTATTTTCTTGTACCTGCCATTATCTTATATGTTGTATTGATTAAAATCAATGGATCAGCCAATATGTCAATTCGTCGGTATGGGGATTGTGGCATTTTTAGTTTGCCGTTGTTTTACATGATTGGGCTTTTGGAATGTTGGATTTTGGGAATTGTTTTTCAATATTTCAAGAAATTGAGTTTTATATTTGCACATATAGGTAGGCAATCACTTAGATTAATGTGCATCCATATGTTTTTTTGGACTTTTGTCAAAAATATATTGTTAACGCGAATAGATGACAGTTGGCATTCATTTATGGCATTGGCAACAATATGCTTATTGCTGCTTGTTAATGAGTTGATTGATCGGTTCTTTCCAAAATTTAATAATTTAGGTTTGTAATATTATTTATAAGATTATGCTAACAATTTACCTTCAAGGCGGGCTGGGCAACCAGATGTTTGAATATGCTTCCGCCAAAGCTTTTGCGAAAAAAACCGGAGCAGAACTTCGTTTGGATTTATCCATTTTTGAAATACATAAGCACAAGTCGTGGTGTCGTCCGTATGCAATGGATATATTTGCAATCAATAATCCAAAGCGGATTTCAACGTCATTGTTTGAAAAAACGAAACTGCACCTACTTGCCCGCCCCAAACAATGCTTGTCTACGCGTTTGCTCAAGAAAATCCATCACATTGTTGATGATGAATCCGTGCCGGAAACCTCGGAGAGAATGTTGAAAAATGCAACCTTGTATGGCTATTTCGCAAAAGAGAAATACTTTAAAGATATCAGAGATGAATTACTGAAAGATTTCCGTTTCGCTAAACCATTGGACGAGAGGAATAGTACAATTGCCCAACAGATGCAAGAAACAAACTCTGTATCCGTGCATATTAGACGTGGAGATTATTTGAATGTCGTCAACTCGAAAGTGTTTGCTCAAGTAACTCCTGATTGGTATGTCAAGGCAATTCAGTTGATGAAAGAGAAAACAGGAGCTACGCATTTTTACTTTTTCTCAGATGACATAGAATGGTGCCGTACCACATTTTCAAACATTGAAAATGCTTCTTTCATTGATTGGAATACGGGTAAGGAATCCTATCGCGATATGCAGTTGATGAGTTTGTGTAAGCATAATATCATTCCCAATAGTACTTTTAGCTGGTGGGGGGCTTGGCTTAACAACAATCCACAAAAAATAGTTGTTGCCCCCAAACATTATTTTGTAGATGAGCAGGCAGATAATAGAAAAAGAGAATCAATGCCTAAAGATTGGATATTAATGTAATTACGATATTATGAAAAAAATAGCACTTATCACCGGAATTACAGGCCAGGATGGTTCTTTCTTGGCAGAATTTCTTTTGGAAAAAGGATACGAAGTTCACGGCATCATTCGCCGCAGTTCATCTTTTAATACTGGCCGTATAGAGCACTTGTATTTGGACGAGTGGGTGAGAGATATGAAGCAAAAAAGACTGGTAAACTTGCATTATGGAGATATGACGGACTCGTCTTCCCTTGTTCGCATCTTGCAGCAGGTCCGTCCTACGGAAGTGTATAATCTCGCCGCCCAAAGTCACGTGAAAGTGAGTTTCGACTGTCCGGAATATACGGCAGAAACGGATGCCACGGGCGTACTCCGTCTTTTGGAAGCAATCCGTATTTTAGGTATGGAGAAAACCTGTAAAATTTACCAAGCATCAACCTCCGAATTGTTCGGTTTAGTTCAAGAGGTCCCACAAAAGGAAACCACTCCCTTCTATCCGCGTTCACCGTATGGCGTGGCCAAACAATACGGTTTTTGGATCGTGAAAAACTATCGCGAAAGTTATGGAATGTTTGCAGTAAATGGAATCTTGTTCAACCACGAAAGCGAACGCCGTGGCGAAACGTTTGTCACGCGCAAAATCACGCTGGCGGCCGCTCGTATTGCGCAAGGTTATCAAGACAAATTGTATTTGGGAAATTTGAATGCCTTACGAGATTGGGGCTATGCTAAAGATTATGTGGAGTGTATGTGGCTGATGCTACAACACGAGAAACCTGAAGATTTTGTAATCGCGACAGGAGAATATCACACGGTTCGTGAATTTGCCACACTTGCCTTCCAATATGCAGGAATGGAGTTGCGCTGGGAAGGAGAAGGTGTTAACGAAAAAGGTATTGATGTCAAGACTGGAAAGATTTTAGTGGAAGTAGATCCCAAGTATTTCCGACCTGCAGAAGTGGAACAGTTGCTTGGAGATCCTACAAAGGCGAAAACGCTGCTTGGCTGGAATCCGACAAAAACACCATTTAAGGAGTTGGTCAAACTGATGGTGGAACATGATTTGAAACGATAACGAAGCAACGTTATTGTCAACGTAAAAAAATGAAATAATGGAAAAAAAATCAAAAATATTTGTGGCTGGTCATAAAGGGATGGTGGGTAGTGCTATTGTGCGTGAATTACAGCGCCAAGGTTACAACAATATTATTACAAGAACTCATAAAGAACTCGACTTGACACGGCAAGATGCGGTAGAAGCATTTTTTGCAGAGGAAAAACCCGAGTATGTGTTTTTGGCAGCAGCAAAGGTAGGTGGCATCATTGCCAACCAGAATGCCTTGGCAGATTTTATGTATGACAATATGATTCTGGAAATGAATGTCATTCATTCAGCTTGGAAGAATGGTTGCAAGAAATTGGAATTTTTGGGTTCCAGCTGCATTTATCCCCGGATGGCACCTCAACCGATGAAGGAGGATTGTCTGTTGACTTCTGAATTGGAAAAAACTAACGAGGCATACGCCTTGGCTAAAATTTCCGGATTGAAATATTGCGAATTTCTCAATCGTCAATACGGTACGGACTATATTTCCGTGATGCCAACCAATTTGTATGGTCCCAACGACAACTATCATCCGGAGCATTCGCACGTCCTTCCAGCACTTATTCGGCGTTTCCACGAAGCCAAGCAGGATGGATTGAAAGAAGTGACTTGCTGGGGTGATGGTAGTCCGTTGCGAGAATTCCTATACGTTGACGACTTGGCTAACTTGTGTGTCTTCTTGATGAACAATTATAGCGGCAATGAAACGGTCAATGCTGGAACCGGCAAAGAATTGTCTATTAAAGCTTTGACGGAAATGGTTGCGAAAGTCGTGGGATTTGAAGGGGCCATCAAATGGGATCCATCCAAACCAAATGGAACACCACGTAAATTATTGGATGTATCCAAAGCCGAAGCGTTGGGTTGGAAATATTCTACCGAATTAGAGGATGGAATCCGTTTGGCATACAAAGATTTTCTTGAAAATCCTATGAGAGCAGAAAGATAATATGGCTAAGAAGGTTTTTGTTTCAGGATGTTACGACTTACTACATAGTGGTCACGTTGAATTTTTTCGACAAGCGGCCGAGTTCGGCGACTTGTATGTCGGTATAGGATCAGACAATACAATATTGCATTATAAAAATCATAAAACCATTTATCCGGAGCAGGAACGCTTGTTTATGGTGAAAGCTATCCGTTATGTCAAGAATGCTTTTATCAATCAAGGCAGTGGCGTTTTGGACTTTCTTCCGACATTGGACTTTTTACATCCTGACATATTGGTCGTTAATCAGGATGGTGCGTCCGATGCAAAACGCAAACTTTGTGAGGAACGAGGAATGGAATATGTTGTTCTGGAAAGAACACCTCACGAAGGCTTGGCTGCCCGCTCTTCTACGGATTTGAAAAAGGAACTCGGAACGGGAAAATCTCAAGTGAGTACGGATTGTCAGCTGCCCACTCGCCTGGATTTAGCAGGAACATGGATAGATCAACCGTATGTGAGTTGTTATGCGCCGGGATGGGCTATTACAATTTCTCTGAAACCAACCTTTGAAATACGCGAGCGGTGCGGTCTTTCCACTTCGACTCGAAATGTTATTAAACGTATTTGGCCTTATCAGTTGCCTGATATGGATCCTGAAACTTTAGCCCGTCTGGTCTTTTGTTTTGAAAACAGTCCTGAAAGATCGGATGGTATCATTAGTGGAGCCCAAGATTCCATTGGCATTTGTGTGCCGGGTTTGTGCCGACACTATTACGATAATCATTTTTGGCCTGAAAAGATAGAGCGGTGCTCTGATGAAACTGTTTTGCAATGGTTGGAAAATCATTTGGTATTGATTCCGATGGAACCGCGCAAGGCAGGGTGCAATGTAGTGGATGGCAAAGATATTACAGAAGATAAAGTTCGGGCATTGGCTTCTGCCGCTGAGGAATGTTGGAGTGCCATAATGGGGATGGATTTGTCAAAATTTGCCCAGTCTTATCGGGCTTCATTTAGTGCACAGATTGCAATGTTTCCAGCTATGATTCAAGGTTCGGTGAAATCCTATATAGATAAATATTCCGTAATGGAAGGGGTGTTGGCTTGGAAAATGCCAGGTGCTGGTGGAGGAGGATATTTAGCGTGTGTGGTAACGGATACGTGCGAATTTTGTAAAAAAAATCCGGAAGCAATCTCACTCAAGATACGTAGAAAATAATTGATAAAAGAAATTCATATATGAAGACTATAAGTCGCAAACATATACTTCCATTCGTATTAGTCACTTTATGCTTTGCACTATGGGGCTTTGCCAACGACATTACCAATCCGATGGTAAAAGCTTTTTCAAAGATTTTTAGGATGAGTGTAACAGATGGAGCGTTAGTCCAATTGGCCTTCTATGGCGGATACTTCTGTATGGCTCTTCCTGCTGCTTTGTTCATCCGAAAGTTTAGTTATAAAGCTGGTTTATTGATGGGACTTGGTTTATACGCCGTTGGGGCATTCTTGTTCTTTCCTGCACAAATAATAGGAAGTTATTACCCCTTTTTGTTGGCATATTTTGTCCTTACCTGTGGACTATCATTTTTGGAAACCAGTGCAAATCCGTACATCTTATCCATGGGAGATGCTGAAACGGCTACTCGTAGATTGAATTTGGCTCAGGCCTTCAATCCCATTGGTTCATTGGTTGGGATGTTCGTGGCAATGAACTTTATTCAGTCACGACTGAATCCTATGGATACGGCCGCTCGGGCACAGCTTGGAAATGCAGAGTTCGAGGCAATGAAATCTGCAGATTTGGCCGTGTTAAGCCGTCCATACGTGTTTATTGGTATTGTATTGTTGGTGATGTTTCTACTCTTTGTTTTTCTATTACCTCAAAAAGAAAAGCATTTAAATTTAGAAGATGCAGGTATGCAAACAGAAAATACCAGTTTCAAAGAAACGCTTCGTCGTCTTTGGAATAACAAAAGATACAGATATGGGGTAGTCGCCCAGTTCTTCTATGTTGGGGTGCAAATAATGTGTTGGACTTTTATTATTCAATATGGCACACAGAT
This sequence comes from Bacteroidales bacterium, assembly GCA_024400755.1. Lineage (GTDB taxonomy): Bacteria > Bacteroidota > Bacteroidia > Bacteroidales > WCHB1-69 > RUG11690. The sequence continues at coordinate 135,998 of JAKSMG010000001.1, read as the reverse complement.
ATTTATGGCTGAAGGAATGGGCGAACAAGCTGCTGAAATTTTGGCCCAAAAGTTCAATATCGTTGCTATGTTGGTATTTTGTATAAGTCGTTTTATTTGTACTTTTTTAATGAAATACATTCGCCCACACAAACTTCTATCTGTTTTGGGTATGATTGGCATTATTTTGTTGGGTATAGTTATTTTTGTGGGAGGACGAACAGGAATGGGGTGTTTGGTAGGAGTATCTGCGTGTATGAGTTTGATGTTCCCAACTATATACGGGATTTCTTTGCAGGGAATAGGGGAGGATGCCAAATTGGGAGCCGCGGGACTTGTTATGGCCATTCTCGGAGGAAGTATATTGCCACCATTGCAGGCAATGGTTATCGACGGCAACGGATTAGGTGACATTTCATCTGTAAATTTGAGTTTTTTCCTCCCAATGCTTTGCTTTGCAGTTGTCGTAATCTATGCTAATTTTGTTCCACGTTTTTGTAGAAAATAATATTGTTTATGAAAAGATATTGTCAAACACTCGAATTAGTAAACGATCCTGAAAAGATAGAACAATATGTGGAGGCCCATCGTCAGGTTTGGCCGGAAATTCAGAAAGGAATCCGTTCGGTGGGAATTTTAGATATGCAAATTTATCGTTTAGGCACTCGCTTGTTTATGATTTGCGACACGGTTGATGAATTTGATTGGGAAAAGGATAATGCCCGCTTAGCCCAACTTCCACGTCAGGCAGAGTGGGAAGCGTATGTTTCGCAGTTTCAAGGCTGTGCCGCGAATGCTTCCAGTATGGAGAAATGGCAGCTGATGGAACGGATATTCAAGTTGGAATAGAGAAAATGCAAAATAATGAATAAAGAGTTTTGTCTTATAATTAAGTGAAATCTAATATGAGATGTGTTTTTCGCTACTGTATATTCATGTTTTTGCAGTTCCGAAATGCACATTTCGGAACTGCGCATTTCAAATTTTAGTGTTTTTACAAAACCAACAAGAAACGCTTTGTCACTGCAAATTATGTTGTACTTCACAATTGTCATATAAAAAATGTGAAAATTTTCACGTATTTCATACGACAAGTGTATTTTTTTGTATTTTTGCGGTCTGAAAATTTAGATTATGTATCGGAAACTTATCAAAGAATTGGCACAGTGGAAGTTGCGTGCGAAACATAATCCGCTCATTCTGCAAGGCGCACGACAGGTAGGAAAGACTTGGTTGCTAAAGGAATTTGGCAAAGTGTATTACGAGGATGTCTGCTATTTGAATTTTGAAAGAACGCCCCATCTTTCAGATGTTTTTGAAGGAGAACTTTCTCCGCAAAAGATTGTTGAGCAGTTGTCAGTTTTTCATAGAAGAAAGATTGATTCTCAAAAATGCCTGCTGATTTTTGACGAGGTACAGGAATGCCCGCGTGCGCTTACCTCACTCAAATATTTTTCAGAGGAAGCCCCCGAATACGATATATGCTGTGCGGGTTCGCTGTTGGGAGTGGCACTACATAAAGGGACTTCGTTTCCCGTGGGGAAAGTCGATTTTCTTACGCTTTATCCTATGGATTTCGAGGAGTTTTTGATGGTTTACGAAAGCGAACAGCTTGTGCAATTCCTTCACCACGTGCAATTTGATACCAATCTCAATCCGTATCGCGAAAAATTGGAGTCGGCATTGAAACTTTACTTTATCATTGGTGGAATGCCCGGAGCCGTGCAAAAATATTTGGATACGCACGATTTGGAACTTGTGAACGATGTGCTGTATTTCATTTTGCAAACATACCAGAACGATTTTTCTAAACACGCTGAAAAGCGAATTGTCGAAAAAATCCGCTACGTATGGAACAGTTTGCCTTCCCAACTGTCGAAAGAAAACAAAAAGTTCGTCTATGGCCTTGTGCGCGAAGGCGCCCGTGCACGGGAATACGAAGACGCTATTCTGTGGCTGAAAGACACCGGCTTAATCACTGCGGTACACCGGATTACAAAACCGGCACTTCCTCTGTCGGCCTATTCCGATCTGTCGGATTTTAAAATCTACGCCTTAGATGTAGGCCTGCTGCGTGTGCTGAGTGGATTGTCAGCGCAAACCATTGTAAACGGGAATGCCGTGTTTGAAGAATTTAAAGGGGCTTTCACAGAACAGTTTGTGTTGCAGGAACTGCGTACAAAGCACAACAATCAAATTTACTATTGGACTTCCGGCAATAGTGCCGAAGTAGATTTCATCATTGCCAACGCCAACAATGTCATTCCCATTGAAGTGAAAGCAACGGTAAGTGTTCAGGCGAAAAGTCTGAAAGTTTACAACCAGAAATATGCGCCGCAACAGATGCTGAGATTTTCGCTTCTGCCACCCTGTGTCCACGACAATTTGATAGACTGGCCTCTGTATTTGCTTTTCACTTCTAAAGCAAACTATAATTTCTCGAATGTTTTATAAGGATTATTAATAATAATTTTATGCTCTCCCTCATCCTCCGCACCTACAATAGTGCCTAATTCATATTTCAAACGCTGGACTATCTCCCTACTAATCCTTTCGTCACATTCCATCTGAACTGAATCAGTTTCCAGCCTTTACTCGGTTTGAGTGTAAGGGTGTGGCCGATGTAGAGTACGATAGAGGCAGCCCATTTTATCATTTCAGAAATGATACGTTTGGTATATTTGCCCTTGCCAATGGCCAACGTACGAATACGCTCGCTTTTGCCGATGGAATAGGTGAGCTTATCGAAATACTCTTTGGAAAGTTTCTTTTCGGGAATCAAGTGATATAGGATGGCGGTTGGCAAGTAGAAAAATCGCATTCCCAAAGAGGTCATCTTGTCGAAAATATCCTTTTCTTCTGCACCTACCAAACTGTCGCCTTTACGACCCAAATCTACATTGAACAAACCGACTTTTTCAAAAACCGAAGCACGATAACCGGCATTCCCACCACCGGGAAAATCTTTCCCAGGAAATTCCTTTACACTATTTCCATTGTACTTGTAACCCGTAATCAGACATTTGGTAAAGTGGCTCATCCAAGCGGGCTCTTCTGTTTCGTACTGGGGTATAATAGGACCTCCTGCGGCATCAATTTCTGGATGCGCAGCAAAGAAATCTGCATATGTGCGCAAATATTCCTTGTTCACTAAAGCATCATCATCCACATAAACCAAAATGTCGCCCTTACTTTCCTGTATGCCGCGATTGCGCGCATAGGATAGGCCTTGGTTGGTCTCCATAAACTCGCGCATCACCACATTTGGGAAATCCTGTTTGAAACGCGCACATTCCTGTATGGTATTGTCCGTACTGTTGTTGTTCACCAGTATGATTTCGTATTGTTCGGTTGAAAAGTCGTTTTCAGCCAAACTTTTCAATACGTTGTAAATGTACTTGTCGCGGTTATAAGTGCAGATGATAACGGAAATCATAGAGTATGTTGTTTGGTTATTTTCGTTTATTCGTTTACTTGCCAATGCCCACCTTTGTCGGGGCCTTTAGCATATTTTCATCATCAGAAGAGTGCGTGAATACCCATTGTCCTGTCTTGCTTGCCCTTTTCCAAACAATTCCAAGGGCTTTCAAATCACGTTTGATGGTCATAACTGTAACATTCAAGTGGCTGGCCAATTCCTCCTTTGAAATTGAATTATTTTGTATTCTCAGTCGCTTTCTTCTTTCTTACATTCTGAAAAATTGCGGTGCCAAGGATACCCAAAATAATCAAATACATCGCGTAGGTGCTTGCCACCGATACCTTACCCCATTTTTCCACGGTTTGAGGACGGAACTCGAAACGAATGTGGTGCTGTCCGGCAGGCACGTTCATCGCACGCAGAGTGTAGTTGGCACGGAAATGGTCGGTGGCTTTGCCGTCAATGTAGGCATTCCAACCATACGGATAATATACTTCTGAAAATACCACCAATCCGTTTTCAGCGGCGGTATAGTCATATTCAACATAGTCGGGAGCGTATTTGGTCAGGGCAATTTTGGCGGTGCTGTCATGATGAGAGACAAAATCCTTGACAAAATCTTGATATTTGACATCTGTTACCAACGTGTTGCGAAGATTGATGGTGTTGAGTGCATCAGATTCTTCATTAGGTGTATTGGCAATCATCACATTGTCAACAAACCAGGCATTACCCATAGCATTGGGATTAGTCACTACCATAGGTTGCTCATTGCCAACTATGGCATACTTCATATTCAGCATATTGAGGACGGGGTAGGCGGTACTGTCGCTGGGCTGTAGTACCAATTGGTTGCCGATTTGTTGAATGGATTGCAACATAGGGTTGGTCTCGGGAAAAATGTGGGCGTCAATCAAATCTTGATAGCGACGCAATTTGGCGGCACTGTACCCACCAATGGATTTGAAACGATAGGAGGTGCGAGAATCGTTGAAGGGGCCTTGTGGAACGGTGAGGTTATATACACGATAGCTGAGGTTGTCCTTTTCACGTGCCAGAATGTCGGTTTCCCAAGCCTGTTCCGTGAAATAGTTTTTGTTTTGTTTTTCTGTGACGAAATTGTCGTTGTTGAAGAACTTGCGGTCGATAGGCCACATATCCACCAATACCAATATGCCTAAAATGGCAGCAAAATAGCCGAATTTCAGTTTGTCTTTGACATACAGCCAAACCAATCCAGCCGACAACACAACGAACACGAGGGAACGAAATGCACTTGTACGTAAAATAGAGGCACGTTCGGCTAACACGGCATTACTGAGCCATTCAGGCCATTGTGCGAAAATGTCAGTATCTCTGCCCCAAGAATAATTCAGGAACGGGCTCACGATGAGGGTCAGCAGGCACAATCCAGCAGTAATTCCGGTAGCCATCAGCACCTTTTTACTCATTTGGGTGGAATTGAAGCTCTTCTGCTGTTTTTGGTCCATAATTTCCTTTAAGGCCAAAAAGCCGAGCAGCGGCATCGTAATTTCCGCCACAATCAAGATGGATTCTACTGCACGGAATTTGGTGTACATCGGGAAATAATTGGCGAAAAGTTCTGTCAAAGGCAGGAAGTTGCGTCCCCAAGAAAGCAAGATGGAGAAAAGGGTAGCAATCAATAGTGCCCATTTGTAAGGTCCTTTCACAATCAATAAACCTAAGACAAAGAGGAAGCAAACAATGGCCCCTACATACACTGGACCTGAAGTGCCTTCATCTCCGCCCCAGTAAGTAGGCATGCCTTTGCAGTATTCTGCGGCTTGCTTTCGTGGCATTCCGTTTTGTACCATCGCTTCGTATATTTTGGAGTTGGTGCCCACATCATAGGCAGATGCATAACCCTTGGCGCCAGGAATCAGCAGCGTGGCGGTTTCATCAATCTCGTAGCTGTATTGTGTAATGTAATCCAAGGAAAGGCCGCTGGTTTTATTGCTTGTATCGTCTGCTTTGGTCAATTCGGAATGCCCTCCACGCATGGTTTCGGTGGCGTATTCGCGGTTTACCATAAATGGAGTGATTTGAGTTCCCAAACCTATTCCAAAACACACACCGAAGAGAAGTGCTCCGATTACAAAGTCTTTAATTCTTCTTTCTTTGATATGAATATATAACTCAGCGCATACAAGTATGGCGATTAACATAAATATGTAGTAGGTCATCTGCGGGTGTCTCATAATTCCCATAGAGGTATAGATTAATGTTAAAACACATCCCCAGCCGTATTTCTTTTGAAATATAAGATAAAAAGAACCAATTAATGGTGCTAATAATGCAATAGCTTCGGCTTTCGTATTGTGTCCTGCGGGGATAATTATGAAAAAATAAGAGGACAAGGCAATGGCAATGGCTCCGGCAATAGATAGCCAGGGATTGACTTTGAAGGCTCGTAGTAAAATGAAAAAACCTAAAAAGTAGCATAATACAAAAGCCAAAGTTCCAGAAAACCATAAGCGTACAAGTTGCCAAAATGGAAGAGAAATGGCAGGACCCGGATATTTTCCACCGCCAATTTGATAGGTAGGCATCCCACCAAACATAGAACCGGTCCAAAAACTGTAATTGCCGGCATCATTGTATTCTTTGCATTCTTGGTACATTCCTTTCCAGCCATTGGTATCGTTGGCGTTTATCACTTTCCCATCCAGAGCTGGGGAGGCGTAAATCAAGGTGAGGAGAATGAAAATGGCTAATGCCACTACATAAGGGATAATCTTTTTAAAAATTTCTTTTTTCATTATGATGTGATTTTTTTATATTAATCTTATTTTAGTAATGATTCTTTGAGAGATTTTCCTATTGGGGTAAGTCTGTATTTTTGTGTGGGGCTATTAGGTGAATCTGGTTGCGTAAGTTCAATCAAGTTCAGTTTTATAGCCTTCTGCAAGATATTTTGCTTAAAATATTTTGTATCTTTAAGTCCTAATGACTGCATCAAATCGTTTTTAGACATTTCTCCTTCCAATAATAGCACCATTTGTTTGAGTGTGAAACTTAGACTGGACTCTGTGGCAGTTACTGGTGGGGTTACTGGTGGGGTTACTGGTGGGGTTACTGGTGGGGTTGCAATAATTTCTGTATAATCTTCCTTATAGGGAAATGATATTTCTATGAAGTTTTTGCTAATATGAAAAATACTTCTATCGTATGCTGATAATATTCTTCCCATGCCTGTCCCTAAATGTTCCACCAACTGCATATCACGGAATATTCTCATGAGTTCTCTGTTTCTCGGCATTGAACGGCCATTAAAGAAATCCTCTTCTGATAATCCGTCAACTAATCCCCCGTATGAAACAATGCTGAGGTGGTCGGAATAAATTTCCACGACAGGAGATACCTCACGAGTGTAATCATTATGCACAACGGCATTGATGAGTGCTTCTCGAAGAGCACGGGAATCTATCATTCTTCGTTCTTGACGTTGTGCGGCTCCAGACACGGATGTAAAAGTTTTATTTTCAATATCAAGCTTATCTAGAATTTTTTGAGTGGCTTTCAAAATTGAACAGTAACCATATTCTTCATTCTCTATTAATTCGTTTTTGTTTGTTCCTGCAAATTTGGCAACTTTAAAAGAGACATTATTCTCATCGGCTAATAGATATCCGATGTAGTTTATTTCTCCATTTGGCGTAAATAAGTCTAAATTTTTCAGAAAAGAATCATTGACGGTTAATCCCTTTTCTTCATAATATATCTTTAATTGAGCAAATTTGTGCTCAATTAAACGTGGGGAAGGAATGTTACGAAGAGAATTGCGTGTGCGAGAAGCAAATAATCGGTCAATCATACTTGGTTCCATTTGCTTTACGCTACTGCCAACTCGTAAATAACAACCTATTGGCGACATTCCGTATTTCTTAAGGTAATAAGGCTTTTCCGAACCTGCACTAACTCTAATATGAACAATATGCTTGTCGTCAATTTCTTCAACGTAAACTTCAAATAATCCTAAGCAAGATGGAAGAATATTTGTTCGAATACGGTCTGCGATAGTTAACTGTATTTGGTCCGCCCCCGGCACGCCAACAACGTTGCCATTATCGTCAACACCAATGAGAATGTCGCCTCCTTTTGTGTTTAAAAAGGCGACGACTTCTTTCTCTAACTTGTCAGTCAACTCTCGTTTAAGTTCGGTTGTGTCGGATTCAATCATTTTTAGGAATGCTAAAAATAAAAACTTTATCATGGCAAAAATAATACTTTTATTTTGAATAATATTGCATTTATGTGTATTTTTGCAAACTAAATTCTTTCCCCTATATGAAAGTTATCATTGTCGGAACAGCATATCCATATCGTGGCGGCCTTGCTACATTTAATGAACGCCTCGCTTTAGAGTACGTTGAACAAGGTCACGATGTAGAAATTTATACTTTTACCTTGCAATACCCAAGTTTCTTATTTCCTGGTAAAACGCAATTTAGCACAGATTCTGCTCCTGAAAAACTAACGATCTTCCGTCGCATCAATTCCTGTAATCCTTTTAACTGGCTGAAAGTGGGACGGGAAATCGCAAAAAAGAATGCCGACCTCGTTATCTTCGCCTACTGGATGTCTTTTATGGCTCCCTGTATGGGAACCATCGCACGCAGAATTCGCAAAAATGGGCATTCAAAAGTTATCGCATTGGTACACAATATGATACCTCACGAACTAACCATCCTGGACAAATTGTTGCCACCTTATTTTGTAAAATCAATGGATGGATTCACCGCTCTTTCGCAGGCCGTTGTAGATGATATCAACAAATTTGACAAACGAAATTGTCCCAAAAATTTTGCTCCACATCCTATTTATGACCATTACGGGGAGAAAATGTCGTGTGAAGCCGCACTTCAGCAACTGAAACTCGATACGGATTGTCGCTATGTGCTGTTTTTTGGCTTTATCCGTGCCTACAAAGGCCTAGACTTGCTGCTGCAGGCATTCGCTCAAGAAGAACTTAAAAATCAGAATGTCAAATTGATTGTTGCTGGTGAATTTTACGAAGATGAACAACTTTATCAAAAAATGATTGATCAATTGGGTATTCGTGATAAAGTGATTTTGCATACTGATTTTATTCCCAACGAACAAGTGAAAATCTACTTCAGTGCTGCTGATATTGTGGCTCAGCCGTATAAAACAGCTACGCAGAGTGGAGTAACCCAGATTGCATTCCATTTTGAAAAACCAATGCTGGTAACCAATGTGGGTGGTTTGGCAGAAATAGTCCCAAATGGCAAAATAGGTTACGTGGTGGAACCAAATCCTAAGGAAATTGCAGCCGCCCTTAAGGATTTCTTTGCTAATAATAGAAAAGAATCTTTTGAAAGCCATATTAAGGAAGAAAAGAAAAAATATGCTTGGAGTCGTATGACTGATGCCATTGCAAATTTATAATTTTTCCTACGTTACTTCCTTAAAACATATACCTTATACCAAAATCCACACTCCAGTCGAAACCGCCAACGGTGGCCATTTTGCCTTCGTAGGTCTTGCTGAAAAATTCGCTGTAACCGGGTCTGAAGTCGATAGTGAAGTTTACCGGTGCGTCGGGGGCAACAAATTCAAAACCAATGATGCCGTGTGCTCCGACTTTGCCCGCATCGTGAAAAATGTCGATGGAACGGCCAACCGGAATGGTCACCGGCAATGGGTAGGTGTAGCCCCAACGTCCGTAATACCAGTCCCATCCTTGAACATAGCCGTCAATAATCTGGCATCGTAATTTCCAATTGTAGCCCAATATAAATCCCGCACCTACAAAAAAAGAGGAACTCGCACTCATATCAAGCTGATACATAAAATCGGTATTCCACTCGAACGTGTAGGCGGTGAGGTTTGTCCGGTTGACGGGAATGTAGTTGAACTTAAATCCAAAGTCGGTGCTGATGGCAAAATGGTCGGTAACCAGTGCCTTATATGAAAGGCCGTTGAGAGAACCCAGCGTTACACCCAGACTGTGCGTGTAATCTTTCTGTCCGTAACTCAAAACGCTAAATCCTAAAAAGAAACTTAGCAGACAAATGGTAATTTTTTTAGTCATAATTATTTGGTATTTGTATGTTTAAAATAAGCTATCGTTTTTTCCAGGCCTTCTCTTAACTGAATGCTTGGCTCCCAATTGAGTAATTCTTTTGCTTTGCTGATAACCGGTTGGCGCTGCTGTGGGTCGTCCTGTACCGCTGCCTCGTGAATGATGTGCGAATGGCTGCCGCAAAGCTCCACCAGCATTTCTGCCAACTGCCGGATGGTAAATTCATGGGGGTTTCCCAAGTTGATGGGCCCCGTGATGCTGTCGTCACTCTCCATCATCTTAATGAAACCGTCGATCATATCGTCGCAATAGCAGAAACTGCGGGTTTGCGTGCCGCTGCCGTAAATGGTGATGTCCTTGTTATGAAGTGCCTGCATAATGAAGTTGGAGATGACACGTCCGTCGTCGGGCATCATTCGTGGTCCGTAAGTGTTAAAAATGCGTACCACTTTGATCTTGACTTTGTTTTGTCGGTGATAGTCGAAAAACAAGGTTTCGGCGCAGCGCTTCCCTTCATCATAGCACGAACGGATGCCGATGGGGTTGACGTTGCCCCAGTAGTTTTCGGGTTGCGGATGCACTTGCGGGTCGCCATACACTTCGCTCGTGGAGGCCTGCAAAATCTTAGCTCCCGTGCGACTTGCCAACTCAAGCATATTGACGGCTCCTACTACCGACGTATTGACGGTCTTGATGGGGTCGTATTGGTAATGCACGGGAGAAGCGGGGCAGGCGAGGTTGTAAATCTGATCCACTTCCAAGTCAATGGGCTCGCAAATGTCGTGGCGAATGGCCTCGAAGTAGGGATTGCCCATCAAGTGTACGATGTTGCGCTTGCTTCCGGTGAAGTAGTTGTCTAAGCAGATGACTTCGTGGCCTTTGGCTAATAATTTCTCACAAAGATGCGAACCTAAGAATCCTGCGCCTCCCGTTACCAATATTTTCTTCATTGTTTCAATTTTTTGCAAAGATATAAAAAAAGGCGACCCGAAGGCCGCCTTTTGAAAATCTATTGAGAAAGATTATTTCTTAATCAATTTTTGAGTTGAAACGCCTTCTTCACCAGTCAAGCGGATGAAGTAAACACCGTCAGCATAGTTGGCAACATTCAAAGTGAATGTGTCGTTTTGAACTTCTTGAGCATAGATAACCTGACCTAAGTAGTTCAAGATTTCAACTTTCTGAGCTTTTTGTGAAGTGGCTACAGTAACAACTTCGGTAGCAGGATTTGGATAAACGCTGAAAGAAATAGCGTTGTCAATGTTGGCAATAGATCTTGGACTTGCACATTCTGATGGTTCAGAAACTTCACCATTTTCGCAAGTGGTCATTACTTGGTAGCAAGCATTAGGATCATAGTTGTCAACAATGTATTCACCACCTTCAATATCAGTTGCAATAGGATTACCATCTTCCAAAACGGTGTAAGAAAGTTCTGGAGCAACAGTAGTGGCGCGAATCAACCAGTCACCATCCAAGCCGGCTTGTGACAAAGTAGTCCATTCACCGTTGAAGTACATAGCATTACCACGACCTTCGTTGGTAGTTCCAGATGTGCCAGCAGGATATAAATCTTCAGGAGCACCTGAATAAGTTAAATGGTAACCAATCCATAAGTTTTGGCTTCCGTTGATTTCAAACGGAGTGGTAAGTACAATGTCGCTCCAAGCACCAACGGTAATATCGTCTTCAGCAATTACTTGTTCGTAAACTGGGTAGTCAGAAGCAGGTCCAAATTCGTCAGAAGCTGGATCAGTATTACCGCCAATCCAAATACGAAGGGTATAAGTACAATAAGCGAGGTCTCCATTGAAGTAAGCACCAATTGAGTTAATGGTACAACCATTGTATGCATTCAAATCACTTGGAGTGAACAAGTGGTAGCATCCGAAGCTGCCACTTTTTTTTGTGCCAACAGCACTGTTGTAAACGTCGCTGGCAGATTGTGACATAACACCGCCTTCGATATTATCCCAAGTTAAAATCAAGTTGATATCATCTTCTTCAGAAGTAACGTTGGTTGGGATGATAGCACAAGGCGCAACAGACATTTCAATATTATATTCGTTTTCACCGGCACTGAAATTCAAACCATCGGTATAAGGATCAAAACCGGCAGCTTCAGCAGTGATGGTGTAATAGTCAGCAACAATATTGTTGATGATGTAAGAGCCGTCAACGTCAGAAACTGTAGAAGCAGTAAATCCGCTTTCAGAAGAAATGTTGATGATAGCACCGGCAATAGCATCACCAGTAGTAGCATCGGTTACAGTACCAAACATATTTGCGAATACAGGTACTTCAATTTTAATGTTGTCAACGCCAAGTGGAGTTTCAGAACCGCTCAATGAGTCGTTGGTCCATAAGAAATAGATACGTTTAACCATACCTTCATTACCTTCGGCAGGAATCAGGTAGTTGGCATGCTTGATAGTGGTTTCACCTTGGAGTCTGCCTAATTGAGTTAAACCAGCGGGTGCATAGTGTGTTTCGTTAACGTCAACAAAATTCGGGTGTTCTTCATTTCTGTCGAAATTGGTAACGGCGGTGGCATTGCCAATGAATACTTCACCGAAGTCAAAATCAACTTCACCATTACATTTCCAATCAAATGACAAGAGGTAACCATAAACACCTTCTTCAACTTCTGGGAACTGAATGTCTCTGTATGCCCAAACAGTGCTGTAACGGGAAGTGTAGGTTTCGCCAACTTGAGTTAAGTACATATTACTTGTACCGTCTTTGGTGATAGCTAAACCTTTACCACTTGGAGAACCAGGAATGTTCATATATTTGAAGAAGTTGGGTTGGCCATTGTTAACCAATACCCAGTTGGCACGATCTTGATCGTTGTCTTCAAATGTTTGGTTATAAGGAAGAGTGGCAGGAGTAGTGGTGGTCCAGAAATTCAAGATTTCACTCCATTCGCTGTTTTCTTCTTCACCGCAGATGGCGCGAACGGCAAATTGATAATTAGTGTTGGCGGTTAAACCGGAGAGAGCAACTTCGTTGTCTGTTGCGGTTACAGGAGTGGCACTTTCAACATTTAAAGGAGCAACGCCATAAACATATTCCCAAGATTCTTCTTCATCGCCAGGAGTCCAAATGATGTTGGCAGTGTTTTCTGCGGTAGATTCAGCTTTAACTTCAACTGGAGCTGGGCAAGTTGGAACAGGTTTAACTTGGAAATTATCAATGTACAAGTAAGCTTGGTGTTCTGATTTGTAATGGATAGCCACGTATTTTGCGTTGGCTGGAACTTCAAGGTTACGATAAAGTTGCCATTCAGTGTTGCCTTCGTTAACAATGTCATCTTCCCAAGTGAAGCTGGTCAACAAATCGTCGGTGGTAGAATAACCAACAGCGAAAGTTTCGTCTTTTAAGGCAGAAGCGTTGGCATAGTTGAACATAACCATCATAGGAACTTCTGAATTCAATTCAGGAGAAATGAGGTATTGGTCATAAATACGTTGATTGTTGAACTTGGCAGATGAGAAACGGAAGGATTGGTTGCCTTCGTAAGCGTAGTTGTTGGAGTTAACAGGGGTGTTTTGAGCATCAAGCAGGTTCAATTTGAATGCAGACCAGCAATATTCAGTAGCGTTAGGAGCCAAAACGGTGCCTTCTTCAGATTCAAAACCCTGAGTGAAAGGAACGGTTACAACCGAACAGTCATAAGAATTACCAATAACAACGATGGTTTTGCTGATGGTAGTGTCTGCAAAAGTTCCGGTAGTATCAGTATAGTTGTTTACTATTTCAATAGTGCCGTTGTCAGAAGTGGCCGTGGCAGGATTGTATCTGATATACAAAGAACCACCGGCAGCAGGAATATTAGCGGTTGCGGCGAAATCTGTACCGTTAGCAGAAACTTGGAAGTTTTCACTGGCGGTGGCAACGGTATTGGCATTCAAATTACGACCTTCAAGAGTGATTTCATAAACTTCGGGATCTCCAACGTATGAGAAGAAAGTCATAGTGTCTTTCGCATTGATGGTCAATCTTGGGTCTTGGTAGTTGGTGAATTTTACATTCTGAATGATCATTTGGTCTGCTGCGCCAGTGGCTGCGGTGAAAATGAAGTCGAACTTCACTTGGTCGTTAGTACCAAGATATTCGTCCATATTGAATCTAACTGGCCAAATGTTGTCCCAACTTGTCCAAATTGCTGCGTATTCAGCGCGAATGTCTGCCACATTCCAAACTTCTTCCCAAGTGGCACCATTGTCAAGACTCATATTAACAGTCATTGTGATGTCGCCATTGATCAAAGCTTCGACGTTGGGGTTGGTTCTGAAATCGAAAGAGAAGTCAGCCGCACCTTCGGCGTTGCTTAAATCAAATGCAGGAGTATAGAGATGTTCGTCTTGTTCACGTTGGTCATCACCAACTACAGAGGCATAGTGACTTGAAGCAGAACCAAACCAAGTGTATCTTTTAACACCAGGATAAACCTGACCTTCGCTAACATAGTCGGCAGTATCCAAAGCAACTCTGTCCCAGCAGCTTGGAGGGAATGCGGTGTTGGCGAAATTTTCAAACCAAGGAATAGTCAAAGCTTCACCGCAGTAAACGGCTTGGGCCAACAAGTCAATATATTTGCTTTCTGCACCAGTAGAGGCAATGGTGATACGGCTTTCGTAGTAACCGGCAACGGTAGGTTCAAATTTTACATAGATATTGGTTGAGGTTAAAAGGCCTTCATTTATAGGCAGCGTAATAGAATGACTGAAGTTGCTAACTGTGTCCGTTGAAATCAAGAAAGGAGCATCTTCGGGAAGTGTGAGGTTGACATCTTCGGTAAGGTTGTTTGCTGATACTGAAAAATAACCGCGAGGGAAAGTGCTTCCAATGGTTCCGGTTGGGAAAGTAAGAGTACCGCCGGCACGAATAATTGGTTCTGTGGAGGAAATATCAATCTTAATGTCATCTAAATTAAGACAATATTCATCGATGGTGTTAAAATGCCTGAATGCGATATGGATGGTTTGACCAGCATAGTCATCTAATGCAACAAATTTTTGTTTCCAAGTACCTTGTTCACGGTCACCGCCGGCAGCGTTCATAGTTTCTTCATAAATGAGCGTATAGACATTGGGGTCTTCAATGTCATTGCTGGTAGTTATGTAAATGCCATAGTGTTCTCTTGGATAGTCCGCATCTTGAGCTGCAAGCCAAAAGGTAAGTTCATACGAACCTGTGGCGGGAATTGTAATCGCTGGGGAGACAAGCCAGTTGTCTGGGGTCAGAGCTCCTACACCGTTGATGAAAGATTGAGAAGAAACGCAGGTGTCACCATTTCCCAAATGTCCAGGTAATTGGAGGTTGGTCCAAGAATGACCGTCACCATCTGCGTCAATGTTGGTCCAAGTCTCTGGAATGCCGTGATTGAAGCTTTCCGAGAAAATTGGATCCTGTGCTTTGCCGACTAATGTCAGTGCCAACATAAGCACAACCATTGTGAAAAGTTTTTTCATAGTAATTAATTTTGGTTAATAATAAATGTTGTTTATCTTACTATTCTAATTATAAATTTGGCTGCAAAGATACAAAAAATACTTTCATCAACTATGAGTTGTTGATAAATTTTGTTAAATGTGCAAAAGATAAATTACCGTAACGCATCGCCTCTTGATTCAACAATTTGATAACCAATGGATTCCATTGCTTCTTTTAAGGAGTTGAGGTATTCTGCGGATTCTAAGCCGGAAGATAGTTTGTTGTCGTAAATCATATATTTTTGTCGTACGCTTTGCGGCGACAGGTTGGGCATAATGACATTGGCGCCGGCGAGGATACCTTTTTCGCGTCCATCGGGGTCAATGGTGCCCAAGGCCGTCGTGGCGGGCAGAAGCACTTTGGGCAACAACAGCCGGATGATGGCCAGCAGGTAAAGGGTTAGTTCAACGGTACCGCCAGGCTGTTGGGCAAAGGGCGTGTCGTGATGGGGAATAAAGGGCCCAATGCCGACCATCTCGGGCTTGAAATCAGCCATAAACAGCAGGTCTTCCACGATGTTGTCCGTGGTTTGAAAGGGCGATCCAACCATAAAACCGGTCCCGGTTTGGTAGCCAATGGCTTTCAGCGACCGCAAACAGTCCATTCGTCTGGCGTGCGACATTTCCGCAGGATGCAGTTGGGCATAATGTGCCGCATTGGCCGTCTCGTGGCGTAATAAATAGCGGTCGGCCCCCGCCTCAAAATACCGAAGGTAGCTCTCGTGAGATTTTTCGCCGATGGACAAGGTTACCGCACAATCGGGAAAACGTTGCTTGATTTCCCTGATGAGTGCAACGATCTTGTCGTCCGTAAAGCTGAGGTCTTCGCCGCCTTGAAGGACAAAGGTCCTGAACCCCAATTGGTAACCTGCACTACAACATTCCAAAATTTCGTCGATCGTCAACCGATAACGGGTGGCTTTGTGGTTGCTTCGCCTGATGCCGCAGTAAAGGCAGTCGTTCTGACAACAGTTGGAAATCTCTATCAGTCCGCGCACGAAAATGTCGTGCCCATAATGTCGATGTCTGGTTTCCCTTGCCTTCTGAAATAAATATTCGGCAAGTTCTTCGTTCCGCCCATCAATCAGCAGTGCCAGTTCGTCTCGGTCTAAGCGGTGATTTAGAGATAGTTTGTCAATCAGTTTTTTCATATAAATAATTGTATATATACAATTGCAAAGATACAAAACTATTCGGAATTGTCAATCTTTGTGTGTATGACGCTGGAAGATATGTTTTATTGTCGTTATGAGGGCGGTCCCCTCGCTTCGCTCGGGTCGTGCTTTCCGCTTTACTATGTTTGGTGCTTGCCACGCAAAAAAAAAATTCCCCTCCTTTTAAGGAGGGGCGGCCGTCAGACCGGGGTGGTTGCTGCGGTTCACTAAAAATTCTGCTATTGTGTCAGCCGCCCGCGCTCCGTGCTCGCTTCAATCACTACCGCGAGTTTAGGGGTTAAGGGTTGAGACGTGAAGGGAGCGAAGATGCCGTATAATTCCCCTCCTTTCAAGGAGGGGTGCCTGAAAGGCGGGGTGGTTGTTTTCTAAGCGGATTGCGTGACAATTCGTGGCGGATGGCGGCGTTAAGAACGCTGGCTGTCTGAGCTGGCCGAGCGTGCGAGGACAGCGAGTTTCAGCGTTTAGTCGCCAACTGCCCGATTTGTAGAGACGTGCCGCGTCTCTACATTAGCGGAAAAACCTTTCTTTGGGTTATAAAGAAAGTAACGGAAAAGAAAATTATTCACATATTAATAAAGAATCTCCATTTTACAAGACCTGAACGGGATAATTCCAACGGCTTTTACAACGTGAAAATAAAGATAAATCTCCGACTTTTTGAAAAATTATGCTAAATCCCTTTGAAATTATGCCGTTCAGATGTCTTGTTTGATGCATATAACTAGAGAAAAATAGTAGTTGATGAAAAATTATTTTATTGATTTTGTGATAGATAAAAAATAAAATTGAAAAAATGTGCGAAGAGTGTAATTTGTATTGAAAAAAATCCTATTTTTGCAGTCCCAAATTCAAAGAAGGGGTACGTTATTTGAAAGGGTAAAAATCCAAAGCCGATGTAGCTCAGTTGGTAGAGCAGCTGATTTGTAATCAGCTGGTCGGCGGTTCGAATCCGTCTATCGGCTCTTTGGGAGGGTACCAGAGCGGTCAAATGGGGCAGACTGTAAATCTGTTGGCTAAGCCTTCGGAGGTTCGAATCCTCCCCCTCCCACATCCTTCGCGGAAGTAGCTCATTTGGCAGAGCGACAGCCTTCCAAGCTGTAGGTAGCGGGTTCGAGACCCGTCTTCCGCTCCACTTTCGCAAAAAAGCAAGACGACAAAATGTCGTCTTTTTTTGTTTTAAAAACTATGGTGGCAAATGCTTGTGCCGACTTGTGCTAAATAAAATTGAATTTATAAAAAAGAACGGATGGCTTTTAAGCCATCCGTTCTTCATTAGTATAAGGACTGTTAACCTTATCTCGCAATATTGAATTTTTGAGTTGAAACACCTTCCTTCGTGTAAATTTTCATCAAATACATTCCGGATGCCAATGAACTGACATTCAAGTTGGCTTGCGTTCCGTTGCAACGTTGCTCAGCTACTTTTTGTCCAGCCATCGTATAGATTTCCACGTGGTTGATAATGGCAGGGGTGATAATGTTCAGGGATTGACGAGCCGGGTTGGGGTAGATGAGTGTGGCACTTTCCAAATCGTTGATGCCGGTGGTGATTTGATAGCTGGCACTGGCTATTTCACTGTTCTGCATACCGTCCTTGTAAGCAATGGCTTTCACGGTTGTGTTGTTGGTCAAGACGATAGGTGTGGTGTACAAAGTTGACGAATTGCTAGGTTCAGATCCATCTAAAGTATAGTAAATGGAAGCATCTTCGGTAGTGCAAGAAATGGCAACTTCCACTTGATTTTCGTATGTGCCAGGTGCGGGTAAGAAAGTCGGTGTGGCCACTTGTTCACTCTGGATCAGTTCGATGTCGGCATTGGCACGTGGAAAGACCTGAAAATCGGTACCGCTGTTATTGGAATAAATGCTGACAAAACCCACGACGTTGGCTTCTGCACCGGCGTCAATGGTCATATTCAAAGTCTTGAAATTGCTGCGGCATACCATCGTTTCACCATCCTGAACGATTTCCATATTGCTGGCGGTTCCGGTGGCAAATTCACCTCCGTCAACAAAATTGACGGATTCTAAACGAACCAGACGAGATTCGTATTGGTCATATTCATTAATGATGTTTTCAATCGTGGCTGCCATAGGAGCAACGGTTCCGGTGTTTTCCGTCGATTCGGCCAAGTTGCGGCTTGGTACAAGTTCTCGCAGACCATTGTAGTAGGTGCAAGTGCCTACCACGCCGCCGCTGATGACGTCGCCTTCTTCGTAGCTGCTGGTGATGACATTTTGGTTGTCATAAATCAATAAACCGCCAGTTTCGTCTTGAATGTATAGGTTGCTGCCGTTTTCATAAACGAAAGTGACATCGCCCGTGATTTTATAAACGGTGGAACTGGTTGTCGTATTGGCCGCTTTGAATTCGGCGATGTTGGCCACTGAAACAGGGAAATTGTAGGTCGTTGTGGTGACATTGCTGGCAGTCATTCCTTCTTTCCAAGCCTTGGCCTTGACGGTGGTGGTGCCGGAAATGGTGAATGGTTCGGTGTAGATGGTTGAGCTTTCATCTGGAGTGCTACCGTCTAAGGTGTATCTGATTTCGGCATCTTCGGTGGCACAAGTCATTGATACTTCAACGTTGTCAAAGAACAAGCCGCTGTTGGGTGCGATGACGGGAGCTTCCACCACGTCGACAACGATGCCGGGAACGCCAAATACAACCACGCTGTCAATGGTCAGTTTGTTGGTGCCGGTTGGTGCGGGGGATGGCAAAGAAACGGCAAACTTTAAGCGTACAAAGTTGAATTCGCCAGTTTCACTTACATTATATCTATAGTTGCGTGCGTTTGATGTTAAGCTGATGACAGAGTCGCCCACGAAGGTGTTGCCACCATCGATAGAGTAGGAAACCGTGACATTTAACGCACCATTGTTCTTTGCACTAAAAGTAACGTAGGTTACGTTGCGAATGTCGAAATTGGTGGTGGTGAAACCCAGCATTTCGGAAGAATTGGTGTACCAACGCATTTGAAGGGATTGAGCACCGTAAATATGGTCGGTGGTAGTTGGAGTCCCGTAAACAGTTGCCCATTGTTGACCTTCAGGACCGGTATATGCCGGCTCAGAATTGTTGTAAGTGGTAGAAGCCGCAAAGCCTTCCGATGCTTCAAATCCAATACGATAAACGATGGTGTCAATGCTTGGAACAATAGGTTCGGGAACCGTGTAAGCGGCAGTGGCCATCTCGCTGGATTCCCAACCTTCAGCCATGGCGATGGCGTTGAAGGTGTAAGTTCCAATAGTATTTAAAACGATGGGTTCAACATAAATGTCAGATTCGGTGGTGGGTTCGCTGCCGTCGGTAGTGTAGTAAATGACGGCGTTTTCCAGTGCACAGGTCATGGCAACTTCAATCAGGGTGTCGATAGTTCCGTTGGCGGGAGTGAAAACAGGAGCCGGCACTTGGGCGGTAGCGGTCAGTGTGACAAAGGCTTCCATTTCTCCGCTCGTGATGCTGATGAGGCCGTCGGCTGGTTCTGTTCCGTCAAAGGTAACGGTGACGGTGGTGTTGCCGGCATCGGCGGGAATAGTGTCGTGTGAGAGGGCGAAGTGTTCGTCATCTACGGTCAGGATGATGTCTTCGGTCAGGAATGCACTGCTGATGGTGAATGTGTTGCTCAATACGGTGGATGAAAAATCCAATTCTTCAGGATTTACGCTAAGGATGGCTTCGTGGGCGATGGTGTATTCAGCTTCGGCAATTTCGCTGTCGTACCATTCTTCGCTATTCATAAAGGCCTTGGCCATGACGGTGGCGTCTGTGGTCAAAGTGAAAGGTTCTTCATACAGCAATGAGGCGTCTGTGGGTTCTTCACCGTCGAGGGTGTAGCGGATTTCAGCACCTTCGGTCTCACAGCTGATGCTCACGACCACGCTGTCGGCGTAAGTTCCCGAAACAGGAGTGATAACCGGTGTGGCAGCGGTGGGGATAGGTTCTTCGTAACTCAAATCAGAATTGTAACGGGGGTAAATCTGTATCGAATTATTGTATTTGGCAACAAAACCGGTAACATCGGTTACGGTACCTTCATCCAAAGTGGTGTCAATGCTGAAACGATTGTACAGCGTTAAGCTATTTTCACCTTGGGAGAAAGTGGTGCTTGAACCAGTAAATCCATCGGCAAAAGTAACCTCTTCAATGGTGACCAATTTTGCGTCATAGTCGTTATAATTGGCCAATATGTCAGCAATGGTTACTACGGTAGGTTCAATGGTCCCGATGTTGGAAGACGAACTGTCTGGATTGGCCAGTGGAACCAATTCCACCTGGTTGTTATATTTTGTGTAGGTGCCGATAATGCCTCCGCTGATGATGTCACCTTCTGTATAGGTGTTGGTGATAACGGCGGAATTCGAATTTTCAAATACCAACAGGCCGCCGGTGGCGTCTTGAACATAGGTGTAATATTGATTGCTTCCACCTTTGAAAACGAAAGTCACATCCCCTGTGATTTTGTATGGGGTGCTGTTGGTGCTGCTGCTGGCTGCTTTGAAGGCCGCAATATTGGCAACTTCGATGGGGAAGGTGTAGGTGGCGGTGTTCACGTAACTATAGTCAGTGTTGATAAATGCCACAGCTTTCAAGGTCGTGGTAGTTGAAATGGTAATTGGACCTTCGTAAGTGATGCCGTTTTGTACAGGGTCTGAACCGTCGGTGGTATAAAGGATGTTAGCCCCTTCAGTAGCACAGTCGATGCTGATTTGCTGAGATTCAAAATAGGTGCCGCTTGCCAATGAAAAAGTGGGCATTTCTATAAGGGCTGCTTCTATTTCTTCGTATCTGTAAATGGTGAGGGGTTCAATAACAGAACTGCTTGGACCATAGCAGGAAAAAAGGTTGCTATTGACGTTGTAGCGCATTCTGGTTTGATTACCTCCCGTATTTGCAGTATTATGGGCGATAATGGTGATGCTGTCATTACCAAAAATGGATATTTCCCAGTCGGCAGAACCGTTTGTTGGCAGAGTTGAGGCGGTTTTTAGGTAGTTGCCATTTCCCGGAGCATACAAATAGCCCCCATTGGCATCAAAGTCATAAATGTGGAAGGTGCCGGTGTTGTCGCCATTTTGGAGTACAAATGCCTGTACTGTTCCAACAAAAATGGCTTCATCCCCCATTTTTGTGATGGCGGCCTGAGCACGGTTGTTGTTGTTTTGGGTGGTGCTGATGGCAAAATCATAGTTTGCAGCGGCAATAATGATGGTGTCTCCGGCAGCGAGGGTGGTGTTGTGTGTCACTCTCTTCCAACCTTTGGTGGCAAAAACATTGCCGATGACTAAAAACAAGGCAAGCATCAGCATGACCATGTTTCTCAAAGTAGAAATTTTTTTCATAGACTTATTATTTTATTGTTGTTGACATCTTTTTGTAAAAGTCTGATAATCAATATTTAACGATAAAAATATTGTAACATATCAAGAATTGCAAAGCTACAAATAATAAGTTTTAAGTTGTGTCGATAATGGAGAAAGTTATCAATAGTTATCAACAAATCAATTTTTGCAACTCACCGCTTGGGTTTTAGGATATTAAAAATTCTGGAATTATCCCGTTTGATCTTGTTGAGATGTTTGCGGCGACACCGTGTTCTAACAATATCGCAGTTGCTTTCCGTCGCCGCCACTTCCTGTCTAATGAATCGTCGCCATTCCGACGATGCGTAGCAAAGTCGGAATCTCTATACAAGACAACATAGGATAATTCCGTAAAAAATCTTATACAAGACAAAGTGGGATAATTCCAAAAAAAAATTGTACATTTGCAAACTTTATACATATATCGTAAAATGGCAAAGAAAATTAAAGTTAAATCAGAGGTGAAACAGTTTGATGGTAAGATTGAAGAACTTATCATTCAGGCTCTTATGGAGAAACAAGGGGTTAATATCGTCAGTATAAACCTGAAGAAAATCAATCACGTTTTCTTCGATTATTTCATTGTTTGTAGCGGCAATTCCAAACCGCACGTGGAAACCTTGTGCGATTTTGTGCAGGAAACTACCAAACGTCACGCCAATATCCTCCCGACACACGTGGAGGGAACGATGAACGGCGAGTGGATTCTGTTGGACTATTTCAACGTCGTGGTCCACATCTTCCAACCCGAAGCCCGCGAATACTACAACATCGAGCAATTGTACAATGACGCAGAGATTACCAATTACTAATCACGAAAACAATGTCCGCAAATTCTAATAAACAGAAAAAACAAGGCAAATCGCCTTTCTCAACGCCCAATAACGGCAATAACAAGCCGAAGTTCACGTTGACCTACATCTACTTGCTTATCGGCTTTGCTCTGGTGGCCTATTGGCTCTATTCTTCCGGTTCAAACGCTTCCGAAATCGATAATAACAAGTTCAGCAAAATGGTGGTGGCTAAGGATATCGATAAGCTGGAGTATGTCAAAAAGGACGAGAAAGTTAATATTTACTTGAAAGAGGAAGCACTTAAAACAAAAAGCGATTACGAGGATTTTCGTAAGCAGAATAATTTCAAGGGGCCTCAATATTATATCGTTACCACTGATTATCAGGTGTTTAATGAAAATTTGCGTACACTGAAGGAGCGTGCTATCAACAATGCCCTGGCAAATGACAGCACTTTGGTTCGTGCGGATTTGGAGCAGGAATACGAAATTTCAACCACCGAAGACAATACCCGCAGTTGGGGTTTGGATTTCCTTATCTGGGGACTTCCTATGGTGTTGATTTTACTGTTGTTTTTCTATTCGATGCGTTCCATGCGCGGTGGTCCCGGCGGTGGCGGCCTGTTCAATATCGGAAAGTCTAAGGCCCAGCTTTTTGATGAAAAGTCACAACTGAATATTTCGTTTAAGGATGTCGCTGGCTTGGAAGGTGCCAAGTACGAAATCGAGGAAATTGTCGATTTCTTGAAAAATCCTGATAAATATACGGTCCTGGGTGGAAAAATTCCTAAAGGTGCCTTGCTGGTGGGACCTCCAGGAACAGGTAAAACCCTCTTGGCTAAAGCCGTTGCCGGTGAGGCAAAAGTGCCGTTCTTCTCGCTCTCGGGTTCCGATTTCGTGGAAATGTTCGTCGGCGTGGGGGCGTCTCGTGTGCGTGACCTGTTTAAGACGGCAAAGGAAAAGGCACCGTGCATCATTTTTATTGACGAAATTGATGCTATCGGTCGTGCTCGTGGCAAAAACATTATGAATGGTGCCAACGACGAACGCGAAAGTACGCTTAACCAGTTGCTTACCGAAATGGATGGTTTCTCCAGCAATGCGGGCGTTATCATTCTGGCAGCAACCAACCGTGCCGATGTGCTCGACCGCGCCCTTTTGCGTGCCGGCCGTTTCGACCGCCAAATCCATATCGAACTGCCTAACTTGAACGAGCGAAAGGGTATTTTCGAAGTCCACGTGCGAAAATTGAAACTGAATCCCGACGTGGATTTGGATTTCTTCGCCAAACAGACACCGGGCTTTTCTGGTGCCGATATCGCTAATGTGTGTAACGAGGCTGCTCTGATTGCCGCCCGTAACAATAAGAAAGATGTTAGCAAGGAGGAATTTCTCGGTGCAATCGACCGTATCGTGGGTGGCTTGGAAAAACGGGGCAGCATCATTTCTCCGCAGGAAAAAAAGGTGATCGCCTACCACGAAGCCGGCCACGCTACCGTGAGCTGGTTGTTGGAACACGCTTCCCCATTGGTAAAGGTGACCATCGTGCCGCGCGGAAAATCTCTTGGTGCCGCTTGGTATTTGCCGGAAGAACGCCAAATTACAACCTTTAGCCAGATGTTTGATGAAATGACGGCTACTTTGGGCGGTCGTGCGGCCGAAGAGGTCTTCTTCGGCGAAGTTTCCACCGGTGCCCTCAATGATCTGGAAAGGGTTTCCAAACAAGCGTATGCGATGGTGGTTTATTATGGCCTGAACCCCAAAATCGGCAATATCAGCTATTATGATTCTACCGGTCAATCTGATTATAATTTTACAAAACCCTATAGCGAAAAAACTGCCCAGGATATTGACGAGGAAGTACACACCCTGATTGAAAAATCATACGCCAAGGCAAAAGAAATTTTACAGGAAAATAAGGATAAATTGGCACAATTGGCCGAACAACTCCTGAATCGAGAGGTAATCTTTGCGGAAGACCTGGAAAAGATTTTTGGCAAAAGACCTTTCGGAAATCAGGAAAATGATGAGAAAACACCTGAAAACAATGCCGAGGAAACGATAAAAACGGATACCCTTGACGAGAAATCAGGCGAGGAAAAATAATGTGGTTTTAAACTATTCGACAAAATAGTTCTCAATATTAATAATGATGGAAAATAATATGCTCAGTACCGAAAGCGACCTTACAACCTCTAAGGAAGCTATGCGAAAGGAAATCAGACACGCCCTTAGCAATAAGGGAGTCAATCGTTTTCCGGATTTGGATTTGTCTGTCGATTTTAATACGCAAAGCACAGACCTGATGCGTGATTTCGTGGTGCAGTTTCGTGCCCTGGGCGGAAAGTACCTTCCTTGCCCCAAAGATCAGTTCGCTGATTTTATGGTGAGACTGCTGAAAAGTCAGAATTATCCGGTGCTTTTGAATACCAAACCGCAGCTTTCCAATATGTTGAGAAACAACAATATAAATTTTGTTGAAACGATAGATGTGAGTATGCCTGCTGATGCAGCTATCATTTTTTGCGATACGATGATTGCCAGTAACTGCAGTTTCGTGTTCTCTCCAAAAAATTCTTTGTTTCCTTCGGTGAAAACCTTGGCTACAAATCTGATTGTTGTGGCTTCGGCGAACAACTTTGTGCCTGATTTGAAAACGGCCTTTGACGTGCAAATGAAGAAAAATGAAGGAAATCTGTATGGAATGAGCGAGATGATTACGCCAACACCTTTAGATGTTCGAGACGGCAAAGAAATTTGTTCTCCACTCAATCCAAGGTATATCCTGGTTTTGGTAATGTAACACTAATTATTGAAAATGACGGATAAATTCAAAAATTTGTTGGTGCGTACGGCCTCGGGTGCGGTTTTTGTGGCCTTGGTGGTGGGCTCTTTTTTTGTCCCCACGATTTTCCAATATTTGCTTTTTTTGTTTTTTGCAGAAGTGGGCACGTGGGAATATTGCCGTGTTTGCAATAAAAATGACCTCCAATTGCATACTCCGATGTGCTTATGCATCACGTGGCTTGTGGTGACGTTTGGTTTCTTTGAATGGGCATTGGAGACTTTTTGGATTGTGATTATCTTGGGTATGATGCTCTTGCCGATTATCGAACTCTTCAGGAAGTCGGAAAAGCCCTTTACAAATATTGCGCATAACTTATTGCCGATTTTTTGGATTGCGCTTCCTTTTGCTCTGGCGGGAATCTTAGTCCAACTTGAGAGTATGGATTCGATGGTTTTGTCAATTTTTATTTTGATCTGGGCATCCGACACTTTTGCCTATTGCGGAGGTTCGCTTTTCGGCAAACATAAGATGTTTGAAAGAATTTCTCCCAAAAAGACTTGGGAGGGAATCATTGTTGGAACGATTCTCACTTGTGGTTTGGCGGTATTGTTGTCTTACATACCGTATTTCTATAATGCCATCAGCGATACCGTGGAACCGCATTCCGCCAAGGACATTATGATATGGGTGGCTTTTGCGTTGGTCGTGGTCGTTTTTGGTACATTGGGAGATTTGATCGAGTCAATGTTCAAACGTTCCTATCACATCAAGGATTCAGGAAATATCATGCCAGGTCATGGTGGCGTCTTGGACCGCTTCGATTCATTCCTGTTCGCAATGCCCGCCTGCGTACTCTTTTTGATTCTGACGTGGTTGATATAAAATCAGCAGTGTCGTAGGTCGATTTCTTTATTTTTTGTTGAAAATCTCAAACTATCTATAAGTATCTTGTTCTTAGGTAAATATATTTTTTGATTAAAAAATATTTGGATTATCCCGCTTAATCTTGTTGAGATGTTTGCGGCGACACCGTGGCCAAACCATATCTCAGTTGCTTTCCGTCGCCGCCATTTCTTGTCCAAAGACTTGACGCCATTCCGATGAAGTGTAGCGAAGTCGGAATCTCTTTACAAGAAATAAGAGACAACATAAAAAATGTATAGGCGGACAACAATAAAATGAACTCTAAGGGACAAAGTTGCTCGAAGTTCGACCTCGAAGAGGTCGAATCTCCATAACCCCAGATAAGCGAAGCGTCATCTGGGGCTGAGATAAGCGAAGCGTCATCTGGAGTATATGTGCGGACTATGCGCAAGGCACCTCGGAGAGGTACAACCTGTCAGCCAAGTCTATAAATCTTTAACGCTGTTTACAGCTCACTCTATTTCAGTCCACTGCGTTTCAACAAGGCATCTACTTGGGGTTCGCGGCCGCGGAAGTCAATGAACATCTTCATCGCGTCACGGCTTCCACCACGACTTAAAATGCAGTCGTAGAATTTTTTCGCTGTCTCTTTGTTGAAAATGCCAGTCTCTTCAAATAAGGAATAGGCATCGGCATCCAAGACTTCAGACCATTTGTAACTGTAATATCCTGCGGCATATCCGCCAGCGAAAATATGTGAAAAAGAAGTGCTCATACAGCTTTCATCTACTGGAGGGAAAAAGTCAGAGATGGCCATGGCTTCCTTCTCTACTTCCTTAATGGATTTGTGGATGCCTTCCTTGTCGTGCCAAGTCATATCCAAAAGAGCATACGAAATTTGACGACAAGACAAATATCCGGCTTGGAAATTTTCCATTTCCTTTACTTTCTTGACTAATTCTTCAGGGATGACCTTGCCGGTCTTGTAATGTTTGGCAAAGGATTGTAAAAACTTCAGGTCAGAAGCCCAGTTTTCATTCATTTGGGACGGAAGTTCAACAAAATCTCGTGGAACACTGGTGCCAGAAAGACTTTGATAAGTAACATTGGACAACATTCCGTGCAAGGAGTGGCCAAATTCGTGCATAAAGGTCGTCAACTCATCGTAGGTCAGCAAGGATGGATTCTTGCTGGTGGCTGGCGTGAAATTCATCACCAATGATACCAATGGAATGACATTTTCTCCTTTTTCTGTCTTGTATTGATCTCTGAAGGAGGTCATCCAGGCTCCGCCTTTCTTGTTGTCTCTCGGGAAAAAGTCCAAATATAAGATGGCGATGACTTTTTTGTTGCGTAAAACATCGTAGGCCTTGACATCTTTCTGATAGACTTGAATTTTTTTGTTTTCTTTGAATTGCAAACCGTATAATTCTGTGGCTAATCCAAAAACGCCGTTAATGACATTCTCTAATTTGAAGTAGTTCTTTAATTCCGATTCGTCAAATTTGAACATTTTGGCTTTTTGTTTTTCGGAATAGTAAGAAATATCCCAACGTTGTAATTCGTCATTTAGGCCTGAGTTATGGGCAAATTCCTGTAATGATTTGATTTCTTGTTCTGCCGCTTTGCGTGAAGGATCTGCTAAGGTCTTGAGCAATTTATAGACGTGTTCTTTGTCTTTGGCCATTCTTTCTGTCAAAACGTACGACGCATAATCGCTAAATCCTAACAAATTGGCAATCTTGTGGCGGGTGGCTACGATTTCTTCAACGATTTTGGTGTTGTCGAACTTGTCTTGATAGCATTTTGAACTTGACCTGATGAAAAATTCGTGGCGTAATTCTCTGTCGTCCGCATATTTCATAATGGCTAAGTAACTCGGCATCGACAGGTCGAAAAGCCAACCGCTCATACCTTTGCTTTCGGCTTTGGCAGCGGCAATGTCAAGTTCACTCTGAGGAATGCCTGCTAAAAGGGCTTTGTCGGTAATGTTTTTGCTAAAATCGTTGGTGGCAGCCAGTACATTTTCGCTAAAGGTAAGGGTGAGTTTGGTAAGGGTTAAGGTCAGCTGTTGGTATATTTTCTTGTCTTCTGGACTTAATTTGGCACCATTGTTGATGAAATTGCGATAGGTCTTTTCCGTCAACATAAGTTCTTCCGGCTTTAGATTGCTACGCTTCTCATAGACCATGTTGACCTTCTTGAACAATTGGTCGTTGAGGGTGATGCTGTTTTCGTATTTGGTGAGTAACGGCTGAATTTCTTGTGATAATTTTTGCAATTCTGGAGAAGTGTTGCAATACAGTAAATTGAAGAAAATGCCGGAAATGCGGTTGAGCATTTGTCCCGAACGGTCCAGGGCCGCAATGGTGTTTTCAAAAGTGGGTTCTTCTTTGTTTTCGATGATTCTCGCAACGTCTTGCTGAGCCAGCAAGATGGCGTATTTGAAAGCTGGGGCGTAATGCTTGTTCTCAATCTGATTGAAAGGGGGCGTTTGGTATGGCGTTTTCCATTCTTGAACAAGTGGATTTCCTTTTACCATAGAAGCCATTTTCTCAATTTGTTCACTGATTTTTTTACTATCCATCTTAATGATTTTTTCGTCTTTAGAACTTGTAAATGTGGCCTTTTCTTGTCCGTAAACATTAAAAATAAGACAAATCGCCAATAAAATGACTGATAATTTTTTCATTATTGATTAATTTGTTATTTGATTTTTTCAATCGTGCAGGCAGCAACGCAGGCAACACCTTCCCCTTGTCCGATAAATCCTAATTTTTCATTGGTTTTGGCCTTGATGGCCAATTGAGAGGGCTCGATTTGCATTACTTTGGACAATGTGCGAACCATCTCGTCGTGGAAAGGGGCCATCTTGGGCTTTTCAATGATAATCGTGGTGTCCATATTATGAATTTGCCAACCTTCTTGGCGAAGCAGTTCCACCACGCGTGCCAACAAAATTTTACTGTCGATATTTTTATATTGGTTGTCGGTATCAGGAAAATGGCTGCCGATGTCGGTCAATCCGGCCGCACCCAGCAGTGCGTCGCAGATGGCGTGAATTAGTGCGTCGCCGTCGGAATGGGCAACGCATCCCTTTTCAAATGGAATACGCACGCCACCCAATATCAAGGGACGTCCTTCTTCCAAACGGTGCGAATCGTAACCAAAACCGATGTTTGCCATAAGATTAGAAGTCTCTGATAGGCTTGTCTTGCCTTTTGATTTCGTCTTTTTGGAATGATTTCAAATCGAAAGAAAGGGTGAAACGCAAAGTGTGTTCCAACGGATGGTGTTGTTGGCTGATGGCAAACAGGTAGGATACGTCAATCTGGAAAATGTTGTAGTGGATGCCCGCACCTACGGTGATATATTTACGATTTCCCTTGTATTTGCTTTCAAAGAAACCTCCTGTGCGCACAAATAACAGATTGTTGTAGGAATATTCTAAACCGAAAGACCAGGCAATTTCATACAATTCTTCCATAAATCCGGCAGGAGCATCGTAGAACGATTGGAAAATACCTTGGGCAGCAGAAACCTTATTGCTTCTACCTGCTACGATATAGCGTTCGTGGGTGACTGTGTCAAAAGCGTATTTTGGAGGTGTGGGAACCAATAATTTGCTCATTTCACCTAAAATGGCCAATGAGTTGTATTTATCGAAGTCCATCGTATAACTCAAACCGATTTTCAGATTGGCGGGCAAAAAGTCACGGGCGTCGGGAGACGCATTGGAAGAGTAGGTCATCTTGTTACCCATATTGGAAATGTTGATGCCTAAGCGAACTGTGCTGTTTTCCAATCCCTTGGTTCTGAAATCCTGCTCATAACACATTGACAAGTCGGCGGCACCAGCCAAACCGGGTTTGCCGCTGGAGCTATACATATCGTAACTGGCGGTAATGTTGGAGTAGATGAATCGTGGGGTGATGGCCATTGAAAACACATCCGACAATTTTCGGGCGTAGGTGAAGTCGATGGCAAATTCGTTAGGCCTTGGATTGGCATATACTTGACCATATTCATCCGTGAAGTCAATGGTGCCTAAGTGAAAATAACGCAACGAAAACGCAATGGCGTCCATATCTGTGATTTTCCAGTAAGTTCCAAGATACGCCAAACTGATGCCTAAAGACTTGCTCAAACTCGTCAGCCACGGACTATAGGAAAACGAGATGCCGAACTTGCTCTTGCTGAAAACGTATTTGGACGGATTGTGGTGCTGTGAGTTCGCATCGGGGGAACTGCAACTGCCAATATCGCCCATGCCGGCGGCACGAGCGTCAGGAGCAATCAGCAAAAATGGCACGGCCGTGGTAATCGGATTGAAATATTTTTCCATTTTCTGCGATGGCGTCAGCTTGGTTTGCTGTCCAATCGGATTGTATGGATTTTGTGCGTAACTTATTGATATAATAGTAAATACGGAAATTAGTGTCAATAAGGTTTTTTTCATTTTTTTTCGTTTAGATTAATATAAAAAAGTATAACGAACGTTAAACTAAAATATTTTACAAAAGTACAACTTTTTCTATTTTCTCAGCCATTTTTCCTTCCGATGTGCGAACTTTTATTTTATAGATGTAAGTTCCCTTGCCAATCTTGTCTCCAAAATCGTCGCGTCCGTTCCAGTAAATCGGTTCACTACGAGTGCCTTCCATAAATTGACTGGTGCTGATGGTTTTGATTAATTTGCCGCTGATGGTGAAAATTTGTATGAGAATGTCAAGACTTTCACCAGGATGATTGTGCTCGAAATAAAAGGCGGTATTGGTGGTAAATGGATTCGGATAGTTCAAGACGTGGTCCAAGACAAGTCCTTCTTCGTTGGCCACGACAAATTCCAGTTCTTTTTCAGATACATTATTTAAAATGTCCCAGGCCCGAATCTTGATTTTGTGGCTTCCCTTGCTCAAATCTCTCAACTGATATTTCACAACGCCTTGATTTGAACTGTCTTGTACTGCTTCGTAGTAGTCGTTGAGGATGATTTGGGCGTCGTTGGCACCGTCTAAGATGGCAACCAGGTCGTGGCCTATGCCGTTGCCGGTGGTGTTGATTCCCAATTCATCGCGCAATTTGACGTATAAGACAGGGTCGGTGTTGGTGAGGCCTTTATTCACGAAATGCTCATCGTTGAGATAAAGCTCAATTTGCGGACCTTCTTCATCTGCGTAGGCGTGGTTGCTGTTGCCGCCTATGATGAATTGGCTGAAATAACCGGCGGCGTCGGCTTGACTGCTTCGGGCATAATAACTAAATTTCCCGTTTCCGTACGTGTAGTTGATATCTTTGGGAATGATGAATTTTAATTCGAAGTTTCCGTTCTTAATGGTGTTGTTGCCTCTGAACAAAACACTTTTCTGGACTTCAAAATCTGCGGCAATGCTTTCGTCAGGGTCGTTGGCCAGAGTACGCTTGATTTCTTTCTTGTCGAACATCGTGGTGAACAAATTCCCGTTGAAATCGGTGAGCGTGTTGCCTTCTCCATCGGTAATTCGCCCTTTGACAACGACTTCCGAAAGGGCTTTGAGAGAATCGGTTACCATATTGGCGGGCTGGCCGTTAACGGAGTCGGTTACGACTTTGTATTTGGGTAGTGCCAATGGCATCGAAGGGTCTCCTAATACAATGAACATTGAAATGGCGTCGTTGTTGCCGCCGTAGTCGTTCTTGGCTTTCATATTGATTTCGCCGATGGTGCGGGGATGGCCGTCAACCGGGGTGAACAGCGAGGCAAAGACTTTTTTCGCATAACTGGCATTGGAGCCGCCGTAGGCAACGCGTGAGGTGGTCAGCAGGGCACTGGCGCCGCCGTCGGTATTGAAGTAGCAGGCCTCGCCAGGCGAAACAGACGGACGGTCGTACCAGGCAAAATCGCACGACAAGGTCATCATTACGGGCAAATTGTAGGTGTTTGACCATTTGTTGATGTCGGAAAATTCAACGATGCGCTCGTGGGCCAGACCGTCTTTGCCGCTGTGTCCCACGTAGGTAAAAAACAAGGAACCACGGTCCATACGGTCGTTGATGGCAGTCGTCACTTCAGGGAAACGTTGCCCTCCGGAGTTGGATACTTGGGGATAGGCATCGCAATAGATTTTGTCAAGGTTGATGGTCTTATTCCCGCTTTGAACGATGTCGGAACATTGCTCCGCCGTGTTGAAATGTTCGTTGAGGTTGCCATCATCAGCGACAAAACAAATGACATTCCGCCAATCTGCCAGGTTGGATGTTTTGTTGGAATGGCTGGAAACAATATCGTATTCCTTGGTGTAGTTTGTACTTTTTTGTACTGCCAGGTTGGCTTGTGCCGCCGTTGAACAAGGGAAACGCCCAACGGCAATGTCCAACATTCCGTGAGAGTATGCCCCTTCTCCGTCGTCCAAAATGCCGAAAAAGTCGTCGTTGGCACGAAACGTGCCTTCTGTGATGTTGGTGCCAGAAGGACGCTGGTAGTTGGGAACGAACAGGGATGTTCCGGACACCCGGCCCCTGTAATCGTAACTCGGACGCCCAAATAATAATAGGTGTTTGGGATATACCCCTGCCGATTTTTCGTAAATCATTTTCATATAGTCTCGAATAGCAGCTGGATCCAGAGAACCTGACGAAAATTCGTTATAGACTTGCTGTACGGTTACGACTTTCACGGATAAGTGTTGGTGCTCACGACGGTAGTTGGCCAATTCTTCCGCTTGTGAACGAAAATCCGGGTGGGTGACAATAATCATATCAACCATACTTTCTGTGCCGTGAAGATTTTGATTGGCTTCGTGGCCTACAAGAATGGGGGTTTTGTATGAACTGCCGTCAAAGGCGACAAATTCTTTAAAGGCGGTGTCGGAACTGATAAATTGACAGCTGCTTCCGTTTAACGTGGTGGCCATTTGCGTGGCTCTGCTTGGATCGGTGACATCCCATATCCGGAGCGAAGAACCAGCGTTAGACACCATATATCTGTTGATGCTGTTGGAAGTTGCGTATCGCCCGTTGTTGAAATTGAATTGGCCGTCGTGCATACGTAGGTCACACAAGGCTTGAACCGCGATATAGTTGAGGTAACCTTTTGTCGCCGACGAATATCTGTGAAAGTCCAAAGTGATTTCGAGGGATGATTGCGTGGGAGTGAACGTGAAACTTTCGGTTTCTACCCTGGCAACTGCCGAACTCATATAGGATATGGGCAGAGAACCGATGGAATTGCCGTTCACGCTAATCGCAAAGTTGGAATTGGCAGTGGCATTGGTGGCTGCCGACAAAGTAAGTCTGGCAGAAGCACTTTTGATGTTGGGAAACGATAGGGTATAGTTGCGCTGCAAGGTCACGTCGAAAAGGTCGGAAAACCATTCTTGTCCCGTTTGATCCAAGTTGACTTCATCTATTTCGTGAAATTTATAGTCGAGGAAGTCAGATACGGTGTTGGAATAGCTTTGCTGCGGCACTTCTCCTTGCACAATGCGCTTATGTTGTCCCGCTCCAGTGATATTTATAAAGTAATAATTATAATCATCGTATATGTTATAATTGTGAGAAAAAGTTTGGTTGATGGGATTAAATTTTACTGAATGGGGAGATCTGGCATAGAAAATGATGTAGTCTGTGGGGTCAAAGCTGCCGTCACCGTCGTCATTGACCCAGATGGGAAGTTCCAGTAAGTCGTCGGGACGATATTCCCCATTGGCTTCAGGCAGCCTTCCCGTGCCGTTGCCAAAGACTCCTAACAAATTGGAGGCGATGGAAGTGCCCGAAAATCCCATCGATGCCAAGTCTTCAAAAGTGAGTTTGTAGAGTCCGCTTTCATTCACCTTCACTCTGTACCATTCTCCACTCGACAAAATGGAATGGTCGGCATAGCTGTGCGTGCTTTTGGTCGAATTATAATGCGGGGTTAGACTGTATTCAAAAGAAACGAGTTTTTTTATTTCTCCTGAAGCATCTTTGATAAAAGGCAATAAAGTCAGTACGGCGTAGGGTTTTCCACGTTCCGCGTAGCACTTGACTTGTGGCTCTAAATGGGACTTCAGCAGATATGCTGGAACTAATTTTTTGTCTGCGGAAGATAAAATCTCGTATTGCTCGTTGAATAGGGTGACTTGGCAGTCTGAAAAAAAGTTATCAACAGCTGATTTTTGAAAAAAAACGGGTAATTCTCCGTATTTAAAATCCGAAATTGCCCCCTCAAAATTCAAATATTCCAAGGTCAAATCATCGTCAATTTTGTAAATGAGATTGTTTGTCCACTCCAAAATGACTTTTTCGTGATTTTTTTGTGCCTGACTATCAATGGTTTGAGTTATGCAAAGTAAAAAAAATACTAACAGTACCCAAGAATTTCGCTTCATACTACGTTATTAAAATATGAGATTTAAAAAATCTCGACAGTTTTGTGTAAATCGAGCTGCAAAATTGCAAAAAAAATGAATGCGGAAAAAAGTTTGTTGAAATAAAAAGAAAAATTTGTAATTTTGCGGATTAAAAAATAAAACTATGCATAAGCGAATACTGATACTTATCACCACTCTTGTTCTCCTGATAGGGGGCAATAGTGTAATGGCGCAGGATGCCCATTTTTCGCAGTTCTACGCTAATCCGCTTTATTTGAACCCCGCTTTTGCGGGAACCAATGTTTGTCCGCGCATTACCTTGAACTTTCGCGACCAATGGCCTGCAATGAAAGGTACTTTTATGTCGTTTTCGGCATCTTACGACCAGCATTTTGATAAATTGTCTGGTGGTATTGGCGTTTTGGCTTTCGGTGACAGATGTGGTCAGGATGCGACCATTCAGTCATACGAAATCAGTGCCATCTATTCTTTCAAGGTGAAGGTGGCCAAGACGTTTAATATGCGTTTTGCCGTGCAGTTCTCGTATCTTAACTACATTTTGAACACGGCTAACCTTACTTTCGGTGATATGATTGACCCTAAGTACGGTTTTATCTACCAAACCAACGAAAATCTGGCTTCCTGGAATAATACGACGGATCATAGTTTTGATTTCGGTGCTGGCTTCTTGGGTTATACGAAGCATTTCTACTTCGGCTATGCCGCCCACCACATCAATATGCCGTATATCAGCTTTATTCAAAAAGAGCGTTACAGAATGCCCGTAAAGCATACGGCTCACGTGGGTGCCAATTTCGACTTGAAACGTAAAAGTAAGAAGGAACATAATTTCGGCGATATTTCTATCAGCCCCAATATCGTGTTCCAATATCAGGGAGGTTTAAGCTATATGAGCGAAGGTCTGTACCTGAGTCTCTACCCCGTAACCCTCGGTGCCTGGTTGCGTCACAGCTTCAAAAACGTGGACGCGGTCATTTTTAGCGCGGGCGTCGAATATGAGTTCATCAGAGTGGGCTATTCGTACGACTTGACAGTCAGTAAATTGGTGAACCTGACCGGTGGTGCTCACGAGGTGTCCTTACAGTTCCTCCTGCCTTGCCCAGAAAAACGTAAACCTATTAAAGATCTCGAATGCCCGTCATTCTAAATAATAAATTCAACATTTATTCGTTACTAAAAATAATCAATATATAAACTATGAAAAAGTTCACAAAATTATCCGTTTTGCTTTTTGTTGCAGGTATTGCGATGCTTTTCTCGTCTTGCAAAAAGGAAGTTTCTCCAACTACGGGTTGGACGTACAATGATCCTAAAAATGGCGGATTTGAAGTATATCCTTTTACAGAACAAGAAACCGGTCCCGGCTTGGTTTTCATCGAAGGTGGCTCATTCGTGATGGGCTATATGGAAGAAGATGTAATGCATGACGTCAATAATACGCCACGTCGTGTTTCTGTCGCTTCTTTCTATATGGATGAATGCGAAGTCTCCAATATCAATTACCTCGAATATCTTAATTGGCTTGACCGCGTGTTTGTTTCTCAGGACTTGAAAGTCGTTTATGATAATGCTCTTCCAGATGAAAATGTTTGGAGAGAACGTCTGGGCTATAATGAACCCGATGTTGAAAATTATTTTAGATATGCAGCATATAGAGAATATCCTGTGGTAGGTGTCAACTGGTTGCAGGCTGTTAATTATGCTGCTTGGCGTACCGACCGTGTCAATGAGGAAATCTTGGTTCAAAAAGGTTTTGTCGAAAGAGTGACCGAACCAAGTGCTGAAGGTTATTTTAACACGGATGCCTATTTGACCTACGAATCATACGAAGGCGAAAGCGACCGTCGTCTGCAATATATTACGACCGGTGAATATAGAAATGTGAAGATGGAAGACGGTATTCTCTTGCCGAAGTATCGACTCCCGACCGAAGCTGAATGGGAATATGCCGCATACGGTTTGATCGGTAATACCAGCAATGGCCGCGTACTGGAAAGAAAGGTTTATCCTTGGAATGGTCATGCTATCCGTACCGATGATAAGAAATATATGGGCGAATTTATCGACAATACCCGTTTGGGTCGTGGCGACCTGATGGGTGTGGCTGGAAACTTGAACGACGCCGGCTTCAAAACCGTCAGAGTTAAATCAGGTTGGCCTAACGACTATGGCTTGTATCACATGGCTGGTAACGTGGCTGAATGGGTAATGGACGTTTATAGACAAACTTCTCACGACGAAGTTTCCGAATTTAACCCCTTCCGTGGTAACTATTTCGAAACTAAGAAATTGTTGGAAGATGGTACCGTGGCTGAAAGAGATAGCGTGGGTAAAATTCCTATGGTTCCCGTTTCCGATTTCAAAAATGATAGAAGACGTAATTACCGTTCTGCCGATAATAAGAACTATCTCGATGGTGACTGGGCTTCTCTTTACAATACGGATGACTGGACGAAAGGTATCCAAGGTGATCAAAATTCTACCGATTTGATGTATCCGAAGGAAACAGGCAGCGAAAACCCTATGTATTCATTGGTTAGCGATCACGCCAGAGTTTATAAGGGTGGTTCTTGGAGAGATATTCCTTATTGGTGCGCTCCAGGCAGCAGACGTTATATGGATGAAGACGAAGCTACAGATTATATCGGTTTCCGTTGCGCTATGTCTCGTCTTGGTTCACAATATCTCGGAGGTAAATAATGACAAAAAAATTATGTGACTGAGTGGATTGTCGCAATGTTCGATGCATTATGAATGCCACTAAGAAACTAATAGCGCTTTGCGTTTCAATGTTCACAATGTTTACATTTACATTGAACGCCTCTCCATTGAAGTGCAATTTCACATCAGCAGACATATCCACAACACCAGACGAGCACGTTATGCTGGCAGGATTCGCTGCCCGTACCGAATTGTCAAACGGAATCCATCTGCAACTGCGTACAAGCTGTCTGACAATTTCAGATGGCAATGAAAAGGTCTGTATCATCTCCAACGACCTGATGGAAGTTTCACCTGCGCTGGCAGATGAGATACGCGACAGCATCAGTGCACGCAGCGGTCTCGCAAAAGAGCGTATTCTTATGCACAATATCCACTCTCACAGCGCACCGAGAATGGGAGGTGTGGCTGCCCAGCCAGGAGGAAGCAATTATGAATACCGCATTAGGAGCTCGGAGACGATAATCTCCAATGCTGTGAAGTGTATCACTTCGGAATCTGATTATAAGCCATTTCATCTTGAGATTGCTGAAGGTAGCGCCTACATCAATTACAACCGATGCGAGACGGCTGGCCCCGTTGACCGTACATTATATGCCGCAAAGATTGTCACTGCGGAAGGAAAGCCGATTTGCGCATTTTACAACTACGCTTGTCACCCCGTTTCAATGGGCCCGGAAAGTCTGCTTCTCTCATCGGACTACTCTGGGGTTGCACGTGGCATCATAAGTAAAATGTGGGGATGTGAAGTATTCCAATTGACAGGTGCCGCAGGCAATATGGATCCAGTAGGAGGATCTCAGAAAAAGGAACACGCCGAGGTTATCGGAACACAACTGGCCGAAATTCTCTCTTCCCTTAAATTCAAAAAAGTCAAAAGAGACAATGTGTTGAAATTCGCAACTGGGAAAGCCGAATTGCCTTATCTGATTGACAATATCACTGTTGATGCAATAAAGGCACATGCAGATGAGATTTCTGGAATCAAAACGGATTTTCCCTCTTTTTCTTCAGACGTGCGTAGATGGGAAGCCGAGATTCTCGGACGCCTTGAAAAAGGTCCGATAAAAAACACACTCGATTTTAATCTGTCGGCGGTCAATATCGACGGAGTCATCTTTTTCTTCACACAGGGAGAACCGTTCTGCGAATATCAGATGGATGTCAGGAAGGCTTTCCCTTCCGAAATGATATTTTTTGCCGGCTATACCAATGGGCAGAATTCTTACCTGCCGTCGGAACATGCATACCAGTTCCGCAAGGGTTACGAATATGAGATTGAGCAGATGCATATCTACATCAAGTCGCCATATCCTCTTTCACCCAGAATGCCGGAAGTTTACAGAAAAGGAATCATCAATACCATAAATAAAGTAAAGTGAAACTTATTCTTATGGTCATTATGGCCATTTCCATCATCCCGAAACCCAACTCCGTCATAGAAAAGGACGGTCACTTCACTCTTGACAACAAAACAACAGTCGTAGTTGAAAGTAAGTTGTTTCAGACAGTAGCCGAAGATTTTGTAAATGACATAGCCGTTCCGACCGGCTTTTCTACACCAATCAGGGAGGCGGGTAAGAAAAATGTCATTATCCTCAGGGAAGATGCTTCTCTGGCAGTTGAAGGGTATCGGCTGGAAGTTACTCCTAAAAACGTGATAGCCAGTGCGTCATCTCCCGCTGGTGCATTCTATGCGCTTCAGACGCTCAGGCAACTTATGCCTGCGAAAATATACGCCGATGTAAGGGTTTGCGACCCGGTTCAATGGACCGCACAGTGCTGTGTCATAGAAGATGCGCCAAGAATGGGATACCGAGGTATGGAACTTGACGTTTGCCGCTATTTCTATCCCAAGGAGACTGTCAAGAAGTTCATTGATATGATGGCAATGCATAAGCAGAACTACCTTCAACTGCATCTTACGGAAGACCAGGCTTGGAGAATAGAGATAAAGAAGTATCCACGTCTGACCGAAATCGGTGCCTGGCGGCCCGAGACCAAGGGTTTCAACGAAACCGGTGACGGTATCCGTCACGGTGGCTATTACACGCAGGATGATATTCGGGAAATCGTGGACTACGCAGCCCACAGGTTTGTAACAGTTATTCCAGAAATCGAACTACCAGGGCATTCCAGCGCCGCAATCGCTGCATATCCGTTCCTGTCCTGCACACCAGATGAGCCCAAGGAAGTCAACACCCAATGGGGCATCAAGGAAGATGTTTTCTGTCCAAGTCCTGAGACATTCAAATTCCTCGAAGATGTTTTTGATGAAGTCCTCGAACTGTTCCCGTCTCCATATTATCACATAGGAGGGGATGAGTGCCCAAGGACTGCCTGGAGGAATAGCGACTATTGCAAGAAGCTTGCCTCTGAACTTGGATTGGAGAGCGTAGATGACCTGCAATACTACTTCGTGAAACATTTTGACAAGTACCTGCGCGAGAAGGGAAAGACCGTTATAGGATGGGATGAGATTTTGGACGGCAGCGCTGTAAAAAGTACCGTGGTTATGTCCTACCGGGGGCACAATCCCGCAATAAAGGCAATGAACAATGATATGAAGGTGATCCTGTGTCCTAACCGTTTTACCTACTATGACTATCATCAGTCTGAAATCAGGGATACAAAGAAGAACCATCACCTCTTCATTACCCTCCGCAAAGCTTACAACTACAATCCAACCTTATTCATTGGCGATTCCCTGATGAAGGTGAAAGGAGACCATATTCTGGGTTATCAGGCGTGTCTTTGGGGCGAGTCAATACCAGATAGCAGGCGTCTCGAACACCAGACTTTTCCGAGGGAGGCCTGTATCGCTGAATTCTGCTGGACTGACAACGAGCAGCGCAACTTCAAGGATTTCTGTGTCAGAATGCTGAAGGAGTTCAAACGTCTGGACGCCTGTGACATCCGCTACAGTGACGCTTTCTGGGACGTGATAGTGAATATGAGCTTGGAAACAGACTATCCGAGAGAGGTTGAACTTGAACTGGATTACCCGTATGCACGGATACACTATACTACAGACGGGTCTATCCCTACGGCCGCTTCACCAATAGCACCGGCAAGCATTATGGTCAACAAGGGTGACGTTATCAAGGCACAAGGATTCACGCCGGACGGACGTCCTGTTGGCAAACTAATGACCAGAAAATTTGAGAATTTCGAGGAATAAATCCTTTTCCCGCCTTTCTGAGATATCAGAATTGTCGTTCTCGGAGAGAACGTATTTCTATAACTCCACATCAGGACGCACGAAGTGAAGTCCGTGATGTGGGGTAGCCGCAATGCTCTGGTACCCAAGCTTCTCGGAGAGAAGCCACGTCACTGAGCAATGGGTGTACAATTTACAATGAACAATGTAAATTGGGGGTGGGGATTCCGCTGCGACCGCCTTCATTACGGTTCGTCGGAATGGTGAGGGAAGCGTGTGAGAGATAATGGGCGTTTTTACCACCCAGTGCAATGTTTGCCGTTTTTTGTAGTAGAGACGTGGCGAGCTGCGTCTCTACTGCCATTTGTTGTTCGTTTTTTAACAAATCAATTTCCCGTTTGTTAATATTAACTTCCTATAAATCTGATTTTTAGCAAAATAAAAATTTATCAACAATGGTATGATTGTATTGTTTTTATGTTTATTTTTGCAATGTGATAATGAAAATAATTATTATTATTTTCTATAATATTAATTATCAATATTGAACTTATGGAAGAAAAGATTTTTGATGAACAGATTTGCTACATTGATCCGCTGTCCGATTTTGGCTTTAAGCGTGTGTTTGGCCTCGACGGCTGCCAGGAGGAACTGAAATATATGCTCAACCTTTTCGTGTCGGAGCGATTTGGAAGGATTTCCGAAGTGCAGTACCTTCCCAACGAGGTGGTGGGACTGGACGAATACGACCGCAAGGTGGTGTTCGACGTGCTGTGCAAGAACGAGCGCAACGACTACTTCGTGGTGGAGATGCAGAAGATTCGGCAGCGCTTTCCCATCGAAAGGGGCCTTGCCTACGCCAGCCGCCTCATCAGCAACTCCATCACCGTCAAGGACAAAAAATACCATATTGCGAAGGTGTGCGTGGTCTGCCTTATGGAGCATCCCGACAGACTGGCCCTGAAACGTGGGGAAAAGGTGTGGTTCGTGAACTACAAGGACGACTTCGGCAACATTATTTCCGACAACCCGACGTTTTGTATCGTAGAATTAGGTATCTTTGCACGCGAAAAGAAGGTCCCGAAGACGGAACAGGAAATCTTGGCCCACGTGTTCAACAACATGCGCAAGATGACGGAGCTGCCGCAGCAGGCGAGCGGAAATTCCTTTTTCGAGACGATGTTCAGGCGTTGCAACTACAAAAAATTCAGCGATATGGAAAAGGACGAGTACAAGAAGAGCATTTGGGAATATGCCGACGTGCAGAGCGGCATGGAACTGGTTCGTGATGAGGCGTTCCAAGATGGAATGGAGAAAGGAATGGAGAAAGGGATTGAGAAAGGTAGAGCGGAAGGTGAAGCGGAAGGTGAAGCGAGAGGTGAAGCAAAAAGTAAAATACTCATTGCCCGTAATATGTTGTCTAAAGGGCTTGACAGTGCGTTAATTTCAGAACTTACTGGTCTGACGGAAGAGGAAATCAAAGGTATAGGGTTTAGGGCTTAGAACAACTTTCAACCCACTTACAAGATTCATATAGGGGCTTTGTGTGGTTCTGTGCGAAGCCCCTTTTTCAATTTACACTGAGCAATGTACAATTTACGATTGGGGGTGGGGATTCCGCTGCGACCGCCTTCGCTACGGTTCGTCGGAATGGTGACGACGCATTTGTAGAGACGTGCCGTGTCCCCACTACTGCAAATGCTGCCCTTCATTAAATAAATGATCAAGGATGGACAGATTCGGAACGAATCCAATGCGATCTTCGAAAATCTGAGAATATATCCTGTGTTTAAATGGATAATCGGCTTCGTTGCGTAATTTTGGATGAATGGCGGCACGCAAATCTTTGATGTCTTCTTGTTCGGTATAGTCTAAAATAAATTCATTGGTTCGAGTCGGTTGAAAGTTCTTGCCCATTAATTTGAGAATTGTTGTGGTCAATTCAGTATTGAAATCAAAAAGAAATTCAAACTTTTTTTCAAAAAAAGGTCGGATATAATCTTGAAAATACATAAAATAGGGACTTCCACTATAGGCAGCGTCAATGCTGCGCCAATGCTGCCGTTGCCAAGGCATGGCATAATCGATTTTTACGTCTAAAATCGGCATTTTGTTGGCAAAATGGACAACAGGAACCGTGAGGGTTTGTACCCCGTTGGCCGTGGCGATGAGCGCTCTGTTTCGGTAGGATTGTTTGACATAGTGCTCGCAGACTTCCAATCGAATATCACTATTGAAACATTGTTCAATGTACTCAATTGGGGGAAGATAGGCCGTGGTCAGTAGGGTGGTTTTCATCTTGCTTTTTTTTTATGCAAAAATAAAATTTTAATGTGACTTCTTGATGATAAATCCAAAAAAATATGTAGATTTGCAAAAATTTAATACAATGGATGTAAAGTACTCGGAAGAATTGCAGTATGCTTTGGACGAATCTAAAAAGATTGCGATGGCATATAGATCACAATCTATTGGTATTGAGCATATTACAATAGCATTGTTGAAATATCCCAATTTCTCGGAACTTCAACAATTATTTGATATATTTAAAATTAACACAGTCAATTTGAGAACGCGTTTGGAAGAATTGGTCGATCAAAATGAAAATAAGACTGACGCGCCAGACGAAAATGTCAAATTCAATATTCAGGCAGAAAACACCTTGCGTCGTTCTTTCCTTTTAGCTCGCGATTTTCGTAGCGAAGTGGTGGAAGCGCAGCATTTTATCCTGGCCGTCCTTCGCGAGAATGGCAATGAGGCCAACAGTGTGGTGAAAATGCTCTTGAAACGTGCGGGTATGACTTTCGATTCGTTGGCGTCAGAGGTCCGCAATGCTTCACGTCAGGGAGGCGATGCACCTATGGCCGCAGGAGGTGACGATTATGACGATGATGACGACCGCCGTGGCACGTCCCGTCCTTCTCGTGGCGATAAGTCGTCGGCCACGCCAATGCTCGACAGCTTTGGCAAGGATCTGACAAAATATGCGGCGGAAGGCAAGTTGGATACCATCGTGGGACGCGAAAAGGAATTGGAACGTATTACCCAGATTTTAAGTCGCCGCAAAAAGAACAATCCAGTCTTGATTGGCGAACCCGGCGTGGGTAAGTCGGCGATTGCCGAAGGTTTGGCTTTGCGTATTGTTCAAGGCAATGTTTCCCGCACCTTGCACGACAAACGGGTGGTGAGTCTCGATATGGCTTCGCTGGTGGCCGGTACCAAGTATCGTGGCCAGTTTGAGGAACGAATTAAGTCCATCTTGAATGAGTTGGAAAAAAACAGAAATGTGATTCTTTTTATCGACGAATTGCATACAATGGTTGGTGCGGGCGGCTCTCCCGGCAGTCTGGACGCGTCCAATATGTTCAAACCGGCATTGGCCCGTGGCGAAATCCAGTGCATCGGGGCGACTACCCTCGACGAATACCGTCAATACATTGAAAAGGACGGGGCCTTGGAACGCCGTTTCCAAAAGATTATGTTGGAACCGACCACGCCCGAGGAGACGGTCGTGATCTTGAATAATATTAAGGATAAATACGAAGACCACCACATGGTGCGCTATTCAGACGAGGCCTTGCAGGCCTGC
Organism: Bacteroidales bacterium; assembly: GCA_024400755.1. Taxonomy (GTDB): domain Bacteria; phylum Bacteroidota; class Bacteroidia; order Bacteroidales; family WCHB1-69; genus RUG11690. The sequence continues at coordinate 92,228 of JAKSMG010000001.1, read as the reverse complement.
GTTTCCTTGACCAATCGATACATTACCGATAGGTGTTTGCCCGACAAGGCCATCGATGCACTTGACGAGGCGGGTTCGCGCGTCCACTTGCTCAACATTCGTGTTCCGGAGGATTTGATTCGCCAGGAAAAGGAAATCGAACAGTTTAAGCAATTGAAGGACGAGGCCGTGAAAAATCAGCAATATAACGCGGCGGCCGGTTATCGCGACCAGATTAAAGAAGCTGAGGAACGTTTGAATCAGATGAAGAAAGAGTGGGAAACCAAGGAAGATCTGGAACGTCCTACCGTTACCGAGGAAAACGTGGCCGAGGTTATAGCGATGATGACGGGTGTGCCGGTGCAGCGTATCGCCAAAAACGAAGGCGAACGCTTGATGAAGATGGCCGATGAGTTGAAGGGAAAGGTGATAGGTCAGGACGATGCGATTGTGAAGATCGCCAAGGCCATTCGTCGTAACCGTGCCGGTCTGAAGGATCCCAACAAGCCCATCGGTACGTTTATCTTCTTGGGACCTACCGGGGTGGGAAAAACCTATTTGGCTAAAATCCTGGCCGAATATCTTTTCGATTCCCAAGATTCCATCGTTCGTATTGATATGAGCGAATATATGGAGAAACATACGGTTTCGAGACTGATTGGGGCGCCTCCGGGATACGTGGGCTATGAAGAAGGTGGACAGCTTACGGAAAAAATCCGCAGAAAGCCCTATTCCATAGTTCTTTTGGATGAAATTGAAAAAGCACATCACGATATTTACAATGTGCTCTTGCAGGTTTTTGATGATGGTCAGTTGACCGACGGAATCGGACGTAAGGTAGATTTTAGAAATACGATCATTATTATGACGTCCAATATCGGTTCGCGAGAACTCAAGGATTTCGGTACGGGCGTGGGATTCTCAACGTCTGCCACCGATGCCGCGAAGGAAAAGGTGTCGCAGGGAATCCTGGAAAATGCGCTGAAACGGAATTTCGCCCCTGAATTTTTAAACCGTATTGATGATATTATCTATTTCAATAATCTGGAGAAAAAGGATATCATCAAGATTATTGATATTGAATTGGCAAAGGTCCTCAAACGTGTCGAATTGATGGGTCTGAATGTGGAAGTAAGTGATAAGGCCAAGGACATCTTGGCAGATAAGGGTTGGGATGCCAATTACGGAGCTCGTCCTTTGAAACGGGCAATCCAGAAAAATGTGGAAGACGTGTTGGCAGAAGAAATCTTGATGCAGACCTTCCCCCAATCTTCCAAGGTGATTTTGGATTATGACGATGTAAAAGAAGAAATGTTCGTAAAAAAGGCAGATGAGTAGTGGTTGGTCGCTTTTGTGGGAAAAAATGGTTGCGTTTTTTACCGACCTGTTCCATTGGTTTTATCCTCACAACATTGCTAAGGATGAACCGATGGAGTTCCGCTTTGTGCGCATTCGACAACGTAAAGTCCGCTACGATATCAAAAAGGAATTCCTGACTTTTTCTGTCAAGACGAAGGATGATGGCTTCAAGTACAGTTTCTTCTTTTTGATGCTTGCCTTGTTGTTCTTGATGCCCTATCTAAGTCGAAATGTGGGTGTCTCGACGCGTGAATGGCAGCAAAACGAGTATTCCGAGGCCGTGTATAGGCATTTTCACGACGGCGACGAAAGCTATAAGACGATGCAGCCATACGCTACCAAGGGACAGTTGGCCGATATTTTGGTGGTCTCTGTCTGTAAATACTTCGGCTTTGACAATGTCTTTAGAATCAAACATCGTCTTTCGGCATTGTTTGGCTGTATGCTGATTTTCGTCTTGGGAATGTTTTGTGCCCGTATTATCAGCTGGCGGTGTGCTTTTTTCTGTTCCTTGTTTTTGTTCTGTTCCCCACGGTTTTTAGGATACACTTTGGGCAATTTCAATGATACGCTTTTTGCCTTGGCCTTTTTCTTTACCTTAATCCAAATCTGGCGGTTTTGCAACAATTTTCCGATTGTCAAATGGAAACGGCTGCTGGCGATTTTTATGGGAATGTTGGTGGCAACCACTACTTCCTTGAGTGGTTTTTCGTTGATTTTCTTCTTTTCCTTTTTCTCGATTTTGTATTTCTTGGTGAAAAACCCGATTAGAAAAATTTTTACGAGACAGTACCTGGCTTCGCTGCTGACTTTGATTATGATTATCGGATCAACGGCATTGGCTGTGTTGCTGCTGAATATCATCTTGTCACCCGGATTTTCATTGAGCGATTTGAGAAATGGTGACAATAGCTTACAGATGTTCGTGGCCACATCCCAACAGCTGCCGCAGTTCTTCGATGGGAATATGATTAGTTCTGAAGACGTGCCGGCCAATTATGTGATTCGGTCAATCTTTATTACCACTCCCTTTGTGGTTATTTTGGGCTTGCTTTTGAGTGTCGTCTTCTTCCGAACGATAATGAAAGAGTTCTCGCTCTTTACCGTTTTCGTGCTCTTATTCACGTTCTTTTATATGCTGTCGGCCTTTTCTGCGAGGTATGTCGGTTCGGATATCGTTTGTTCGGTTATCTTTATGCTGATGCCTTTCGTGGTGATAGTGGCGGCGATGGGCTATGAGGCCACCTTGCGAAAAGTGGATGATCGATATACCAATCCCGTAATCGTGGCTCTGGCATTGTTCTTAACCTGCCTGCCGTTGCGGCATATAATCCTTAATCGTCCGTTGACCTTGTGCTATTTTAATGAAGTGTCGGGAGGAATCCATAATGCGGCGGAACGATACGATTTGGAGTTGAACAGCCAGTCGTCGGTCGTGGCTGAAAAATGGTTTACTCAATATTATACGATCCAAAAGGATAGTCTGATACAATCGGAATGGCAAAGGAAAGACAGTTTGCTTGCAATGATGGATTCTTTGGAAATTCAGGCATTGGACTCGAGTTTCTATCAGCTTGTCTTGGATACGCCTGTGGTTTATACCAATGGAAATCCCGCCTTTTGCAGTTTTCTGCAGGGTAATAATCCGGATTTGAAAGTCGTTTATGCCACGATTCATTCTCTCAATGAGTTGCCGGGCGATTATTACATCCTTTTCGGAAATCAAACCGATTTGTTCAAACATACCGAAAATGCTTTCCATACCATTGATTTGGAGAGGGTTCCCATCGTTTCTTTCTTTAAAAAAGAAAAAAAAGTTGATACCGTAGGCAACATTTTGACCAATCAGGAGTCTATAATAATAGAAAAGAATAAAATGAATAAAAATATAAAGTGTAAAATATGAGAACAATACGTTATTTTGCTTTGATATGCTTTTGTCTGACTAGTTCTTGGCTGATGGGTCAAGAAGTAGTGAATGGTGTATTGCAGGGGTCTCCGACCAGTTTTATGTATTTGCCGACCACTGCTCCCGCAGGAGGTTGGAATAATTCGTGGGTAAAGCCCAGCGCAGAAGTGACGGAAAGTTATTCTTCTACTTTTAATTTCACTGAGCACATGGGGGCGATTACAAATCCCAATAATTTTACCCATCGCTTTGTGGTCAGAGGCTCGGATCCTACTTCTTCGCCCCAGGATGACTATTGCTTTAGAGGTCGTTTGGGGACTAATTTTTACAATAAGCCGGTATTGGCGGAAGCGTGGGATTCTGATTTGCATCCTGGCACTTTCGTTGATACGGTAATTCAAATGGGAATGAAGGGTGAATACAGTTACTCCTCTCTTCCATCGGGTTGCTTGGCACAGCAAATTATTTACTCGTTTGTGCCAGATACCAATAATCCGGTTTTGTTGTTGAATTTTGCTTTCGTTACGGAAGACGGCCAACACGATTATCAGTCTAATCCCGCGGTTGAATTTGCCGTTTTGCAACACGGCACCGAAAATTTCGTATCCATAGGCAATTACGATGCCACCCATCCTTATTCGAGATTTTGGTATCGTACGCCATCAGGATCATCTCATTCGCCTGAAGATCCTCAAAATACGCCTGTAAATACGGCACCGGAATACGTGGCCTCCTGCTCTCAATGCCCCGTGCAAAATTCTGGCCGTGACGTGGTGACTTATCCTTATACGATAGTCGCCTATAATCTTTTGGATTTGGCACGTAATCATACGGCTGTGGATTTTAGAGTACGAGTTAATTCGTGTACTTCTCGTTTCCATTGGTCATACTGCTACTTTACCGCTAAGATGATTCCCGCCAAGTTGTTGGTGAAATATTGCGGTGGCGATACCTTGAAACTGGATATGCCCTGGGGTTTCGATGAAATTACTAACGACTATGTTTGGTATAATGGCGTGGATGAAAATAATGCGTCGTATTTTGACCCTACCGATATCGGCGATTCCAGAGTTTTGTCGGGCAGCACCAAATATCACCCCTTGCTCCGTCCCGACCCGTCAAAACCTTACTACCGTTGTGAGGTGCATTCTCGTACCGGTGTTCCTTTTACTTACGAGGCAACCGTAAATTATTACGATTTGCAACCTGCTTTTTCTGTCGAACCCCGTGCCTTGACCGATCATCCGAACTGCGATAGAAGCATTGTCCTGCATAATACAAGTACTATTGGTATCATTAAACCTGGTACACAAGGACAGTTGGATACCACTTGGCAGGAACTGCAAACCCATCCTGACCAATGTACTTGGGATTTCGGTGATGGAACACCAACCGTTACCGGCTTCGAACCCGCCCATACTTATGACCAGCCGGGAATTTACGACGTGTCTTTGCATATTACGGATTTTGAACGTGTCTGTACTTCTTTTGACACGGTTATTCAAGTCGTTATTTTAGACGAATATACTGCGGAACAATATGCGGAAGATGAGGTGACCACTTGTGAAAACAATCTGCCTTATTATTATAAACCTGACATCTTTGGCTTCGATAATGCCCAGACCCGTTGGGATTGGAATGCCGTGGGTGAGAGAACGGTTAATTTTTCCAACGCCATCAACCCGGTTAAGGCCTGGAACGGCTGCGATAGTATTGTCAAGGTGGATTTTGATATTATGACTCCGGTGGTTACGATAGAACAGGTGGGTGAGGATTTCTGCGACAGTGCGCAAACTACGCTGAAGGCCGTGGCTACCAATGTCAGCGACGATGTGGTGTATTATTGGACGTTTATGGATTCGATTATCGGCAACGCAGAAACCTTGAGGGCATACGCCGATGGTACTTACGAGGTTAGGGTTGTGGATACCTTGACCTCTTGCTCGGCATCGGGTTCCTATAAAATTGACCCCTGTGTTCCTAATGTCTTCTTGCCCAATTGCATTACGCCAAGTCAGACTTTGAATCAGGGTCCTGCCCAAAACGACTATTTCTACCTTGATCAGTTTGTGTTGCGTTTCATTACTGACATTAGAGTGGGAATTTATGCACGCAATGGTGAACAAGTCTATTATTACGAAGGAAAGAAGAACGCCGGTGGCACATTTGATCCGCCAACGCCATTCGCTGATCTGCCTTCTGAAATGGAAAATCGTTTGGTGTTGTGGGATGGAAAATGTAACGGCCGCATCATTTCTGGAACCTATACCTACGCCCTGTGGATTGTAAGTGGTGGCCAATCCTATTTGTATAAAGGAAAATTGATTGTCTTATAATTATGAAAAAATATTATCTTGTATTGATTTTGGTCCCTTGGCTGTTTTTCGCCTGTGGACATAAAGAAAAAACTTCACAAGAAACTACTCAAAATACGATTAGCGCTCCCGCCTTCAACGGCGATAGCGCTTTTGCCTTTGTAAAGGTACAGACCGATTTCGGTCCCCGTACGCCCAACAGCGAGGCCCACGACCAATGTGCCGATTATCTGGCCAACAAGTTGAAAACCTATTGCGATACGGTTTATGTACAGCATTTTACAGCAACTGCCTACGATGGCAAAGCTTTGAAGTCTCAGAATATCATCGGTAGTTTTTCTCCCGATAAAAAAGATAGGATTCTTTTGGCTTCGCATTGGGATTCGCGTCCTATGGCCGATCATGATGCGATTGAAGCCAACCGAACCAAACCTATTGACGGGGCCGACGACGGTGCGAGTGGGGTAGGTGTGTTGCTTGAATTGGCTCGCCAATTGCAGCAGGAACGTCCCGAAATCGGGGTGGATATCATTTTCTTCGACGCCGAAGATTATGGAACTCCATCGGGTGTTGACTTGCCCGGAGATTGGTGGTGCCTCGGTTCCCAGTATTGGGCTCAAAATCCACATATTGAGGGCTACGATGCCCGCTTTGGCATTTTGTTGGATATGGTCGGCGCACCCAATGCCAAATTCTACCACGAGTACTTTTCTTCCTATTTTGCCCAGGATGTCGTTTCAAAGGTTTGGGGAAGTGCCTACCAATTGGGTTACGGCAATTATTTCATCAACCAGCAGGCCAATCCTATTACCGATGACCATTATTATGTCAACAAGTTGGGACATATTAAGATGATTGACATTATTCATCAGGATCATACCACGGGTACGGGCTTCCGCTCGGTTTGGCATACGACCAACGACAATATCAATAATATTGATGCCACGACTTTGGGCGTGGTGGGTTCGGTGTTGCGATTGGTCATTCAAAATGAAAAATAACTGGAAACAGAATAAAGTCCTGAATTTCTTCTGAAAAAATCTAAAGTCAATGAAAGTCTATAAATTTGGAGGTGCCTCCGTGAAAAATGCCGACGGCGTCAGAAATCTTGAAAATATTCTACGGATTCATTCCGCCAATGATCAGTTGGTGGTGGTTATTTCCGCCATTGGTAAGACCACCAATTTGCTGGAGCAGATTTTGGATGCCTATTATTTCGATTCGCAGAAACTGCCGTCATTATTGGAAACCCTAAGGGAAAACCATTACACGATTGTTCGTGAACTGCTGGGTGACGACAATCGGGTGCGGATGAAGCTCGAAAGCGTTTTTGAGCAATTGGAGACCATTCTTTCTTCTCCTCATTCCGATAATTTCGATTTCGATTATGATAGAATCGTAAGTTTCGGTGAAATTCTTTCCACAAAACTGATTTCTACCTATCTTAATATGGCAGGCGTGAAAAATGAATGGTTGGATGCCAGAACCTTAATCCGTACCGACCATAATTATCGCGAAGGAAAGGTGGATTGGCAAGTGTCGGAACAGTTGATTCAGACAAAAATGAAAGATGTTTTGGTTAATCGCAATGTGGATGTCGTTATTACACAAGGGTTTATAGGAGGAACGGAAGAACTGCTTTCAACCACCCTGGGACGTGAGGGTTCCGACTATTCGGCCGCTATTTTTGCCTACGCCCTTGATGCCGACAGTGTCACTATCTGGAAAGATGTTCCAGGCCTGCTCAATGCCGATCCGAAATTTTTCCCCGATGCGGTTAAATTGGATGAAATTCCTTACGAAGAAGCCATCGAATTGGCGTATTATGGAGCAAGCGTGATTCATCCGAAAACACTGAAACCATTGCAAAACAAGCAGATTCCTTTGTTCGTGAAACCTTTCTTGCACGCTGAGGAAAGTGGTAGTAAAATCGCCGCCGTCAAACTTTCCAACCCTGTCCCTTGCTATATTTTTAAGACCAACCAGGTGCTGATTTCCATTTTCCCGCGCGACTTTTCATTCATCGCAGTGGAAAATTTAGGAGATATATTTAATTGTATATCTAAAAATAAGATTAAAATTAATCTGATGCAGAACTCCGCCCTTAGTTTTTCTATTTGTTGCGACAATAAAGCCCATAAAATTGAAAAACTAATCGAGGAATTGTCCGAAAATTATCGTGTCAAGTACAATTTCAATATCGAATTGGTTACGATTCGTCATTATACCGATGACACGGTGGCCCAAATCCTGAGGGGTAGGGAAGTGCTTGTGGAACAACGAAGCCGTACTACTGTCCAATTGGTGGTGAATAGTAATTAATATTGACAAAAGTTGAATGATACAATTAATATATTGCTATTGAAAAAAATTGTAACTTTGCACCCTATTTTAAATCAAAAGAATATGAAAAATACTAAACTGATTTTGTTGGCAATGCTTGTGGCTGTGGCAAGTATGTTTGTCGTTCCAACATTTGCTTCCGAAAACTTTTCAACGGTAAAATCGAAGCCACAAAAAACCACTTCACCGGTAATCAAAGGTCAGATTTTGAACAACACCTTCTCCAAGGTGAGTCTGCAGTTGGCATACGGTAACGATCGTCAGTCTTTCGGTGAAGCCACCATTGACAAAAACGGCAATTTTGAATTACATTCCACGGTGACCAACAACGATATTTATATGTTGGTGTTTGCCGAAAAACAAAATTTCCTGATTGTTTTGTCACCGAACGAAACCATTGAATTGGTGATTGACGCTGATAATCTCCGTTCGGTTCCTCAAGTTTCGGGTTCCGAATCTATGGCTTTTGTCAAAAATGTAACGGATTTGTTGGCTAATAGTCAATCGTTGCTGGATAGCATTAATCACGCGTTGCAGGTAGATAAAAATCAGATTTTCTTTCACGGTTTCACACAGAATTTTGCGCAGTATTACCAAACAAATTCTGATGTCAGTCACGATGTGGTTGAAGCTGCCCAGGCCATTGATTCGCTCAAGCATTTAACCGATAAATGCAGTGCAAAGGGCAAGCTGAATGCCAAATTTTTGAATGACTATTGCTATTATGCTAATAAGTATATGCGCGATATGACGGAATTGTTCACTTCTGTTGAGGTGTTTAATACCGGTACATACACAATGTATGATTTTAAGAATCAACGCGTAAGTGGTAATGATGACTTCTTTAACGGGGTTGACCAGTATTTGCGTACGGTTGAAACATTGAAGTCCAATACAACGACTAACGTAAAACCTTTTGTACGGGAAGCCGCTCGATTGTTGGAAGTGCGTGACAGCTTGGTTTACAATGACTTGTTCGATAAAAAAGCCAACAAGGTGGCTTGGTGCAATCAGGTCATCAATCTGGTGAACGATAAGTATGTGTTGGTAAATGAGAAAAAGTCGAACATTGAAAAACTTACTGCCGATGCTGATGAGCAAGGTCGTGCCATCTATTCTAAAGCACAAAGCAAGGTAAGTGTCATCGTTCAACAATATCAAAATCAATACAATAACGCAAGTGCCCAAAACAACAAGGATTTGCAGGATTTGTTGCTCGCACATAAAGACGATATCGCCGTGTTGATGTTCTTGGACAATTTCCCAAGAGAAAAAAATATGGATTTACACAGCACGGTGGTGAAGGCCTTATATGCAAAATATCCAAATCAGCAGTTGGTAAAGGAAAGATATGCCGTGGAAACCTCACCTGCAACAGCAACATCTGTCGGTGCCGTTGCTCCAGACTTGGCATTCCCCGATCCTTCAGGACAGATTCGCAAATTGTCTGATTTGCGTGGTAAGGTTGTACTGCTTGATTTCTGGGCTTCTTGGTGCCGTCCTTGCCGTGGCGAAAATCCACACGTGGTGGCAATGTACCATAAATACCACGACAAAGGTTTTGAAGTGTTTAGCGTTTCTTTGGACCGTGACAAAGCCAATTGGGAAAAGGCCATTATGGCCGACGGCTTAATTTGGCCTAACCACGTGAGCGATTTGAAATATTGGTCTTCTGAAGCTGCGAGAATTTATGGCGTTTCCTCCATTCCTTGTACCTTCCTCTTGGATCAGAATGGTCGTATCATCGCCAAAAACCTTCGTGGCGAATCCTTGGCCAAAGCCCTGCAACAACTTTTCGGAGAATAATATCTTTGAAGTTAGGATGTGAAGATTAGCTTTGCATTAGTGTGTGCCACTTTATTTATGTAATAATATTAATGTAATATAAATATGAAAGATTTAAAAACATATATTGAACAGAATAAAGATAGATTTTTTGAAGAATTATTCAGCTTGATTCGTATTCCGTCCATCAGTTCGCAACCTGAACATAAAGCCGATATGGTTCGTTGTGCGGAACGTTGGAAAGAGCTGATTTTGGCCGCTGGTGCCGACAAGGCGGAAGTGATGCCAACTGATGGCAATCCTGTGGTCTATGGCGAAAAAATGGTCGATGCTAATGCTCCGACGGTGTTGGTTTACGGACACTATGATGTTATGCCGGTGGATCCCGAGTCGTTATGGAATACAAAGCCTTTTGAACCCGTTATCAAGGATGGAAAAATTTGGGCTCGCGGTGCCGATGACGATAAAGGACAGTCATTTATGCACGCCAAGGCGTTTGAATATTTGGTAAAAACCGGACAGTTGGCTTGCAACGTCAAATTTATGCTTGAAGGCGAAGAGGAAATTGGTAGCACCAGTTTGTATGCCTTTTGCGAGAAAAACAAGGCCTTGTTGAAATCAGATATTATTTTGGTTTCCGATACCAGTATGATTGCCACCGACATTCCTTCCATTACGGTGGGCTTGCGTGGTCTCACATATCTTGAAGTTGAGGTAACCGGTCCTAATGCCGATTTGCATTCCGGAATTTTCGGTGGGGCAGTGGCCAACCCGATCAATGTCTTATGCAAGATGATTGCCGATTTGCAAGACGATAGTCATAGAATTACCATTCCTCATTTTTATGATGATGTTTTGACAATTTCTGACGAGGAACGCGCGTTGATGGCACAGGCGCCTTTCAACAAGGAGGATTATAAAAAAGCCATTGACGTGGAAGAACTTTGTGGCGAAGAGGGTTATTCTACCATTGAACGTACGGGCATTCGTCCCACTTTGGATGTTTGCGGTATTTGGGGCGGCTATACGGGCGAAGGTAGCAAAACCGTTTTGCCGTCCAAGGCTCACGCTAAAATTTCTATGCGTTTGGTGCCCAACCAGGATTCACAGAAAATCTCCGATTTGTTCCAGAAATATTTCGAATCAGTGGCTCCTAAATACGTAAAAGTGAAAGTTACGCCTTGCCACGGAGGTGAGGCATACGTGTCGCCAATTGATATGCCTGCATACAAAGCTGCGGAAAAAGCTTACGAAACTACCTTCGGAAAACGTCCGATTCCAACCCGTAGTGGCGGAAGTATTCCAATCGTGGCTGGTTTTGAACGCATTTTGGGTGTGAAGTCCATCCTGATGGGATTTGGTCTTGGCTCTGATGCAATTCACTCACCTAACGAGAATTACAAGGTTGAGCATTTCTTGAAAGGCATTGAAACCATCCCATATTTTTATAAGTTTTATGCTGAACTGATGAAAAAATAAAAAAAAATCAACAGGTGTGATTTGTATTAAAAAAAAGTGTATTTTTGCACCTGCAAATTTGAAGTTCAATCTCGTTCTTTGAATGATGCCTTGGTGGTGGAATTGGTAGACACGAGGGACTTAAAATCCCTTGCTCATTGCGAGCGTGCGGGTTCAAGTCCCGCCCGAGGTACAAACTAAAAAGCGGAAGTAGCTCAGTTGGTAGAGCACGACCTTGCCAAGGTCGGGGTCGCGAGTTCGAGCCTCGTTTTCCGCTCAAAAACTTCTGCGGAAGTAGCTCAGTTGGTAGAGCACGACCTTGCCAAGGTCGGGGTCGCGAGTTCGAGCCTCGTTTTCCGCTCATTTGCAATGAAACGCCCAGTCTTATGATTGGGCGTTTTTTGTTTAATATTATTGAATATCAAGGAGTTGATTTGTCGCATCCTTATGCGGACGGCTATGGTTCGCCAGCTTGTTTTCTCTATTCCTTCGTCAAATACATTACCATTCTACCGTTTTCGTGTAATTCCACGCTGATATTACGATATGTCCATGTTAAAAATTCGCTCTTTTCGTTTGAGTTGATAGATTTTTTGCCTGTTAGGCGATTCAAAATATGGCATACCTCCTTAAGTTTTGTCCCCACATTGTCCATTTCTCCATAACTGCGCATATTCGAGTCGTAAATGTTGGTTTTTAACCACTCAAAAAAGACAGCTTTAACCACAGAATCACTCTTATGTACACAGTAGTCCACCGCTAAGGTTTGCTTGCTATCAATCACGGTATAATAACTCATTTTTCCATATTCTTCTGTTTGAGTGCTTTTTGGAAAATAGCCATTGGCTAATTTCTGAAACTCTCCTTGGCAAGTGGCCTGCAATGCATTTTCCACACTGTCAACCTGAGATAGGGTCAAGTTGTTAAGGCTATTTAGTAGGAATTGAAGCAAAGACTCTATGTTGTCCGTGCCGATATAGGGCAATGAATCTTGATTATGAACAATATGGCAAATGTGGATGAGCGTATCCCTGATTTCCATCAATCCATACGAATTAATATTCTCTTCAAATTGATTAGAACATTGGTTTGGAGCAAGATTGATACCTCTAAAGCAATCGTACTGTTGAAAAAAATGGTATCGATGTCCAAAGTCAAACCTATTAAGCAGTTTCCCGTCATCAAGTTGGGCTATATACGTTTTATTTGGCGTATTCACCAAATAGTAAATATCTCCATTTGTCAAAAATGCGTTAGAAACCCCAGTGTCATAAGATAGTCCTCTCCACCACCAATTGTCTTCATCTTTTCTGCTTGTAAAATGGAATAAGGTAGGAATGGGAGTAGTGCTTAGCGTATCTACGCTTCCCCAACTACCAAGGCTATATAGATAATTACGCCCATCACGCACAACAGCCTCATAGGTTTGGTTGTCTTCACACAATTGTGCTTTCCCTTTCAAAGAAATCAAAGTATCCACCTTATTTCCACAAATGAAATAATATGCACCGTCTTTTTTGATAATACGTGATAATTTTCTAGGCATAATGTATTGGCGCATAGTTTCTTTAATTTTTGGATGGGCGGGCTTAACCGTAACTGACGAAGAAGCATCCCAAATGTCGCTGCTTATTTGGGGCGTGCGATATCGCGTATCGACATACGGCACTTTCTTGTCCATAAACCAAGTGTATTTCCCCCATTCGCCCATATCTATCGTTGCGACACAATATTGGTCGTCATCATATATCACATTGGAAACCATGTCAACGGGCATCCATTGCCATGTATCCATATCAAAATAATAGCCATTTTGTTCTTTATCAGGCTGATATGGTCTTAGAAAAAGTGTATCATGACGAACAAAAAGGTCACCATAATAGTTTCTTTGAAAATCTTTAGGCAAACTTACCTCCATCATATCTTTCCCGTCTTCAGAAATGACCAATAAGCGATGCTTAGATATCCAATGCAAATAGATATGTTGGTCTTGGAAAATGCAAAAATAAAAGCCGTGATATTTTGCTGCCCATTTCATTTCAAATGTTGAAATAGGACTTATGTAATCGGCGGCATTAATCCGTATGGTATCTTCTACCAATTTGAACTGCTGTGCGTAAGATGGAGAAAACATTGCGAGGAATACGATGAGCCATTTTAACCGATTCATAACTACAATATTTATTCAATAATTAAAGCACAAAAATACAAAAAAATCGTATTTTGGGGTTGCAGTCATTAGGCGGGCGAATATGTGTTTATTTGTCTTCATTGTCGTCTGTCCGCCCAACACAGCCCAATTGTCATAGACACGTATCTGGTTATATTTTCATCATTTTGTATATGTGAAAGACGATTTGTTTGAACAAAATGACTATTAAACCGTTTTTTTGTATCTTTGCAAGGTCGCATTTGACCAGTTCTTTGAACAATAATTAAGTGTTTGCACTTTTGTACACATAAACATAGGGGTTGCTTATATTGGATTGGCTTGTTGCTATTTGCAGAATAGGATTAGGTTTTTGTTTTTCTGCTCATTTATAGTGAAACGCTCAGTCTTTTGATTAGTCGTTTTTGTTTAATATACTTTATTATGCTGAAAAATATTCTTTTTGTGATACTCGGAAGCTCTGTCGGTGCCACCTGTCGATATTTAGTCGGTGAGGCCTGCTCTCATTTCCGCTTTGCCTCGTTCCCGCTTGGCACTTTCGTGGTGAATGTTTTGGGCTGTTTCTTTATGGGAATGCTGATGGGATATGCACAAAAATCCTCGTCAAATTTGCCGGAAACCGCTTATTTGATGCTTACCGTTGGCTTTTGTGGCACATTTACCACTTTTTCTACGTTTACGGCCGATACTTTTTCCCTAATGAATTCTGGACGTTACCTGATTACTGTGGCTTACCTCGTTTCAAGTCTGCTTTTGGGTCTTCTGACGTTTTATCTGGGTAGAAAGCTGATGATGTAGGTTTCAGGTTATGAAGTTGAGTGGGAAAGCGTTATGTGCGCTCCAACGTGAGCAGCGGATAGCAATGAGATAATTTGTCACTTGCAATCGTTTGCCGTGAAATTTCTTCAGCGTGAGATTGGAGAAATTTATGTAATTTTGCAAGCTAAAATCACTAACTATGCAGGAAGATAAAAGACTGGTCGCCTTTAAGCGACTGTTGGACATTATGGACGAACTCCGCGAAAAATGTCCGTGGGACAGTACGCAGACTTTCGACAGCTTGCGCTATCTTACCATTGAAGAAACCTACGAACTTTCCGATGCCATCATCGATAAAAAATATGAGGATATGGGCAAGGAACTCGGCGACTTGCTGCTGCATATCGTCTTCTATTCCAAGATCGGTTCTGAACAGAATTTGTTCGATATGGCGGATGTGGCCAACGGCATTTGCGAAAAACTGATCCGCCGTCACCCGCATATCTTTGGCGACACTAAAGCCGAAACTGCCGAAGACGTGAGAAACAATTGGGAAAAAATCAAGTTGAAAAAGGAAGGCAACCGTTCTGTCTTGGGTGGCGTTCCCGTCTCGCTTCCCGCGATGATCAAGTCGTACCGAATTCAGGAAAAAGCCCGCGGAGTCGGCTTCGATTGGCATAATGCCAATGAGGTTTGGGATAAGGTGGAAGAGGAAATCGGCGAATTGAAAGCCGAATTGGACAAGCCGTCGGGTAGGGTGGAAGAGGAATTCGGCGACGTGCTTTTCGCCCTCATCAATTATGCCCGCTTCATCAACGTCAATCCCGAAGACGCTCTCGAAAAAACAAACCGCAAGTTTATCAAACGCTTCCAGTATATTGAGCAAAAAGCCGTTGAATCTGGTCGTTCCATCGGTGACCTCACGCTCGACGAAATGGAGGAATATTGGCAACAGGCAAAAAAATAATTGGCACAGATATTGCTGATGTATATTTGATAATCTCATTGTTTTATTTTGTAGAAAGTTAAAAATCAACATATTATGGAAAACGAAGAAAAAACTGGAATGACTGTCGAGAATGAGGAAAATCTGAATTGTCAGCAGGATAATGACAATATGTCAGTCGAAACTGACAAGGAAACTCAAACCAATGCGGAAGTTGGCAAGGAGGAAAATCCCATTCCAGAAAATGCTGAAGAAACTCATACCGAAAAAAAGAAAAGTAAGTTTTTCGGAAAGAAATCTTCTAAGGAAGACGAATTGAAAAAACAGTTGGAAGATTTGGATGTCAAATATAAAGAATTGAATGACAGATTCTTGCGTATGTATTCTGAATTTGACAATTATAAAAAGCGTACCAATAAGGAAAAATTGGAACTGCTTTCCACGGCTTCCGAAAAAGTCATCGTCAATCTTCTTCCTATTATTGATGATTATGAAAGAGCTATCGCCGCTAATGAAAAATCAGAGGATATCGCTGCGATTAAAGAGGGTTTTGTGCTGATTTACAATAAGATGATTCAGTTGTTGAAACGCTTTGACGTAGAAGAAATTCAAGCGAAAGGTGAAGTTTTTAACACCGATTTTCACGAGGCCATCACGCATTTTCCCACTCAAAATGAAGAAGAAAAGGGAAAAGTGATGGATGTGACCGAAAAGGGATATAAAATCAAGGATAAGGTTATCCGTTATGCCAAAGTGGTCGTGGCCAATTAATCGTGAGGAAACGCTTGGTGTTCTGAGATGCAAGATTAAGAAAGAGAGGAATTTGTATTTATGGAAAAAAGAGATTACTATGAAGTGCTTGGCGTTGCCAAAACGGCGTCGGCAGACGAAATAAAGAAGGCCTATCGGAAGAAGGCAATGGAATTTCATCCGGATCGCAACCCTGGAGACAAGGAAGCGGAAGAGAAATTCAAGGAGGCCGCAGAGGCCTACGATGTCTTGAGTAATCCGGACAAAAAGGCAAGATATGACCAGTTTGGACACGCTGGTATGGGAGGGGCTTCCGGTGGCTATAATATGGATTTCGACTTGAGCAGCATTTTTGAACGCTTTGGCGATATCTTCGGCGGCGGCTTCGGTGGTTTTGGCGGTTTCGGCGGATATTCCGGCGGCCGTTCAGCAGGAAAGCGAGTGCGTCAGGGATCCAATATCCGTATTAAAGTCAAACTAACGCTGGAGGAGATCAATGCCGGTGTTGAGAAGAAAATAAAAATCCAGAAATATGTACCCTGTAGCCATTGCGATGGCACGGGGGCAAAGGATAAAAATTCGGTGACTACCTGCCCGACCTGTAAGGGAAACGGCCAGGTGGTGAACCAGCAGCGCACGATGTTCGGCGTGATGCAGCAGGTGTCGGTGTGTCCCGATTGCGGTGGCACCGGCCAGGTGATTAAGGACAAATGTCCCCATTGCGGCGGCAACGGCGTGGTAAAGGGCGAAGAGGTGGTTTCTATCAATATTCCTGCAGGCGTTGCCGAAGGAATGCAGCTGACGATGCGCGGCAAGGGCAACGCGGCTCCCAACGGAGGCGTCAATGGCGATTTGTTGGTCTTGATAGAGGAACAGGAACACGAACTCTTCGAAAGAAATGGCAACAATATATATTTAAACTATTATATATCTTTCCCACAGGCCGCTTTGGGTGCCAGCGTTGAAGTGCCTACCTTAACCGGAAAGGCCCGCATCAAAATCACCGCGGGAACGCAGAGCGGACAAATTTTGCGTCTCCAGGGGAAAGGACTTCCCGAACTGAATAGCCGGATGATGGGCGATTTGATCGTGAATATCAATGTGTGGACCCCCAAGAATTTGAGCAAGGACGAAAAGTCCGCCATCGAAAAATTTATGGAGTCGGATAATTTCAAACCGAAGCCGAACAAAAACGACAAGGGCTTCTTCAACAGGGTGCGTCAATTCTTTGAATAAAAAAAAGTTATCAACAATATAAAATCAAAAAAAAAAGTCGTATATTTGCACATCTTTTGAAGTGAAATAGAAAAAGTAGAAACAGACTGATAGAAAAACTCGCAACTGCTTGATTTCACGGACTTTATAATGATGTTGGAGATAGAAGGGCTTGATTTTATGACGTTCGAAATGTGAAATAATAGTTGCAATTTTCTCCCAAATTTGCACTATTTTTCTTTTAAACGGAAATGAATTTAATAACAAAAAATAATATTGAAGGGATGAAAAGGATTAAAATCACACAGACAAGAAGCGCTATCGACAAACCATTGCGCCAAAAAAGATCACTCGAAGCATTAGGTCTTAGAAAAATGCATCAAACCGTTGAACACAATGCTACTCCTCAGATTTTGGGTATCGTTGATTCTATCAAACACTTGGTTTCAGTAGAAGAAATTTAATTTAGTTTATTAATCTTGAAATTAGCATAAGAGATGAATTTGAATAGTTTAAAACCAGCTGAAAACGCTACAAAATTGTCAAAAAGAGTAGGTAGAGGTCAAGGATCAGGTAAAGGTGGTACTTCTACAAGAGGCCATAAGGGTGCTCAATCAAGATCAGGTTACAGCCGCAAGATCGGTTTCGAAGGCGGTCAGATGCCTATTTACAGAATTATGCCTAAGAGAGGTTTCAAAAATATCAGCCGCGTTGAATATAACGCCATCAATATTGGAACACTGCAGACTTTGGCCGAAAGCAAGAACTTGAGCGAAATCACGCCCGAAGTTTTGCTTGCTAACGGATTGGCAAAGAAAAACAGCTTGGTTAAGGTATTAGGTAGAGGTGAATTAAAAGCCGCTTTGAAGGTTTCCGCTCACGCCTTTTCTGAAACAGCTAAGGCTGCCATCACTAACGCAGGTGGACAAATCAACGTTATCGGTGCCGCAGAAGCTCCTGTTGCAGAATAACCATAAGTATTATTTATCATTTATATCTCATGAAAAAATTTATCGAGACCATAAAAAACATTTTTAGAATCGAAGATTTGCGTAAGAGAATCCTCTATACGCTTTTCATCATTCTGATTTATCGTTTGGGTGCTCACGTGGTGCTTCCGGGTATCAATCCTGGCGCTTTGTCAGCATTTACAAAATCAGCACAAGAAGGTCTGTTGGGTATGCTCGATTTATTCTCAGGCGGTGCATTTTCTAATGCCTCTATCTTCGCCCTGGGTATCATGCCTTACATTTCCGCATCTATCGTTATCCAGTTGATGACCTTGGCAGTTCCTTACTTCCAGCGTCTTCAAAAGGAAGGTGAAAGTGGTAGAAAGAAATTGAACCAAATTACCCGTTACTTGACCGTGGCAGTGGTGGCTATCCAAGGACCTGCCTACATCGCCAACATCCAAGGTCAATTCGGTGGCGCCGTTTCTCCAACCATGTTGAATACCCATATCCTGGGATTTAGCGCGTTCGCCGTTACGTCATTCATCCTCTTGATTTCAGGTACCCTGTTCATTATGTGGTTGGGTGAACGTATTACGGATAACGGTATTGGTAACGGTATCTCTATGATCATTATGATCGGTATCATCGCTCGTTTGCCATACGCCTTGAGAGCTGAATTCATCTCTCGTATTGGTGATATGAACGGTGGTCCTATCATCTTTATCATCGAAATCGTCTTGATGATGGTCATTATCGCACTGTGTATTATGTTGGTTCAGGGAACTCGTCGTGTCCCTGTTCAATATGCCAAGAGAATCGTGGGCAACAAACAATATGGTGGCGTTCGTAACTTCCTTCCTTTGAAAGTTAACGCAGCCGGCGTTATGCCTATCATCTTCGCTCAGGCAATTATGTTCCTGCCTTTGACTTTCGTATCTGTTACCGAACAGTCAACCGGCGGTTTCTGGCACAGCTTTATCGATTATAATGGACTGGGCTACAATATCGTGTTCTTCATTATGATTATCGCCTTTACTTATTTCTATACGGCTATCACCATCAATCCTCAGCAGATTTCTGAAGATTTGAAGAAAAACGGTGGATTTATCCCCGGTGTGAAACCTGGTAAGCAAACGGCTCAATACATTGACGACATTATGTCAAGAATCACCCTTCCGGGTTCT
Source organism: Bacteroidales bacterium (assembly GCA_024400755.1). Taxonomy (GTDB): domain Bacteria; phylum Bacteroidota; class Bacteroidia; order Bacteroidales; family WCHB1-69; genus RUG11690. The sequence continues at coordinate 73,103 of JAKSMG010000001.1, read as the reverse complement.
ATTTTCTTGGCTATCGTGGCTATCCTTCCTGCTATCGTTAGATTGTTCGGCGTTAACCAACAGTTCGCCCAATTCTTCGGTGGTACTTCCTTGTTGATTATGGTGGGTGTAGTTCTTGATACACTTCAGCAAATCGAAAGTCATTTGTTGATGAGACACTATGACGGCTTGACTCAATCAGGTAGAATTAAAGGACGCTACAGCGGCGGTGCTTATTAATGAATATGTTTAACAAGATTCGCTTGAAAAGCGAAGAGGAAATTGAAATAATACAAAAAAGTTCTTTGCTTGTTGGAAAAACTTTGGCCGAAGTGGCAAAGTACATCAAACCGGGAGTTCCGTTGACCTATTTGGACAGAATTGCGGAAACTTTCATCAGGGACAATGGTGGCGTTCCTTCCTTTAAGGGCTATAACGGTTATCCCGCTTCCCTCTGTATCTCGGTTGACGATGTGGTTGTACACGGAATCCCAGATAACAGCATCCTCAAGGATGGAGACATTGTCTCTGTCGATTGCGGGGCCTACTTGAACGGCTATCACGGCGATTACGCCTATACCTTCGCGGTAGGAAATGTTTCCGAAGAAAAAAAACTCCTGATGGATCGTACCAAGGAGTCGCTCTATCGGGGCATCAATGCGGCTGTGGCGGGAAATACCACCGGCGATATCGGACACGCGGTGCAGACTTACTGCGAGTCCTTCGGTTACGGAGTGGTACGTGAGTTGTGCGGTCATGGCATCGGAAGAAATATGCACGAGAAACCAGATGTCTGCAATTATGGCAAACCCGGTAAAGGGGACCTCTTGCGAGAAGGTATGGTGATCTGCATCGAACCGATGATTACATTAGGGTCGCGAAAAATTTATTGCGAACGCGATGAATGGACCATCAGAACCCTTGATCACAAACCCGCCGCACACTACGAACACCAGTTGGCTATCACCAAAAACGGACCACGAGTTTTATCAACATACAAATTAATTGGAGAAGTTCTGGGAACAGAAGAAAAACTATAAAAAAAGATATATGGCAAAACAATCATCAATCGAGTTAGACGGCGTAGTCATCGAATCTCTTGGAAATGCGATGTTTCGTGTACAGTTGGAAAACGGTCACGTCATTACTGCGCATATTTCCGGCAAGATGAGATTGCATTATATCAAGATTCTCCCTGGCGACAAGGTGCAGGTTGAAATGTCTCCATACGATTTGACAAAGGGACGTATCACTTTCAGACATAAATCATAAAAATAACATAAAGCAAATCAAAAGATGAAAGTAAGAACTTCAGTAAAAAAGAGATCAGAAGATTGCGTCATCGTTAGAAGACACGGCGTGGTCTATGTAATTAACAAAAAGAATCCAAAAGAAAAACAACGTCAAGGATAATAATTATTAACAATAAAATAGATTTAAAACTATGGCAAGAATTGCAGGTATTGATTTACCTAAAAACAAAAGAGGCGTAATCGGTTTGACATATATCTTCGGTATTGGCAGAAGCACAGCCGCTCAGATTTTGGACAAGGCCGGTATCAGCCATGACAAAAAGGTAAATGAATGGAACGATGATGAGTTGGCAGCACTCCGTGGAATGATTAACGAAATGAAGGTTGAAGGTGCTTTGCGTTCGGAAGTTCAAATGAACATTAAACGTTTAATGGACATTGGATGTTATAGAGGCATTCGTCATCGTCTCGGTTTACCGTTACGTGGACAAAGTACTAAGAACAACGCGCGTACTCGTAAGGGTCGTAAGAAAACTGTTGCAAACAAGAAGAAAGCAACTAAATAGTATTAATTGATTATTAGGGAAGAGAAAATATAGTATTATGGCAAAGAATACAAAATCAACCAAGAAGAAAGTTGTTAGAATTGATGCAATGGGCAAGGCTTTTGTTTATGCGTCGTTCAATAATGTTATCGTTTCCCTTACCAATAATGACGGCCAGGTTATCTCTTGGTCTTCTGCCGGTAAAATGGGATTTAGAGGTTCTAAGAAAAATACTCCATACGCAGCACAAATGGCTGCTCAGGATTGTGCAAAGGTTGCCTACGATCTTGGCTTAAGAAAAGTTAAGGTTTTCGTTAAAGGACCTGGTGGTGGTAGAGAATCCGCTATCAGAACTATTCACGCTGCTGGCATTATGGTGGAAGAAATTACCGACGTTACTCCACTTCCACACAATGGTTGCCGTCCTCCAAAACGCAGACGTGTATAATCCTAATTATTCATTAGTTTAAAACCTTAAAAAAGATAGAAAATGGCAAGATATACTGGACCTAAAACCAAAATTGCAAGAAAGTTCCATGAACCTATTTATGGGGCTGATAAATATTTCGAACACAAAAATTATCCTCCAGGACAACACGGTCAGGCAAGAAAGCGTTCTAAATTGTCTGAATACGGTATGCAGCTTCAAGAAAAACAAAAAGCTAAATATACATACGGTATTTTGGAACGCCAATTTAGAAAATTGTTCCACATCGCAGCCCGTAAAAAAGGTATCACTGGTCAGAATTTGATGAAACTCATCGAATCTCGTCTTGATAATGTTGTTTTCCGTTTGGGTATTGCTCCAAGTAGAGCTGCTGCTCGTCAGTTGGTTAGCCATAGACATATCCTCGTTAACGGTCAAATCTGCAACATTCCTTCAGCATTGCTCGTTCCTGGTGACGTTGTTGCTGTTCGCGAACGTTCAAAATCATTGGAAGTGATTACCAATTCTTTGAATGGTAAGTCCAATTCTTTCTCCTGGTTGGAATGGGACGGCAGTATGATGAGCGGTAAGTTTATGAATTATCCTGAAAGAGAAGAAATTCCTGAAACAATCAACGAACAAGCTATCGTTGAATTGTATTCTAAATAGTGAGTAAAATCTATGAATAGTGGGCTACAGGCCTGCTATTCATAATGATGATGTAATAACAATAAAAACAAAATATAAATGGCAATTTTAACGTTTCAAAAGCCCGATAAGGTAATCATGGTCGAAGCTGATGATTTCCATGGCAAATTCGAGTTCTGTCCGTTGGAACAGGGATACGGTATGACAATCGGAAATGCTCTGCGTCGCGTGTTGATTTCTTCTCTCGAGGGTTTTGCCATCACCTCCATCAAAATCGAAGGTGTTGTGCAGGAGTTCTCTTCTATTCAGGGCGTAATGGAAGATGTTACCGATATCATCCTTAACCTTAAACAGATTCGATTCAAAAACAAAATCGAAAACAATAATTCTGAAACCGCTAAAATCGTCATCTCCGGTCAGGATAAATTTACCGCCGGCGATATGAACCGCTTTCTGAACTTCTTCCAAGTACTGAATCCGGAACTGCTTATCTGCCGTATGGAACCCGAAGTGGTGCTTTCTATGGAAATCACTATCGATAAGGGCCGTGGTTATGTTCCCGCTGAGGAAAACAAATCCCTGCACGAAGGTGTCGATATTATTAATATTGACTCTATTCACACTCCTATTAAGAATGTGAAATATACGGTTGAAAATTATCGTGTCGAACAACGTACCGACTTCGAAAAGTTGGTTTTTGAAATCGATACTGATGGTTCTATCCATCCAAAGGACGCTTTGAAGGAAGCTGCCAAGATTTTGATTCAGCATTTCATCCTGTTCTCTGATGAGAAAATCGCTATCGATTCTCCTGAAATCAGCGTTTCTAGCGATGAATTTGATGATGCGTCTAAGCTGACCCGCCAAGTCCTCAAATCTAAACTCGTTGATATGGATTTGTCGGTTCGTGCCTTGAACTGCTTGAAGTCAGCTGAACTTGAAACCTTGGGAGACCTCGTTGCCATCCATAAGAGCGACTTGCTGAAATTTAGAAACTTTGGTAAGAAGTCTTTGGCTGAATTGGAAGATTTGGTTAAATCCAAAGGTCTGGAATTTGGAATGAATGTAGCAAAGTATAAATTAGATAAGGATTAAGAATATGAGACACGCTAAAAGAATCAATCATTTAGGAAGGACAAGCGCGCACAGAGAAGCTATGTTGTCCAATATGGCAACTTCTTTGATCATGCATAAACACATCAATACCACTTTGGCAAAAGCTAAAGAATTGAAGAAGTTTGTTGAACCATTGATCACGCGCAGCAAAAACGACACTACGCACTCAAGACGTATTGTTTTCGCTCAGTTACACAATAAATATGCCGTTACTGAATTGTTCAGAGAAGTATCACAAAAGGTGGCTAACCGTCCTGGCGGTTATACCCGTATTCTCAAAACCGGTTTCCGTAAAGGCGATAACGCAGAAATGTGTCTGATCGAATTGGTAGATTATAACGAAACTTATACTACTGAAGAAGTTAAGAAAACTACCAAGACAAGACGTAGCAGCAAAAAATCTGCTCCTAAAGCCGATGCACCAGTTGCTGAAGCTCCTGCCGCAGAAACTACTGCTCCCGCCGCTGAGTAATTTGAAAAATCTGTTTTTCAATAAAAAAACTCCTTGTATCAACAAGGAGTTTTTTTGTGCTTATGGCGGTCGGCAAAATATTTCGTTTTTTCTTCTTTATTCAAGTTTCGCACGTTCTCTCCATGCAGTTTTTAGGAAACTTATTGATAACCGAACGAGATTCCGCTTAACGCTGATGCGTTATGCGGAATCCTCAACAAAAGGTCGTGAAAATACTTCAATTATTTAAATTGTTTTTTGCCGATTTTGTGCGAAATTCTGCCAGAAAGTCTGGTTTACACATGTTGTGCTACTAGTGAACTCAAGGATTTGGAATGAATGGACTTGATGTAACGCATTGAAAACCAGTCGATTACCCCCCCCTAAAATTTAATGAAAAGATTGCTAAACTGTTGGAAATAAGAAAATAATATGTAACTTTGCAGTGTCGTTTTCCTTTTAATTTTGTTTAAAGGACTTCGCAAAATTAAAAGGCCGGCGTGAGATGAGTAAAAATAGAAGTCCTTATATGAACAATCAAAAACATTATAAGCAATGAAAAGAAGAATTTTTGCAATTATGTCGATGGTCTTTGCCATCGTATTGGTAATGAGTTCCTGCAAGAAGGAGAATGTAACGACGAAGGAGAATGCAACGACACAGAACAGCAATGACCCTTCCGGTGACGGGATGATAGAGAATGCGGTGACGGACATTGACGGCAACACCTACGATGCAGTGAAGTTGGGAAATCAGGTGTGGATGGCGGAGAATCTGCGTACGACGAAATACGCAGATGGTACTTCCATTTCCTTGGGCAGCAGCCGTAGCTACGATATACCTTATCGTTACTATCCTGACAACAACAGCAGCAATGTAAGCATCTACGGTTACCTGTACAACTTGCCGGCGGTGATTGGTAACTCCACCAACAGCTCAGCCAACTCTGGCGGGGTTCAGGGCATTTGTCCCAATGGCTGGCACGTTCCCTCTGATGCGGAGTGGAAGCAGCTGACACAATACGTAAAGTCACAGGAAGAATATGTCTGTGCTGAATGTTCAGGCGAAGATAATGTGTGGATGACCGATTGTATCGCCAAGGCGATGGCTTCCACCACGTGTTGGAACAACTACGAGGAAACTTGTGCCGTCGGCAACGATTTAAGCGGCAACAACGCCACGGGTTTTAATGCTGTTCCTGCGGGTTACTATGACGGAGACTGCCACTTTTTGGGCTATGGCGCATACTTTTGGACGGCTACCCAGTTCGTCAATAACGACTACTATTGCCGCATTTTGACCTGCGGCGATGCGGGCGTGAGCAGCTACGGCAAAGCCAAGTGCCAAGGCTATTCTGTCCGGTGTGTTCGGAACTAATATAAAGAATAAATCAAGCCATTTCCATGCGTGAGCGGGGAAATGGCTTACCTTAATATAAAATACACTTGCCCCAGCCGTTCCTGCGCAACGGGCGGCGAGAGGCAAGCGCAAGGGTGGCTTTTCCGCTGATATAGAGACGTTGCGCCCCACGACAATTCCCCTCCTTTTAAGGAATCGACGCATGATCGAATACAGAGCCAAGCTTGCTTAGGCTCTGTTGAGTGAAAAGGAGAAAGAGACCGCAGGTCTCACTGGTGGCCGTAGGCCGGGGTGGTAAAATCGGGCAGTTGCCGGCTAAACGTCGAAGCTCGCAGGCCTCGCAGCCTCGTCACCATTCCGACGAAGCGAAGGAAGCGGAGGAATCTCTCTACAAGACGGAAAGGAATTATTCTGTTTGTTTTTATGGCTCAATGAAATATCTCCAGAATTGTTATTGTGATTGGAAATAAAGTGGCACTTATTCCACCACTATTTCGTCAACAAAAATATGGCTTGTTCCACCTGCTCCTAAATGCCAGGCAGGTAACGTGCCGTAGTTGGTGGCCTTAATTTTGATGTAGCGGCAGTGTGCATTGCCCTTTACTGTGAAATCTGTCTTTTGGGCGGTGTAGTCATCGGCGGGAACCGTATTGGTATAGATTCCGTACGGGAGGAAATCTACATTGTTCCCGGAAATTTCCACTGTCATCACGATTGGATAGATAATCCAAGCGCGAGTGTCCTGTAAAAATCCAACGCTTACCTGGTGAATGTCTTTATCCTTCAGCAGATCGATCGTGGCTTCAAAAGCAGGTACTTGGTAGCCCTGCCAGCCGCCTAATCGAAAGTCGCTTCGGCCTCGAATGCCGTCAATGAGGGCATTGTCACCACTGGCAGGATACATTTCCTCGTATTGGCAATGAAGTTTTATCTGCTTGTCCTGGCTGAATTTGTAGAATTGGGCTTCCACTACCGGACTTGCTCCCGTTTGGCTGTTGTAGCTGATGGCTTTCACGATGGTGTTTTGACGGATGGTGAAAGGTTTTTCGTATTTGTTTTTGCTGTTGGGAGTAGGTTCGCTGCCATCGGTGGTATAATAAATTTGGTCTGTTTGAGCCGGAAACTGCATCTTGGCGTCACTCTTGTGGGTAGGTTCAAACAAACTGATACTGACGGTCATTTCGTCCGTAAAACTCTCTTGTGGCGCATTAATGATAGGAACTATGGTAGTGTTGCTTTCGATGCGGCTTTCGGGCTGTTTTCCCTTTCCAACACCCCATTTGCCGTTGGGCTTCTCGCCCATCTCAAACGCCAAAAGCCCACCATCACGAATCTCTTCGTATGTTATATAAGACTTGTCAAATTTCTTTCCGTTTAATTTGGCAGATTGAATATAGCAAGATTCTTGATTTCGATTGTGGGTGCTGACCACAAATTGCTTTCCGTTTTCCAAGTTGATGGTGACTTTGTCGAACACGGGACTTCCGATGATATAGCGGTTGTCGCCGGGGCAAACCGGATAGAATCCGATGGCGCTCAATACATACCAGGCCGACATTTGGCCGCAGTCTTCGTTGCCGCAAAGGCCGTCGGCTTTACTGCTGTACAAGGTATAGATGATTTGATTGACAAGTTGCTGCGTTTTCCATGGCTTTCCGATGTAATTGTAGAGATAGGCAGCGTGATGGCTGGGTTCGTTGCCGTGGGCATATTGGCCAATCAAACCGGTAACATCGGCTTGGTCGCGGCCTGCCGTTTTGGACGATGTGCCGAAAAGGGTGTCTAGGAAACGTTCGGCAGTGGCCGTGCCGCCAATGAGGTCGCAGTAACTGTTGAAATCGTGGGGAATGTAGGTCGAATATTGCCACGAGTTGGCTTCCGTGTAATGATTGTTGATTTCACGGGGATTGAAAGGTCGCAAATAGCCGCCATTTCTCTTGGGATGCATAAACCCATCGGGGTCAAGCACGTTCTTATACGCCTGGGCACGTTTAATAAATTCCTGATAAACGTCGTCTTTGCCAATAGCTTGGGCAAATTGGGCGATACACCAGTCATCGTAAGCATATTCCAGGGTCTTTGACACGGATTCGGATTCCATTTCGGCAGGAATAAAGCGGTATTGGGCAAATTCGGGTCTTCCCAACCGATTTAGTTTGGCACTGTTGATCATCGCTTCCAGGACTTGGTATTTTTCATAGTCGGAATAGTCATCCAAAATACCTTTCTGATAAGCCTCCCAGATGACGGGAATGCTGTGGTAGCCAATCATACACCAGGTTTCGTAGGCCGACAATTCCCATACCGTAAGCATGCCGCCTTGCTCGTATTGTCGCATAAAGGTGTATATGAAGTCGCTGGTGCGTTGGCGGTCAATGATGCTCAACAGGGGATGTAAAGCCCGATAAGTGTCCCATAAGGAAAAAACGGTATAAACATCGTGTCCTTTGGCCTTGTGAACCAATCCGTCCATTCCACGATATTGTCCATCTATGTCCGTGAAAAGGAAGGGCGATGTAAAGCAGTGGTACAAGGCCGTATAAAAATTCTTTTTCAATTCGGAATCAGAAGTTTCGACAACGATTTTGTCCAACTCCTTATTCCAGCTTTCGTGAGCTGCCTGTCTTACTTTGTTGAAGTTGAAATCCGCCACTTCTTTTTGGTTTTTGTCGGCATCGGCAAGGTTTTGTGCAGCTGCGGACAAAGCAACTTTAACCACCACGTCCTTAATATCTTCAGCGAAATAGATAACGGCTTTGCAGTTGGTGCCGGTAATGCCGCTTATGGTTGGTGCCAATTGGTCGTCCACATAAAATTCGACCTTGGCAATGGGTTGTGAGAATAATATCGAAAAGTTGAGTTTCTGATTTTCGTTCCACGCCTTTGAATCGCGCAGACCGACGATCTTATTCTCTTTCACATCGTAGCTAATGGCACTGTTGAGTACGATGTCGCGGTGTTTTAAATCCAGGATGATTCCTTTGGAAACTTTTTTGTCGGGGAATGTGTAGCGATGAACACCCACCCGTTTGGTACAAGTCAATTCGGCTTGAATATCATATTTATCAAGTAAGACGGAATAATATCCGGCTTCGGCTTTCTCATTTTGATGAGAAAAAGAAGAACAGTATTCGCTGTTGATGACAGAAGCTTTACCGGTAAAAGGCATCAGCAGCACGTCACCGTAATCGGAGCAGCCGGTGCCGCTCAAGTGGGTGTGGCTGAAACCGTAAACGATATGGTCAGAGTAGTGGTAGGCCGAGCAGCCGTCCCAGCCGTCCAATCGTGTGTCGGGACTCAATTGCACGGCACCAAAAGGAACGATGGCGCCCGGAAAGGTGTGACCGTGAAAGTCGGTTCCGACCATCGGATTGACATATTGGGCAAGGTCTTCTTGCGCAGAGGAAAAGGTGAAAAAGCAAATGGCGAAGCAAAAGGCGATAAGTTTCTTCATATTGTCGTTGTTGTCGTTAAGTCGGCAAATTTACACAAAAATATTGAATTATTCTCCGATTTTAATCACGCTTCGGTCTTCTTCCTTTTTTTGTTGCTTTCCCATTTGTGGTTTGAAAGCGTTGAAGTTGAAAGTGATTCCCAACCAAAACATACCGCTGCGGTTTTTGCTGGTGTTGACCAAGCTGTAAACGGCATTTTCGGCATAAACATCCCAGCGGCGCGTGTTGAAAACGTCGGTAAGCAGGGCAGAAATCGTCAAGCGGTTCTTCCAGAAAGTCTGTTTGATGCCGATATTGCAGTAATGGATGGTTTTGGTGGTGAATTGTGGAAAATATTGCGGTGTAATCACAAAATACTGAATTTGGATATTCATTCCTTTGAAGGGCTTGAAATTCAAGGCGGCATTGCTATTGTTCACCCAACCGTGATTGGAAACGTCCATATTGTTGTAGTTGCCTGTGAAATGGCTGTAGTAGGTATTGGTGGCAACATCGATGGTCAGCCATTTCAACGGCCGAATTTGAATGGTGTGGTCAATACCGGTGGTGATATTCCATTTTCCGTTCATATAGGTCATCACGAGAATGTCGTCTTCCAAAGTGGCCACCTGTGTGATGTAGTCTTGCGTTAAATTGAAATATGCGTTGCCGTTTACCGTGACTATTTTGGATACTGCCGCATAACCGAAATCCAGTTTGTTGATTTTTTCCGGTTGCAAATGAATATTTCCCGTTTCGTAAGTCTGATTATCGATCAAATTGACGTACGGGTTCAGTTGAGGGTAGGAGGGACGCGAAATTCTCCGAGAAAGGCCTAAATTCAGTGACCAAATGTCCGTAATTTGATATTTGAGTGAAAAATATGGAGCCAAAAGGAAGTTTTGACTATGTTCTTCGATTTGAGTCTTGTCGCAATGCAGCGTCACATAACCATATTCGAAGCGCAGTCCCGCCTTATATGATAATTTGTCGTTGATTTTGGAAGAATACATCGCATAAACGGCGGGAATATATTCTCGATGCTTTAAGTCATTGCTGAAAAAATAAGAATAATTCCAATCATCGGTCATCGGATTACGCTCATAGAACTTGTGGTCGATATTGTTGCCGCGAACGGTCATTTTCAGGCCGGTTTCCAATTTTCCCTTTCCGACTTGTGCCGCAAAATCGGCTTGCAGGGCCAAGATAAGCGGGTGCCCGCCCGACACCGACTTCTGCACCATCGTATCTCTTTCGTAGTAATAGGAAGGACGATGGCCAGTAATGGATGATGCCGATGCCAAAAGGTTGATTTCTCGACCTTTACCTTCCGTATTTTTCCAAAGATGCTTATAAGATAAAGCACCTTCGAACATCTCGCGATTAAAAGTAATATCGGTTCTTCTTTGTAAATTGCTTGGTAGCATATCTTTCACATAATGATTGTTAAAATCTTGAAGATTGTTCATTTTGGGGAAAGATGCCTTGAAATCCAAAGCTAAAATATCGTTGGGTGAGGCCTTGAAATTCACATTCAGTCCCACCACCTGATTGCTGTTGACCTTGTTGGCACGAATCATCTGGTCGATACTGTTGCCGCTTTCCACGAATTTCCTATGTAATTCGCTTTCGATAAAGTCATTTTCATATTTTCCATTATAATTGATGCGGAAACCCCATCGTCCCTTGTTGTAACTCACAGCCAAATTGCCATTCAGCATTCCCACAAAACCATAATTAAATGACGCCAAGGCGTGAAAGGCGTTGGCTGTCTGCTTTTTAGAGATGATATTGATAATGCCGCCGGTGCCTTCAGCATCGTATTTTACGTCGGGGCTGGTGATGATATCTATATTTTGCACGTTGGCTGCGGGAATGCTTCCCAAACCGTCTAAAGTGGTTGGCACGCCGTCAATAAGTATCAACACGTTTTGATTGCCACGAATGGAAACCGTTCCGTTGCCGTCAATGCTGACAGAAGCCGAAGACTTCAGCACTTCCAGCACCGAGCCCGTAGCCATTGTGGCATTGGCAGTTGGATTGATACTTGTTTTCTCAATGGAAACCGTTTTGTCTGGGACATCTCCAGCCACTGTTACTTCGCTTAAGGACGTTTTGCTTTTTGTCAGGATAACGGTGCCAATGTCCACGGTTCCTGTTTCGCCAATGACTACGTCTTTCAAGGTGGTTTCGAAACCCACGAAAGCTATTCTAAGTTGATAATTTCCTGTGAAATTTCCTTTTATTTGGAACTGACCTTTGGTGTCGGTCACGGCACCGGATGTTACTTTTCCTCCTGAAATCAGGGTGGCGGAAGCGTATGAGATGGGATCTTGTGTTTCCGTTTTAACCAGACCTTTAATTGTTGCGACAACTTGTCCAAAGATGGAGATTTCAGTTAAAAGTAATATGGTGAATATCAGTAGTGTTTTCTTCATTTGGATTCATTTAATGGTGAATGCAAAAAGTGTTGATTTTGGCAAGTTGATGAATTTTGGCTTCTTTTCAGGGAATGGCGAGTAAAGCACTCGAACTCAGTCCTCAACTTCAAGGAGGAAGCTTACTGGTCGGAAGCCGTCGTTGCAAGAAATCATAGCGGAGTAGGGGTCTTTCATCCAGCCGTCGAAAAAGTTGCTGCCTCCGTGAGCCAAAACGGTTACAAACTCCTTGATACTGCCCCAGGCACTGTCGCAAAAGTGATCGGGACATTGCCCGTTGTGCGAAACAAAAACCTGGCCTTCGCTCAGGTCGCAGCTGTGTTCAATGGGATTTTCGTACTTCTTCATCAGGTCGGGGTAGCAGGCTTTCCGTATTACCGTAATTTTCACGTCTTTCATTGTCATTGAATTTGTTGCAAAGATACGTTTTTTTTGAACATTGGCGGTTACTCTTTTTGTCAAAAACGCAAAAGAACCGAAATTATCCTGATTAGTTTTGTAACGGGATAATTCAGAAATGAATTAACACTTAAAACAAAACGAGGGTCGTTTTTTACAAACGGCCCTCGTTTTGTTGAATACAGAAAAGAAAATCTATTTGCAAGTAGATTTTACGATTTGTTTATAACCCGGCATGACGGCTTCTGCATATTCGTTAATGTCGGAGCATTTACCCTTGTTAATTGTTTGCTGAACTGTTCCAGTGGCTCGCATGCTATTCAGCATATTAATGAATTCTTGATCAAGTTGGGAAGGATCGGTAATTTCATAATACTCTTCCACTTGGCAGGAACAATTCTTTGAGCAACTGGTTGAAAACAAGGCACATGTTGCAATGCATACAATAATTAAAAATAATTTTTTCATAATGATTTTATTGGTTGGTTAATAATTCTGCAAAAATACAAAATTTCTTTAGTAGGAAACAAAAATTGAAAATTTTTCTAATTTATTGTGACTTTCATTTTTATATTTTCTGTTTTATGGGTTTGGTTTTAGTGTTTTGGCCTCGAAAAAACCGAGGCATTTTTTGTTATTAAATGAGTTGCAAAAATACAATAAATTCAACAAGTTGCATGTTTTTTTATTTTTATGCTGGACACATTATCCGACGGTTGAGTATTATGCCGATGGATGGCGTTCTTCTTCTGTTAGTATTAGAATCATTTATGATAGTTTTCCGGGAGTTTAATGTTGTAAATTTTGCAAAATGTCCAAAGAGGCGGCAGGCCGATTTCCGCACGACGTGCATCCACGTTGTCAACATCTTCTACAGGGAAACAAGAATTTAGACCTGTTTTAGGATTTAATGTGAGTTCTCTGCCATAATAGGATTTGTCGTGACGATAACTATAGACCGCGTCGTAAATGGCTGCAAAATCATTAGGGTGAAGATTTCCACGTATCACCTCTTTTTTCAGCAAATCCATGAGTTGGTAAAACAAAGAATCACAAACCTTCTTGTTGTGGCTATATACTTCAGTACTTTGTGCAAGATGAACTAACGCCATAAATGCAAAAGAGCCATTCCATGCGTCAATTTTCTCCCTATTCAATTCTTTATTTTTCAAAAGGATAATTGCTTCGTTCAAATTGGTCAACCATGCGTAATCTGCTTTTTTCTGACCATATCGCAGCCGAGTTTGAACGCAGAGCACCTCATTATATACGATTCTTTCCCAATAAGCATTTTCTTCATAATCAATTTTTTTCAGGTACTCTTGACGTAAGGACGGATACATTTCTCGAATTGCCAAAATTCTTGTAGAATCAAAAGCCCCCATATCGTTGTCGAAATGCCTGTAATCCACAACGGGCAATTTCTCTTCCAATGTCCAGCCACAGGCAATCATACGTTTAACACTGTTAACGGCACTGTTGGTGTCTCCTATTGCAAGATAGCAATCACGCAAGTTGGTCAAGTCATACGTAAACGGATAAAAGTCTGCAAATGCTTTTTCATAGAGTTCGGCAGCTTGTAGGAAATTGCTGTCAGCCAATGCGCAGTAGGCTTGCGAGGTCATTTGATAGTATGCCTTGTAATCAGCCGTTTGCGCTTGGATTGTTCTGCAAAATGCAAATGACAAAATTGCGTATAGGATGTTCTTTTTCATAATGGGATTATTTTTCCTCTAAAAATCGGGACTGCAAATATACATAAAAATTTGTTTTTTATGCCGGTTGAATATAAATTGATTTTTTATAGAGGAATGATACCCGAAATCATCCATTTTTCTCGCATTTCGAGCGGATTTTGAGAAGTGTTTTCTTTAATCGGATAAGATATTTGTTCTGGGATTTAATCTCATCAAAATTATTTAACACTTAAACGTCGGTGGTGATGGTGAAGGCCTCTCCGGCCAACACGCGCTCTATGGCGCGAAGTTTACGGTCTGATTGCTCCTTTACCGCCTGAGCTGGGCTGATTCTGATGTTGGATAACATGGTTGTTACTGTTTGGTAATAAAGAAAGCCGACGTAGGGATACCGCGTCAGTAACTACGCCACCAGAAGTTTCCCAAAGGCGTACCATATCGGCTTTTAAATATCGTTTACTGGATTGATGATTCTTCATCTTTTGTTACTGTTTGGTGCCGCAAAAATACAAAAAATTTCAATCCATACACAAAAAGCACACAAAAAAGACACAAAAAAAATTATTATAACAAAGAATAATGATAAGTTGCTGATTTACAATCTAGAAAATTTTCAAAAAAAAAGCAAATAGTATTAAAAATAATACTATTTTTGCATAATCAAATTCTGAAAGAAAAAAATATGAAGACAATAAAAGTGCGGGATTTAATCAGAATGTTGAGGAGGGACGGATGGGAACTTGTAAAAATCAAAGGCGACCACCGACAGTTCAAGCACCCCACCAAGAAAGGGAAAGTGACGGTAAACAAGAAATTGTCGGACGATTTGGACGGAGACCTTTTAGACAACATTTTGAAACAAGCGGGACTGAAATAAGCCTCATAAAAAAAACAATAACATGGAACAGATAAAAGTAACAGTGGATTGGTGTGGCAAAAACTACGCATCATACATCAGCGACCCACGCATCAATGGTGTAGTCGTTTCAACAGGCAAAACATACGGAGATCTGAAGAGGGAGACCGAAGAGGAATTACAGTTCCATCTGGAGGGCTGTATCGCCGACGGCGACTCTATTCCAGAAAGCATCAAGAATGGCGACTATGAACTGGTGTATGAAAAAAGGGTTAGCGCAATCTTGCACGAGGCACAGCAATACACAACACTGGCTGCGTTAAGCCGCGCAACCGGTATCCGTCATGCACAGTTATCACATTACGCCAATGCCGTGTCCAAACCGCGCCAGGAACAGCGCGAACGTATAATCAATGGATTGCATATTATCGGAAAGGAATTGCAGGAGTTTGGCACAGTTGCAAGAGCTTCCGAAAAATACGATCAAGGTTATAGCCCCGAGATGGTATCAAAGGCTAAACGAGGAATGGAAGAACACAAGAAAGGCAGGTGCGGATTTAATCTCATCAAAATTATTTAACACTTAAACATTGCCCCGGACAAGCTAAACGACGAAGAATGGGCCACGGCCATCGCCGCCCTTGAAAAGATAAGAAAAGATGAGACATGAAAAAGGTAACGGACTATTTGAATCCTAAGATTGCATCTGTTGAATGATAGCCAAGTGTTCTTTTTCGTTTTCGTACCGCTCTGTTCTTCTTATGGATTTCCGTGGCTGAGTTTAAATCGTCTTGTGTGATTTTACCATTATGAAATCGAATGTACGCCACAATAATCATCACGATGAAAGTGATGGCAATTATCAAGGCGACAATCAAAATACCATATAAAACAAGTGCCGTAATCATATCACCGCAAAAATAGCAAAAAAAACAATACGATGGCCGACAATACCGTAAATTTCGTTGTCAATATTAATGGAAATGCTTCAAGCGAGCTGACGCAGATGAATTCCGGATTCAAGGTTTTAATCTCATCAAAATTATTTAACACTTAAACTTGATATGGGCAAGGTTGATGTTTTTTCCTAAAAAAGTGACCAACGTGTCGGATAATTCGTTGTTTTTGCTGCCGTGATTGATACTCATAGAAGAAAAGATGTGGTAGTTTTTTTGCTTCTAAAATACTGAGTATCAATCACTTTATCAAGAATAAAACAAAAAAGTTACCAACAAAATTTGTTGATAACTCGCTAAATATAAACAAGTTAGATTAAAATTTCAAATTTTTGTCAGATACTAAAATTTTTATTACTTTTGCCGCCGATTTTGACAAATTTAAAACAAGTGCTAACAAAAACAGGATGCCTATGAATTAAATCACATAATTCGATTGTGCACACCATAGAATAGAAAAAAGCGAAGTAGCTTATACACTGGAGTCTTTGAAACTTCGACAACTTCAAGAATCCACCCAGAGTAAGGCAACGGCGCTCCCGCTAAAAGGCGTGGGCTTTACTCGTTGTAATTGGGTGGATCAGGTAGTCGAAGACCTCAAAGACTCCAATGAAGGCGAAAAGTGCCGCGCTTTTTTTGTGTGCATAATTCCAACACCTTTGGCACATCTTTTATAATTTCTATTATCAAAACCGATGGGCCGATGTAAAATAACAGGCGTAAAAAAATGAAGAAAATATGTAAAATCTTGTTTGTTCTACTGATTTCTTTTCTCTATATTACTACAATTTCTGCCAAAAATGTGTCAGTTACTGTAACTCCAACCACGGCGGTTGTTTATCAGAAAGGAAAAGTTGTTGAACCAGTTTCTCCTGGTGTATATAGCATTCAGGTATCAATTGTGGATCTTGTGTTTGTTGTAGAGTGCGACGGATACGATTCTGAACAGTTTATTATCAACCTCAAATCTCCGTCCACGATGAAAGTAAACCTGAAACCCAATCGTAAAGAAGTTTCCATAACCTCACATCCTGCTACTGCCGACATATATGTGGACGGGAGACTGATGGGGCAAAGTCCCATACATTTCACCATAAACAAAGGAGAGTCAAAGAATGTCATATTAATGACCGATGGTTATGACAGGTATGTTAAAAGCGTAAATTTCAATGACCAGGCGGACATCCACATGTCGTATAATATTGAAATGGTGCAGAATCGTCGTGATGTAAATGTTCTAGTAGATGCACCTTCAGCGGAGTTTTGGGTCGATGGCGTTTTGGTCACCAAAGGGAAAAATAGTGCTACATTTCAATTATACAAGGAAAAGCCTGTTGAGTTGGTCATACGCGCCGAGGGGTATCTGGAATATAGCCGCATGATGAATTTTAATGAAAATGTATCTTCGTATAACCTGACAAAAGAATTAGCAGTAGATCAAGCATATACGGCATCCGAGCCAGGAACCGACATCGCTAACAAACGCTTTGAAGCTATGGTGAAAAAGGACATGACTCGAGACGATGCAATAGCACGTATGAAATATTACATAAGTGAGTTGTTTGAGACTCTGGAAATCAATGATAATGTTGCAGGTTGGTATCGCACGGCATGGAATGTGGAACAATATCCCGACAAGATCATACGCAGCCGAATCGAACTCAAGCAAGTTCCGGATAATGGTGATGGACAATTGAAATTCAAACTTTTGCTGCAAAGTCAGGTGGCATACAAGTCATCGCCCAAAGATGAGGATTATCGTGCATGGGATCGCGTGTTGAAGAAATATGCCAAGATGCTGTCCGACATTCGCAATTTAATAGAATAATTGCAAGCAGAAGCCGAGGGCGTCTTTGACAGACTCAAACACCGTCTCTGCACCATTAAAACCAATATGATAGGTGGGGATGGGGAGGAGGCGACGGTGTCGCCTCCTCCCCACCCCCACCTTTACGTTAGTCTGTTACCCTGCCATTCCGCTGCGAGCGCAGCGAGTGACGGAATCTCCGTGCACCCGCCTGCGGCACGGGGACAGGTACGGACGAGCGGGGGCGGGTACTGCCGTGGAAAAGGGATAGAAAAAAAAGGGGGAATACACACTTGTGGCCCCCTCTTTCGCATTTCAGTTTTCTTCTTTACAAGAAAAACATTATTTGACAACTTTTACATCGTCGATATTGTTTTAATCTCATCAAAATTATTTAACACTTAAACCAGGAACGGGTACTCAGGTGTTGGCTACTTCAAATCCGTTCATACTTACTGGTTTGACTTCCAGCACTGAATATGAAGTATATGTACGCTCATTGTGTAGTTCTATCGATACCAGCGACTATGTTGTTAATTCTGTTGTCTTTGCCACTTCTCTTTGCTCGCTCAGCGAACAGTGCGAGTACCGTTTTGTGTTTTAATCTCATCAAAATTATTTAACACTTAAACTTGATATTGAAATTCTTGATGATTTCAGCCTTTACCGTAATGGTCTTGAACAGGCGCATCTCGTTTTCGCATTCAATGACAATCGGAGTGCTGTTTTCAACACGGCTTACATAGCCTTTAAACACCGTTTCAAGACCGTATTCTTTGTATCCGACGCGGATGGATATTTCGTCATTGCGTTTGACATAATCGGTCAAAGGTTTGCCATTCCAACTCATTTTTTTGGAACCTTAACCGTAGCCGTATCGGTAAGGTTTTTGCACGATGTCTTCACAACTATGCTGTTGGCATAATTAAACCTGACCGTTTTTTCAGAGTCTATATTATGAATCCTGATTTCGCACTGAAGTGTCAACATCGATATTTGTTATATTATGAAAAGTTTTTTATGTACTTTGTTGTTTTCGATTTTCGTTTTGGCCGGCTATGCGGCGTACATTCCGTCCGATACATTGAAAATTTCAGATCCAGGTCTTGATAAAGAAAATTGCACATTCAATGGAAAACCTCTGTATGGACGGGTGAAAATAGTGGATGGTTTTGCTGATTTCAGAGTTGAAATTGTCAGTAGTTTCCCTGACATACGCGTAGAATTGGTTGAATCGTTTCCTATCGAATGTGGAAAATGGGAAATTGTAGATTCTTTTCCGGATTTCACTATACAAATAGTGGATTCTTTTCCGGATTTTAGAGTTGAGTATGTCAATTCATTTCCTGGCACTTGGTAGATTCCAATCATATCAATTTTCAATTAAAAAATTATATTCATCATCACTATTCAATGTAAGCACGAATGGTAGCACATTGAAGTATTTCATCCCATTTTGGTCAAATTTTGCAGTGTTAAGAACAACTTTATGAATATCAAACGCAGAAAGCAGAACACTGGCCGCATAAAAGCTTGTAGTTTCGTTAAGTATTTTTATTAAGTCTTCTAAAGTATCGTATGGGAAATTCTCCCCATTTCCAATAATATTACCATTAGTTTTAATCTCATCAAAATTATTTAACACTTAAACCGTTGAGGTTGGCGAACTGTACCGCTACATGTTTTAATCTCATCAAAATTATTTAACACTTAAACCTCAATGCTGCAATTTTTTGTTAATCAATATGCTATATTGTGTTTTTGCTAAAAAAAATCAATTATTTCAGGGCTTTGAAATAATTTTTCGCTTTTTTTTGAATTTTTACTTCCCAAATATAGGTATGCAAATTCTGTCTGTTTATCACCAATGAGAAAAACGCTTACCCTGCAGTTCTTAAATATGGCATTTTGTACTCTCTTTTTGTGTATTTGTGCATTGTATAGTGTGGAACAATATCTCAAATACAAGCTTTTGTGTATTTTTTCAAAACCGTCTTTCAAGAGATTGTTGCAGGACGTCTTTGTCTATTTCTGTTTTTCCACTTAGAAGTATCTTAAAAACCTTTTCGTCTATAAATGGTCGGTATGGTTCCATTAAATCATCAGCCAGTGGGAAAGAATTGTAGTAGTTGCAATGGAATATCCCTATCATAGGCAATAGTCCTGCATCCATAATGGCGCGTGCCATTGCCGAACGTAATAAAGTATATCCATAATTCAGATAATTATTCGGACAAGGTCCCATTCTGTCTCGAAGGAATTTTTCACCAAATAAGTGTCGCCAATACTGTTTAGCTGCTATGCCTTCCCTATTTGTTGTGTCGCCACTTTTGACATTCGTGTAGTAAGGCTTTAATAAATTTTCTCCTAATGATAATTTACTGAGCAAGTTGGATTGATTTTGTATTTTTCGTTCAACAATTTGTTTCCATATTTGTTTGTTTATGATTTTTCCTGCTTCTAACTGTGCACGAAAATGTTTCGTCTGCATACAGTTGGAATCCAAATCCATCAACATTGTGGTAGGAATGTGATGTTCATTGCAAAATACTACACCGATGTTGTTTTGAGCCAAAAGATTGATTAGCGGAATGGTTATATGTACCGAATGGTGGTCAACGATAATCATTCGGATATCTTCAAATGATCGCAAATATTCTTTCCCACTGTCAGCCATTAATATGCGTAGTTGATTATGCTGTACACTTAAATCTACGGCAGAAGTAAGATAAATCGTTTGTTTTGCCATGGTGTTTCTTTTATATGGAAATCTGGTAAGCTACGATAAAGGAATCTCCCCGTTATCCACCATCCATCGCACCACCTTGACAACTTTCTCCTGGGTGAATTTGTCAGAGACCAACAGCACTGTTTCTTTGGGACTAAGTGGTTTGTCAGCTGAGGAAATTACGGATTTAACTTCTGCGACGATGGCGTCAAATTCCTGCTTGTCAAGTTCTTCCCGATGGACTTTAAGGCATACGTCGCATTTGCCGCAGGCCTTGCTCTTGGTTTCTCCGAAGTAGGCCAGCAACAACTGGCTTCGACAACGATCCTCGCATTGCACGAAGTGCAGTACTTCTTCTAAGCGTTTTTGTGCCACGGCTTTACGTTGCTTGTAGATTTCGGGACTGAAGTAAAGATAGTCTTCGGAAATTCTATTGCTTAGAAAGGTGATTAGCGGAATCTGGGTGCGTTGACTGTAACTCCATAGTCCCTGACGCGATAGCTTTTGCAGCAAATGAACAACGTCCTCTTCTTCCATTTCCGCTCTTTTGGCGATTTCGGCTTCGTCAATGTTGACGTACCGGGTGAATAAGCCACTGTAGGAGCGCAAAATCAATTTGATGAACTCGGCATTTTCGGGATGCTTGTTTTCGTAATTGGTCAGTTGGTCGCCGCCGAAATTCATACTGAGCTGCGAGGTCTTCTTGCCGTCCTCGTTAAGATAGACAATGCCCATTTTTTCCAAGAACTTGATGGAATTATAGACCGCCACCATATTTAAGCCGGCGGGTTTCAGCAGTTCGGCCAAGTTGAAGGGAAAAGTCATTCCTTCGCCGCAGCCGATGGCGATGCCGTAATGTTGGCAAAGTACCGCATATACTTTTCTAATGGCTTCGATAGGTGGAAAGGTCAATTCAAAATTGCGTTTCAGTTCGCGGATGTCGGAGTCGTCGTAAAGCATAATCGCCACGGATTCCTTTTCGTCGCGGCCGCCTCGTCCCGCTTCCTGAAAATAGCCCTCCAATGTGTCGGGAATGTCGATGTGGATGACAAAGCGTACGTCGGGCTTGTCAATGCCCATCCCGAAGGCGTTGGTGGAAACGATGACGCGGGTCTTGTCGTGCATCCATTCGTCCTGCTTGCGGTCGCGGGTGGCTCCGTCCAAGCCGGCGTGGTAAAAGTCGGCGGTAATGCCGTTCCGCTGCAGAAATTCCGCGGTTTCCTGCGTTTTTCTTCGATTGCGAACATATACGATGCCCGTTCCCTGGTAGCGCTTCATGATACGCAACATCCTGTTGTTTTTATCCTCTTCTTTTACAACATAATAAGTCAGGTTGTCCCGCTTGAAACTCTTTTGAAAGACATTGTATTTGGGGAAATGAAGCTTGTCCTGGATGTCTTTTACCACTTCTGGAGTCGCCGTGGCGGTAAGGGCTAGCACAGGTACTTTGGGAAAGAACTGTCGAATTTCGGCGATTTCCAAGTATGGCGGACGAAAGTCGTAGCCCCACTGGGAAATGCAGTGGGCCTCGTCAATGGCAATCAGTCCAACCTTCAACTGTGACAAGGTCGCACGAAACGAGTCGGTTTTAAGGCGTTCGGGTGAGACGTACAGAAATTTGTAGTCGGGGTCGAAAGCGCAGTTGTTCAGCACCAATTCAATGTCGTGCTTTGACATACCAGAATACAGTGCTGCGGCCTTGATGCCTCGTTTTCGCAGATTGGCCACCTGGTCTTTCATCAGTGCGATAAGTGGTGAAACCACCATACATAAGCCATCCAATGCGAGACCCGGCACTTGGAAACAAATGGATTTGCCGCCTCCGGTGGGCAAAAGCGCCAAGGTGTCGTTGCCGTTCATCACCGACAGGATAATGTCTTCCTGCAATGGCCTAAATTGGTCGTAACCCCAGTTGTCCTTGAGAATTCTTCGTATGTTTTCTTCCTTGGTCATCATCCTTTGTCTAATAGCTTTCTTGCTTCAAGTTTGCAAAGATAGGAATTTTCTTTTTTTCATTTTCAGTTATCATAAAAATTTGTATCTTTGCAAGCTTTAAAATTAAAACGATTTAAAATTTATAACTATGAGTGAAATTATTGGTATTGTGGGTCGTCAAATCCTTGACTCAAGAGGAAATCCTACTGTAGAAGTTGATGTTTATACCGCTGCTGGCGCAATGGGTAGAGCTGCCGTTCCATCTGGCGCATCTACGGGTGTTCACGAAGCCTGCGAACTTCGCGACGGCGATAAGTCTATGTTTTTAGGCAAGAGCGTGTTGAAAGCCGTTCAAAATGTGAATAAGGTCCTGGCTGAAGAATTAAAGGGTATGTACGTTGAAAATCAAAGCGAAATTGATGCTCGTATGATTGAAATCGACGGTACTCCCAACAAGTCAAAATTGGGTGCCAACGCTATTCTTGGCGTTTCCTTGGCTTGTGCTAAGGCCGCTGCCTTGGAAGCCGGTATGCCTCTTTATAGATATGTGGGTGGCTGCACTTGCAATACACTTCCTGTTCCTATGATGAATATCCTCAACGGTGGTTCTCATGCCGATAACTGCATCGACTTCCAAGAATTTATGATTATGCCCGTGGGCGCTGAAACTTTCGCTGAAGGTTTGCGTATGGGTGCCGAAGTCTTCCATAACTTGAAAGCTGTCCTGAAAGGTCGTGGCTATTCTACCAACGTGGGCGACGAAGGCGGTTTCGCTCCTAACTTGAAGTCTAACGAAGAAGCTATCGAGGTG
This sequence comes from Bacteroidales bacterium, assembly GCA_024400755.1. GTDB lineage: Bacteria > Bacteroidota > Bacteroidia > Bacteroidales > WCHB1-69 > RUG11690. The sequence continues at coordinate 50,264 of JAKSMG010000001.1, read as the reverse complement.
ATTCTGGAAGCCATCCAGAAAGCCGGTTATACTCCTGGTAAGGATGTTTGCATCGCTCTTGATCCCGCTTCTTCAGAATACTATATTCCAGAAGAAAATGTCTATCATTTGCACAAATCTACGGGTGCCAAATTGACTCCTGCTCAAATGGTGGATTACTGGGTTGACTGGACCAACAAGTATCCTATCGTTTCTATCGAAGACGGTATGGCCGAAGACGATTGGGAAGGATGGAGAATGATGACCGACAAGTTGGGTGATAAAATCCAACTCGTGGGTGACGACTTGTTTGTAACCAATGTTGAACGTTTGGCCCAAGGTATCGAAAAAGGAGTGGCAAACTCAATTTTGATTAAAGTTAACCAAATCGGTACTTTGACCGAAACTATCAATGCGGTGAATATGGCCCACAAGAATGGTTATACCGCTGTGATGTCACACCGTTCTGGCGAAACCGAAGACACTACCATCGCCGATCTCGCCGTGGCTTTGGGAACAGGTCAGATTAAAACTGGTTCTGCCAGCCGTACCGACCGTATCTGTAAATACAATCAATTGCTCCGTATTGAAGAACAATTGGCATCCCAAGCTTATTATCCTGGCACCGATTTTCCGTTTATGCCGGAAAAATAAGGATGACAATCTGATATCATTGAAGAGGATAGATCCACAAGGTTTATCCTCTTTTTTTGTGTTATAAGACAGAAATTAAGGGTGTAATTCCAATTTTTTTTGATGGTCAGATATTTTAATATGTAGTTCAAAAAAAAAATGTATCTTTGCAGTTTATACTATGTAATATGAAAAGAAGCATACTATTCGTACTGTGTTGTTTGCTGTCGGTGGCCTTGTCTGCCCAAACAGCCAAGTATAGCAATGCTTTCCTTTCACTGGGTGTTGGTGCTCGCGGACTCTCTATGGCCAACTCAATGGTCGCCATTTCCGATGACGTGACTTCTGCCTACTGGAATCCCGCCGGCTTGGGAAGAATGTCGCAGAAACTTCAACTTTCCGCTATGCACGCCGAGTATTTCGCCGGTATTTCAAAATACGATTATGCAGGCATCGCCTATAAGGTGGATTCGACTTCCACAGTGGCGTTTTCTTATATCCGCTTTGGAGTGGATAATATTATGAATACGACAGAATTAATTGATAATCAGGGAAATATTGATTATGATAAAATCTCGTATTTTTCTTCTGCCGATAATGCTTTCTTGTTAAGTTATGCCTATAATTTCAAAAAGGTGCAGGGCCTTTCGGTGGGAGGAAATGTGAAGATTGTTCGCCGGAAAATAGGAAAGTTTGCCGGTGCCTGGGGTTTTGGCCTGGATTTGGGTGTGCAGTTCCATCGCAAGGGTTGGCAGGTGGGTGCTTTTTTGCAAGATGCCACCAGTACTTTCAATGCCTGGAACTATACGCTTTCCGATCAGGTGAAGGAGGTGTTTATCCAAACTGGCAATGAAATCCCTGAAAACTCACTGGAAGTGACGCTTCCTCAATTGGTGCTCGGTGGAGCCAAATATGTTGAGTTCGGCAAGGGCTTTAATGCCACTTTCGCCTTGAATGCCGATTTCACTTTCGATGGTCGCCGTGACGATATCCTGAGTACGAAAGTGTTTTCGTTCAATCCGCATTTTGGGATGGAATTTGCCTACAAGAAGATTGTGGCTATCCGTGCCGGCATCGGAAATTTCCAGCGTGAAACCGATTTTGACAACAAACGGAAGGTGACTTGCCAAATTAATCTTGGTATCGGTGTCAATATCAAGGATATTGTGGCGATCGATTACGCCTTTACCGATGTGGGAGATGTGTCGGTGGCTTTGTATTCGCACATTTTCTCCCTGCGTATCGGTATTGATTCGTTTTCTAAATTAAAGAAGAAAAATAAAATTCAAAACGCTTTGACAGAATAAATTTCATCGTTATGCAACAACCTCTGGCGGAAATATTGAGACCCAAGTCTTTGGAAGCCTACATCGGTCAGGAACATTTGATGGGGCAGGGGGGCGTTCTGCGTCAGGCGTTGGAAAACGACAATATTTACTCGATGATTCTGTGGGGACCTCCCGGAGTCGGCAAAACAACCTTGGCACTCCTTATCGCTGAGGTTACGGGTGCCGATTTCTATATGCTGAGTGCCATCAGTTCGGGTGTGAAGGATATTCGCGAGATCTTGGATAAGGCGGAAAAGTCGGAAAAAAAGTCGATTCTGTTTATCGATGAAATTCATCGGTTTAGTAAGTCTCAGCAAGATTCTTTGTTGGGTGCCGTTGAACGCGGTGTGGTGACTTTGATAGGTGCGACGACCGAAAATCCATCTTTTGAGGTTATCTCTCCGCTTTTGTCACGTTGTCAGGTTTATACGTTAAAATCACTGGCACAGGCCGATTTGGAACAGATTATGCTTTCGGCAAAAACTTATCTGGAAGCCCATCTGAACTGCAAAATCGATTTTCAAGAAAAAGAGGCCTTGATGCGTATTTCGGGCGGAGATGCCCGAAAGTTGCTTAATGCCATAGAACTGGTCGTAATGGCAACGGCTCCTTCCGAAGGAACGATTATCGTTACCAATGAATCCGTTACGCGTATTATCCAGAAAAATCTGGCTATTTACGATAAAAAGGGCGAACAGCATTACGACATCATTTCGGCTTTTATCAAGTCGTTGCGGGGCAGTGATCCCAATGGGGCCGTGTATTGGCTGGCCCGAATGCTGGTGGCAGGTGAAGATCCTCTGTTCATCGCTCGACGTATGATTATCCTGGCTTCTGAAGATATTGGCAATGCCAATCCCAATGCGCTTTTGCTGGCCAACAATTGCTTTCAGGCCGTTCACCACATCGGTATGCCGGAAGCACGAATCGTTTTATCTCAAACTGCTGTCTATTTGGCAAGTTCGCCCAAAAGCAATGCTTCGTATCTGGCTATCGACGAGGCCATCGATTGGGTAAAAAAGACAGGTGACTTGCCTGTGCCGCTTCATTTGCGCAATGCTCCAACCCAGTTGATGAAGGAACTGAATTATGCCGATGGCTACAAGTATGCGCATAATTATCCCGGCAATTTCGTGGAACAGGAGTTCCTGCCCGACAATATCAGGGGTAAGAAATTTTATGAACCGGGAAATAATCCTCGGGAAAATGAATTGCGCCGCCACTTGAAGAATTGCTGGAAAGACAAGTACAAATATGTGATTTTGTTGCTTGTTTCTCTTTTCTGTTTCCGTTTTGGCTTTGCCCAAGATTTGCATTATTCGCAATTTTATAATGCACCGCTTGAACTGAATCCGGCTCAGACCGGTTGCTACGACGGTTTGTTTCGGCTGGGTGCCAACCAAAAAACGCAGTGGCTCTCGGTGACGAAACCCTACGTGCATTTTTCTTGCTTCGTGGATGCTCCTATTTTTAAAGACCAGCAACATCGCCAACAGTTTAGTCTGGGCGTGCTCGTCAATTGCGATTATACGGGCGACACCCGTTACAATAGCGTGCAGCCGCTTTTGTCGCTTTCCTATTTGAAAGCCATCGGACATAGAGGTCGCCATAAAATTGGTGTCGGCTTGTATGCGGGGTTCATTCAGCGTTCCATCGCTTACGGACAAATGTCTTTTGACGAACAGTTCGTGAACAATATTTATGATGCCGACAACCCGATTTCCGAGTCGTTGGGAAAAGACAAGGTGTTTTTTTTTGACTGCGGGGCGGGACTCTTGTGGAATTTCTCGCCCAATAAGACAGATAGATATACGATTGGCGTGAGTGCGAAGCATTTGACTCAGCCCAATCAATCCTTTAATGATGTGGCCACGCGCTTGCCGTTAAATGTCAATTGCTATTTTACGTCAAGTTTTCGTTTGGTGAGCGATTTTGCCTTGCAACCCGCGGTTTATGCCGAGTTTCAAAAACAGTTTTACGAAGTGGTCTTTGGGGCAAATGTTGAGTATTTCCAGATGAAAAACAGCTATACCGTTAATTTTTCGGTGGGCGGTGGCGTATTTTACCGGGTGAAAGATGCTTTGATTGTTGATGTCTTCTTCGATTGGCAGAATTTGCGTTTCGGCGTCAATTACGATATTACGATGTCTTCGCTGACTCCTGCCAATAAGGCACGCGGTGGCTTGGAATTGTCGGTGAATTATACCTTCAAGCGTAAAAGAATAACCAAAATCGGTAAAGAACCTTGTCCTTTTGATGTAATGTGATGAAGAAAATATGCTTGCTTTTGGGCTTGTTTCTTGTTTTGCTTTGTCCAGCTTGGGCGCAGCAAAAGTCGTCATTGGTGCGGCAAAAGGCGTTGCGAGAACAGTTGCGGCGCGATACTTTGCCGTTTTTGTGTCAGCGACTGCCATCTACCGTCAATAGTTCTTTTTCTGAATATTGCCCGCTTCTTTTGTCCGATTCTGTTTTTTTGTTTTCTTCTATGCGTTCCGAAGTCGAGGATGACAACGCATTGTTCTTTGAAACGCAGTGGACAAGCCGTATTTATCAGGCAAAATGTCGGCAAAATGAATTTTTTGATGTGATCCCAATTCCCAAAATCATCAATAAAAGCAATTATTATCATCCTAATTTTACGCTGAATAAAAATCAGGATTATATGGTATTTTCTCGTTGTGTGAGAAATACTTACGAAGAGTTGGTGTGCGATTTGTATGAAAGTCGAAAACGTAACGGGAAATGGCAAAAACCCCAATTGCTGGGCAATGGCATCAATGACAAGAATTTCACAACTACGCAACCTTGTTTTGTCGAATTGAAGGATTATGCGGTTTTGTATTTCGTGTCTAATCGTCCAAACGGTCAAGGTGATATGGATATTTGGTTTTCTATCTGTAAAAATGGCCAATATGAAGTGCCTATCAATGCTGGAAGCGCCATCAATACTTCGGGCAATGAAGTTACTCCGTTCTACGATGCCAATGCTTCGGTATTGTATTTTAGTTCCGATGAGTGGCTTGGAATTGGCGGATATGATGTGTTTTGCAGCAAAGGCGGACTAAATAGCTGGTCGGTGCCTCAAAATATGGGCGTTCCGATTAATTCTCCGGAAAATGATTTTTATTTTACCGTGACCAATCAAGAGGGAACAAAGGGATATTTTTCTTCCAATCGTCCCATTGATGAGTATCATTTGGAAGATACTTGCTGTAATGATATTTTTTATTGGGAAAAGAAGATTGCCAAAGAGAAACCTTCAGGTGGAACGGCGGATTCGCTGTTACAGGAAATCCGAAGCATTTTTCCTATAACCTTGTATTTTGACAATGATTTTCCAGATCCTAAAACGCTGGCGGATAGTACGTCATCGCTCTATTTTCCTTTGTTGGCGCAGTATCGTCTTGCTGAAAGTGATTATTGGAATCGGCAAATCAATGAGGAGGACAAGGCCTGGATGATGACTTTTTTTCAGGATTCCCTATCCCAGTGTCGGTCTAAATTGGAATTGTTGCTCGATTTCTTGGAAAATCAGTTAAGGGACGGCAAAAAATGGACCATCAGTATCGAGGGTTTTGCCAGCGCCTTGCACGTCCAGTCGTACAATCGGCATTTGTCCCAACGTCGTATCGTCAGCGTGAAGAATGAGATGATGAATTACCATAGCGGCAGTCTATTGCCTTATATCCAGAAAGGTCAGTTGAAAATTCAAGAATTGCCGGAAGGAAGTGCCAACGCAGAGGTCAATGGCGATCCAGTTTATGGCAAAACGGCGGTTTTACAGCGAAAAATCACCTTGAAGAACATCGAAATTAAGAATTAAAATGGCAACTGTCCATTTAACCTCCTAACTTCTTAATCTCTTAATCTCAATAAGAATGCATTCCACCGAACCATAAATTTACGCCAAAATAGGTTGTCAGTAAGAATAAAAAGGATAAAAAGATGCCGATATGGTACCAAAATGACTTTTTCTTGACGATAAAACGATTGCCGATGAGGGTTGAACTATAGGCGATAAGCGTTAGCAGAGCCAATGTTTCCTTTGGATCCCAAGTCCAATAGCTACCCCAGCTGATTTGGGCCCAAACAGAGCCGGTCATAATGCCAAAAGCCAAGAATACAATGCCCAGGATACATAATATTTTGCTCATATTGTTGCAATTTTGGAGTTCTTCCTCATTTTTTCGTAGGCCAATGAAGATGAAGCTGACGAGAGCCAATAATAGGGTAAAGCAGAAGCAACTGTAAGCCAACATTGTGATACTGACGTGAATGTTGAGCCACGGTGATTGTAAGATGGCAGTCAGTGTTGAAAAACCGTCTCCTTCGATGAGGTAAGCGGAGAGAAGAATCAAACCGGCAAAGAGAATGCCGAAAAAATTGATGCTTTTTAGCTTTTGGCTGATGAAAAAGCTGATGATTAATACGCCAATGCTGAGACACAGCATCGTGTCGTGGGTATTGCCCAACGGAGAATGTCCGCTGATGTAACGACGAATGATGAGGTCGAAAATAAGCATAACAAAAGCGATGAGGTGTAATACAATGCCCCTTCGGTGCCATTTTGGATTTTTCTTGTTCAAAAAACTGATGAGAAATTCGATAAGAGCCAACAAAATCAGACTTAAACTTGCCATCAATTCAAAGTGATATTGATGATAAACCAATTCGGCCTTTTCTTTTTGTCGGTTAATGCTTGGATTTCTTTTGTCTTGAAACAAACGGATAGATTGAATAATATAGTGGCTTTGAGCCGTGTCGCTATGGCATATACTGAGTTTTAGCAAGTCTAAGATATGCCCGACAAACAGACTGTCGGAAGTTTGGCCCAGATGGTTGGATTCTGGAGTGAGCCATTGGTTTTCTTGGGGGAAAATTCGCATTAATGGTTTGGGTGTGCTGGCAGGCCAATGTTCTGGAAAAAGATAGATGTCCAAAACCGTTTGAGTGCAAGATGCTTGTCTTGTTACGTGATTCTTTGGGAAAACGCTGTTGCAGTAGTCTCGTGCGTAGCTTTCAAATGGGGCAATGCGGCCGTTGTAGTAGATGGATAGCCGACTGAATGCATTGGCTTCGTCGGTACTTATGGCGAGATCGTTGGCAAAACCATATATCGGTAGGAACAGTATCAATATGAAGGACAGTTGGCGTAGTAGTTTTCGAAAAGGACTTTCTTGGTGGCAAAGAAAAACGATGAAGCCGAGCGCGGTGAGAAGATAGCCGATAAACACTAACGGAGCACCCCAGGGATCGTGTCGAATGAGTAGGATGCTTCCCTGAAGGTCTTTGTCGTAGCCCTGCTGGATAATGGAGAAACCGTCAAAATTTGCCGGGTGGTTGCAGGAAACCTGTTTCTCAATGAGTTTGTCTTCTTTGATAAGAATCAGACGGCTGGTAAAGTTTGTTGGAGTGAGTGTTCCATCGTGATATTGAATGTCAAAGTCTGTTAATTGTATTTTGAATGGGAGTTCGTTACTTGAGCTTTCTCCTTTGCGAAGATGAATTTGTTGAGTAAAACTGCCCCAATGCGTGCACAATCCGCCAGCAAGAATAAATAAGATTCCTGCTGTTAGCAAAACATAATAAAAACGGATTTTTCGGGCCATAATTAATTTCGCTCTTGTAATGATTCGTTATTTATTAAAAAAAGGATGACCGATTAAGAGTCACCCTTTTTGAATATGAAAATGTATTGATTATCTTCCACCTCTTGGAGAACTTCCTCTTGAGCCGCCGCCGGAGAAACCGCCACTATGTCCGCCTCCGCTATATCCGCCGCCTCTTGAACCTCCACTGAAGGAAGAACCGCTGGGTCTTGAGCTGTTGTAGGAAGGAGCACTTGGTCTTGAACTATTGTAAGAAGGAGCGCTTGGTCTTGAGTAGTTGTTGTTAGAAGAATTGTTCGGTCTTGAATAGTTGTTATTGCTATTGCTTGAGTTGCTGGAAGAATTGCTTGGTCTCGAATAACTATTGTTGGATCTGGTGCTGGAAGAATTGTTAGAGGGAGCACTTGGTCTGGAATAGGTGTTGGTATTGCTGGAAGAATTGTTAGAAGGAGCGCTTGGTCTTGAATAGTTATTGGTGTTGTTGGAAGAATTATTTGGTCTTGAGGCGTTGCTTGAATTGCTATTGTTAGACGAACTGTTGGAAGTATTGCTGGGTCTTGAGAAAGTGTTGGATTTACTTTCAGATTTGTCAGGAGTGCTATTGTAAGGATTTCCTACATTAGGTCTGGTGAAGTTGTTTGTGTTTTTATCGGTATTGCGACTTGAGTAAGGATCTGTATTAATATTGTTGGAACGAGTAGCGTTTTTATTGTTGTTAGGGTTGGTTGTCGCATTGTTAGAAGGAGTTCTACTGAAATCATTGGTTCTATTTACTGTGTTGTTGTCGTTTTTAGAACTGATTTTGTCTGGAGTAGAGTTGTTGATAGGATTGACAGCCGGCTTGGTAGTGTTGTCGCTAGGTTTTGTTCTGTTAAAATCGTTGTTATTGTTGCTGGGAGTTAAAGTCGGTTTGGTGCCGTTGTCGATTGTTTTGCTGCTGTTGTTGTTAGGATTGGTAACTTTGTTGTTATCGTTAGCAGAGCTGATTTTATCGAAATTGTTATTGGGGTTGTTGGTTTTGTCAGGAGGAACGATAGCTGGTCTAGTAGTGTTGGCGTTAGGATTTTTAACGGCGTTGGGGTTGTTGGGAGTCACGGTGTTGGTAGATCTTCCATTGTCATTGTTGGAGCTGATGGTGTTCGTGCCGACAGTTTTTGTGGCTGCATTGGGATCCGTTTTAGTGGCAGTTGAGCGGTCGGCTGGAGTCAGTCTGTTGAAAGTTTTTCCTGACAAATCCGAATTTTTTTCTGCTCTTAACGCTTCATATCTTTCGCTGAAAGTAGCGTTGGGATTGATGCTTCTACTACCTGTAGGAATGCCTGATGAACTGCCGGTGGCTCCTGCTGCGACACCGCTGCCGCCGTAGTTGGCGTAGGTGCTGTTGGCATAATTGCCGTTTGGACGATTGCCGCGATCTAAGTTGCGATTGGATTTGCCGTTGTTTACGCCTGTGCGGTCAAAGTGTCCGTAGGTGTAACTTCTGTTACGGTCGTAGTTGTTGTGGTAGTAGCCGGCGTTGTAGCCATTGCGGTAGCCGTCCCAATAGCCGTTGCGGTAGCCGTTGTTGTAGCCCCAGGCATAGTTTCCGGGACCCCAGCAGCCGGCGCACCATGCACCACCGCAATTGCAGCCGCCCCAACCCCAAGAGAAGGAAAATCCGCAGCCGCAATAGCCGCAGCCGCTATAGTAGGGACGGTAATATACTGAAGGCCAGCACCAGTTGTAGCCCAAGTAGATGCTGATTCCGAAGTTGCCAGGGACGCAGTCATACCAATACATATTGGTGTAGAAAGGATCGTAATAACCCCATCCGCAGCTTACATTCGTGTGGAATCTTCTGATACGGGCCGTATAGGCATAATCGTAATAATCATCATTGTTGTAATAGTTATTCGTTACGCTACTGACGACGTTGCCGTTGGCATCGTAATAGGTGTCGGTGGTGGAATGCGTCAATACGGGATCCGCGTAAACGACTTCTGTATTGCTATTTTCCGTAACCACTACGACTTCTTTGTATTGTTTGTCATTAGAAGTGGTATAAACGTCATCATAGTAAACGTTGGAGTCTAATCTGCAGGAAGACAATAAAACTGCTAAAATAGCGACTGACAGCAAAATTTTCTTTTTCATGACGAACCTCCTTTTATTTAGTTTAGAATTTTGTTATTTTTGCAAACTCAAACTTATAGACGACAAAAATACTAAAAAGTTTAGCAAAAAAGATAATTATGGCAAAAGATTTTTCAACAAGAGCAGAAAATTATTCACAATGGTACAATGATGTTGTGAAAAAGGCAGATTTGGCAGAGAATTCCGCCGTTAGAGGATGTATGGTTATCAAGCCGTACGGTTATGCAATTTGGGAGAAAATGCACGACGCATTGGATAAAATGTTCAAGGAAACGGGACACAGTAATGCATATTTTCCCATTTTTATTCCGAAATCCTTCTTTAGTCGTGAAGCTCACCACGTGGAAGGTTTTGCCAAGGAATGTGCCGTTATCACGCACTATCGTTTAAAAAATGATCCTAACGGTGGTGGCGTTGTGGTGGATCCGGATGCCAAGTTGGAAGAAGAACTGATTGTTCGTCCAACATCTGAAACCATTATCTGGGACACCTATAAAAACTGGATTCAGTCGTATCGTGACCTTCCTATTTTGTGCAACCAATGGGCCAACGTGGTACGTTGGGAAATGAGAACCCGTTTGTTTTTGCGTACTGCTGAATTTTTGTGGCAGGAAGGTCATACCGCACACGCCACTCGTGAGGAAGCCATCGCTGAAACGCAGAAAATGCTGAATGTATATGCCGATTTCGCCGAAAAATACATGGCGGTTTCTGTCGTGAAAGGCGTTAAATCACCGAATGAACGTTTTGCGGGTGCTGATGATACATATTGTATTGAAGCTTTGATGCAGGACGGCAAGGCGTTGCAAGCCGGTACTTCCCACTTCCTTGGTCAAAATTTCGCAAAAGCTTTTGACGTTAAATTCCTGAATCAGGAAAATCAGTTGGAATACGTATGGGCAACCTCTTGGGGTGTTTCCACTCGTTTAATTGGTGCGTTGATTATGTCTCATTCTGATGACAATGGTTTGGTATTGCCACCTGCTTTGGCTCCTATTCAGGTAGTTATTATTCCTATTTATAAGAGTGAAGAACAACTTGCTCAGATTTCGGAAAAGGTTCAGCCGTTGATTCAAAAACTCAAAGCTAAAGGCATCAGCGTGAAATATGATGACGATGACGCCAAGCGTTCGGGTTGGAAATTCAATGAGTATGAAGTAAAGGGTGTTCCTGTGAGAGTGGCCGTTGGACCTCGCGACTTGGAAAACAACCAGGCGGAAGTTTGTCGTAGAGACACTTTGGAAAAAACAAATATGCATTTTGACACACTTGATGTGGAAATTGAAAAATTGTTGGCCGATATTCAGCAGAGCCTATTTGACAGAACCGTGAAGTTTAGAGAAGAAAATACCCGCAAGGCCGACACGTGGGAAGAATTTGTGGATATTTTGGACAATAAGGCAGGTTTCGTGTATGCGCATTGGGACGGTACTCCTGAAACAGAGGAATTGATCAAGGAGAAGGCCAAGGCTACGATTCGCTGTATTCCTTTCAATAACCCATTGGAAGAAGGCAAGTGCATTTTGACGGGCAAACCTTCCAAACAAAGGGTTTTGTTTGCGAGAGCCTACTAATGACGTTTTGTAATCTGAATAAAAAAGCTCCGATTTTTGTCGGAGCTTTTTTTATGTGTGTACAAAAATTTCAAAAAGTTATTAGTGAAACTGCATCAAATAGGCCTTGATGAAGTCGTCTAATTCGCCATCCATAACGGCGGCGACATTGGAAGTCTCGTACTGGGTTCTTAGATCTTTGACCATTTTGTACGGGTGCATCACGTAACTGCGGATTTGCGAACCCCATTCGATTTTCTTTTTGTTGCTTTCTATTTCGTTGATTTTTTCCCTTTTCTTTTCCAACTCGATTTGGTAGAGTTGCGACTTCAGCATCTGCATCGCTTTTTCGCGGTTCATAATCTGGGAACGGGTTTCCTGACAGGAGACGACGATGCCGGTGGGGTGGTGGTGCAGTCGGACTGCCGTTTCCACCTTATTGACGTTTTGACCACCAGGACCGCTGGAACGATAGGTGTCCCACGAAATGTCGGCGGGATTTACTTCGATCGTAATATCTTCGTTGATAATTGGATAGGCGAAAACAGACGCAAAAGAGGTGTGGCGGCGGTTGGCGGAATCGAAAGGGGAGAGTCTGACTAAGCGGTGCACGCCGATTTCGCTTTTCATATTGCCGTAGCCGTAACTGCCGTCCAATTCGATGGTGGCTTGTTTGATGCCGGCCACATCGCCTTCTTGCTGGTCTAATATCTTGATAGAAAATTTGTTGCGTTCTGCCCAACGGATGTACATACGCATTAGCATTTCCGCCCAGTCGCAGCTTTCGGTGCCGCCTGCGCCAGAGTTGATGGTGAGTACCACACTAAGCGGGTCTTCCTCTTCTCGCATCATATTGCGAAATTCCAATTTCTCAAGGGATTTGAGCGATTTGGCATATTGTTTGTCTGTTTCTTCCTCGGTGGCTTCGGAAGTAGTGAAGAAATCATATAATACCGTTAAATCCTCGTATTCGGCTACGGCCTTGTTGTAATCTTCCACCCAGGATTTGATGCCGCTGATCTGCTTGAGCAGTTTTTCGGCTTCTTTGGGATCATCCCAGAAGTTGTCTTGATGGGTTTGTTCTTCTTTGGTTTCAATTTCCTTTAATTTGCCATCGATGTCAAAGACACCTCCTCAGCTCGATGAGTCGGGCGTTAATCTCTTTAATTTGTTCTGACTGGATCATATATTGAAATTTATTGATCGGATTGGGTTGATTTTTTGATTGCTGTCATAACATCGGCACTGCCATAACCTTTGGAAAGCAAATGACGGTACAGTTTGGGCAGGTTTTCGCTGTTGACTTTGCCATTACTTCGTTGCCATTTGTCAATGACTGTTTGAAGGTTATCTTGATATGACTCTTCGTTAATAGTATCTATGTATTTGTCAATGAGGTTTTTATCTATTCCCTTTTGGGAAAGGTGAAGTCGGATTTTGATTTTTCCCCAGTGTTTGACATTGGCTTTCCCTCTGATAAAGCTTTGGACAAAGCGTTCATCATTAACGAAACCGTCAGCTTTTAAGTCGGTCAGGATTTCTTGTGCGACATCGTCTTCGACTTGTAGCGTTTTAAGTTTGGAAAGCACATCCTGGGTACAGCGGTCTTGGTAGGCGCAGTATCTTTCTATTTTAGAAATGATTTCCGCGTTGTTCATCTTATTAGTTTTCGGTAGGTGTTGACCAAAGCATAATTTCATCCATATCTTTATTAAAAAACTTGAATTGGGTTAAATAATAGCTTTGGTTGCTTTTAAGATGAATCCAGTTTTTGAAACGGAAGAACCATTTCACTTGGATAGATGGGAGTCCTTTGGTGAGATAAGCATAAACAAAGGGGTGTACGCCAATGGTGATGTTTTGTTCACCTTGTTTTTCCATCAGAAATTCGAGTGTGTTTTCAAGTTCTTCCTGTAGAAGGATGGCAGGTTTGATTTTGCCTGTTCCGTGGCAGGCAGGGCATTGTTCGGTGGTTTCAATGATGGTGGCTTCCTTGACGCGTTGGCGGGTGATTTCGAGCAGTCCGAATTTGTTAAGGGGAAGAATGGTGTGTCGTGCCTTGTCGTTAGCCATAAATTCCTGCATTTTCTTGAACAGCAGGGATTTGTGGGCGGGATCGTGCATATCGATAAAGTCGATGGTGATAATTCCTCCCATATCGCGCAGACGCAGTTGTCGTGCGATTTCCTGGGCGGCGATGAGGTTGACGTCGAAGGCGTTGTCTTCGGGAGATTGGCTTGATTTGACTCGGTTTCCGCTATTGACGTCGATGACGTGCATAGCTTCCGTGTGTTCAATAATGAGGTAAACGCCGTTCTTGATGGTAACCACTTTGCCGAATGATCCCTTGATTTGCTTGGCAACGTTGAAATGTTCAAAAATGGGTTGTTTTTCGTTATAGAACTTGACGATATCGGTCTTTTCCGAAGAAAAACTATGGAGGTAATCCACCACTTCGCGGTAAATGCTTTGGGAATCGATGTAGATGGCGTTGAAAGAATCATTTACCATATCGCGGATGAGTGCGGAGGTCTTGTCCAATTCATCGGCGATTTTAATGGGGGCTTCGGCTTTGAAGAGCTTGTTGACGGCATTGTCCCATCTGGATTTTAATTGTTGCAAGTCGGCGGAAAGGTCTTCCACTGTTTTGTCTTTTGCAACGGTTCGGATGATGATGCCGAAATTATGCGGTTTGATGCCTTGAACGATTTTCTTGAGCCGTTTTCGTTCCTGGCTGCTTTTGATTTTCTGGCTAACGTTGATCTTGTCCATAAAGGGCACCAAGACCAAGTATCTGCCTGCGAAAGAAATTTCGGTGGTGACGCGGGGACCTTTGGTGGAAATGGCTTCCTTGGCCACCTGCACTAGTATTTTTTGGCCTGAGGTCAGAACATTGCCGATTTTTCCGTTTTTTTCAACTTCTTCGAGAGGTTGAATTTTAGCTATGCTTCGTTTGTTATAGTTGATGGCTTGACTAACAAACTCGTTAATCGTACGGGCGTTAGATCCCAAGTCGAGATAATGTAGGAAGGCATCCTTTTCGCTTCCCACATCGACAAAGGCGGCATTAAGTCCGGGCATAATTTTCCTTACCGTACCCAGGTAGATGTCCCCGATGGAATGGCAGTCTGAGGAAGTTTCGCGATGAATCTCAACGAGTCTTTTGTCTTCGAGAAGTGCGATTTGAACTTCGTTTGGGTGGGAAGTTATGATTAATTCTTTGGTTATCTCGTTATCGGTCATAATTGGTTTCCTATAAATGAAAAACTAAACAATATGTAGTCACATATCATTTAGTTTTTCAGTTCTTTTTACCCCACAAGAGGACTATCTCTTCTTATGTCTGTTCTTTCTGAGACGTTTTTTTCTCTTATGGGTCGACATCTTATGTCTTTTTCTTTTTTTACCACTAGGCATTGTACAATGATTTTAATGGGTTAATTATTTGATTTTTTTAACTACGTTTACGAAAGTTTTGCAGGGTTTGAAAGCTGGAATTTTGTGAGCGGGGATGACAATAGTTTGTTTTTTAGAAATGTTTCTTGCTGTCTTTTCTGCTCTTTCTTTAACGATGAAACTACCGAAACTTCTTAAGTAAACATTTTCATTTTTTGCCAAGGAACCCTTTACGCTATTCATGAAAGCTTCTACTACAGTTTGAACGGCATTTTTGTCGAAACCTGTTTTGTTGGAAATTTCGTTTACGATTTCAGCTTTTGTCATAATTTTTATATTTTATTGTTTGTGAATAATTGATTTTATTTTGGGATTGCAAAAATACACTTTTATTTTATTCAAAAGCAACATTTTACAAAAAAAAATCATTATTTAATTTTTTCTGCGATTTTTTTAGCAAGACGGCTTGCTCCGATTCTAAAATATTGGTTGTTCATCCAGTTTATTCCGAGTACGTTTTCTAGGATCTTGACATACAGTAAGGCGGTGTCGGGGTCGGAAATTCCGCCGGCAGGTTTCATTCCTACCATTTTGCCAGTTTCCCGGTGGTAGTTTTTAATGGCGTCAAGCATAACGATAAAGGATTCCGGGGTGGCGTTGACGGGAATTTTGCCGGTAGAGGTCTTGATAAAGTCGGCGCCGGCGGTCATGGCGATCCAAGATGCGGCATAAATGTTGTCGGCGGTTTGCAATTCACCGGTTTCCAGAATGACTTTGAGTCGGGCTGTCCCGCAGATTTTTTTTATGGCCGCTATTTCATCGAAGACTTCCTGGTAGTTTCCTTCCAGAAATTTTCCGCGCGAGATGACCATATCTATTTCATCGGCACCGGCTTCCACGGCAAATTTAACTTCTGCCAATTTGATCTCGATAGGTGTTTGTCCGGCGGGAAATCCTCCGGCGACAGACGCCACCGAAATGCCTGTGTTCTTGAGCAAGGTCTTGGCTTGCTTGACGAACGGCGGATAGACGCAAACCGCGGCCGTGTTGGGAATATTTTTGTCTTTATCCTTGAAATGGATGGCAGTTGAGCATAAATCTTCGATTTTTTTTGCATTGTCGCTCCCTTCAAGTGTGGTAAGGTCGATAACGCTCAGGATGAAACGGTAGGCTTCCTGCTCGGTCATCGTTTGCAAATCACTCGTTTTGTATTGTTCGATGCGTTGAAGAATTTCTTTTTCCGTGTATGGATATTTATGATATTCAATCATTGGAACGTAATTTTATAATAATGTTATTTAATTAATATTGAGGGTGGTGTCGTTAGCGTCTTCTTCGTTTTTTTCAACAAAATATTGACCGAAGAATTCTTTGATGACAATACGGATCAGTGAATAGGCGGGGACGGCGAAAATCATTCCCAAGATTCCGCCAACTTGTGCGGCCGCTAAAATCACGATGAAAATTTCGATAGGGTGGGCTTGGACACTTTTCCCGTAGATGACGGGTTGAAGCACGAAGTCGTCGATCATTTTACACCCCAGGAACGTACATCCGACTTTAATGGCATTAATTAATAATTCGCTGCTGGTGGGTGACATCGGAATAAGTGCGGTGCAGGAAATGATGATGGAGAGGATGGCGGCGCAAAGCGGGCCGATATAGGGAATGATGTTGAGCAAACCGGAAATCACGCCGATGAGAACGGCGTTGGGAACGCCCAAAATATAGCATACCGTGCCATTAATGGTTCCGACAATCAGCATTTCCAATACCACACCGCCAAAATACCTGACGACTTGCTGACGGGTGTTAACGACGATATGGTCAAAGTTATTACGCCATTCTACGGGAAATATCTTTTTGAAAGTCTTGATAATGATGCCGTTGTCGCTGAGTGAAAAATAGGTGAGGAAAATGATGGAGAAAATGGCAACGGACAGACTGGCAATGACTCCCGCAAGGTCTTTGAAAATATAGCCAAAGTCGAGTTTGCTGACGAACTCGCGCAATTGGGATTCAAACGCCGAAGACAATTCGTTGGCGGTGATGTCGAATCCCTGTTGTCCTGCCCAATGTTCAAAATTAAGCAGAAATTGGTTGTATCCATCGATGATGATTTGAGGATCGGTCTTGGAAATGGTGTCGATTTCTTGGTGAACGAGAGGGGTAATTAGGGCGAAAAAGCCGAAAACAATACCCAAAATGACTGCCAAGGCGATGACGGCAGCTAATGGTCGTGGAAAAGCCACCTTCCCGATGCGTATCTTGCTGAGAAAATTGACGATGGGACTGCCTGCCATTGATAGTAGAAGCGCGATAAATAAATAGACGATCAATGTGGAAAAATACCAGCAGATGCCGACGACAAAGGCCAAGAATAATATAATGGCAATGATTTTTGTATTATCGCTTTTCATTTTTATTTGATTTCTTCTTGTTTTTCTTTTTATCCTTATTATTTAATTCAATTTTGGATTCGTCAAATTCCTTTTTGAAGTCTTCTTTGGTGTTGAACTCCTGTTTGTAAAGCAAGGCCAATCCTACTCCTGGAATTCGCTTACTGGATTGATTGTTGTGGTCGTCGGTGAAATTATAGACTTTTACTCTCCAGTTTCCTCTTCGGGTAATGAGGTATTCCAAACTGAAGTCTCCGTAAAAGTTGTTGAAACCTTGCTGTCCGGAGCTTGAACCCGTTCCGGTGTTATAGTAATATCCGATTGTGGTTTCAAGAATAAGACGATCATCAAGAAATTGCATATTGGCGTTGATACCGTATTCGGTGGAACTTTTTTGTTTGTCATTTTTATAGACAATGCCCAAACCTCCGCGTTTCATCTGTCTGGAAATGAAGTTGTTGATCATATTGGTGAGAATGCCTGTTCCGCCACTTTCCACACTATTGGAGATGTCGGCGTTGGAAGCATTGTCTGGCATAAACTGATTGGTGAGCAAAAAGATGAAGAACTGTTTGGTCTTGTTTTGCGGATTGGTGGTATCGATGGCCATAAAGAATTGATTTCTAACTTCTTGACTGGCATTAGGCAGCTCAAAGGAGAAATTCATACTCGGATATTTCATCAATTGGCCGTTTAAGTGAATGTAGGCGTTGACGGGAACACGTGAAACATTGGCGTTTTCATTGGTGATGATATTGCTAAGCGAGGCCTTGTTGTTGTAATAGGCACTGAGGTTGACCACGAAGTCGCCCACGGGGCCGTTGAAAGAGACTTGTCCACCGGGAACCATTTGTAATTTGGTATTGACGATATCTTCCAAAGAAAGGAGGAATGTTCCCGAATGGATTTCCAGGTCTCCAAAAATATTGACGCCGGAAGCATCGTCAAATAGGAGGTGTAGGCGTCCGTTTGTCTTCGCACGCATCGTGCCCCCAATTGCAAAAACATCGACTTGGACGTCGGTTTCCGGCGTGACATTGAAATTGAAGTCGAATTTCAGTTTGGCACCTGTTTCTTCAACTGGTGCGAGAACAACAGAATCTTGAATGACTGTCTTGAAGCGAATGCTTCCGTTTTCAGAAACGGATTGTGAAGAGGTGATAGGAAAGAATACGGAACTTCCTTTGAGCGTAGTGATGTTGTTGCTTGAGAAAGTTAGGTACTTGTCATCCCCGAAAATATTGACATCCCCAGAGACGTAGCCGGTTCCGTAAAAACTGCTGGTTGCCGTATGGGGCATATCAAGTGCCAGGAGTCGAGGCGTATTGACATTCAGGTCTATTTTCATATTTTGGAAAAGATGATGATAGATATGTCCGTTTAACGTGGCAAGGTTGCGGTCTTTATCGTGTAGCGTGATGTTGTCGAAGATAATGCCCTTGTTGTTGAATTGAATGTCTTGGTTGTCAATATAATATAATGTTCCGAGAGGACTTATTCCCATCGTCATATTTTCAACGTGGGCCACTCCTTGAATGTAGGAAGAGTCTGGAGTGGAAATAAATGATAGTTCTCCCGAAGCGGTTCCTTTAATACGGTCGCTGAAAGATGACAGGAAGGTGTTGAGAAAACCGATATCCAGTTTGCCGATATTGGCTTTGGCAACGAATTGTCTATCCTTACTCTTGTAAAACCCGTTGATATTGGCCAACTTATTGCGTTCGCTTTGGTAGTCTTTGATGGTATATTCCTTAATAATATTGGAGGTGATGGTGTCTGTGCGGTTGAAGATGCCGCCCGAAAAGCCCATAGAACCATTTTCTCCCAAGCCAGCGGATAGAAAAACATTACCGAATTTGCTTTCGTTGAAACAGAAGTTCGTAGCCATCATTTTGCCGAGAACGAAGAAATTCCCTTTACGGGTGGTGATGGTGGCGTTGGCCGACAGATTGCCGTCGAAGCTAATGCCGGTCAGAAAGTTGTTGACCAGTCCAATGTCAATGTCGTTGATGTCGATGTTCAACTTGTCGTCTTCTTGCTTGGAATAAACGCCGTCAATTTTTAATGAACTATGTTCATTGCCAAAAGCGAGATTGTCCACCAAAATGCGGGAATCTTGAATTTGGATGGCATTCAGATTGTTAAAATGGAAAATATAATCGTTCAGCAGTATTTTTGAATCGGTGATTTTGGCGATGAGATTGTGTTTGTCTCTTGCGTTAAAAGTGCCGGTAATATGCGAATGGTCACGGCTTGAATCGGCAAGATCCTTCCATGACAGTTGAAAGTCGATGAATGATTTGTCAACTTCGGTTTTCAAGGCGATATCGTGAATGGATAGGGAAGACGCACCGTCATTGTGGATCGATATGGAGTCTCCGTTAATATCAATGAAAAGATTTTTGTTTACGTTGGTTCGCACATTGGCCTTTAGATTAGCGACAGAATAAGTGTTTTTGTAACTTGCTTCGGGGATTTCGATAAGGATGTGGTCGTCTTGTGATGTTTGGTCGATGTGAATGTCGGCAACACAATTTTCCGTAATATACAATTCCGGAAGAAAGATATCCAGCAAAGGTTGAACATCATAAGTTTCGACATAAAGATTAAAATACTTGTTTACGTCAGTATTTTGTTTGATGTATTTGCTGATTGACGCGTGACGTTCGGGAAGCAGGTTGGGTATAAAACGATAGGCATAGTTGACCAAGGAGTCTTTGATGTCGTCGTATTCATAGTTTGTGTTGAGTGTGGCATTCACAAAACTGGAAGAAAGAATGATTTTGTGTAAGCCGGATTGTGTATTGATGGCAGTGCACCTGATTCTGTCGCTGACGATGGGTAGGTCGCCGTTTTTGATTTGCAGTCCGTCAATTCCCACGAAGCCGTTGACATCGTATAAGTCGTTTCCGCAAATATTTAGACTAAGGGAATCTAAGGCCATAGCGATATCAGGATCATTTTGTGCCACGTAAACCAATCGATCAAAACCCTTTGCCGAGACAGAGTCCACGGCAGGCATATAGGATGCGATATTGCTGAAATTGATGTAAGGGCAAGATAGATAGGCCTGAATATTGGGCTTAAGAAGAGTTAAGTCGGCCAGACCGTTAAAATCAAGGTCGATATTTTGATCGTCTGAATTGAGGTGAATGGTGCATTTCTTATCGCTGAAATCCCCGTCAAGATAAATGTTGGAAGCGGGGTAACCGAATAAGTCGAAACGAGAGAATTTGCTATGAATATTGGCCGTCAGCGTTTCTAAAAACTGGGGATTGTCTTGAGGATCATCAAAATTTCCGTCAACATCAATATTGAAGTGGACTTGCCCAAACGTTTTGCTGTTGTGAAGCAATCGCCCAAGTTGAAGGTTGGAAGAGGCCACTTTGCCATTCAGATCAATATATTGCCCTTTATCCGTGGTGTTTAGATCGGCCGTTAATTGCCCTAAGTCCGTGATGACCAACAGTTCACTGTTTATCATTGGAAAATAACCGTTTAACGTGCCGTAAAGTTGCACATTGCCCAGACGCTTGACGATGTCGGGTAGGTTAAGTGGCTTTCCTTGAGGAAGTTTGAAGGAAGAAAGTTCCGCCATATTCAGATTGGATTCGCAAAAGTCCAGATCCCAAATGGAATTGTTGAAGTCGGTGACGTTTTTCAGTGCGAAATCTCCTGAAAAATGAGTTTTTTTACCCAAATGGCAGGTAAAATCCTTCAATTTCATATCATTGACGCAGCCGTTGACTCGTCCGTCGAAATACAGGGTGTCGTCCATTCCTCGGATGGCACCGGCATAGCAGGCGGCATCGGTCAGGCAAAATTCGGAAGGACGAATGTTGGCGGTAATCTGCACACTGTCCAAAAAATCACCCAATCTGCTCCAGTCGCTGTAGTCAAATTTCAAATCCAAATCCAAATTGCTGTTCTCTGTCAAGAGCTTGCAATGGTCGAAGCGAAGGCCGTGTCCGTTGATGTCAAAGTCGCCGGAACCTTTGATGAGGTGGAACCCGAAATACTGGTCAAAGCCGATTTGCTTGATGTCGGCAGAAATGTCGTCGTTGAAAACCTGGAACTTCTTGGCATTGAAGTCAATGTGCCGAAGTTCGAAAAAGCCGGGGTCGAATTCCTGTCCTTCGATGTAGGGTGTTTGCTGCTGGATATTTTGGTTGGCGATAGAGAAATGGGAGTTGATGAGTTTGAGATGATTTATGCGCAGAATAAAGTCAGACGGGTTTTCTTTAGGTTTAGAAATATGTGCCACCCAGTCGGAGATATTGACGATGGAATCGCCTTTGTAGGTGACCAGCGTGACATCGGCCTCGGTGGCAGTGGCGTTGAAGAAATGTAATGTGAGAGGTTGTAAATCAAGTGATTTGAATCTTGCCTTGAGTTTTTTGACTTTAATCATCGGTTGTTGGTGCATATCGCGGATGATAAAGTCGTCGGCGGCGATGCGGAGGTCGGGTGTGACATAGATTCTTTTGACTCCGATTTCCGCGCCCCACTGGTTAGAAATAAATCCGGTTACTTTTTGTACGACAAAGTTCTGAATAGGCGGCACAAAGAACAGTCCAACCACCAATAAATCAAGGGCAATAAAAATACCGATGATCCAGAGTAGCACCGTTGCGATTTTTTTAGTAATTTTGCCTTTCAAAATATTCAGTTTATGTCAACTTATATTCTTGGTATTGAATCTTCGTGTGATGACACTTCCGCAGCCGTCATTGCTGATACTACTATTCTCTCCAATGTCATTGCTAGTCAGAAAGTTCACGCCGAATATGGGGGCGTGGTTCCCGAACTCGCATCCCGAGCTCATCAGCAAAATATCATACCCGTTGTGGACACCGCACTTCACCGTGCAAAGATAACAAAAAATCAAATAAGTGCAATAGGTTTTACAAATGGCCCAGGCTTGCTCGGTTCGTTGCTTGTGGGCAACTCTTTCGCAAAGGCGATGGCCTTCAGTTTGGACGTTCCCTTGATTGAGGTAAACCATTTGCAGGCCCACGTTTTAGCCAACTTTTTGAATAAGGAAGAGGGGCAAAGTGCGAAACCGCGTTTTCCCTTTTTGTGCCTTACGGTTTCTGGCGGTCACACGCTGTTGCTCAAGGTGAACGACTATTTCGATATGGAACGTTTGGGAGGAACGATTGATGATGCTGCAGGAGAGGCGTTTGACAAGGCGGCCAAGATTATGGGATTGCCATACCCTGGAGGACCGGTTATCGACAAGTTGGCAGCCCAAGGCGATCCTAAGCGTTTTCAATTCGCCATCGCCCATTTGCCGGGCTTAGATTACAGCTTCAGTGGCTTGAAAACTTCTTTCCTCTATTTTGTCAGAGATGAATTGAAGAAAAATGAAAATTTCATTCAGGATAATTTGAATGATTTGGCGGCTTCTATGCAATATGCGATCATCAAGTCGTTGACAAATAAGGTGATTATGGCTTTGAAACAGTATGATTGTCAGGATTTGGTGCTGGCTGGTGGAGTGTCGGCCAATAAGGGCTTGCGTACCGCGATGCAGCAGGTGGCCGATAAATATCACAGAAACCTGATTCTGCCCACCATTGACTTGACAACGGATAACGCGGCAATGATTGCCGTATGTGCCTATTTCAAATATCAGAAAAAGGAATTTACGACGTTAGATGCCGTTCCATATAGTTCTTGCTAATATTTTTGCCTATGGAAACTCCCGACCTGGTCTTGTTGGATCCTTATCTAAAGCCATATAAACGGTCACTTGATCGTCGGCATCAGTTGGCGGTGCTGCGTATGTTGGATTTGACCGACGGGCGTTGCCCCTTGAAGGAACTGGCCAACCATCATTTATACTATGGTTTGCATAAAACCGACCACGGATGGGTGTTTAGGGAAAAGGCCCCACACGCCAAACAGCTGTTCCTTTATGGAGATTTTTCCTATTGGCAGGTGAATCCTTTGTATGAATTACATCCCATTGGCCAGGGAGATTGGGAAATTGAGTTGCCGCTTGATTTCCTGAAACACGGTATGTTATACCGACTGTGGATGGTGTGGCAAGATGGTGCCGACGATAGATTGCCTTCGTGTGTGACGCGAGTGGTGCAAGATGAACAGACCAAGGTGTTTTCGGCACAGGTGTGGGATCCGGAGAAACCTTACGAATTTCGAAATTCGTCACCGGAAAAGCCCGAAATTCCGTTGATTTACGAGGCACATATCGGAATGTCTTCGGAAAAAGAGGAGATTTCTTCGTATTGGGCATTTAAGGAATATGTGCTTCCTCGTATTAAGAATCTGGGTTATAATACGATACAACTGATGGCGATACAAGAACATCCGTATTATGGTTCTTTTGGCTATCAAGTTTCCAATTTGTTTGCTCCGACTTTCCGTTTCGGAACGCCAGAAGAATTGAAGGAACTTGTTGATACAGCGCACGGTATGGGAATTTCGGTGGTGTTGGACGTGGTTCATTCTCACGCCGTATCGAATGTAAAAGAAGGTCTTAGTCGCTTTGACGGTTCTGAAACGCTGTATTTTCACGGTGGAGAAAGAGGCCGGCATCCGGTGTGGGATTCGCGCTGCTTTGATTACGGAAAACAGGAAACCATCACTCTGCTTTTGTCTAATTTGAAATATTGGCTTGAAGAATTTCATTTTGACGGTTTTCGGTTTGACGGGGTGACGAGTATGTGTTATTGGAATCATGGCATTGGCGTGGATTTCGTGAATTATGACCAGTATTTCGATGCCAATGTGGATGAAGACGCAATCGTCTATCTTACAATGGCTAACCAGTTGGTGAAAGAGGTGAATCCCAATGCCCTGACCATTGCTGAAGATGTGAGTGGAATGCCGGGAATGGCCTTTCCCGTTTCTCGTGGAGGTATTGGATTCGATTATCGGATGTCTATGGGAATTGCCGATTTTTGGACGAAGATCATTAAGGAACGGACTGATGAACAGTGGAGCGTGGGAGAACTGTTCTTTAAGATGACAGATCATAGAATTGAGGAAAAAACGATTAGTTATGCCGAAAGTCACGACCAAGCTATGGTTGGTGACAAAACGCTGATATTTAGATTGATAGATAAGTTTATGTATGATTCTATGTCGGTGTTTACTCCCAATGTGACGGTGGATCGCGGAGTGGCCTTGCATAAGTTGATACGCTTGCTGACCTTGACGTTGGCCAATGGCGGCTACCTGAATTTTATGGGCAACGAGTTCGGACATCCGGAATGGATAGATTTTCCGAGGGAAGGGAATAATTGGTCGATGAAGTATGCCCGTCGGATGTGGTTTTTGGCCGATGATAAAAATTTGAAGTATCACGCACTCAACAAGTTTGACAAGGCAATGATTCACACGGCTGTTGCTTCGGAGATGTTGAAGCACGATGTTGAGTTGTTGTTGCAGAATGAAGCCGATCAAGTCTTGGCTTTTCGTCGCGGTTGTACGATGGTCGTTTTTAATTTTAATCCTGAAAAATCTTATACAGATTATGAAGTTTTCTGTCAGTCAGGAAATTATAAAATGATATTGAATACGGATAATCCTGTATTCGCAGGTTTCGGTAATGTTGATGAAACGTGGAGTTACCATTCATACGAGAGAAATGGAAATCATTATGTAAAAATGTATCTTCCGTCTCGAACCGCGATGGTGTTGTCGTGCCAATAAATCATAAAAAGTGAAACAATGAAGTGTATTTTTAATCCATTAACGGAGCCCTATTTTAATCTCGCTGTTGAAGAGTATTTGCTTGACAATGTGGAAGATGACATTTTTATGCTTTGGCGTAACGAACCCTCGATTATTGTTGGAAAATTTCAGAATTCCTTGGCTGAAATCAATGTGGATTATGTGAAGGAAAATGGCATAAAGGTTGTTCGGCGGCAAACGGGTGGGGGAGCTGTGTTCCACGATTTGGGAAATTTGAATTTTACCTTTGTGGAAAGTAATAGCAACGGCAATTTCAGAACATTTACCGAGCCGATATTGGAAGTGTTGCACCAAATGGGCGTTGATGCCCGTTTTGAAGGGCGTAATGATTTGACCATCAATGGAATGAAAATATCTGGAAATGCACAGTGCGTGCATCATCGTAGGATGTTGCATCACGGGACCTTGTTGTTCTCGTCAGAAATGACAGATTTGTCCAAGGCGTTGAATGTCAATCCTTTGAAATTTCAAGACAAGGCGGTGAAGTCGGTGAGGAAACGGGTGACGAATATCAGTGAATATTTGGAAGACAAGAGTTTGTCGGTGTTGGACTTTGCAGACCGTATTATGCGCTATATCCTGGCTTCGCGACAAGATGCCGAAACGTATGCCTTTACGGAAGAGGAATTGCAATATATTCGCCGTTTGACGGATGAAAAATATGCCACGTGGGAGTGGAATTTCGGCAGTTCGCCCAAATATACGTTTCATAAGTCGGCCAAAACGTCTGGCGGAATTGTGGAGCTGTATCTTTCTATTGACAAGTCGTTGATTCGCCAAGCAAAAATCTATGGCGATTTCTTTGCCAAGAAGGATATTTCGGAATTGGAGGATAAATTGATTGATTTGCCCCATAATGAGCAGGCATTGAATACCTTGTTGTCACAAATTGACGTGTCTGAATATGTCAGCGGCATTACGGGGGATGAATTCAAATCCTTGTTTTTTTAGTTGAAATTTGTGTAATTTTGCACATCAAAATAAATAATGATGGAAAAGGTCTCGGAAAACCCTTTAAAAAACCGAAAATTACCTGCACTCACTGTAATCGTAGGTTTGCTGATAACTTGTTATTTGACTGCTAATGTGATGGCTGTCAAGTTGATAAATGTCGCTGGAATTACCATATTTGATGCGGGAACCATTATTTTTCCCATTGCCTATTTGTTAGGCGATGTTTTGACGGAAATTTGGGGATATCAAACAGCAAAACGAGTAATCTGGTTGACTTTTTTCTGTGAGATTTTTTTTACTTTATTTGCTTGGGTTGCCATTTGGTTGCCTTTCCCTGTTGAAACACAAGCCAATGCCGAAGCATATCGTCAGGTGTTTTCTTTTGTTCCGCGAATCACGGCCGCTTCCCTGTTGGCATTTCTTTGTGGTGAATTGGTCAATGCGTGGTCTATGGAAAAAATCAAGATTAAGACCGAAGGCAAGCACTTGTGGCTGCGTGCGATAGGATCTTCTTTTTTTGGTTATGTTGTTGATACGGCGATTTTTGTAGTGGTGGCTTTTGGGGGAACGGTGTCGTTGTCGGCCATCGGTTCAATGATCCTTATTCAGGTGTTGGTAAAACTTCTGTTGGAGGCTTGTGCTGCCACGCCGTTGCTTTATCTTGTGGTAAATCAACTCAAAAAAAAGAACAACCTACTTTCGTAAATTGTTCTTTTTCATTTTTGGGCGGCGGGTCGGACTCGAACCGACGACCCTCGGAACCACAATCCGGTACTCTAACCAACTGAGCTACAGCCGCCATATTTGTGACTGCAAAAATACAAAAAAATATTTTGTAATGCCGGTTTTTGAAAAAATAATTTCCGGTTTAATATAAATAATTGAATATTAGTTGTTTATTAGTATTTTTTTGCATTCCTCAAAGCTTAAGGCATTCATCAGTTGTATCTTTTTTTCTTTGAAATGAGGAATTCCTTTGAAATAATTGGCGTAATGTTTGCGCATTTCCAGAATGCCGGTTCGTTCGTTTTTCCATTCGATGGAGCGCTGCAAGTGCTTCAGACAAATCTCTACCTTTTTGTCATAGCTTGGAATGCTCGGTGTTCTGCCATTAATATATTCTTTTATTTGCTTGAAAATCCAGGGATTTCCGATGGCGGCGCGTCCCACCATAATGGCATCAACACCGTAACGGTTTTTGTATTCGACTGCCTTTTCCGCACTATCAATGTCGCCGTTGCCAATGACGGGAATGTTCATACGCGGGTTGGCTTTGACCTCTCCAATTAAGGTCCAGTCGGCGGTGCCGCTGTACATTTGTGAGCGGGTGCGGCCGTGGATGGTGATGGCGCAGATGCCAATGTCCTGAAGCATTTCGGCAGCTTCAACGATGGGTTTGTCGGCTTCTTCCCAACCCAGTCTGGTTTTTACGGTGACGGGCAGTTTTACGGCGTCAACCACCGCCTTGGTGAGGCGTATCATCTTGGGAATGTCCTTCAAAATGGCCGAGCCCGCACCCTTCGTGACGACTTTTTTCACGGGACAACCCCAGTTGATGTCGATAAAGTCGGGCTGTGCGCTTTCCGCTATGCGTGCGGCCGCAATCAGAGAATCTTCGTCGTGGCCGAAAATCTGTATGCCAAAGGGACGTTCACTTTCTTCAAAGTGCATTTTTTTGATGCTTTTATCTACTTCCCGCGAAAGTGCGTCGGAGGAAATAAATTCCGAAATGAGCAGGTCGGCACCAAATTCTTTGCAGATGCTGCGAAACGGCGGGTCACTGACCTCTTCCATTGGGGCAAGGTAAACCGGAAATTCAAACTCGTCGAGGATTTTTTTGATGGGATTCATCTGCAAATGAATTTATCGATATTGTTGAATGAAATAATAAATCAAAATGAGGTGTAAAATGAAAAATAAAGGAACTAAAATGATGAATTTGAGGTGCTTGGTCTTGTGCCGAAACAGCCACATCCCGACTAATGCTCCCAGTGATCCTCCAATCAGGGAAACAAACAGCAATACCCATTCTGGAAGCCGCCAGAGGTCTTTCTTCGCTTTAAGCTTGTCAATGCCAAAGAGCAAAAAGCTGAAAATGTTGACGACAAACGCATAAATCATAGTGCTTTCATATAAATTCCTTTCATTCGCAAAAATACGAAAAAAAATATAAGGCGAATAACCGTTTTCTTCGAAAAATGTTGTATTTTTGTAAATTAATTTGCTAAATATGGAAAAGATAACGGTACTTGATAAAACCTTTGTCAAATATATCCCTGTGCAAGAAGTGAATGCCGCGACCGAACGCGTGGCACAACAGATTAACGAGGATTATAAAAATGACAAGCCCATCCTTTTGGTTAACTTGAACGGTGCTATGATTTTTGCTGCCGAACTGCTGCAAAAATTGACGATGCCGTGCCGCATTTCTTGTATCAAGTTTGTGTCATACAGTGGAATGCAATCCACTCACACGGTGACACCCTTGATCGGTTTGAACGAGGATTTGACGGGACAAAGAGTTATCATCGTGGAAGATATTGTCGATACGGGTGAAACCTACGAGCACTTGTGCGAGGTGTTGCAAGCCGCCAAGGTGAAAGACGTGCGAATGGCTACGATGGCTCTAAAGACGGATGTCTATAACAGATCTATTCCCGTGCATTATGTGGGTTTGCCGATTCCCAACAAATTTGTCGTGGGACACGGTTTGGATTACGATGGCTGGGGACGGAATTTGCCCGATATTTATCAGGTGTGTGAGTAGTAGTCGGTGAACTGTGGTCAGTGATCAGTGAACTGAAATACGTAGAAGAAGTGTTTGATAGTTGGAACTGATAATAATACATTGGTTTACAAGTTTGATGTGAGGAAATGAGTGGTGAGAAAGAAAGATATTAAAATATAATAGTTATGAATAACAATCAATTTAACATCGTTTTGTTGGGTGCTCCAGGAAGTGGAAAAGGCACTCAAGCTCCTAAGTTAATGGAGAAATTTAAGTTGCACCATATCTCTACCGGCGATATGTTCCGTAAGGAAATCGCCTCTCAATCGCCTATTGGAATCAAGGCCAAAAGTATCATTGATAATGGTGGACTTTGTCCTGATGACGTCACATTGGATATGTTGAACAGCTACTTGTCCAAGTTGGGAGAATGCAAGGGCTACATCCTTGACGGTGTTCCCCGTACGATTGAACAGGCCCAAATGTTGGATGGCATCAATTATGACAAGCCCGTCAGCATTTCCAAGGTTATTTATATCAAGATTGATGAAGAAGAAATCATCAAGCGAATTTTGAAGCGTGCTGCCGAGTTGGGTCGTACCGACGATACACCGGAAGTGGCAAAAAATCGTACCGAACAGTATTTCAAACTAACTCATCCTTTGATTGACTATTACAAAAAACAGGGGAAATTAATTGAAATCAACGGTATGCAGACTATCGATGAGGTCTTTGCCGATATTTGTAAAGCTCTGGAATAAGAGGTCTCTTATTTTGACCGATGATATGGGCGCTTGCGTTGACTTTTGTCTTCGTGAGCGTCTTTTTTTGTGAAAAACCAGGCGTTTTGTTCTCTTTTTTCCTGCATATTGCGGGCAACATAGACTTTTTCTCCCGTATAGGGGTCAAATCCAAGGTAGTACATCGCAGTGGCGTAGGTCATAGGTGTGGGCGTAAAATCCTGGACCTGGTCTGTAAGCAGGTGGCATTGGTGCGACAGTTTGGACAAGTCCTTCATATCTTGCATCGTGCATCCGGGATGTGAAGAAATGAAGTAGGGGATAAGTTGCTGATTCTTGCCGGATTTTCGATTTTCGCTGTTGAATTTTTCTAAAAACAGTTTGAATTTGTCGAAGTCGGGTTTGCGCATTTTTTGCAGGACGTGCGAGGCGGTGTGTTCCGGCGCCACTTTCAGTCGTCCGGAAACGTGGTGGTTGACGACCTCGCGAATGTAGTCGCTCAGTCCATTTTCCTGATCTATTTGTTTGTCGTTGAGGAGCATATCGTAGCGGATGCCGCTGCCGATGGTAATTTGTTTTACTCCGTTGATTTTGGAGGCCTTGCGGTATAGTTCAATGAGGGGTTTGTGGTTGATGTTGAGGTTGGGGCAGACTTTGGGGAAAATGCACGAAGGGCGGCTGCATTTTTCGCAAGCCTTGGTATTTTTGCCGTGTAGGCGGTACATATTGGCGGATGGTCCTCCCAAGTCGGAAATGTGTCCTTTGAAATAGTCGCGTTGGGCCAAATCAGTGACTTCTGCCAAAATGGATTTTTCGGAACGTGAAGTCACGAATTTCCCTTGGTGCGCTGCGATGGCACAGAAACTGCACCCTCCGAAACAGCCCTTGTGGATGTTGATGGAGTTCTTGATCATCTCGAAGGCGGGAATGGGACCTCGTTTCAGGTATTTGGGATGCGGAGCGTTCATCATCCGGTCAAAAAAGGAATATTTGTCCATTTCTTCCTCCGTGGCGATGTCGAACGGAGGATTAATGACCACCAGTTGTTGGCCGTGGGGTTGAACCATCCTTCGTTGTTTGCGTTTGTTGGTCTCATTCTCAAAAATGACGAAGTCTTCGGCATATTTTTGCTTGTCCTTTTGCTCTTCTTCAAAAGAATGAAGCCAAATTGTGTCTTTTTCTTCCCTTATGGCTGAAATATTTTGGCTGAGATAGCCAATTTGGGGAATTTTGTCGAGATTTTCCTTCCAATTTCCTTTCTCAATGGCTTTGGCTACGGCAGTGACGGGGCGTTCGCCCATACCATATATTAATATGTCGGCACCGCTGTCTGCGAGGATGGACGGTTTGAAACTGTCGCTCCAATAGTCGTAATGGGCCAGGCGGCGCATCGACGCTTCCACGCCGCCGATGACGATGGGCGTGTCGGGATAGAGTTTGCGGACGATTTGCGAATAGACGATGGTGGCGTAGTCGGGGCGGAAGCCTGCTTCTCCACCGGCGGTATAGGCATCGTCGCTGCGGAGCCGCTTGAATGCGGTGTAATGGTTGACCATTGAGTCCATATTGCCGGCCGTGATGCCGAAAAACAGACGGGGCTTGCCCAGTTTTCTGAAATCGCGGAGGTCGTCACGCCAGTTGGGCTGTGGCAAGATAGCAATGCGGTAACCTTCTGCCTCCAGGCATCGTCCGATGACTGCCACCGCAAAGGAAGGATGGTCGATGTAGGCGTCGCCGCTGATAAGCACAACGTCCACGTAATCCCAACCTAAGTAGTCGAGTTCCTTTTTCGTTATGGGTAGAAAATGCTTGGTCATCGTCTTTGTTTTGGACTGCAAACTTACATAAAAAACTCGGATTTTCGCTATTTTTCAATTACTTTTGTAAGTGTTTTATTTTCAAACAGTAAGTTTTTTTCTCGTGAGTTTTTTGTCATTATTGAAATTTTTGTGAATAGGATTTGGGCGGTCCGGCACCTGGCGGTGCCGTCGCGCTGTCCGCTTTACTTCGCTTGGCGCCTGCCACGGCCGCTATGGCGGCAAAGTAGCTTCCGCTGGTCGCTCTTTGCCGCCAACGCCCGTAAGGCAGCCGCTGTCGCTTCGTGCCCGCTTCCATCGCTCCCGCGAAGGAGTTGGAAGCGGATTTTGTGCAAAAAAAACAAGAAAAGTGACAATTTTGCTGTCATAAATTACATTTTTTTTCTATTTTTGTAAATTTATACATACATATACGTATTTATTGCATATTTTTACTATAAATTACTAATCTATGATTACCAAACAGGCATTAGGCAACACGCTTTTCGGCATGGCCGACATTCTACGCGACAAGGTGGAAGATTACAAATCGTACATCCTCTCACTGTTGTTCTTCAAACGTCTTTCCGACAACTATCTGTGGGAAAATGAAAACAGTGTGAAAGAGTTCATCCGGCAGAACAACCGCGAACCCAACGATGCTGAACGCAAGCTGCTCATCCGCAGGAAGCACGATTTCGTGATTCCCGACGGTTGCTTCTGGGAAGACGTACGCATTGCCACACCTGTGGAAAAGAACAAGAAACTGAACGATGCGGTGAACGGCATTGCCGATGCCAACAAGGATCCCAACGGCAACTTCATCCTGAAGGGCATCATCAACACGGTGCGCTGGAACGAACCCGCACCCGACGGCAGCGGCGGCACCAAGCTCGCCCCCGAAGTGCTCACCAACCTCATCAACTACCTTTCGCCTGTGGATTTGAGCAACCGCAACGCCTCGGTGGATGTACTCGGCGACGCCTACGAATACCTCATCAAACGCTTTGCCGACGAAAACCGCGGCGGCACTACGGCGGGACAGTTCTATACGCCGCAGGAAGTGGTTGATATCATCGTCCGCTACCTGAAACCCGAAAGAAACGACGCCATCTACGATCCGACCTGCGGCTCCGGCGGCTTCCTCATCAACTCGGCGAAATATGCCAAGGAAAAGTACGGCAGCCAGAAGAATGTGCGCATTTTCGGACAGGAAAATGTGTGGAACACCTGGGCCATCTGCAACATCAATATGATTCTGCACGGATTGGATGCCAATATCAAGCAGGGCGACACCATTCTTTCGCCCAAGTTTGTGGCCGAAGACAACCCTTTGCAGATCCGCACCTTCGACAAGGTGATGGCCAACTTTCCGTTTTCGCAGGAAAACTGGGCCAAAAACGGCGAGCCCAAGAAAGACCGCAACGGCAAACCGGTGAACAAGAAAGACGGCTCCCCGCAACTGGAATATTCCAAGGAGTTTACCGACAACTACCAGCGCTTAGTGTATGGTATGCCGCCCTATTCCAACGGCGACTTTATGTTTCTTCAGCACATCATCGCCTCGGTGAAGGAGGGCGGAAAGGCCGGCGTGGTGTGTCCGCAGGGCGTGCTCTTCCGCGGACAGCCCGAGAAAACCGAAGAGGAAGACGGACAGAACCGCAAGGCCGATGAGGAATATAACATCCGCCGCGGACTGCTTACCGGCCGACTGAAAGACGGAACCACCATCGGCGCCAACATCATTGATGCCATTGTGGTGCTGCCCAACAACCTGTTTTACGGCACCACCATCCCCGGCTCCATCTTGTTCATCAACAAGAACAAGCCCGAAGCCCGCAAAAACAAGGTGCTGATGGTGTATGCCGCCAAAGAGGGCTGGTACCGCGAGGAATCCAACCTGAACATCTTGGAACCGCAAGACATTCTGCGCATCTCCACCATCCTCGAAAGCTGGGGCGACATAGAGGTGGCCCAACGCTGGATTGCCGAACAGAAAATCCGCCTGAACGCCAACATACAGGATAACCTGCAGTTTAAGCTGAGCGAGATTGCCGAGGAAACGGCCGACGCTGTAAGCAAGGCCACCGAGCGGTTGGCCAAAGCGCAAAAAGCCGTGAACGACAAGCAGCGGGAAGGCAAAAAGCTGACCGCCGGCGACCGGAAGAGCTTGGAAACGGCCCAAAACGCCCTTGACAAGCTGATGGCCGAAAAAGCCGCGAAGGAAAATGACTGCCGCGACAAGGCGCAAAAATCCATTGCGAAGATTGAAGAGGTGGAAAGCGAATTGCTGGCAATGCTGGCCGACCCCGAACTGCGCCGCCGCTATTTCTCGGTGGTGGATATGGACGAGATTGAGGAGAACGAATACAACCTCAACATTCCGCGTTACGTAGATACTTTTGAGCCGGAAGAGGAGATTGACCTTGCCCAGGCCATTGCCGACTACCAGGCCGCCGCCAAAGCCGAAAGCGAAGTGGATTCGCTGCTCAACGCGCTACTGAAAACTTTGAAAGGAGGTGAGTGATGGAAGGCTGGAAAGAAGTTCTATTAGACAAAATCGCTTGGTTTAGAGGTTCTGGGGTCAATAAACTATTATCCACGAATGAGGATATGGTTTCTCTGATAAATTATATGGATGTATATAAAAATTGGCAGATTAAGCAAAGAAAAGATTATCAGAAAGTTACAGCAAAAATTCGTGAAATAAAAGAAGCTAATTTATTAGAAGGTGATATACTTTTCACTCCTTCTTCTGAAAAGCCAATTGATATTGGACATGCTGGAGTGGTAATGGAAAACATGCCTAATTGTGTTTATAGTTATCATTTGATAAGAGGTCGTTTGTATCAAAAAGATATGTTTGACAAACTATTTTTGTCTTATTTGCTAAACACTTACAAAGTTCAAAAGCATTTTGTCACACGGGCGTCAGGCAGTGGCATTCGTTATACTCTTTCTTTAAGAGATTTTAAAAGTTTAAAAATTACATATCCCGTTTCTGTTTCCGAGCAGACCGCCATTGCGAAGATTCTTTCCACGGTAGATGAGTCGATACGGAGCACCCGCGAAACGATAAGCAAGTTGGAGCGGGTAAAGAAATCGTTGATGCAGAACCTGCTTTCGGGCAAGATGAAGCCCGACGGCACGCTGCGCCCCGCCGCCGAATTCTACGAAGACGAAAAAATGGGCTTGGTGCCGAAAGGGTGGAAAAGCGTGAAATTGAAGGAAGTGGGCAATATTCAAACGGGCAAAACACCTCCGACAGCCCAATCTAATGTATTTGCAAATTCTTTAAGCAAAGGTTTTATGTTTATTACACCAGGAGACTTGGGAGATGGCAAATATATTACTGATTCAGAACGCTATGTTACCGAAAAAGGAATCGGTTACTCATACCGTTTACCCAAAGGTTCTATTGCAATTGTCTGCATTGGTTCAACGATAGGAAAAATAGGCATCGTATCAACAGAATCTTGTACAAATCAGCAAATCAACGCAATTATCGTTAATGACATGAACAACAATGAATTTTTGTATTATTTAATGCAATACAAAACGCCACATTTCAAGGAAATTGCGGGTGTAAACGCTACGCCACAAATCAACAAAAGCACTTTTCAAAAATATAGAATAATTTTACCAATTGACAAACAAGAACAATGTGCAATTGCAAACAAATTAAGTACAATTGATTCAGAAATAAACAAGAAACAAGAAAAGATAACCGCTCTCGAATCTCTGAAGAAGTCGCTGATGCAGCAGCTGCTGACGGGGAAAGTGAGGGTGAAATGTTGGTTTATAGGGAAGGGGAAAGTAGATTTCAATAAAAACAAAAAATAGTATGATATCACTAAATACATGAATTTTGACAATGTAATAATATGCGAATATTGATAACGAATATAAATAAAACAACGAATATAAATAAAACTATATGGACACAAAAATTTTAGATTCTGTTTTTGATCAATACGGTTATGAGCTAAAAGAAAAATGCGAACAATACAGGGTTTACCTTTTGCACCAGGGAATGTATTACGGTGCAGAAATAGTAGCATTGCAAGAATATGATTGCTCAGATATAGTGTCAGAGTATTCAAAATTGGGTTATGCTGCCAAATTTCATCATTTTAATGCCATTGAAGATGCCGAAAAATATTTATTTGATGGCTTTTTTAAGACAACACTTACTTCCAATCGAATAAAAAAACGATACAATGACTTCGCCTCTATGCAGGTAAAACCATATGGAAATCTTGGAGTAGCGTATGAGTATATCAATGTCCCATATAGTATTATTGATAGTAATGAAGTCCAAAATGGAGTTAATATTGTAAATGATATTAATAGTATTTTCGCAAAAGACGGTGCTTATCTAATGATTATTGAAGCTGCCGCCGGTTTTGGGAAAACTTGTACGGCTTTTGAAATATATAAGTCTTTAGAGCCCATAACTACGAACACCAAACCATTATTTGCCGAATTATCCAATAACAGAAATGCCAAGGAATTTCGTTATGTATTAATGTCTGAAATAGAAGATGAATTTAATGCCGGCATTAATACAGATTTAGTAATACACAACATCAAAAGGGGGAAAATTCCTTTGTTGATTGATGGCTTTGATGAACTATTATCAAAAAACATTGATACTGGAAGAAAGATATCGACTTCTGATTTTGAAGAAGTTGAGACAATGCTATCTACTATTGGAGATTTACTGTCAGATAATGCCAAGATAGTGATAACATCTAGAAAAACAGCTATTTTTTCTGGAGATCAATTTAATGAATGGGTTGATTCTTATGAAAGTGCTTTTAACGTTGTAAGATTTCAATTGGAAAAGCCACAAATTTTACACTGGTTAACTTCTGAACAAATCGATATTCTCAATACAAATAATGTTCCGCTTGACAATATAACCAATCCTGTTTTACTAACATATTTAAGGAACATCGACAATAACACATTAAAATCAATAAGTCGCGAGCCTGATACAATCGTAGACAAATATTTTGAATTTTTGTTAAACCGAGAACAAGAACGACAGCAACTTGTAATTCCGTATCAAGATCAAATGAAAATTTTTCAGAATCTTGCAAAATCATTTGCTGAATTTGATATTACGGCAGAATCACGAGCTTTTGTCAAAGATTTATTGATTGATAGAAATAAAAGCAAATTGTCATATTACAGAGCAATATCTTCTCAAAAACCTTCTTTTGAAGAATTGGCTGATACTTTAACAAATCATGCACTTCTTGACAGAATTGGAAATAGAGATTACATTGGCTTTATTAATGAATTCATTTTTGGTGTTCTTTTGGGTAAATCAATTCTAGAGGATGCAGCATGTCTGCTTCGAGAAACTATTCGTTCAGAGAATATTTTTGAAAAAATAATATATGCTTTTAGATACGCAAAATCTTCAGATAAAATCAAATTGCATAACATACTCAGCCCTATTAGAACTGATTTTTCAATATTTTCTCAAATCAACTTTGATGCATTATTGAGAAACAAAATCAATGGAAATTTTAATAATACTAATTTGAATTCTATTGAATTTTATGATGTTAAATTTGATGATTGCAATTTTGACACAGTAATTTTTACAGACATTACATTCTCAAAATGTTCTTTTGGACAGGGTGTTTTTGAAAATTGTGGCTTTATTGGATGCAAGTTTAAGGAATGCAATTGTAGTAATAATTCTGGCAATTCTAATTATTGTTTCGGGTGCAAAGACTATGATTCCAATTTTATAAATACATTTTTTTTATCAGACAATTCTGTCACTGAAGAATGTGAAAATGATGATGAAAAAATAGTGTTAAGTAAATATTTTAAAGTTGACGGGAAAACACCGCGCATGAAAACAATAACATCTTTAAGGAACGAATTGACAATCAATAATTTAACAAAAGTATTACACAAATTAGAAAACAATGGTTATATCATTATTAATGGTAATAACACATATATTTCAAAAGACGGAATCGGTTTTTATAATAAATACATTAGCAAATGAACGGAGAAGAAATCATTTTAAGACGGATAGAGAACGATTTGGAAAAAACTTTGAATAGATGTGGAATTATGTTCAGAATTTTTGGAAGGGTCAAATCAATTGAATCGATTGAAAAAAAATTTACTCACAAAAATTACATAGATCAAAACAAAAAAATGCAAGATTTGTTCGGAGTACGCATCACTTTGTATTTTAGCGATGACAAGGAGTTGCTCTATGATTTTTTGAAAAATGACAGACATTTTGATAATGAATCAATTAACAATCCAAGTATTGAAAAGTTTTGCCCTCAAGTTCTAAATATGGTAATGAAATTACCTGAGAGTTCAATTGCTGATTTTAATCTAATAAAAAAGAACTATGCTCAATTTTCAGATTATATTGACAGTACTTATGAAATTCAAATCAGAACTGTTTTGTCAGAGGGATGGCATGAAGTTGACCATGATTTGCGATATAAACACAATGATGATTGGACAGACTACAGGCAATACGGTCGACTACTAAATGGAGTTTTTGCAACATTAGAAACGAGTGAATGGTCTATGTTATCAATATTTGATAATTTAGCTCATAGCCACTATAAAAACAATAATTGGAATTCTGTTTTGAGACAGAAAATGAGAATCCGTTTTAAAGTTGATGATGCATCTTTTTTGTCACAGGAACTTTTACAATATGTTTCTTCTAAGGAAAATCATAATACTGCTCGATTATTATATAAAACAAGTAGAAGTAAAGTCTTAAAATGGATTCTAAATTCAGAATTTGATATGCCATTAACATACGACACCATATTATTTTTACTAAATAGGCTTGGACCGAAAGATGAAAAAATAATTTCTATGGAGCCTCAAAGATTTACAAAAGAGATGAACGACTTGCTAAAAACACCATAATTATTTCAAACCATTCTCATTAAACTTATAGTTAAAAAAACGCATCAATGACTCAGTCAGATGTACAAGGAATTGCACGCGCCCGAAAAAATGAAAAATTTGATTTTTTCACAAAACAAATCATTATAAACCAATAATTGTCATGTCCAAACTTTCCGAACTGAAACCCGTAGAGCAACAAGTGACGCAATGGCTCAGCCAGATGGGCTGGGAGCTGCGCACGCCCGAGGAGATGAAGGCCTACAGCCGTCCGTTGGGGAATCCCGTGGTGGAGAAGATTTTGCGTGAGAAGGTCGCGGAGCTGAATCCCGGCGTTTCGCCAACCGCACGCGATAATGCAATGGGCATTCTGCTCAACCAAATCAAGAATCCCGTGCCCATCGAGGGCAACGAAAAGTTTCTCAACCTATTGGTCTCGGGGGCCAATGTCACCGATGCCCGGCTCGGCGACATCACCGTCCGCTTTGTGGATTTTCAGCATATCCGGAACAACAGCTTCATCGTCACCAACCAATACACCGTGCGGTCGGCTTTCGAGGTGCGCACCGACATCGTGCTGCTGGTCAACGGCATCCCGTTAGTGCCCATCGAGGCCAAGCAATGCGCCAAGCGCGGCACCAACTGGCTCGAAGGCGTGCGGCAGTTTTCCACCTACGCCCAGCGTGCCGACAACCTGTTTATGTGCCACCTCTTCGGCGTGGCCTGCAACGGACGCATCGCCAAATACGGCATCCCCGGTGCTTCCGCCTCCTATTTCAACGAGTGGAAAGACACCATCCTCGACACCACGCAGGAGAATCCCATTCTGGCACCCGACAACAATCTTTGCCAAACCTATCAGGACGAAACCGACGGACTGTGGCATTTCAACGTGGAACGCCTGCCCAACGGCGAGGTGCTGGAAAAGATGAAACTCTCCATCATCGGTCTGCTGCAGCCCGCCCGCGTGTTGGACATCCTCCAAAATTTCATCGTATTTGAACGCAGCAACGAAAGCAACGCCATCATCAAGAAAGTGGCACGCTATCAGCAGCTTCGCGCGGCCAACAAGATTGTGGAGCGTGTGGAGAATACCGAAAACAAGACCGGCGTCATCTGGCATACGCAGGGTTCGGGCAAAAGTCTGACCATGATATACACCGCCGGCAAACTGCGCACTTCCGACAAGCTGCACGACCCGACGGTCTTCATCATCCTCGACCGCAAGGAACTGCGCGAGCAACTGGGCGGCACTTTCGACGACTGCCACTTCCCGAATGTGCGCCCCGTGGCCAACATCGGCGATTTGAAAGCCATTATCAAAAATAAACCGGCGGGCGTGTTCGTCTGCACCATCCAGAAATTCCGCGAGTTAGGCGACATCTGCGACAACCGCGCCAATGTCGTCGTGCTGATTGACGAGGCACACCGCACCGAATACGGCGACTTCCAGATGGAACTCCGTGCCGTGTTGCCCAACGCCAGCCGATTTGCCTTCACCGGCACGCCGGTGCCGAAAACGCATCAGGAGTTTGGCATCCGAAAAGAAAACACATTTGAGAAATACTTGGACAAATACAGCATACAGGACGCCATCGACGACGGTGCCATCAAGCCCGTGCTTTACACCTTCGGCCCGATGGAATGGCAGCTCGACAAGGAAAAATTAGCTGCCGGCTATGCCGAAATCACCGCCGACTTAGATGACGACCAGAAACGTCAAGTGGAGCAAAGAGTGCAGCCCTGGAAAACCTTCTTGAAACATCCCGACCGTATTGCGGTGATTGCCAAAGACATCGCCGATGATTACCGTGCACAGCTGGAACCACAGGGCTACAAGGCCCAGGTGGTGGCCTGCGACAAAGAGGCCTGCGTGCTCTATTACAATGAGTTGCTGAAATATTTTGACAAGTCCGAAATACAGATTATTTTCTCCACGGGACAATACGACACTTCCGAGCGTTTTGAAATGTTCAGTCCCTTCTATTTGGACGACGAAACGCGCCGTACATACGTCAAGCAATTCAAACGCCGCATTACCGAGGAGGAAAAAGCGAATGGCAACAACCTTAAAATCTTCATTGTCTGCAATATGCTGCTCACCGGCTTTGACGCACCCATTGAGCAGACCATGTATTTGGACAGTCCGCTGCGCGACCACAACCTTTTGCAGGCCATTGCCCGCACCAACCGCCCTTACGACGACAAAGTATCGAAACTGTCGAAGGAATTCGGGCGCGTGGTCGATTATGTAGGTGTGTTCCAAAACTACAAGGAGGCTTTGAATTATGACCCTGAGGACATAGGCGAATTTCAGGATGTGGATTCGTTGGCGAAGACCTTCCCCGCCGTGCTGGAAAAAGCGATGAGCTATTTTTCGGAAGTGAAACTCGAAGACAGCTACGAATGCACTATTGCGTTGCTCCGCGTGCTGAGCGGCATCGACCAAGGCAAGTTCGAAAATGCCTTCCACAACACCGTGCAGCTGTGGGAAGCCATTTCGCCCAATCCGGTCATCCGTCCCTACCGCGAGCGTTATCTGTGGCTGCTTACCATCTACGAATTGTATCTGGAAGAGTTCAAACGCACGTTGTTTGAAGCAGACATCTATGCGATGAAAACGCGCGAGCTGATTCGCGAATCCGCCAAACTGCTGAATTTCAAAGGGCATCTGCCCGAAATCGCCATCGACAGCGATTATCTGAAAAAGCTGAAAGAGACGAAACTTTCTCCTGAGGACAAGGCGGAAAAAATCATCCGCGATATTGAAACCGTCATCCGGCTGAACGAAAACAACAGCGCCGTGTATGTGGAATTTCAGCAGCGGTTGGATGAGTTGATTCGCCAGAAACGCGAAGAAAGTCAGGCCATTGAAGACATTCTGCTGAAACTGTCCGCCTTATATGCCGAAATCGACGATGTGGCATCGCTGCCCCAGCGGATGGGCTTTGACGACAAGGGTTCTTTCGAGCTGTTCACCATCCTTACCAACCGTTTCTGCGGAATCGACAAGCCGTTGGCCAAGGAATTTGTCACAGAATTCACGCATCAGCTCAAAGCCAAAATCTATCTCGGCTGGCAGGAAATATTCCAGGATGTCAACCGTTTCAAATTCGATTTGCAACTGCTCTCCGTCAGCGACAAATACGCCCCGCTGCACCTCGATTTGGCAGACAACGACGAGCTGACCAACGAACTGATGAACGCGATGATTAAGTTTTACAGCATCAACTAAATAAGGAACGATTTATGGTGATTTGAAAAAAACATCAAAGCAGCCGCCGCGTTGAAATATAAATGGTACTTTTGCAAAGTTAATAAAGCGTTGTGAGTATGGCAAAAATTATCGTACAGGACACAGACATCACAATCTTGCAAATCAATGAAAATGATTACATTTCATTGACGGATATTGCAAAGTTCAAAACAGATGACACATTTATCGTCGTATGCAATTGGATGCGAAATCGTAATACCATTGAGTATCTTGGAATTTGGGAATCCTTGTATAATCCAAATTTTAAACCTATCGAATTCGATAGGTTTAGAAAAGAAGCTGGATTAAATGCTTTCACTATGTCGCCTAAGAAATGGATTGAAACTACAAATGCCATTGGAATTATAAGTAAATCCGGGCGTTATGGCGGTACGTATGCACACAAAGATATTGCTTTCAAATTTGCAAGTTGGATTTCGGTTGAATTTGAATTGTACGTTGCCAAGGAATTTCAACGCCTAAAAGAGGAAGAGCAAAAACAACTTGGTTGGTCGGTAAAGCGCGAATTGGCAAAGCTGAATTACCACATTCACACCGACGCAATTAAGAAAAATCTCATTCCGAAGGAAATTACGCCGCAACAAGCATCAATGATTTATGCAAACGAAGCCGATGTCTTGAACGTGGCTCTTTTCGGGGTGACTGCAAAAGAGTGGCGTGAAGCAAATCCCGACGTGAAAGGGAATATTCGCGACTACGCCACAATAAACCAACTGATTTGCCTTTCGAATATGGAAAATCTCAACGCCGTATTTATCAACGACAACCTCCCGCAACGTGAGCGATTGATAAAACTCAATCAAATAGCCATTCAGCAAATGAGCGTGCTGGAAGATGTCGGTAGCAAGAAAATGTTGAAATGAGAAAAACTTTAATCCATGCAAACGACTGACATCACCTACACCCTCACTCGGAAACCCGTGAAACACTTACGCCTGTGTGTGCGTGAGGATGGCAGCGTACACGTGGTGGCACCGCTGCTTTTTCCCAAGGCAAAAATTGAGGAATTTCTGGAAAAACGGCAGGCCTGGATTGAAAAGAAGCAGGCCTTTTTCCGGAATCGGGAGAAAATCCAATTGCAGTTCAAC
The DNA here is from genome assembly GCA_024400755.1 of Bacteroidales bacterium. Taxonomy (GTDB): domain Bacteria; phylum Bacteroidota; class Bacteroidia; order Bacteroidales; family WCHB1-69; genus RUG11690. Next base: position 8,017 of record JAKSMG010000001.1, on the reverse strand, counting down.
GAGTTGCTGCTGTTCGGCAACCGATACACTTACTTCTACGACACGAAGTATGCCAATAAAGTCGTCATTAACGAAGAGCACCACACGATTCGGGCAAGTCGCAATCTGACGGACATTGCCGTACAGGAAAACTGGCTGAAATCGGTGGCGAAAAAATACTTTGATGAACGCGCCGAGCAGCTTTCAATCGCGTTGAATCTGCCATATAACAAGCTCTTTGTCCGCACCGAAAAACGCAAGTGGGGCAACTGTTCCTCTCTGAAAAACATCTCCTTGAACTGGCGTCTGGTGAAAGCACCCAAGTTTGTGATTGACTACGTCATCGTGCACGAACTTGTCCACACTATTATGATGAACCACTCGCACAAATTCTGGACCCTGCTGCGCTCGCATTATCCGGATTACGAAAAGGCGCAAAATTGGTTGGAAAGGTACGGAAGCAGTTTATAGCATTTGTGTCTCTTGGATTTCAGGCATTTATCATTCAGATGGGCAGGAGCTGCGCACGCCCGAGAAGATGAAGTATTTGCAAGCCCAATCATTATACGTTGTTTATTGTAGATTGAAAAGTGTTAAATTTTCTTTCCAATTTTTAAAACATTGGAAAGAATTTGCTATCTTTGCCGAAAATTTTTCGATATGGAGAAAGCCCCCTCAATTTCTTGGAATAATCTTGCAAAAGCAATGCTGAAGTTGCAGCAGGATAGCGAGTTGGCCGCAGCCATCAGTCGGCTCAACGACCAATATTTCTATTGGGATAAGGCAAAGTACAAGCAGGTGCCAGACGTCGGCTCTGAAAAGGAGCTGTGGGCGTTGATGATGGCCGACCGAGTGAGAAAATGCGTGTCCGTACCATTTTGGAAAAGGTTCAAAATTCATTTCTCATTGACCAACCAGATGCAACGTCAATGCCATCAGTTTGATATGGATTTTGGAGGTTCTTGGATGGACGATTCGGTGGTGCCGGGAGACAACAAGGAAAGGTATCTCATCAGTTCACTCATCGAGGAGGCTATTGCCTCCAGCCAGATGGAAGGTGCGGTAACCACTCGTAAAGTGGCTAAGGAAATGCTCCGTAAGAAGCTGTCGCCCAAAGACAAGTCGCAGCGGATGATTTTCAACAATTATCAAACCATCCGTTTCATTGTGGAAAACAAACACCAGCCCCTTTCTGAAGAACTCCTGTTGGAAATTCATCGGCTGATGACCGTAGGCACGTTGGACAATCCCGCCTACGTGGGCCGTTTTAGGCAGAACGATGAGGTGGTGGTGCAAAATCAGATTACCGGCGAAGTGGCGCATACTCCGCCTACATTTACCGAAATTCCAGCTTTTGTATCCGAGCTTTGCCAATTCTTTAATGAGAACGATACGGAAACTTATATCCATCCCGTCATCAAAGGCATCATCATTCATTTTATGGTGGCTTATATGCATCCGTTTGTGGATGGTAATGGACGTACCGCTCGGACGCTTTTCTATTGGTATATGCTCAAGCAGGGCTACTGGCTTACCGAATACCTCTCCATCTCGCGGATTATCTATGCGGCGAAACCCTCGTACGAAAAATCGTTTCTGTATGCGGAAACCGACCAAAACGACATCGGCTATTTCATCGCTTACAATCTGAGGGTTATAGAATTGGCTTTCCGTGGGTTGCAGGATTACATAAAACGCAAACAACAAGAACAACAGACCGCACTCAAATATCTGCAAATCCCGAACTTGAATTTGCGTCAGGCGGAAATCGTTAAAATGTTTGCCGATAATCCACAGGAAATGGTCGTTGTAAAAGATTTGCAAGCCAGGTTCTTCATTACGCCAACCACAGCCAAGACGGATATTTTGCCATTGCTTGAAATGGGACTGTTGAAAGAGATTGCCTTGAATAAAGTAAAGAAGGCCTATTTGAAAGGCGATAAATTTGATTCAATTCTTTCCAAACTTTAAAATGTTGGAAAGAATTGAAGAGGATAAAGAGAGAACAATGAACAATTAACAATGTACAATGAAGACGGGAGCATATAATAAGCTGAAAAATATTAAACTTTTTTCCAAGATTTAAAACGAGGAATTGAGTATCTTTGCAAAACTAATAATTGTAAATTGTGAATTGAAATGAAGAGAGTTGAAGACAATGTAGTTTTGGTGAAGGGTAAGGCATTTGCCTTGCGGATTATCAACCTGTATAGATATTTGTGCGAAGAGAAAAAGGAATTTGTGTTGTCGAAACAGATTCTTCGCAGTGGAACAAGTATCGGGGCAAATGCCAAGGAGGCTTCTTTGGCACAATCGAAGGCTGATTTTGAGGCAAAACTTTTCATTTCTTTAAAAGAAGCCGGTGAAACGGAATATTGGCTTGAACTACTTCACGAAAGCGACTACATTGATACCCCCTCTTTTGAAAGCATCTACAGTGATAACAAAGAACTGATAAAACTCCTAACCAGCATCCTAAAAACTTCCCGAAGCAAATAATTGTAAATTGTCCATTGTAAATTGTAAATTGAAATGAAAGAATTAGACTTTATATTATATAATCTGCCGGAAGAAGACGGCAAGGTGCAGGTGGTGGTGAAAGACGAAACCATTTGGGCTACGCAGAAAGCTATGGCAGAGTTGTACGGCGTTGATAAATCGGGCATTAGCCGCCATCTTGCCAACATATACAAAGAAGGAGAACTTGATAAAGATGCGACGGTTGCAAAAATTGCAACTGTCGTGAATCGTGGCATTAGAGGCTCCGTTGAAGATGAGTTGGAATATTATAATCTCGATGCCATCATTGCCGTAGGTTATCGGGTGAACTCGTTTCGTGCCACGCGATTCCGTCAGTGGGCAACCGGCGTGTTGAAGGATTATCTCCGTAAAGGTTTTGTAATGGATGACGAACGCCTCAAACAGGCAAAGACGGTTTTCGGCACGGACTATTTCCGCGAATTGCTCGAAAGGGTTCGCTCCATCCGTGCCAGTGAACGGCGTATCTGGCAGCAGATAACAGACATCTATGCCGAATGTTCCATCGACTATGACCCTAAAGCCGACATCACCAAAGATTTTTTTATGATGGTGCAAAATCGTTTCCATTATGCCATTACCGGTCAGACCGCTCCGGAAATCATTTATACGCACGCTGACCACAACCAGGACAATATGGGACTGAAAACGTGGAAAAACTCTCCTGATGGGCGCATACTGAAATCGGACACCAAAGTGGCAAAGAACTATTTGGACGAAAAGGAAATCCGCCAGCTTGAAAGATTGGTGACAGGTTATTTCGACTATATAGAAGATTTGCTGGAACGCGAAAATACATTCAATATGGAGCAGTTTGCCAATAGCGTAAATGAGTTTCTGTCGTTCCGCAAGTATCAGATTTTGCCCGACAAGGGGAAAATATCCAAGACTAAAGCAGACAAAAAAGCTGAAACCGAATACGAAATTTTCAACAAAACCCAAAAAATAGATTCCGACTTCGACAAACAGGTTCGGAAAATGCTGGAAAAGAACGGGGGAACAATTAACAATGTACAATGAAGATGGGAGCATATAATAAGCTGAAAAATATTAAACTTTTTTCCAAGATTTAAAACGAGGAATTGAGTATCTTTGCAAAACTAATAATTGTAAATTGTCCATTGTAAATTGTGAATTGAAATGAAAAAATACTGCTTTTTCCTGTTGTGCTGGCTGATGTCTTGCTTCGCAATGGCCGACGGACCTTTTCGTACCCATCGTTTTGACAGTTTTACCGTGCTGAAAATTGATACTTCCGATGTGGTCTTCGTGGGCAACAGCATCACGGATATGCACGATTGGGCTCAGGCCTTTGACCATCCCCATTTCCTGAACAGGGGCGTGTCCGGGGCTTTGTCATCCGAAATTCTTGAACATCTTGATGAAGTGGTGAACGGTCATCCCAAGGCCATCTTTTTGATGATTGGTACCAACGACTTGGGTTCGGGTTTTACACCTGAATATGTTGCCGGGAATGTTCGTCTGATGGTGGAAAAAATTCAAAAAATGTCACCGTCCACGAAAATTTACTTGGAAAGCATTTTACCAAGTACGGTCGGAATACGTACGTTAGAAGATGAAAAACGTGCCAATGAACTGATTCGACAGCTGGCTTCCGATTATCACGTTACTTATATAGATTTATGGAATCCGCTGTTCGATATCTGTATGAATCATACCAATACTCTGGACGGCCTGCATCTCAAGGCCTCCGGATATAAGATCTGGTGCGACTTGATTGCACCGTATCTGGATGCGACTTGTGTTTATCCAGCAAATACCATCGATGAACAAGATGATGCAGGTCTTTGGGGCTCGTGGGGAATGCGGGCGACTTATTTTAGCGTTTTGCCTGTAAAAAATACAGATATATTGTTCTTCGGCGACGAAATGGTTAAGTGCGGCGAGTGGGCCGAATTGCTTCAAAACAATTGTGTCAGAAATCTGGGAACAGGGTGGGGCTACGACGAAACCATAGACAATATCGGCATTACCGGTGCTATGGCCGAGGCCGCGTTGAACAATCCTTTTTCCAGGGAAAAATCTCCTAAAGCCATCGTCGTCTATACCGGAACCGGCAATGTTAATGGCAACTCACCCTTGGATTCGGTGAAAATTCAATATCAAAATCTGCTGAAAAAACTGAAAAATTACGCTCCGGAAAGTAAGTTGTACTTGTTGAGTTTGATGCCCACGGAAACGGAAAATGAAAAAATCATCGTTTTCAATGACTTCGTGCGACAATGGTGCGAGCAGACGGCTGATGCGGAATATGTCGATATTTTTACGCCGCTATCCAAGCAGAATCGGACAAATCCTGATTTTTTCAAGGGAAACTATCTTTACGGAAAGGGGTATCTGAAAGTGGCGGAAGTGCTTCATTCCGCATTTTCTTCAGCAAAGAAAAACAAATAAATCGAAGGAAAAAATCAAATAATTTTATTGTGTTGATTGTTATGAAAATTTTTGTATCTTTGCACCCCGAAAAAGAATCGTAAAAAAAGTTTTAAAAGTAAGATTTATTATGTATTTATCAACAGAAGTTAAACAGAAGATTTTTGAAGATTACGGAAAAAGCCAAGTTGATACCGGCTCACCCGAAAGCCAAATTGCTCTTTTCACTCACCGTATCAAACACCTTACGGAACACGTGAAAACAAACAAGAAAGACCTTGTTACCAAACGTTCTTTGATTGCTCTCGTAGGTAAAAGAAAAAGAATGCTTGAATATCTGAAACAACAAGATATCGAACGTTACAGAGCTATCGTTAAGAAGTTAGGTTTAAGAAAATAATTTTTTTACCATAATGCAAATAGAAAGGCAATTTCTTCCAAATTGCCTTTCTTGCTATTTATTTGCACGCATTATTTATTTTAAATTGATTTTAGATGATTGACAATAGTATAGAAAAAACTTTCAAGACAACCACTTTCGATTTGGGAGATGGTCGCCAGGTGACTATTGAGACCGGTAAGCTTGCCAAGCAGGCCGACGGTTCTGCTGTGGTCAAAATGGGTAACACGATGTTGCTGGCTACTGTCTGCTGCAAAAAGGAGGCCGCCGAAAATGCCGACTTTATGCCCTTGCAAGTGGAATATCAGGAAAAATACGCCGCTGTTGGTCGTTTTCCTGGTGGCTTTTTCAAACGTGAAAGCCGTCCTTCCGAATATGAAATCTTAATCGCCCGCTTGGTTGACCGTGCGCTTAGACCACTCTTCCCGGCCGATTTCCACGCTGAAACCCAAGTGCTCGTCACTTTGATTTCCGGTGATAAAAACAATCTTCCCGATGCCTTGGCCTGCTTGGCAGCTTCATCTGCGTTGGCAGTTTCAGACATTCCATTCGAAGGTCCTATTTCAGAAGTCCGCGTGGGACGTGTTAATGGTCAAATGGTCATCAACCCCACCGTCGAGGAAATGGAAAATTCGGACATCGATATGATCGTTGCCGCTTCTATGGACAATATTATGATGGTGGAAGGTGAAATGAAGGAAATCTCCGAACAGGATATGGTTGACGCCCTCAATTTCGCCCATCAGGCTATCAAAATCCAGTGTAAGGCTCAGATGGAATTGGCAGCTCAGGTCGAAAAAGCCAATCCCAAACGTGAATATTGCCACGAACACAATGACGAAGAATTGCGTGAACGCATCAATAAGGAAACTTACGACAAGGTTTACGCCATCGCAAAGGCCTGTATCGGCAAGCACGAACGCAACGATGCTTTCGACGCCATCTTCGCTGAATTTATGGAAACTATTCCGGAAGAAGAACGCGAAGAAAAAGAACCTATGCTTCAACGTTATTACCACGATGTTCAATATCACGCTATGCGTAATATGATTTTGAATGAACGTGTGCGTTTGGATGGCCGTAAAATGGATGAAATCCGTCCTATCTGGATTGAAACCGATTATTTGCCTTCAGCTCACGGTTCTGCTATCTTCACTCGTGGCGAAACCCAGTCGTTGGCAACTTGTACCCTGGGTACCAAGTTGGATGAACAAACCATTGACGGTGCCATCATCGAAGGAAGCAACAGATTCATCCTTCATTATAATTTCCCGCCATTTTCTGTGGGTGAAGTGAAAGCCATCAGAAGCACCGGTCGTCGTGAAATCGGTCACGGCAACTTGGCTAATCGTGCCTTGAAACCGATGATCCCATTAGATGATCCATCATTCCCTTATACGGTTCGTATCGTTTCCGACATCTTGGAATCTAACGGTAGCTCTTCTATGGCTACGGTTTGTGCTGGAACATTGGCGTTGCTTGATTGTGGCGTGAAAATGAAGAAGCCCGTGTCGGGTATCGCTATGGGTTTGATTACTGATGAACAAACCGACAAATACGCTATTTTGTCCGATATCTTGGGCGATGAAGACCACCTCGGTGATATGGACTTCAAGGTTTGCGGTACCGAAGACGGTATTACGGCTTGTCAAATGGATATTAAGATTAACGGCTTGTCATCTGAAAGAATGGCAGAAGCTTTGGAACAGGCCAAGAAAGGTCGTCTTTACATCTTGGGTAAGATTAAAGAAGCTATGCCGGCTCCAAGAGAAGACTACAAGCCATTTGTTCCTCGTATTGTCCAATTGCAGATTCCAAAGGAATTTATTGGTGCCGTTATCGGACCTGGCGGAAAGATTATTCAGGAAATGCAACGCGAAACCAATACCGTTATCAATATTGAAGAAGTGGGTAATTTCGGTGTCGTGGATATTGCTGCCGCCAATGTTGATGATATCAATGCAGCCGTTGCCCGTATCAAGGCCATTACGCAGGTGCCTGAAGTGGGAGAGGTGTATCACGGAAAAGTGAAGAGCATTATGCCTTTCGGCGCTTTTGTCGAATTTTTGCCTAACCAAGATGGTTTGCTCCATATTTCTGAAGTGGAATACCGCAGATTGGAAAATCTGGACGGCATTTTGAAGGAAGGCGACGAAATTGACGTGAAATTGATTGCCATCGATGAAAAAACCGGCAAATTCAAATTGTCACGCAAGGTGTTGTTGCCTAAACCGGAAGGTTATGTGGAACCTGAACGCAAACCGCGTCCTGCTGGCAATGGCGGCCACGGTGGTCACAAAGATGGTCACAACAGACCTCCAAGAAAACCTGAAAATAAGGAAAACTAATCCATAAAAAAGGGGCGAAACAGAATGTTTCGCCCCTTTTTGTTCCATTAAGTTTCGTCTTACTATCCCCCAATTCCCTAATCTCTTAATTTCTTAATTGTTTAACTAACGTCGTTCTTCCGATGAGGTTTGGGCTCTTTGGGCATACGTCTGGATTTTTTCAGCGCATTGACCAAAATCCACTCGATTTGTCCGTTGACGCTGCGAAATTCGTCGTTGGCCCATTTCTCCAAGGCTTCAAAAACATCTTCATCCACACGTAATGCAAAAGATTTTTTCATATCTTAATTAATTCATTGTTTGGTTTTCGGACGCAATGAATTGCGTCCCTACAAAATTTCTAAAACTCCAAATATTT